>CAYMKU010000023.1:56245-59749 GCA_964391015.1 uncultured Ignavibacteriaceae bacterium
CTTTAGAAGACTTCAGCAAAAAACCCTTCACCATTTCTTTTATTTACCGAAATGACAGGCTCTGGTTTAGCTCTAAATTGGAACATTATGTGTTTCAACTTTTGACAAAAGTAAAACTGGTTCGTTTTGCCCAAATCGTATTTTCCATTAAGCAAAATCGGAAGGTTTCTAAAACCTTTAAAAAAATTAAAAATGAGATTCCATCAGCAAATTTTTATATCATAGGAATTGGAAAAACCGGAACTCTTCCTTCATTCATCAATGACATAAGAGAAGAAAAACTTACAAATGAGGTTGAAGTTAAGTGGTGTAAAGTATATTCGGATAGCCACATAGTTGTTGGAGTGCATGGCTCAAATATGATTTTACCCACAGCTTTATCAGCGGGTTTTATAGAGATTCTTCCTCAAAATCGTTATGGTAACATTATGCAGGATATTGCAGCATATTATGATTTACCAATATTTCCTTACTTATGCAGGTTTGTTGATGAGTATATCGGACCATGTAAGATTGCAGAGATTGCTGTTTCAATTTTCGCGGGCTTTACGGATTTTTGTTCAAGGAATAAATCCAACTTAAATCAACATAAAATCTTAAGAAATATAGCTGAATTGAAAAAATATTTTGATGGCTGAAATGAATTTAGCGCCCATTGTTTTATTTGTATATAAAAGGTATTGGCACACTCAGCAAACAATTCAATCCCTGCTGAGAAATAAGTTATCGGCAGACAGCGAGTTACATATTTTTTCTGACGGACCAAAGAATGAAAAAGATTACAATCTGGTTCAAAAAGTTAGAGAATACATAAATGCCCTCAATGGATTTTCAAAAGTATTTGTTTATGAAAGCGAAAGAAATTTTGGGCTTGCTTCTTCTGTGATAAATGGAGTGACCAAAATTCTTGAAAGATATGAAAAGGTTATCGTACTTGAGGATGATTTAATCCTCTCTGAGTTCTTTTTAGAATATATGAACAAGGCTTTAGATTTGTATAAGGATGAGGAAAAAGTTATTAGTATTCATGGATATATTTATCCTGTTAAAGCAAAACTCCCAGAGACTTTTTTTTTGAAAGGGGCTGATTGCTGGGGTTGGGCTACATGGAAAAGGGGGTGGAGTTTATTTGAATATGATTCGATAAAACTTTTAAATGAAATTTATAAAAATGAACTTGAAAAAGAGTTCGATTGGAATGGTGCTGCTAATTATATAAAGATGTTAAAAAAGCAAGCGAAAGGGAAAATTGATTCATGGGCTATCAGATGGCATGCCTCTGCCTTTTTAAAGAAAAGATTTACTTTATATCCAGGTAGATCTTTGGTAAAGAATATTGGAATGGATGAGTTTAGCACACATACAAAAAAGACCAAAATATATAACGTAGATTTAACTACTGAACCCATATTGCTCAATAGGATTCCAGTTGAAGAACATGAAGAAGTAAAAAACGAAATTCAAAAATATTTCGGGTCTATCAAAGGAAATTATTTACAGAAATTGTTACGTTTTTCACGTAAAGATAATAGATGAAGCTTAGCCCTAAAACTTAGAAGTATCAGAATTTCACAAAAAATTCTATTCAAACTTGCATATAAAAAACTTGATTTTGACTATTAATTTTTGTAACATTTACGAGAAACAATTCAAGGGGTTTATATGAAACATTTACTATATGTTCTTGTATTTTTATCTTTTCTATCCGGATGCAAATTTGAAGAATCTATTACTTCCTCTAATGCTGCCAACCAATCCGGTAAAGTTTTATTGAAATTCGATCCTTCATCAATACCACTAGGGATTAGTACAATAACTGCAATTCTAACACGTTCAGGATTTAATCCTATCTCAGGTAATTTGAACATACTCACTGATTCAACTGCTGAAATCTCATTTCAGAGTATTGCAATTGGTATGTGGCATTTATTAGTACAAGCTAAAGATTCTGCTAATATTGTCAGATATGCTGGTGAAACAGATGTAAATGTGGTTGAGAATTCCGTAACTGATGTCTATTTGACGCTAATTCCTACCGGCACAGGAACTGGAGGCATACATATTATTGTTAATTGGGGGGTACCAGGTCAAAGTCAATGGATTGATCATTCAAACAATCCAATACTCGTTTCATCATACTCTCCACATGATTATGCTGGAGTTTCTCAGTGCAAAATCTTGTTTGATGGCAACAAGTATAGGATGTATTATGTGGGTTTAATTAACTCTGGAGTAGGTTATACCTTATATGCTGAATCCCAAGATGGAATAAATTGGACAAAACCTTTCTTAACTCCGGTATTGACTCCAGGTGATTCAGGATCTTGGGATTCTAAAAGTGTTGGGCCGAATGCAATTATAAAAGATGGTAATTCATATAAACTATATTACAGAGGGACAAATGATGCTGGTGCATCTCACATCGGTTTGGCAACCTCACCTGATGGTATAAATTTTACTAAACAACCAAGCCCTGTTCTATATTCTATATCTGGTGTGGAAAACAATGTCGGGGCATCATCTGTAATCAAATTTAGTGGGATATACTATATGTATTATGGCGCAGCTTCAGGCTCACCATCAAGTTTGAAAATATATCTCGCAACCTCAACAGATGGAATTAATTGGACAAGATATTCAGGGAACCCAATTTTAGTCAAAACTCAAACTTGGGAAAGTACCGGAGTCACATATCCATCAGTTATATTTGACGACAATCAGTTTAAGATGATTTATCAAATGTACGCTTATACAGATACTGCATTTGGTATGGCAACTTCATATGATGGAAAAATTTGGACAAAATCTAATGTAAATCCAGTATTCTCCTCATCCAAAACCTTTAATAAATGGTCCTCTGGTATTGACTATCCTTGCTTAATAAAAATGGGGAACGAATATAGGTTATATTATAGTGGGTTAAAAAATTCTTCGATTTATAGAATGGGATTTGCCCGAAGGCCTAATCTTTAAAATGCTTTTGCTTTATTACCGGCTGCCTCGACAGGGGCAGCCTTTTTTGTTTTAAAGAGGATATTTAAATAATTTAATATTTGAGAATAGTAAAAGCTATTCAATACAAATTGTATGAGTAAACTTTTGTACAAAGTTTAACTTCATTTTTCAATATTAAATTTTACAAATAATGTCCAAGATAGATTCGCCACTTTGCAATGACAACAGAAGTTATAATTATAGCAATGCCTTTACCGAGGAGAGAGAGGAATATAAGTTAATTTGTGAAATGGTTGAACCTAATTCAAAGGCTATTGATCTTGGATGCGGAAATGGTTCGTTACTTGAAAAATTGATTAGAGAAAAAAATGTAACTGGCGAAGGCATTGAATTATCAGAAAGCGGTGTTGAAGTTTGTAAGAAAAAAGGTTTAAAAGTTCATAAAGGGAGAATAGACGAAAAGCTCCCATTTACAGACAACGCTTTTGACTATTCAATTTGTAATGTTACGATTCAAATGGTTATGTATCCGGAAATTTTATTAAGTGA
>CAYMKU010000024.1:0-1677 GCA_964391015.1 uncultured Ignavibacteriaceae bacterium
GACGGGACCCTGTTTGTGGCTGTAAATGATACTCTGGCTACCTCTAACCTCGGCATTATTGTTTACACTTCAACAAATTCCGGAGCTACCTGGAACTTATATCCCACAGGCATCTCTGTGAGAAGACAATTCCAAAACCTTAAAATGGTAAAAAGTCCCCAGGATTCTATATATGTCTTTTATAATAATTATTCAGTCATCTCCTGCTGGAATGTTCTTACCGGCTCTTATAATGAGTTTACCAATTATCCAGCTGGCTACAGGGACTTTGATGTAGTATGCTCTTCAACCGGAAGTTTGTATCTCCTCTTTGATCTCTTAGCAAATAATGAAATCCGCATTTTTGGATCAGCTAACGGCGGTTTTACCTGGCCCAATTCAGTTTTTCTCTCTTCCACAGGAGTAGGAATCAGAGGTTCAATGTCTGCAACTGGTGATACAATACTTATGAATTATTATGGAGTTTCAATTCAGCCGGATACATCTACTTCTGCTATCCGCTCTGTAAGATACAGGGAAACTGCACCTGGCACTATCGCTATTGCCGGTAGTTTTTCAACCCCAATTACAAGTAATGGCGTTCAAAGAAAGCAAATGATGGCTGCTTCAGGCAACGGAGAAGTATGGCTTGTTTATACATCAGGACCAGATAGCGCAAGAGTAATTTATGGAATGAAAAGTATAGACAAAGGCACTACCTATGGCACCCCTCAATTAATCTCCCTTAACTCCATTACCGACAACTATTATTTTGATATTAAATATATTTCAAATATCGGGGATGGTAATTCAGGTTTTGCGCTTATTTATTATTCCGATAGTCTTCAGACGGGCTCTCCAACCAACAACAGCGACAAGCTTATGTTCTGTACTGCCCCCTACGGCGGATCATTTAGTTCTCCCATCCAGGTAAGCGATACTCCCCCTGCTTTCTCGGACAGGATGTATATCCCTCAATTAATTCCTATGCCTTTTTCTAATAATGATATTGGTGCTATATGGGTAGGTGAAAATGCTGCCGTCAGAAAATTATACTGGGACAGACTACTCGCGACCGTACCCGTTGAACTTACTTCATTTACCGCTGTTGTTCAGGAAAAAAATGTTAATCTTTCATGGATCACTTCTACTGAAAAAAATAACATGGGCTTCGCCGTAGAAAAGAATACCTCTGGTTCCTGGCATCAGATTGGATTTGTTAACGGAATGGGCAGTTCAACTACGCCTCACAATTATTCATATAGTGACAATATCAGCAATATAAATGTAACTTCAGTAAAATACCGCCTGAAACAAATAGATTTTGACGGCACTTCTGAATACTCAAAAGTTATTGAAGTAAATTTATCTGCCCCTTCTTCATATTCCTTAGAGCAGAATTACCCGAATCCGTTTAATCCATCCACAAGAATCAGGTATACACTTCCTGAAAATACTTTTGTGAACCTTCAAGTTTATGATATTCTTGGTAATAAGGTTTCTGAACTCGTTAATAAAAATCAAGTAGCCGGCAGTTACATAGCCGATTTTAACGGAAATAAATTCGCAAGCGGATTATATATTTATGTGCTTAAAACCGGAACTATGACTTTAACTAAATCAATGATGCTTTTGAAATAATCCATCTTGTCACCTGAGTTCTCCTCTCCTTAATAAGGAGAGGAGACAGAGGTCATG
>CAYMKU010000024.1:1777-14089 GCA_964391015.1 uncultured Ignavibacteriaceae bacterium
GACTTACTCAATACATTAAGTAAAAATAGAATAATGAATTATGGGAAAATTAATCTCTAACTACTTCGCTTGATTTATTTTTCCTATCCCGGTACTGATCATAAAGTACAAGATATACAGATATAATTATAATGGCTGTTGCAGCTAATAAGGCAGTAGTGATCTGTTCGTTGGCAATGAGCCAGCCAAGGAAAACTGCAATTACGGGATTTACGTAAGTGTGAGTTGAAATCCGTGTAACAGATGTATGTCCCAGCAGCCAAACATAAGCGCTGAAAGCAATCACTGAACCAAAAGTAATCAGGTATAAAAGCCCCAAGAAAGATTTCAAAGTAACCTGGCTTAAATGAAATTGCGACGGCTCACCAATGATAAAACTGATTATCAAAACCAGCGTACCACCAAAAATTAATTCCATCCCCGATGATAACATAGGCGATTTAGGAACATTTGCAACTCTTGAATAAACAGCGCCGCCTCCCCAGGAAAGGGCGCCAGTAACAATTAGTGCAGAACCTAGAAAATCTTTATTTGATGTTGTGATACCTGTAGTAGCTGCAATAAGATACACGATACCGCCGAAACCGAGAAATAATCCTAATATTCCCCTTAGTTTTACCCGTGTATCCTTTAAGAAAAACCATTCTATTCCTATAACCCATAAAGGTTCCGAAGCCACAAGTACCGCCGCCATTCCGGAAGGCACATATTGCTGCGACCATGCCAGCAATCCATGCCCGATCAAAAAGAACATTGCTCCTATTGTAAACAGCGGGAAAATATTTTCCCTTTTGATTCTTTCTTTGCTCTTAAACAGGCTTAATATATAAAGAATTATCCCTGCTGTTAGCGATCTTATGCCAATCATCATAAACGGCGGGATTGTCTCAACAGCATAGCGGATTGCAAGGTAGGTGGAACCCCATATTATATATATGGCTCCAAAAGCCAAAAGAGTTTTCAGGTTCTGCTGTTTCATAATTAGTAAACTAGTAAATATTTTAATATACAGATATTTATTATTATATAGCTAAGAAAATATTTTTTCAGCCAAAAGCTGATGAGCCCCAGGCTCAAATAATTATCCGCCTTCGTAAAACTTCGGCGGACAAGTTGGCGTTGGTTTTTAAGAAGCATTACCATTCCAACCTAAAGGTTGGTAAATTAGGCGGCGGCTTAAAAACCACACCGTTATGCAGAGGTAATATAAATTAAGTAAAGGAGGTTTTATGGCTCATAAAATCACTTACAATGAAAAGTTACATATTATTGAAACTAAGGGCGAGGGCATTATTACACAGAGCGAAATGAAAGAAATATTTTCTCAAATACTGCAAATTGCAAAAGAGAAGGATGCAGCTTTATTCCTTAGCAATTACCTTGGGGCAAAAATCAGTATATCTGTTGCCGAATACTATGAGTTACCCAAATTGTTTGAAGATACTGCATCTGCATTAGGATTAAATGCCCGCAATCTTAAGCGTGCTCTTGTGGTAGATAAATCTGTTCACAATACCGATTTTTTAGAAACTGTATCGTTTAATCGTGGACAGCAATTAAAAATATTTCAGCATGTTGATAAAGCAATGGAATGGCTGCTGCCAATACACCAAACCGTAACCTCTTCGGAATAACTCCGCTCCAACCATCATTGCAACCGTTTAAATCCATCATAAAAATTTGTAATTGAGTTTTATTAACACAAAGCCAATGACAAAAGCATTTTAGTTTTACTCCGTTTTTAATAAGTTAGATAATGTCTTAGAAAGACGAAAGGAAATAATATGCAAACCTTTTTTGGAACATTGTTTCAACCCTTTGCCATAATTAAAAATCCTGTCAGATATTATTTTTTATTACTGATAATGTCATTCGGTATTTTGCATTTAATAAATGAGTTATTCAAAGCATTATCGTATAAAGATTTCATGGAAAGCGGAAGGTTGAATCTATTTGCTTTGATAGTATCGGTATTAGTTTTTATCTCTCAATATTTTAAGCAGAAAAAAATTAAACAGGCAGAAGTTTAAACTTTTGAGATCAAATCTTTTTAAGTAAGAAAAAAAATAGGGTGTATAATGCCAATAGATTCAGATTCCACTCGTGAAATTTACAGACATATTGTAGCAGCGTTGGTATATCGTGCATCAAAAACACTCCGCGATGTACCTGAAGACTTCGCAACATTTCGTCTCGATCCTAAATCCCGCACATCAATAGAAATTCTCGCACACATAGGCGATCTATTTGATTGGGCGCTTTCAATAGCAAAGGGAAAAGGAATATGGCGTGAAGCAGTTTCTAAAGACTGGAAAAATGAGGTGGAACGTTTTTACAAATCGGTTCAACAATTCGATAATTATTTAGCAAACGGCCGTGTTATAGAATGTTCCGCAGAAAGATTATTTCAAGGACCATTGGCTGATGCCTTGACTCATGTTGGGCAGCTTGCTATGATGCGAAGAATAGCAGGTATTCCAATTAAAGGTGAAAATTATTTTGTTGCGGATATTGTAACAGGACAAGTAGGTCCCGAACAATCCAAACCTGTGAAGGAATTTGATTAGGATATAATTCATAAGTGGGTCAAACTTCTGACTTTGTGTTCTAACAGAGCTCAGGAGCTGCGATGCCAATATATTCTAATTGCTTGTGTTGATTTTTCCTGCAGTAATCAACACAGATTTTCGAAGCACAAATTACCCCTATATCCTCCCCTTCAGTTAAAGGGGAGGAATATAACTGGGTTCTTTATCTTAACAATATCATCTTCTTTGTAGCAACATAATTACCAGATTTAAGCTGGTAGAAGTAAACACCTGTAGAAAGTTTTGAAGCATCGTACTCAACTTCATAGCTACCTGCTTGTCTATATTCATTTACTAAAGTGGCTACTTCTTTTCCAAGAACATCATAAACTTTTAAGGTTTGCAAACCGTTTATTGGCGACTGCCAGCTTATCTTCGTGCTTGGGTTGAATGGATTGGGGTAATTCTGTTCAAGTGAAAACTTTATCGGAAGCTCAACATTCACTTCAACTTCTCTTGAGTAAGTTACCCTGCCGCCAAAATCTATTTGAGCCAAACGGTAATAGTAAGTTCCGTATTCAACATTCTTATCAACAAAGGAATATTGATTTGGCTGAGTTGTTGTTCCCTTACCCTGAATAAAGGAAACTAGATTGAAATTGTTTTCAGCAGTGCGTCTCTCGATTCTAAATCCTTTATTATTTAATTCAGTTGCTGTTCCCCAATTCAACAGAACGTCCTTTCCATTTACGGATGCAACAAAGGAAGTCATCTCAACCGGAACAGTGCCATGCACTCCACCGGAGAAAGCAATCACACGTCCATCCCTGGTGCCGACAGCAAATTCTAAGCTGCCATTTCTATCGAGATCATCCATTTTCCAAACACACTCAGGTGAATAAGTGTTAGTGCCGGGACCTAATACATACGAAAATACTTCTTGTCCATTTGCTCCATTAAACACTTTCATTACATTGCTTAATGAACCAACGCCCATCTCAGGAATAAAATCACCAGTTAAATCACCGAGAACACCAGCACCTAAATTGTTACCGCCGGTGTAACCTGTCCATAAAATATTTCCGCTCTTACCGCTAATCATAAATGCATTTGGAACTAAAGCGCTGACGAGAATATCCGGAGTGCCATCACCATCAACATCAGGTGATAAGAATAAATCTTCAATGATAGCGTTTCCAATGTTTGCCTGCCATATAACTTTTCCGCTGTCTCCGGTTAGAGCATAAACCTTACCATCAAATCCGCCGGCAACAAGATCGGAGGTTAAAGCACCGCCAATATTAGGAATTTCAATCAGTCCCCATGGAGAAGCAGTTGCATTGTAAGTCCAGATAATATTTCCAAGCTTGTTGAACCCAATTACTTGCCCAGGATTGCCGCTTGCAATTCTTGAACCTACAGCACCGCCATCATCTGTTGAAGCAATTGCATACTTCATTTTCCATTCGGATGCCTGATTGATTTGCCACATAATATTTCCATTTACTCCATTCAAGAGATAAACAGAAAATCTTCCTTGTCCTGTGGTTTCATTTCCGCTGACTGATGCAAGCACATCTTTTTTACCATCGTTATTCCAGTCTCTCTTTACATCAACTGCCCAAACATCTCCATTGTTGTAATTTATTGGATCACCATATTCCCAAATTAATTGACCGGTAACACCATTAATTGCAATTACAGATTCACCGCCACCGGCAGTTCCAACAACAACATCATTTATTCCGTCACCAGTTATGTCATCAATAATTTGAAGTCCTTGATTGTAATCAACATTACCAGTGTTATTGTTATCAGGAGCTAAATTATAAGCCCAAATTATATCAGAAGTCACTGAACTGTTGCCGTTATAAGTAACAACAAAATAATTATCAGTTGTTACTATAATATCATCAACTCCGTCACTGTTTATGTCGCCAATTCGCTTAACATATCGGGCTGTGTAATCATCATAGCTAGTATTTGGATTATCGGGAGTTGTTCCAGCCCAAACAATTGCACCGAGTGAAGAATCCATAGCCGCTGTATTTCCTCTCAACACAATTTTTTTAAGAACTCCATTACCCGCATTCGAATAAACTTTAATTGTATCTGCATAATTCAACCAGCTTGTTGGTTTGAACCAAACTCTTACTATTGCGCTATCGGTGTAAGGAATATTTATTGGCGGAGTGTAATTCTTCAGATAAAAATTTTGTGTCCCAACGACTAAAGAATCCACTTTTAGAGTTTGAGTTCCTTGGTTGAAAATCTTCAAAAAGATAGAAGATGAACTATTAATTCTTCTTCCACCATAATCTAAAAGTTCTGATGAAAAGGTAATATGAGTTGTACCGTAAACTCCCCGTCCCGTAAGCTGTACAGTTTTAACCGCTACAACTGGATCATTAGAATAAATTTTGAATTCAGCCGCCTGATTCCCAAACGCCGTTGGGCTGAAAGTAACTTGATATGTTTGGGAATTTCCAGGTGAAATAAAGTGCGGTGTGTTCGTAGGTAAATATGTAAATAAGGAATTATTTATTCTGATTGAATCAATTCTTAAATCAGCATTCCCAGTATTGTTCACAATTAGATTAAGAGCTGTCGGAACACCAATGGTAACATCACCAAAACCAAGTGAAGGAACTACAGTAACTATTGGAGTGCCTGTACCTTTCACATCATACTTATATAATGCACGATGAGTATTAGCCGAACCACCAGCTCTGTCAGCAATTAACCAAAGATATTCTCCATCCCAAAACAAACCTCTTGGACTGCAATCATTATCTGGATCGGGAACAGCGAATGAAAAAATTGTATCATGAGCTGCTTTGCGATAAGCATAAATTCTTTCTGCATCCTGAAAATTATCATTAACATAAAATATAGTATCGCCTTTTACAGCAATTCCCTGCGGCTGCCTTCCGTAAAGCGGAACTGTATCCACAATAGTTTGTGAGCCGATATCCATTTTATAAGCGTAAGCATTCGGATAGGAAACAAAATCCGGATAATAAATTGTGAACCAGAGGAAATTTTCAACTAACTCAATATCACCTATTCCACCGCTCGCACCACCAATTAAACTTGGGAGTGTAATGCTATCTAATTTTACACCCGTAGAACTAACTCGAAAAACTCTCGCCCCGGCAGTTCTGTAATCCTCTGCCCATAAAAAATCACCGCCATCCCATGCAAGTCCATGATTAAATTTAAATGGTGATGTAACACTATCGAGTACAACACCTGTTTTACTAACTCGATACATCATACTATACGGATAACCCGTCCCATCATAATCAGTAGCTATCCAAAGATCATTACCTTTTGCGGTAATTCCCCAGAAAAAATTATATGGATTGTATGAAGGAAATTGGTAAACATTGATAAGACTTTGAGCAAAGAGAGATGAACCGAACAAAAAACAAAAGATCAAGAATAACTTTTTCATGTATGATCCTTTCATATTACATACGCGGATTTTCCTTCCGCCAGGTTTTAATATATTCAGCTATATCTGTTGTTGAGGTGCCGGGCGTGAATAATTCTCCAACACCTAATTTTTTAAGTTCGTTTATATCTTCATCCGGAATGATTCCCCCGCCAGTTAAAAGCACATCATTTAAACCTTTCTCTATCATCAACTTTTTAATCTTGGGAAGAATGGTCATATGTGCACCGGACAAAATGCTTATCCCAATAACATCAACATCCTCCTGCAAAGCCGCTTCAACAATCATCTCCGGTGTTTGACGAAGGCCAGTGTAAATAACTTCCATTCCGGCATCACGTAAAGCAGCGGCAATAACTTTTGCGCCGCGGTCATGTCCATCCAATCCTGCTTTAGCAATCAAAACTCTAATTTTTTTATCCATATTATTTGTCCTTAGAAGAGTTTATTGATGATCGGATTTTATCTGCGAATTCTTTCATTAGTCCTTCCGAGTAATCGTTATATTTATTCCTTCTGGACTTAGACTATCTCTGATAGCATTGGTCAAATATTGCGTTGATTTTATCACTGCTTGCAAGTCTTCACTTTTAACATCATAAAAATTCGTATAGTGATTTTTGGGTATGACCAAAGTGTGTCCATAGTTAAATGGTCGTATGTCAAGAAAGGCAATTGTTGAATCATTCTCGAAAAGAATTTCGGCTTTTTCAATCCGATTTACAATATCACAAAAGATACAATTCATATCCAAAAATAATTTTAATTAAGGACTAAGACAACAATTATGCTTCTAAATATTCTTTCCGTTTTCCAAATATGCCAAATAATCCACCGGTATGAAGGAAAATAATTTTCTCATTTTTCTCCCCCAGAAAATTTTCACTAAAAGCTATAAATGCTTTTGCCGTATATGCAGGATCCAGAAGGATTCCAGTTTGATTAAAAAAACTCTTTGTCAATTTTAGTTTACTTTTAGTAATTCGTTTATATCCCTCTTTTGAGTAACCATCGAGAATAACTAAATTATCTTCATAGCCCGCGAAACCTAACTTGTATTCCCGATTTCCTGCTTCTGTAAGCTTAAGAACTTTATTTCTTATAATCTGTTCAGAGTACAAAACATTAACAGCATAAATTTTTAGATTTAACTTGAGTAATAATGAACCTAGCATTAGTCCTGCAGCAGTTCCGCCAGTACCAGCCGCAGTCAGAATACCATTAATCTGCTTCAAATCAATTTGCTTACTTAGCTCCTGAATAAAAGAAATGTAACCCCAAATTCCCAACGTTGTTGAGCCGCCTTCAGGTATTACATATACATTTTTCCCCTTTATTAAAAGCTTTTTTCTTTCTTCAAACATAATTTCATTTACGTGAGAATACTCGGCCCGACTCAGAAATGAAATTTCACTGTTAGTAAGATTATCTAAAAATAAATTACCATCAGAATAATTTTTATTTGTGCCCCACAAAAATAACCTACACTTCATTCCAAGTTTAACTGCCGCAATTGCTGTTGCTCTAGCATGGTTTGATTGTTCTCCACCGCAGGTAAAAACTATATCCGCTTTTTCTTTTTTAGCTTGGGCGAGAATAAATTCAAGTTTTCTTATTTTGTTGCCGGTTAATTCAAGTCCCGTAAGGTCATCGCGCTTAATAAAAAATTTTTTATTATTGAATGAAACCTTCTGAATTGGCGTAGGAAGATTCGCTAGGTTAATTTTAGGCGGGAATTTCATTTTTTCTTTTGTTTTGGTTTAATGTACCGATTGTAATAATTTCTTGCACGTTCTAAATCTTCAGGAGTATCAACCGAAAGAGTTTCATATTCTGTTTCAACAACTTTTATTTTCATTCCGTTCTCCAGAATGCGTAATTGTTCAAGTTTTTCAGCTTCTTCCAAATCAGTTTGTTCAAAAGAAGTAAATTTAAATAATGCTTCCTTGCGATATGCATACAAACCAATATGTTTATAGATATCGAACTTGGTTATTTTTTCAAGATTTGTTTTTGCATCGCGAATAAACGGAATTGGTGAACGTGAGAAATACATTGCATAATTTTGGTAATCAAAAACAACTTTTACAACTGCGGGTGATTTAAGGTCATCAATGGATTCAATTCTTTTTGCTAAAGTTGTTATTTGAACTGATGAATCAAAAAGCAGCGGTTCAACCGCTTGATCTATCATATCTCCACGAATAAACGGTTCATCACCCTGAATATTTACTATAATCTCTATATCTTCAATTTGCTTTGCAGCCACAGCAATCCTATCCGAACCGGTAGAAACTGTTTTGGGAGTCATAATTGCTGTTCCGCCAAAATCTTGTATAACTTGTGCAACCTTCTCATCATCCACCGCAACAACAACTTTGTTTAGCAATTTAGATTTTAAACAGCTTTCATAAGTATGTTGAATCATAGGTTTGCCGCCAATGCTTGCAAGTGGTTTCCCCATCAAGCGAGATGATCCAAATCGAGCGGGAATTATTCCGACAATCATATAAAAATTTTCTTAATCTCCACCGATTACTTTTGGTACTTTGAAGAATTCGTCATTCTTCGAGGGTGCGTTCTTCAAGGCGTCCTCCGTATCTACTGATGGTTTAACAAAATCTTCTCTAAATACATTTGCACCTTCCACAGGATGTGATAGCGGTTTGACATTCTCTGTATCCAATTCGTTCAGTTTCTCAACGTACTCCAAAATCTTATTCAATTGAATTGTATATTCTTCAAACTCACTTTCACTCAGTTGTAAACGTGCAAGCTCAGCTATATGCTCAACTTCTTTTCTTGTAACAGACATAATTCAATCTTCAACTTTATTTTGGATAATAATATTTCTCACCCTTTCCATTAATTCTATCTCATCTTTTTTATTTGATAATTGATTAGTTGGAATTGGTTTGTCAAAATGAACTTTTACTACACCAGCTTTAATTCGGAATTTACCTTTGGGCATTATATTACTTGTTTTACTAATTGAAACCGGGATTATTGGAAAGCCGCTTCGACTTGCTAAAAAAAACGCTCCTCGCTTAAATGACTGCACTTCACCGGTTTTGCTTCTAGTTCCTTCCGCAAAAACAACAACTGACATTCCTATTTTACTGATTTTTTCTTTGGCTTCCTCAATACTTTTTAGTGCGCTTTCAAAATCCTTTCTGTCAATCATTACATAGGGTCCCCACTTCAATTGCCACCCAAAAAAAGGAATTTTTGCTAACTCTTTTTTAAAGATCATCCCCATTCTGTTTGGAATTGAATGCTGTAACACTGGAATATCAAACTGACTTGAGTGATTCGAAACAAAAATATAAGGTAAGTTATGATCAAAATTACCAAACCCAGATTTTTCAACCTTTACTCGACTGATTTTAAGTATGCCCCCACTAAAAAAGTGTGATAACCAAAAGTAAAGTCTAAAGCTCCTATCAAAGACAATGAATGAAATTGCCATTAACGAGCATATAAATGTCCAAAGGATAATCAGCAGCATTTTAATGATTGAAGTGATCATGGTCTTCAAGAAAGCCCTTTTTCTGAAGCAAATTTTTCAATAGCAAATATCCTGTTTTTAATTGAGGGATGACTATAAAAAAACCATTCTACAAAAGGATGTGGATCTTTATCTCCAAGATTTTGTTCGGTCAATTTTTCGAGGACAGAAATAAATGAAGCGGCTCCATTCGTAGAAGTAATTGCATATTCATCTGCTTCATACTCAAACTTACGAGAAATAATATTTGTAAGCGGAGTGAGGATTAAACCAACGATCATCGCCCAAAGCGATAAAACAGGTAAAACAGAAATCTCACTAATACTTGTAAAGCCAAACCAAGACAACGACCACTTATAAAACAAAGCAACAAAATAAAGAGTCACAAAGCTTGAGAAGGTTCCGATCAATAAATTTTTTATAATATGTTTCTTTTTATAATGACCAAGTTCGTGAGCAATAACAGTTTCAATTTCCTCGTCAGTATAATTATCTAATAAAGTATCGCCCAATAAAATTCGTTTTGTTTTTCCTAAACCCGTAAAAGCTGCATTCGCTTTTTTCGTATTCTTGCTCATGTTGAATGAATAAATATTTTCTATTTTCATTCCAGCAAGCTCAGCAAGATTTTTTATTTTGTTCTTAAGACTTTCATTTTCAAGTGGAATTATCTTATAAAATATTGGAAGAATAAAAATTGGAACCAGCTGGGAAAGAATGACAGAAAAGAAGAAAAGCCCAACAGCAAGAGGTAACCACCACCAGTCTCCATATTTATTTATTACATAAAAGAAAAATAGAAGTATCGGCAATCCAATGGTTACAGAAACTAAAAATCCTTTTATATTCTCCCATACCCATTTCAGAAAGGTTTGATTTGAAAGATTGTATTTATGTTCAAGATAAAAACCAGTATAATAACTGAAAGGAAGAAAGATTATTCCCATAGCTGAGCCAACAATTGCTGTAAAACAAATAAACAGAAGGTATTCCCCTCTTATAAACTCGAATAAATATTTTTTTAATGATAAACTAAAGCCAGATGCAACAAAAATGTAGATAAGAACAAAAGTCAAAATGCTTTCTGTAATTCCGATTGCAAGTTTTATGTTATTATATCGTTTCGAATTCACGAAGTAAAGATATAAACACACATATATCTAATCAATGAGTAAGTGGATTAAATCCGTAGGAAGTGAAATTGGAAGAAACTCCCAAGCGCTAAAGCTTGGGAGTAAAAAATTACTGTTTAGGTGGTTTTACTTTTTCTGTTTTCTTTTTATCTGTTGTACAGCATCCATCCTCTGAAGTTTTAACCTTAGACTTAGTTGTTGAGGTATGCTTATCTGAATTTTTTGTATTCTTTTCAATCTTTTTATTCTTATCATCAACCTGAATAGAAACTAATTTGTTTTCTTCCCCGCTTGATGAGAGAGACATTTCATTCGAGTCTTCACAAGTTTTACTCATTGATGTCTTTGTTTTTTCACCACTGCAGCAACTTTTATCTTTATCTTGAGATAAACCAACTGCAGTAAAAAGAACACCGAACGCGAATATTACCAAGAATGATTTCATTGTTACTCCTTTTTATTAATTATTTATTTTGTTTAACAGATTTTTCATCTTCATTTAATTTGGAAACATATTTCTCAGGGTTTTTATTGAATTTTTTCAAACATGTTTTGCAGCAAAAAGCATAAGTCTTACCATTATAAGTTGCGGTAATTTCAGGATCAATTTCCTCCCCTGAAACTATACAAACTGTATTGACTGGTTTGTTATCAACAATCTTCTTCTCTATTTTTTCGACCTCTTGTTTCGTATCTGTTATTTTCGTTTCCTTACCCTCAACTTTTTTCTTAATGTCCATTTTTTTGTCCTGTCCGAAGGAAATCACCGAAGTTGAAAATATTAAAAGAACAACAAAAGGAATTACAATAATTCGCTTCATTATAACCTCTTTTTGATAAATGATTACGTTAATTATTTTTAATCTAAAATCTATTCTAAATTATTTTTAAACTACTTTTTTTAAGCCAGCCAATCTTACCATCAATCAACTTTATTTTAATCCAATCGCTCAAACTATCTTCGGCTTTAACCTTCAAACCTTCGTGAACTATAAATGCATCTTTACTATTCAAATCCGGTGAGAATTTTGTTAAAACCTCCGGCTCAATAATTACTGCATACTTAACATTTAATTCTCTATTAAGGTTCACAAACAGTAAAATTAATATGAAAAAAAGTAAAACAGCAGAAACAATCCCTGAGTAGAAAGAAATTCGTTGAACTTTCAAACTTCGAGCGAAATAATAGTAACCGAAAGATAAAAGAATCAAGATATAAAACAGGTAGGATAAATAAGTCCATCCAGTAATTGAGAGCATTGCCAGTAAGTTTTCCCACCAATCGAAAACAAAAAACCTCGGAAGCGTTTCTATCTTATCACTAATTTTAGAATTAGCGAATGTAAGATTGTATTTCACATCTTCATCTGATGGAGAAAGTCTTTTTGCTTTTTCATAATATAAGATTGCCAAACCAATTTTACCTGTACGGAAATACGCATTGCCAAGATTATAATAAAGTGATTTTCCTTCGTAACCTCTATCAACAAGTTTTTCAAAAACCTCAATTGTTTTTGTATAATTTCCCTTTAGATAATGATTATTGCCTTGCTGAAATAGCTCTTCTAATTCTCCTCCATAGGTCATCTTTACAAGTAAAAAAACTATAATTGGGATTTTCTTCATGGTGTATTTGTCATCTGTTTGAAAGTATCTTTTCAACTTCAATAATTGCATTGGTTGAAT
>CAYMKU010000024.1:14189-57634 GCA_964391015.1 uncultured Ignavibacteriaceae bacterium
GTCCGTTTTTATGTAACGAATATCTTCTCCCAAAATTTTAATATCCTCTTTGTGAGTTTCAGAATAATCGTTCGATCCATCACCTTTCAATACATCAATAGTAAAATTGTTTGAGCTTAAAGTGACATATGATTTAGTATTGGGATTGAAGTAAGAGAATTCAACCGGAGGAATGGTCATTTTCCCCGCAATCCTTGGAACTAGCAAATAATCTATCGTCTTTTTCCCCGAGATTTTATTTGAACGAATGATCTGTTCAGATATTTTTGGCTCATATTTCTCAAAACCAGTCGGTAGCTTAACTTCTGGAATATTAATTAATTGCAAATTTCCCGAACCACTTATTTCTAGCTTCATTGTGATTGGTTCGTTAGCCTTTACTTGCGGTTTATCAATCTTAGCATTCAATCCGAATTCACCAACAGCACCGTTAAACCCGCTAGGTATATTTCCTTGAGGTAATTCAACCGAAGTAATTTTAATAATATTAGATTTCGCAGTGTACTCGTAAGTTTCTGTTCGTCCAAAAAATGGATCATCAAAGAAATCGTCGAATACGTTCCCTGTCTTTCTTTTCTTTTTAACGACGATTGGAACTTTTAACTCAAATGGAGTCAAAGCAAGCTCACCAGTCTGCGAAGGGAATAGTGCTGCTCTTTTAATTATTCCAACTCTATATTGTTTACCATTTATAACCTCTGTTGAAAATGCGATGTTGGGAGATGTCTCCAACTCTTCTGCCCAAAATCCTTGATAAGATGGTAACTTTGAAACAGACATTTGCGCAGCAATATCAAGTCTTGTGTATAATTTGTATGTAGCAGTAACTTGCTCGCCTTTAAAAACTTTTTGCTTATCTACAATAGCTTTAATAAAAAGGTTTTCCGCAATTTCTTTCTCAGAAACATTATCATTTGATTGTTCATTTTGTTTGGGCTTTTGGGAACCCACAACTACTTCAATTTTTATCGGTTGTGACCTGTATTCCTGATCTCTATATAAAAGCTTAGCAGATCCTATCGTATATTTTCCCAAATTTCTTGGTTGTAAATAATATGAATATGAAATTGAAGCAGATACTGCCCCATTGATAATTTGCATACTTGTAGATTGATTAGGTCCGGACAATACAAGAAAATCCTTATTCAAATCTGGTGGGAAAAAATTTTTTATTGAATTGACGTCTTGTCCTTCAAATGTAAATGATACCTGAAATTTATCATTTAGTGCAATTGTATTTGAGTTTACAGTTGCATTAAAAAATTGACCAAACACCCCTTTAGAAATTAGGATGATTAGCAATAAATATATTTTCAAGAAGCTCAATTTCATAATTTGTTTGAAAGCAATGTCGAGTAAATTACCAATCTTTATCCGTAGTTACTGGAACACCAACTTTCTTCCTCAGCTTTTTTTGAAGATCTTTTTCGTTATTCTTAAGCGCTTCTAAAATTCTTTCTGCTTCTTCCTTAGAGATTTTATTTTTGTCCGGTTGTTTCAAATTATCCTGCTGAGTCTGCTGGTCTTTGTTCTGCTGTTTTTGCTGATCTTTCTGCTGATCATTTTTATTCTGATTTTGTTGATTGTCCTTATTCTGATCGTTTTTATTTTGATCGTTCTGATCCTGCTTATCTTTATTCTTATCTTTTTGATTTTTGTTTTGCTGCTGCTGATTCTGCTGCTTTAACACTGACAAAGCATAAGACAAATTGTACTTTGTATCTTTATCATTTGGATTTAGCTTTAAGGAATTTTTGTAAGCATCAATACTTTCTTTAATTTTTTCCGACTTGAGCAACGAATTGCCGATGTTATGAAACACCTTCGATTTTAAATTGCCATCATCAGTATGAACCAATGAATTCTGGAACGATTTAATAGCTTCATCATACCGCTGCTGTTTATAGTATGCATCGCCCAAGTTATAATTTAGTTCAAAACTTTCTTTTGATTTATCTAAACCCTTTTTGAAATTGACTTCAGCATCAATGAACTGTTTCTTTTGATAGGAATCCACACCGGAATTATTCAATGATCTCACACTTTGTCCAACAATAAATTGCGAGATAATCATTGCACCAAATAAAATTTTCAAGATAGATACATTCATTATTCTAATCCTAATCTTCTATTCAACCTTGAAAACAACTTTGATTTACTTTCAGAAATAAAGAATTCTAAAATTAAAAGTAATATTCCTGGAACAAGAAAATAATAAAAGCGATCTTCGTAATCAGTAACTTTCTTGGTACCGAATTCTGTTTTTTCGAAAGAAGATAGTTCCTTAAAAATTTGATCAAGGTGATCTTCGTAATTTGTACCGCGATAATATTTCCCATTACCTTTCACAGCAATATCTTTTAAGATTGAATCGTTGAGTTTGGTTAAAACCGTACCTCCTTCATTATCTTTTTTAAAGCCGATGGCTTCTCGCTTGTTATTATATATAGGGATTGGGACACCATCAGAAGAACCCAAACCTATTGTAAATATTTTAAGATCTTTACTTACAGCATTGTTAACAGCTTCAGTAACATCTCCTTCGTGATCCTCACCGTCAGTAATTATCACAATAACTTTTTTAGTGCTTGCAGAATAATCAAAAGATTTTGTCGCAAGATTTATTGCCGAAGCAATTGCCGTGCCTGGTTGCGGAACAGATTTAAAATCCACAGCAGATAAAAACAAATTTGCAGCCGAATAATCTGTCGTGAGTGGGATCTGAACATAAGCATCACCGGAAAAAATTATTAGTCCAATTCTATCTCCGCGCAGTTTCTGAATAAGATTTGAAATTTGATACTTAGCTTTTTCCAATCTATTAGGTTTGATATCTTCTGCACTCATGCTGAGTGAAACATCAAGCAAAATAAAAACATCAATTCCTGTTTGTTTAACTTCTTCCAAGCGAGTCCCGATCTGTGGATTAGCAGCAGCAAGTATTAGCATTGCCATTGCAAGCACAACCAGAATAAGCTTTATCCAGCTTTTTATTTTACTATGCTTGGGAATTAAAACTTTATGCAAGTTAGAATTTGCAAAAACTTTCAGATTTTTATTCTGTCTTTTCATGAAGAAAAAGAAAATAACTATAAATACCGGCAAGGCATACAAAGCAATCAGATATTCAGGGTGTGCAAAACGAAACATTTTTCTAATTATCTTTCATATTATTCTTAGTTGGCTGATGGTAATCTTCTCAGCCAAGTTCGTGAAAGTCCAATTTCAAAAAACAAAATTGCAATTCCACCAAGCAGCCACGAATAAAACAATTCCTTTGCATTTCGATATGATGTCACCTCAACTCGTGTCTTTTCCATTTTATCAATCTCAGAATAAATTTGACTCAGTGTTTTATTGTTAGTCGCTCTGAAATATTTTCCATTTGTTATTGAAGCAATCTCATTAAGTACAGCTTCATCAATTTCAACAGGAACCATTTGATACTTAAGACCAAAAGGTGTTTGAACTGGATATGGCGCTTCCCCTCTTGTTCCTACACCAATTGTGTACATTCTAATACCAAACGTTTTCGCAATTTGCGCTGCTGAAACTGGATTAACCTCGCCAGCATTATTTACTCCATCTGTAAGTAAAATTATTACCCGACTTTTTGCTTCGCTATCTTTTAAACGATTAACTCCATTTGCAATTGCATTACCAATTGCAGTTCCATCTTCAATCATTCCACTTTTAATATCTCTGAGTAAATTTCTTAATACAGAATAGTCTATTGTCAATGGACATTGAGTAAAAGCTTCTCGTGAAAAGATAACCAGTCCAATCCTATCCGTACTTCTGCCTTGGATAAATTCATCAATCACATTTTTAGCAGCATCAAGGCGATTCGGTCTAAAATCCTCAGCAAGCATACTCCCTGAAATATCCAATACCATCGCTATATCAATTCCTTCAGTATAAATGTTTTCACCGCTTGAAAAACTCTGGGGTCTTGCCAATGCAATTATAAGTAAACCGATTGCTACACATCGCAAAATAAAGGGCAGGTGTTTTAGTTTTTCTCGCCAGTTAGGTGGTACGGATTTAAAAATTTTTAACGAAGAATAATTGATCGATGGTTCTTTCTTCCTTCCTAAAAACCAATACCAAACAAGCATCAAAGGAAGAATAAGTAGGGAGTATAAAATCCAAGGATATGCAAATGTTACACCTTTAAACATTTACTTTTTCCTTATTAGAAATGTTTAGCTGAACTGGGACAGTATTCTCAACAATATCAACGGCTTGACGCATCATCTCTTCATTTACAACGGGTATTGGTTTATACTTTGCAAATTTCACCAGATCAGCATTATTTAAAAAATCATTAACCACTTTGTAAATATTTTCTGGCAAAACAACTCTGGTTAGCTGCTCCATTATTTCAGATGTCGAGGATTCAAGAGCTAAAATTCTAAATCTGTTTTCAAAATATCGTCTTATTATTTCGGTGATGTTAGAATGATATTCTTTTATCAACCCTTGTTGCCACAATTTTTTTTCATCTAACTCACGAAGCTCTGTAAGGGCTTTTACATGTGCAGGAATAAAATAAACTGGTGCTGTTTCTGTTTGCTGTTGTTTCTTCCTCTTATTTTTCCGATAGAAATAAAGTGCTAACAAAATAATTAATAAAATTGCAATTAAAATGAGTAGAATTGTAAGCAATGCTAGCGGAATTGAAATCGGCGGTTTAATATCTTTTATTTCAGCCGAAGTATTAACTTGCAATGTTCTAAATTTGAATTGAACAGGATTCGTTGTAACAGTAAGTGAAGTCGTATCACTTCCCATTTGATACAAAACTGGTATGGGAGGAATAATCACATCGGCAGAATCATATTTGGAGAGAATATATCTATAAGTTATCTTCTTTTTCCCTTGTGCATCTTCAACAACAGGCTCATCTGATTTAATAAGCTCAATGTCTTTGGTATATTCATTTAATGCTGGTTTGAAGATCCTTAAATCATTGTTATACAAAAGCTCAATAGTGTAATTAACATGATCCCCTACCTCATAATAAGTTTTGTCGGCAAAAGCACGTGCTAATACAGTTTGTGAGTATAAGCTGTAGTAAGAAATGAAAAAAAGAACTACTACAAATACTAAATTCTTTACCATCGTCTCTCGCGAAGTCTAAAAAAGTTCACTAACGGAGTTATATAGTTCTCACCTGTTTTTAGTTCAATACTATCCAGACGACTTGAAATGAACAACGATTTTCTTTCAGCTATCATGTTTGCGTAATATTGTTTTATCCAGTTTTGAACTCTTGAGCTGCTTGTATCAACCCATCTTTCATTTCCAGTTTCAGCATCAGTAAATTTAACCAACCCCATTTTCGGAATAGATTTTTCACGCTCATCATTAATTACAATACCTATCAAATCATGTTTCTTGCCTACAATTCTCAAAATTTTGTCATATCCTTCATCCATGAAATCAGAGATTAAAAAAATAATGCTTTTCTTTTTGATTGCATGATTCATATACTCAAGCGCCGCTTTAATATTAGTACCTCTTCCCTCTGGTTTGAATGAAAGCAATTCTCTTATGATTCGTAAAACGTGCTTTCTTCCTTTACGAGGAGGAATAAATTTCTCAATCTTGTCGCTAAAAAGAAATAACCCAACTTTGTCGTTATTTTTTAATGCTGAAAAGGAAAGTATGGCGCTTAATTCCGCTGCGATTTGTTGTTTTGTTTTATCAATGGTTCCAAATGCAAGCGAACCGCTCAAATCAACAAGTAAAATTACTGTTAACTCTCTTTCCTCTTCAAAGATTTTTATATAAGGATGCCCAAATCTTGCTGTAACATTCCAATCAATATTTCGAATATCATCGCCAAAAGTATATTCCCTAACCTCAGAGAATTCCATTCCCCTACCTTTAAAGACGGAATGATATTCACCAGAAAAAACCTGGTTAACTAAACCTTTGGTCCGAATTTCTATCTGTCTAACTTGCTTTAACAGTTCTTTCGAAATCATACTTATGGAACTTCAAGCTTATTTAAAATTTCAGAAATGATATTCTCGCTCGTTAAATCTTCAGCCTCCGCTTCGTAAGTAACTGCGATTCTATGCCGAAGAACATCCGGACAAATTGCACGAACATCTTCAGGGATCACATAACCTCGACGCTTGATAAAAGCCATTGCCTTAGCACCAAGTGCCAAGTTAATTGAAGCACGCGGTGATGCACCATAGCTTATCAGATCAGTCAATTTTCCAAGATCGAAATGTTGAGGAGTACGAGTAGCAAAGACGATATCTAAAATATATTTTTCAATTTTTTCATCTATATAAACTTCATTCACAACACTCCGAGCTTTAAGAATATCTTCTGGAGATATAACTTGGTTCACATTCAACTCTGAAAAATTAATATTTTGACGCATGATCTTTAATTCTTCATCACGAGATGGATAAGTAATCTTCAGCTTAAGCATAAATCTATCCACCTGTGCTTCTGGCAAAGGATATGTTCCTTCTTGCTCAATCGGATTTTGAGTTGCAAGAACCAAAAAGGGTTCTTGTAACTTGTGAGTAGTTTCGCCAATAGTGACTTGTCTTTCTTGCATTGCTTCAAGCAAAGCACTTTGTACTTTTGCAGGTGCACGATTTATTTCATCAGCCAAAATAAAATTGGCAAAGATCGGTCCTTTTCTTATCAGAAAATTTCCATCTTTCTGATTATAAATCATTGTTCCAACCAAATCAGCCGGAAGGAGATCCGGAGTGAATTGAATACGTTGGAACTTTGCTTTCATTGCAGCGGCAAGAGTTTTTATAGCTAAAGTTTTTGCTAGACCTGGGACTCCTTCTAAGAGAATATGTCCGTTACTGATTAGTCCAACGATCATCTTTTCAACTATGAGTCGCTGCCCTACAATTACTTTGCTTATTTCATTAAGAAGAATATCTATAAATGCACTTTCTTGCTTAATTTTTTCGTTTAATACTGATATATCCAATTTAAAACCTCATAAATGATTATTAAATGATGAGAGTTAATGAGATTAGACGGTTGTAAACTTAAAAATGTTGCACTTTTTAATCAAGAAAATTGAATGTTTTTATGCATTAAAAACCTTAAAAACTGCAAATTTTAAGTAAGATGTTTCCTCCATTGATGGAAGTTGAGGATGATCCAAAGAAGCATGATTAAAATGAATAAGCTGAACTTTACTTGCTGTTTTATTGGCTGCACGGTTGATACAATTAATAAAGGTTTCCTTTTTAAGATGGTATGAACAAGATGAGGAAACTAATAACCCACCATCTGTAATTACCTGAAGTGCAAGCCGATTTAACTTTTCGTAACCCTTTTCAGCAGCTGGTAAACTTTTTTTGCTCTTGGCGAATGCAGGCGGATCTACAATTACAACATCATATTTTTTATGAGAGTTTCTTGTTTCTTCTAGAAAAAGAAATGCATCCCCAACAAAAAAATTAACATCATGTTTAAAGCCGTTAAGAGTCAAATTTGATTTTACACTTTCAACTTCCTTTAAAGAAGAATCTATGAAATCAATTGACTTTGCATTTGCATTAATAGCATGTAACCCAAATCCGCCAGAATTACAAAAGACATCAGCAATAGTTTTCCCCTTTACAATATTCTCGATGAAAAATCTGTTATCATTTTGATCGAAATAAAATCCAGTTTTCTGAGATTGGCTGAAATCAATTTTATATTTTATCAAACCATCACTAATAATTGCTGATCCTACGCTACCGTAAAATATTTTATCATCTTCTGTTAATCCTTCCAACTTTCTTAGATAGGAATCATTTTTAGTGAAAATGTTTTCAGCATTGAATTGGTTTTTCAATATATCAACTATAATGTGGATGTTATTTTCAATTCCATAAGAGTTCACTTGCAGCACAAAAGTGTTATTGTATTTATCCACAATCAGTCCGGGTAAAAAATCACTTTCACTAAACACCATTCTAAATGATTCGCGGTGTGGATAAAACATTTTTCTCAAATCATACGCAGCTTTCATCTTTTCCGAAAACAATTCTGATAAGTCACGAATTTGTGATAATGAAATCAATCTAATTGCTATTAAAGAATTTTTATTATAAAAACCGGATCCGAGAAATTGTTCTTTCGAATCACAAACTTCAATCAAATCGCCATTGTTTGGATTTCCGACTACTCTATCAACCTCATTACTAAAAATCCAGAGGTGTCCTTTTTTTAATCGCTTGTCTTCATTCTTCTTTAAAAAAACTTTTTCCACTGCTCGTTCTGATTAAAAGATTGAAATAAAATTATTGTTAATTTTGTTTATAAAAATAGAGAAAATATAATGAAAATAGTTTTAACGATATTTCTTTCTATCCTGTCCGCAATGTTCTCATTTGCACAGGATTATAAATATGCATGGATAACTGATCTTCACATCGGTGCACCTGGCGCAGATGATGATCTGAGATTAGTTGTACAAGATATTAATAGCCGAGAAGAAATAAAATTTGTTATAGCAACTGGTGACATTTCGGAAAAAGGACGTAATTCGGAGCTGGAACAGGCAAAAAAAATTCTTGATAGTTTAAAAGCAAAATATTACATAATTCCTGGTAATCATGATACAAAGTGGAGTGAAAGCGGATGTACAAAATTTAAAGATCTTTGGGGTAACGACAAATTTGTTTTTGATTTTCAAAATATTAGACATATCGGCATTAATAGTGGAATTCCGTGGCGTGGCGGTGGCGGTCATATCTCTGTCGAGGATTTAGATTGGTTAAAAAGTGTTCTGAAAAAAACTTCAGCAGAACATGAAATAATTTTTTACAGCCACCACCCACTTGATGGTGATGTTGATAATTGGTTCGAAGTAATAAATCTTTTAGCTAATCACAACATAAAAGTTGTATTCATTGGTCATGGTCATGTAAACAGACTGATGAACTTCGCGGGAATTCCTGCCGCTATGGGAAGGTCAACTCTTAGAAATTCAAAATTCCCAGGATATACTTTAGTGGATATCAAAAAAGATTCTGTAAAACTATATGAGGTTGTGGTAGATAGCATACCTCGAATATGGGGAACAATTCCAAGAAAGCAGATAAATCAAATTGTAAAAACCGATTCATCGTCTTTTATTAAGTACACAAATAATGTTAAGATCCTATGGCAAAAGAATTTGAATAAATCGCATTCAACTTCGCTGCTAATTAACAAAAATCAAATCTTCAGTTCATCAATTGACGGAGAAATATCTTGTTTTGATTTGAAAGGAAATTTAATCTGGCAGAACACCTTGGGGCGAACAATTTTCAGTCGTCCAGTTATAACAAATAACATAATGGCAGTTGCAACAATCGAGGGTGATTTAGTTACCATAAATTGTGAGACCGGTGAAATTATACAAACAATTGGAGTTGGCGACGCCCTTACCTCTCAATTAGTAATAACAAACTTGAATTATAATGGAGAATCAATCAAAGTAGTTATAGCTGGGGCTTGTTCTGGAAAAATTTATTGCTATGAACTTAATAATTTAGAACTTATTTGGGAAAATAGTTCTGCGAGTTTGATGATCGAGTCATTTCCATTAATAATTCAAGACAAAATAATCTATGGTAGTTGGGACAATTACCTTTACTGTTTAAGCAAAGAGACTGGGAGCTTAATCTGGAAATGGACAGAAAATAAAAATTTTTATTATTCCCCTGCTGCATGTTGGCCAATCAGCGATGGGAGAAACGTTTTCATTTCAACACCAGATAAATTTATCTCCGCTGTTGATCTTTCATTAGGTACAACAACGTGGAGAAAAAAAGATTTCAATAGCTGGGAGTCCATAGGAATTAGTCAGAATAATAAAAATATTTTTGTGAAAAGCATATTAGATAAATTTTATGTTGTGGTCGCTTCCGATGGAAAGCTTATTAAAGAAATAAAAGTTGGTTACAGCTTGGATACAATGCCAACCCCATTAAGTGATTGGAATCAAAATATAATTTGGGGAAGCAAAAATGGAATAGTTTATCTAATTGACAAAAACTACAATAGTCAGCAACTATTTTTTATGGGAACATCTCGCATACATTCAATTCAACATATAAAAGATAATGTATTCGTAGCTTCAAATATGGATGGCAAAATTATTTTGTTCCAAATTAATTCCGACACAAAATGAAATTTAAAGGAATCATTTTCGATATTGATGGTACTCTCACATCAACTAATGAGCTTATCTTTGCTTCGTTCAATCATGTCACAGAAAAATATCTTGGTAGAAATTTTACACCAGACGAAATTGTTCGCCTGTTTGGCCCAACTGAAGATCAAATTTTACAAGGAATGTGCGGTGTTAACTTTGAAATCGCAAAAAAAGAATATTATGATTTCTATGATAACAATCACCACATGGCAGATTTATACCCTGGCATAAAAGATTTGCTATTGGAATTAAAACGTAAAAACATTCTGCTTTCAATTTATACCGGTAAAGGACGAAAAGCTGCCATCATAACATTAAAAAAACTTGAGGTTTATGATTATTTTAACATGATCATAACTGGTGATGATGTTATTGAGCATAAACCCTCGGCCGAAGGTATTACAAAATTTCTTGAACATTTTTCGTTGATGAAAGATGAAGTTTTGATGGTTGGAGATTCACCGGTAGATATTAAAGCAGCTAAATCCGCTGGTGTACAAATTGCATCTGTAGTATGGGATAGTTATGCAAAAGAAAAAGTTCTTCAACTTAAAAGTGATTTTGTTTTTCACTCTGTTGAAGAACTTAAAATTTTTCTGAAAAAAAATACTTGACTCTATTTCTCAATCAAAGCTCAAACGGATAAACAAAATAAATTCTTGGTTCAATTCTCTTCTGTGGTTCGAAATCAATTACTTTGTCTTCTTTATCTCTAACAGGAGCAAAAGTCCAATTATAAAGCATTGATACAATCATATATGGATATGGTTTGTAACCAAGCTCAAAAAATAAGTATGATCTATCATCGAGTTTGAATAAATCTTTCTCATCAATTATGTTTACTTTATCATAACCTGTACGTGCCAATAAAGGAAAACCTTCGGGAGCAATTTCTGCCCCTAAATGAAGAATACCGCTTGTAGGATGTTTATCTAATCTTTGATAGCTACCGAGAACGTTAAACAATCCCAAAACGTTCATGCCAAACTCGCCATAAAAACCATTCCCAATATTGGTTGCACCAGCCAATATTTGAGCTTTGCTTTTGAATATTCCAGTTGCCGTATCAACTTTAAACCTTTCCACTTCATACAATGAGTTGAAATAAGATGGAATGTATTTGTCACCGTTAAATCTTCTTTCGAGTTTGATTGATCCTGAAACTAAACCGAGAGGATTAAAATTAAGAATAGCACCTGTCGCAGTTCCGCTTCCAAATTTTGCGATATTAGCGTAATCTGCATAAAGCGTAAGATTAGCCATTGAACCTTGAATTATGGGTAATCCCAGATCAAATCCAAAGATGCTAATAGCGCCTTTATCTTCAGTTATATTATTGTATAATCCAGAAATCTTCCCTGCATTTTTATCGAAATCTCCAGCATAGGTAGCACCAACTTCCAGATTTCCAATTATTGGGATATCACCTGCACTTGATAACTTAAGCGGTTTAATATAACCTCGGATACCTGTCACACCAGCTTCACCAAATTTACTATAGATAGACTCAAACCCAAATGGTCCAAAATCAATATCTAATACTAAGCCGATTTTTCGCACATCATAAGTAGGACTATTGTTGTATAAATACATTATGCTGCCATGACCTAAAGTATAATAATCCAATGCACCAAGTTTTATAAATACAGGATCATTCTTTAATCCATAACGTAAATACCGAATTAGACTCAAGTAATCAGAAAATTCATTAAAATTTTCTTTTCGGATGTTTCCTTTAGAATTAATGTCAAACTTAAGATCGAGTCCAACTCCAAAATTCGCAAATGAAACCTCAGGTGTGAAGTAAAGAGAATAAAAAAGTTCGCCATCAATCCAGTTTAATCCCATTCCACCTGATAATTCACCAGTGTTTTGTTTAGGAAAGCCTCTGAATTGAGAAAAACTAAGGGAGGAAAAAAAGATAAACAAAATAAGAAAGTATAGTTTTTTCATAATCCACCCGTATTTAGAATGAATAATTTTATTTGACTAAAACATAACGGGAAAAAATGTCTCCCTCAAGTGTCAAATAAAAAAATTCTGAAAAACTAATACTACCTAACTATTGCAAGTTTATGAACTGAAGTTTCAGTTTTATTACCCGCATTCATTATAACCTTGTAGAGATATGTCCCATTACCAAGCAAATCACCATCTTCATCTCTTGTATCCCAAGGAATTTTATTGAAGTTTGCCTTAAGGTCTCCTTGAGGAACTTTAACCTCTTTAACCATACGACCAGCAATTGTATAAACTAAAATTCTAACTCCATCAGGAAGTTGCGACGCAAGTTCAAACGTGAAATATGTATTATTTGTAACTGGGTTAGGGTAATTATAAATATTAGAAATTGCTGTTTCATTTGAAACAACGAATCGCTTTATTAATCCTATAGAATCCGCTAAATTACCAAATCCATCGTTTGCCATAATTTTTAAAGTATGTTCTCCTTCTTCTAGTGTTGGAGTGTACTCAACAACCATCTTTGGATTTTCGGGATTGAACTGGTATGATAAGATGTTAGTATTCTTAGCAAAGTAAACTGGTGAATCATCCAAGTGAATAGTTAGGGAACTGGTATCATAAATTGGGAGAATTGAGGGGTCACTGAGTTCCATTCGTATTTTGGGGTTAGATGACACATAATCTCCGTCAAAAACTTCATTTCCATCAAAGTATATGGCTATTATCGGTTTAGTAGTATCTCGTTTAATAAAGAATGGATGCAAGAAAATATTATTATCTTCATAATATTCCAAAACCTGATTTTGTGGATCAATATTTATTTTATAGATCCGATCCCCTGATTCAAATTCAGTTGGAAACCCTGCTGCTAATAATGTTCTTTGTCCTGGGGTTAATGTAGTTATTGCCTGTTCGAGCAATATTTCACTTGTATTATCTGGTCGCAAGACATCAACTTCGACCAAGAAATTATTTGCAGAAGCTTCACCAGCATTATAAACATAAAACGTTATTTTACCTTTTTGACCTTGTTCTAGCGTATCCTTATTTATTTTTACAGCCTGAAAGTTAGTCCCTAATTCAGCTATTCCTTTGTAATCCACTTCTAGTTTTGAGAGCTGGGGTGAATTAAGTATTGAATCGGCTTTTAACTCAGATCTTATTTTTAAGTGCGCATATGTGGTCGCTGGAATAGATGACAAATCAGCTTCATTATTAATAATTGATACATAAGACAATGTATCAACAGTTCCATCTCGCTTAACACCCAATGGACGAAATTTTATTTCAGAGTTATTCTGATTTGTAACGGCGACTTTAAGTTTCTTCCACTCAGAAGAAGGTCCAACTTGAGTGGTTGTTAATACCCCAGAATTAAATGGAACGACTATATTTGTATCTAAATAAATGGGGTCTTCATTAGGATTTTTTAACATTTGTTTTACATGTAAAGAATCGGCACCTTTCTTTCCGAACAAAGCATATGGAGCTTTATATTGAATTGAAGGAAAACGGGTTCCTCCTAATGATACGACAGCATTTGAAAGTGCAGTAGTCAAGTTATTCTTTGCATCACCACCTACACCTAAAGCAACTAATTTTCCTGTCGGAATGGAATTAATAAAATTTGCACAAGCAGTAACATTGACAGGCAAATTAAAAAGTTCATAGTAAACAGTTGTATCAACGGCTAAAGTTTTTTCATTAAATACAACTATTCCAATTCCTTTGAAAAAAGTATTGCTTAAAAGATTTATCCCATTTTTACTGATAATACAATATTCTCCTCGGTAAGAACCTGCAGCAATAATAGAAAGATTAATTGTGTCTATAGATAGTTGAGCTTTATCATTAAGTATACGAGCCTGGGATAGATCCTGTTTGCCCCAAGAATAATTATCGCCTATAAAGTATTTGGAACCTGAAAGCTTGGAGTACGATAAAGGATTTGACCACTCATTTTGATCATCTGCTTTATAACGTAGCCAACTACGATTATTAGATACTGGGGTAGAGAGATTAATCTTAGTAAAAAAAGTATCTAAACCATAATTGTACTGAGATGGGTTGGTAAATTGCTCATTATCGGCTATTTCAAGATTAAGCAATAATTGTTTTTCTGATTTAACTGTTGGAAGTAAAACCAAAAGACTATCAAGTTTTGGATTCTCATTCCTATTGACAAATATGTCTCTAATATTAGAAGATGCTACATCAAACTGGACTGAAACATTATTATCATTTTCATAAATCTCAGCTAGAGAGTTGTCCGTATCAAGGTTTATTTGAATTGTATGCTGACCTGGTTTCTCTTTAATATTTATCCAGAAAGATAGTGTATCGCTAAAATTTGGTAAACTCAATGTTTGTTCAATTTGATTAACGGTTGAGTTATGGTAAGAATGCGTAAAATTTAATTTAAAAGTTTGCGATATAACTGTCCCAAAATTATTTAATGCCAACTTTACTTCAATTGAATCCATACCGTCATTGATAAAATTATCACCCAAAATTATATCATCCTGTTTGATCGCGAGATTAGGACGATTTGGGACCTGCATCTTCACAATAGGATCACCCATCAAGGTACTTGAAAATGAGAATTCATTTACGACATTAGAAGATCCTAATTGTTGGAACATAAGCCATTTAGCACTGTAGTGCGCTTTCCCAACTTGAAATATCGTATCCTGAATTACATATTTGTAAAAATCACCTGGAGCTTTAATTGCTGTCGAGACAAATCCTAATGCACTATTTCCAATATAACCTAAAGCCTGTCCTTCTGGATCAAGAATAAATCTCTCTCCAAAACATACAATATCAGGTTCGGCAAACTTATTTGTTGAACACCCAAAATCAGAAATTACCGGATTTCGATTAACACCATTTTTTAACTGACGTATATCACTGATGCTGTTATCCCATGTAGCAGTTCCGCTGTGACCTATATATGAAATAAAAACAGCACCATCAAGAATAGCATCATTAATATACGAAGATGAATATGGACCAAAATCCGTTAAGGGGTTAGATGTTTTATAAAAATGATGATATACACCGGCAAGTGGTGATGGAATGATATAGTTATTAATCACAGAATCATTTACTGATTTGTATAATGCAATCTCATCGGGTACATTTGCCCTTCCACCAGAGAAGAAAAGATACTTTTTGTTCCAATCATCGTAAGGTTTGTCTACATTATTTTGCACTTTTGATCTGTAATAATCCATTTCAGAACTTGAGTTTAGAGGGATCCTTCCAACGTACATTTGTGGAAGTCTTATTCCAGTGGAATCCCAAATGGTAAAGAATGGATCACTTACAGGAAATCCGCACGAGGGAATAAAATTTCCTCCACCAACTATTCCCTGAGAAATCGTACGATACTTTTTGAAATCATAATTTGCATCGCCAAAAAGCACTAAGTAGCTTGGCTTCGGTTGAGGAGCTGACTGAAACTTGTATATAACAAAATCCCTAATAGCTTCGGCTGTGGGGTAACCATATCCAAATTCATCATAAATATCATCAACAGAAACAAGTTGTGATGTTACAGAAAAACTCGAAGAAATATAATTGACATAATTGTTGACTGATGTAAAGAATGAAGGGTGAGTTATTCCTAAATAATCTACTTGCGTGTTTTGACTGCGAAGATTTACAAATGTTTTATATTTAAAAAATTTAGGAGTAAAGAAGCTACCTGTCTGAGTTGAAATAATAAAATATGCATCACCATTACTAACAGTGTCTGTAAAATATAAATTATTCCCAGATACGCTAAATCCCGTTATCTTTTGAAATTTCGGTTTTATTTTATACAATAAATAATTTGAACTTGTTACATTTTCAATTTTGATCATTCTAAGAGCAGTGCTTGTAATATCTTTAAACTCAAAGTATAAAGAATTGTTTATCAATTTTAATTTTTTAGGATACTCTGCCTCAACCCAATCAATTACCATTTGCCCGCCTGAAGCTCCATTTGCCTCGCTGTAAGAAATTTTTAACGTGTTATTTCCATTAATTAGCGAGCTGGAATTTATTGAACCCTGAAGCAGAACTCTTTGATACCTGCTTGTAACTTGAGAATCAATTACCACATTGTTGATAAGCAATTTAGTCAAGTGTACATTTGTTGAACCATTAGAGCCGCGACTTACAACTTTACCATAGAACTTTGCCGTTTTGTTAGGAGTAATATCCGACGTGGCAATTGTGAAGTTTATAGGAGTTGCCCATGTAGCAAGCCATTGCCAATACCATCCTTTTCCAGTATCCCAAAAAGGAAATTGACTCTCAACCAAATCATCATGAAATGTATAAAACAAAGCATCCATGGGATTTTCTTCTAAGTGACTGAAACTTGTAAAGTAATTTATTGTATCAGTCACTGTTGATTGAAAAGTACTGTTTATCTGAGCACGAAGCCCATTAGATGCTCCCCATGTTAAGAAATAGATTGTTGTATCGGTGTATTTATCTAAATAATTATTATATGGCTGACTCTTTGCATTAATCACTCGTGGGGAAATTTTCGAATAGTTCTTGGTACCATAGAATTCAATATAATCGCCATTATCAAATGTTAGATCAGATTCACCTCCAACGTAGATTGGTTTTTCGCTACCAGATTCAAAAAGACGAAAAGTTTTAGGATTTATTCCAGTTGTGCTTATTCCATAGTTTTCCAAATCAGATTTAGTAATTCTATAAATGCCATCGTTTGCAGTACCAATCCTCAAATAATTCGAAGAATAATTAATCCAATTACCTGTTGTATCAGTTAATATAATCTTGGGGCTGCTTCTGAATTGCTCGGCAATTGTTGGATTAGCTAATACCAATTTTAGATTTTCATCGAATTGTGATTTAACTTCTAGGGGAGAATAATTATTAATATTTACACTTTCCTTAAAACCAATTGTTAGTTTAATATCTGCTAACTCAGTAAGTACATTATCCTTTTCATCATATTTGTGCGTCTGAATTTTAAGATGCACACAATAAAATTCTCTTAACCACAGATACCCTTTAATTTCAACTGTTGGTTTGTTATTCAGGTTTACTTTTCGCTCTGAATAATCTAATTCCTTTCTTGAAATAGTTGAGTCATTAATCATCTGTACCGCAGGATTCAATGCAGGAACTATATTAGTATATTTTTTCTCAGTAAAAGATGCCAACGAAATTTCGGGTTTAGATTCTGTGGGAATAGCTATTACTACATCAGTAGAGGGAAGTTTAAATTCACCTGATGAAGATTCATTTGTAAATTCATAATAATCTCTTACAACAAAATTATTTTTTTGCTCATCAATAAATTTATAGTCCATGTTTCCAAGTAATATTTCGAAGTTATTACCTTTAACAAGAACTTTATTTTGTTCTTGTGCAAAGGTAAGACTTAAGATTGGGGGAACGATCAAAAAAAGAGAAATAAATAATTTCATTTTTATCATGGTTTTTCTCTAACTAAAATTTTCTGTTTTATTACTTGAAAAATGAAAACCGGAATTCCGATTAAATACCTTTTCCAAAGACGCTTTGGTTCTAAAAATAATCTGAAGAGCCACTCTAACCCAATTACCCGAAACAATTTGGGCGCACGTTTGTAAGAACCTGAAAGAAAATCTATACCACTACCCACTGAAACTTGGATGGGAATATTACACTTTTTTCCCAAAGTTGCTATCCATTTTTCTTGGTAAGGTGTTCCCAGTCCCAGAAAGAGAATATCGGAATTAGATTGATTTAATTTTTCTAAGATGTTTTCACTGAAAGAAATATCTCTAGAAATAATTCCGCTAATATTAAGATTAGGATATAAACCCTTAAGCTTAACTTTAAGCGGGTCAATATGTTTTTCATCTCCGCCAAAAAAATAGACTTTATATCCACTTTGTTCAGCCAATTCCAAAATTTTATAATAAAGGTCAGTTCCATTTATTCTTTCACAGAGTCCATTTTTACCATAGAGAAATTTGGATGCCCAATAGATCCCAATTCCATCAGGGTAAAGTGCTGTTATTTTATTCATATCATCTCTGAGCAAATTATCTGAATTTATTTTTAATGCTACGTAAGCATTAACATAAGAAAATGAAAAATATCTGGATTGTGAAATGCAATCTTGAATTTTATTCAGAATGTCTTTGTAAGTTATATTTGCAATATCAATATTGAGAATGTCCAAGAATAAAATACCTATTTTGTTAACTGTCCGATTTTTGACTTGTATAACTCTTCAATTACAGTTTCAAAGGATATTCCATCTAATCTATCAGATTTAAATCTGATTGCCTTAATATGATTAACTAAGACAGCTTTGGGATTTGTTGGTCCAAAGAGCCCAATAAAATTTGTATTGTGAGCATCTGCAATATGGATCGGAAATGAATCAACAGCGATAAACAATTTGCAAGACAAAATTGCTTCAACCAATTCAATAAACTTTAAATTTGATAGTTGAGAAATCGTTGAGTCATTTAAATCGTGAAAATCTTTTTCTGTACCAATAACAAATACTTTGTTTTGTTTTTCAAAATACTTAATTAATTTTTTTAGACTGTCATACCCTAAAGCTCTTTCCTTTGAGCGGCTAAAAGGATGAATCAAAATCGAATTTGAATATTTTGACTCTGAAACGGGGACCTCCATTAATTTCTTTTGAAAACAATTGGGGAGGGTCATATCAAAAAAAACAGATAGTGGCAATTTAATCCGATCCAGGTAATTATTGTTGGGAGACCAAACAAGTTTTTTACTTTGTGCTCCTTTTATAAATACTCTTTGCTTTATTTTATACCATTCCTTAAGTCTAATAAAATTAACGTAGCCACCCTTTTTATCTCCCTTGGAAACTAGAAAGAAAAATGAATTTACAAGTCCAGGGAAAAAACTAAAAACAAAGTCATAATTTTTTCTTCGAATTTGAAAAGCCACATTGAAAATATCTATTATACTTTTGGAAACAGTGTAGATGTTTTTTAACAATAATAATTCAAGAATTGGATGACATATTGCCGTGCTAATAAAATCAATGTCAGCATTTCTATCATTACTCGTTATCAATCTGATAGATGAAGCAGATAAATAAGTGTCGCCAATAGCATTTGTAGAAATGATCAGATACTTCATGCTGAATTAAATTCTATTCTTTTTAATATTTCAGATATTCTTTCTGAAGAAATATCATCTTTAGAAGTGTAGGGAAAATCTGCAAGATAACCGCATATATATCTAGGAATTAATTCTGAATTTAAATCCTTATAAAATGTTTTACCGAGGAAAATAACATTTTTGTCCAGAATCAAACCTTCAAGACCAACGGTCGAATTTATAGTCACCAACATTTCACAATTTCTAACCAATTCTAAAGTCGGAGTGTCAGATAACAGAAAATTCTTCTTCCTCTTTAATGCTAAAATCTTTTTAATTATTTCAGCACCTTTTTCTTTTGGATGAGATTTAACGACTAATTTCAATCCCTTTTTTTGAGCTAAGTCGCAAGAAAATTCTAAAGCATCGATATTTGATATTGTACTATTTACTAGCAACTGGCTATCAGAACTGACTTGCAGAGGATAAAAAATAAATTTGTCTTGTAATGAAATTTCATCGTATTCAACTTTTAATGATCTGTATGCAAATTTTCTAATTATACGATCTAGTAACGAGAAATTCTGAGTTTTTGGCAGATTAAAAAATAAAAACCCTAGATAATCAAAAATTATAAATGGATTTTCTATTGATAAAATTTTTTTTTTCTTTTTAGCTATTACTGTTGCCGAACTTAAATACTCCCGAATGAATCTTTCGTAATCTTTAGCATTAACGCTATAATCATTTAAGATTGATATATTCTCGTACAAAGTAGAACTTGCATTTACTCCCTTTTTATCAATAAATGTTTTACCAGGAACATTAGGATTTTCAAAAAATAGTGTCGGAAGATTAAAATTGTGTGCCACAGTTTTCATTGCAATTTGCGCTGTGCTTGAACCGTTTCCAATGAAAATTAGTTTTATTCCGTGTGTCTTTACAATTTTCTCTCCCGAATGAAGGCCAGACTTAAACAATATTTCTGCGTCAGTTTTGGAGAGAAAATTTCCCAAAACTTCAGTAGAGTTTAAATAACTTTCATCATCATTTTTTTTATGAGATTTTCTGCATAAAAAAATTTTAAGTCCTCTTCTTATTCCAATTAAATATAAACTCAAACTATTGGTGAGAAATATTAATTCACAATTACATTCATTCAATCCCTTTACAAATCTTGAAAAAAAATTTAAATCCAATAACCATTCGACAAAGACTAAAATTTTATTTTTACTCATTCAATAATTGACTATAAATATTTGTATATGTTAGAATAATTTTGCTCCAATCAAATTCTTTAGCGATCGAAATTGAATCTCTACTCATGTTACTCCAAGTCATTTCGTCTTTCAATAAAAGATTAATTTTATTTGCTAAATCCTTAACGTTGTTATATTCAACTATATAACAACCTTTCCCGTCAACGACATAATCAGTTATACCGCAATTCTTAGTTAAAATTACTGGTATTCCATTAGCAAAAGCTTCCAACGCAGTTAGAGAAAACGATTCATAAATACTTGGAACAACAACTATCCGTGATTGATTCAAAACTTCACGGTATTCCATTTCACCAAGCACACCACAATAATCATTATCAATTTCTCCAAGATAATCGGGTCCATAAATTAAGAGTGTATAATTAGTAGTCACGTTGTTTAATGCTGAACGCAAAAATTTAAGCCCCTTATAATCTTTACCTAATCCCCCTGAAAATAAAATTTTGCGAGAAGTGTTTATTTCTAAATTCTTCTCTTCAATGGGTTTTAAATTAATCCCCTGCTTAACTATGAAAATAGTTTTATGATCATTCCGATACCGAGACAACAGTTCTTTGTCTGATTGGTTAAAAACAAAAACTGCATGAACAAATTTTATAAATAATATTCTAACAAAATGATTTATTTGGGGAGGGATTAAATTTCGTATAGAAAGTGTGTCATGAACAAAAATTGCAATTTTGGATTTCCAAAAAACTAAAGGAAGAAAGAAGAGCATATAATTTCTTAAAACCAATAGATGAACAATTTCAAATTTTTCTTTAATTATCTTAAGCCAAAGTCTGAATAATCCTCCTGTGATTATGTTATTTTCTGAAACAGAAATTTTCCCAAATAATTTTTTGGCGAGGGTATCATTAGATAATAATTCATAGAAATGAACATTATGATTAGCTTTTTTAAGCTCCTCAAAAATACTTTTTTGAACTTTTTGAGTCGAACTCCCAACTACATAACTCCAACTAAGTTCGCCAATTAATAATATTTTCATTGTTCAGGAACTTTGAGTTTAAGACCATCCACAAATGCATTTAGAAAAAAATATAAAGATTTAAAATCCATTTTCTTAAAAAAAATATAATACACACACTGAGAGATAACATATTTAATATCAAAAAATTTAAAATATTTTTTTGATATAAATCCTTTATTTCGAAAAAGATAATAGTATCTCTGATCAATATTTCCTGTGTAAGCATATTTATTAAACAGGATCCTCTTGGTCTCTAACCTCGTTTGAGGGTGATAATATAAAGCTTCGGTCGACAATAACATACTTACACTTTTCTTTTGCATTCTGTAAAAATACTCTTGCTCTTCGCCCCAAATAAAAAGTTCCTTTATTGGAAACCCAGCTTTACTAATAGCTTCCTTCGAGAGTAAAACTCCATTATAGAAAAATCCAAACCCTTCAAGAATTCTGCCTTGCATATGTTTTAAAAATTCATCTTTAATAAGCGTAGAACCCAAATATGATTTCCCATTAAGTATTGGAGAATAAAATGCCAATTGGGAATGATTATTTTTGTTGAGGACAATTGGGCTTACAACCTCAGGTTTTTCTCTGCGAATAACTTCAACTAATATTGATAGACAACCTTTATCAGGATAGCCATCATCATCCATGCACCAGATCCAATCATATCCTTTTTCATAAGCAGTTTTTATTCCAGTGTATTGGCCGCCAGCACTTCCGCTGTTTTCTTGAGTAATAACGGTTATATCTTTTTGATCATTTAACCACTCCAGAGTTCCGTCTGTGCTGGAATTATTTACAACGATTAATTCATCGGGCTTATATATTTGATTTCTTAAAGCACTAACACACTCTTGTAAAAGATGCAAACGATTGTATGTAACAACTACCGCTGCAACCTTAAAACTATTTCTATCTTCTGCCATCAGCAATTATTTCTTCGAATTTTTTTAGTGTGTTTGCAACCACTTGATCCATGTTGTAATATTGATATTCTGCAAGCCGCCCACAAAACAAAACATTTTTAAGTGTATCTGCTTTTGCCTTATACTTTAAATATAATTCTCGATGTTCAGTTGTTGGAATCGGATAGAATGGTTCGCCTGCAACTTGAGGATATTCAATTGATATTGTGGTTGAATCAGTTCTTTGTTCAGTTATTTGTTTGTATTCGACTGTTCGTGTAAATTTTTCTTCCATGCTTACATGATTCACTTGTGGTGCGGATTGATATTTCTCCATCGCATAATTTTTGAATTCAAATCTTACAGAACGATAAGGCAGTTTTCCATATTCATAATTAAAGAATCGATCAATTGGTCCAGTGTAAATTAAATAATCAAACTTTTCTTCAGCCATAACATCAAAAAAATCAGAATTAAGCCGAACCTCGATATTTTCATGATTAAGAATAGACTTGAACATTTTTGTGTAGCCATATTTTGGCATGAATTGATATGTATCCGTAAAGTAACGATCATCCTCATTAAATCTTACTGGAATTCTTCCGCAAACCGATGGTGACAATTCCTTTGGCTCCAGATTCCACTGTTTTTTTGTGTAATGCTTAAAAAATTTTTCAAACAAATCATAACCAACCTGGTTAACAATTACATCTTCAGAGTTATCGATTGGATGACGAGTTTCTTTACGTAATTCCAAAAATGCTTTTACTTCATCTTCGGTGGTTAGATTGAGCTTGTAAAGTTTATTTAGTGTTGTTCTGTTTATTGGGATTGGATATTCTCCATCACCAAATTTTGCAAGGACACGATGTTCATAAAAATTCCATTCCGTAAATTGAGATAGATATTTAAAAACCTTTTCGCTATTCGTATGAAATAGGTGTGGTCCATATAAATGTATTAAAATTCCATTTTCATCATATTCATCATACGCATTCCCAGCAATGTGATTCCTTTTCTCAACCACAAGTATTTTCTTATTCAATTGAGATGCAATTCGTTCAGCCATAACTGCTCCAGCAAAACCAGCACCAACAATTAAGTAGTTATATTTCATATTCCCTTAGTTCTTATTAAGCCGGTTGTAAATTTACTAAAGAGATATAACAACCCGATAAATACTATTATCTCTGATAACAATGTTGCAAATGCAGCACCGATATAAGAATATTTTGGAATCAAAATAAAATTGAGGATGATATTCGAAATTGCACCTAAAGCAATTGCAATTGAATATTCTTTTTGTTTTCCCCAAGCTATCATCGGATTACCTAAAAAAACATTCACACTTATTACCATTACATTAATGGCAAGTATAGATAATGGAACAGCAGAGGCTAAATAACTTTCTCCAAAAACCAAAAGAATAATCCTCTCTGAGAAAGTAAGAAGTACAACTCCGGAAATAATTCCAGATCCCAAGATAAGTTTAGCATAGTTCAAAATTGTTGAATTAAATTCTTCGGATTTCTTTAGGCCAACCCGCGAGAGTGACGGAAAGAAGGCGGAAAATATTAGCTGGAAAGGAACTATCCCTAGAAGAAAAATTTTATAAGCGGCATTATAAACGCCTACATCAGAATCGGGCTTCATATAACCAAGCATTACCATATCAAGATTATAATAAATCCCAATCATGACGGAAGCAACTGCTAGTGGAAAAGATTCTTTAACCAATTCCTTCCAAAAAGGAATCGAAAATTGAAATTTTATTCTTGCAAACATTTTTTGATAAATAGGTATAAGCCACATATTTCCAAATAATGCAGAAACAGCAAGAATTGATGCTGCTATAATGACATCGTTTTGTGAATGAACAAAGAAAATTACTCCTACTAAACTTATTAGTCCGGAAAGTATTTGTCTAACAGCTATGAACTGCATTTTTTCAATAGCTTGAAAAACCCAATTCAATGCAATTGCATCCACAAAAAGGTTTATGCCAGTAATTAAAACAACATACTTTGTAATAATACTCTTTGTTGATAAAACCGTGTAAATAATTAAAATCAAACCGAGAAATAATGCGAGTAAAATTTTAATGGAAACTATACTGTTAACATATTTAGCGATATTTTTTTCATCTTTAGAAATTTCTCTTGTACCATAAGTGCTAAATCCAAAGTTGACGACCAGGACAAAATATGAAATGAATGCCGAAGCAAAACCTATCACGCCAAATCCTTCTTTATCTAAAACTCTTCCAAGATAAACGAGCGTAAAAAATCCGAGCAGTCGTTTTGCAATCTCTGCGGAGGATAACGAAAATAGGTTTGATGCTATTTTACTTGTTAAAAAATTTTTCAAGCGATTGAATGTTTATTTTTTTGCCAGCCAAATTTCGGGATTTTGATTTGACCTTGAATTCCATATTTCAAAATGAAGTACATTCCCCTCAATACTTTCTCCAACTGAAGCAATTGTTTGCCCAGCTTTAACATTCTCACCTTCTTGCACATAGATTTCATTCAAATGACTATAAACTGTACGATAATCATTACTATGACTGATGATGATGATACTCCCATAACCGGGAATCCATTCTATTGCAGAGATTGCTCCATCAGAGACAGATTTTACATTTAAATCAGACGATACTTTTATATCAATTCCATAATTCAAAGTAATCGTGTTCAGAATTAGATTTTTATTCTCTCCGAATCTTCTAATTATTTTTCCCCCATTAACCGGCCAATTTAATTTACCTCTTAGTAGTTCAAATGAAGAAAAATTTTTTTGAGTTGGGATTTCATTGTGGGATTTAATACTACTTATTTTAATTTCCTTTTGAATAGGCTCTTTTTCTTTTTTCTTTTCAGCAAGTTTTTCTTCTTTCTTTAACTTTTCTTTCAATTCCTTATCGCGCTTAGCTTTTTCTTCATTTAACCTTGCTATTATATTTCTAACCGTTATTTCTGCTTTTTTCTTTATTTCTAACTCACTCTTAAGCTCAGATTTATCTTTTCTAATAGCGCTTAGGATTATTTTTCGTTCATTAGTCTTTTTAGCTAAAATTTTTTCTTCATCAATTTTCTTTGCAACAAGTATAGATTTTTCATTCCTCTCTTTCTCAAGTAGAACCCTTGCAGAAATTAGCTCACCTTTGTCTCTCTCGAACTCCAAAAGATCTTTTTCTCTTCGTTCTGAAAATTTTCTTAAATAGAAAATCCTTCTTAATGCCTGCGTAAAAGACTCTGAATCAAATAGAACTGCCAATTCAGATTGTTTACCTCTTTTATAAACAGCATGCACATATTTTGCATAATTATTTTGAAGATTAACTATCTCTCTGGATAAATTGTTTATTTTTAATTCCATCAATGCAATTTGGTCGGTTTTCTGTTTCTCCTCAGTACGATAACGATTGATAATTTTATTCAGCAGATAATTCTGCTTATCATAGTTTTGAAGGATCCCATAGGTTTCTTTCTCTTTCTTATTTTTATTTTGAATTTCCTTTTCAAGAGAAGAAATTTCATTTTTAATCTTTATTAATTGAGTTTCCTTAGATCCTATTTCAGATATTTGTTGGGAACGTATTCCAAGAAAAGTTGAAGTGATGATGAATAGTAATGAAGATAATATTAATAACCTTACCATTTTATTATTGTTGCATCTTCAGGAATTTTAAAATCAACATAGATATTTTTTTTGTTCGCAGAAATATTTTTATACTCAACCATGACTAACTGATTTTCTTTATTATTTCGAAGTTCTATTTTATAAGGTATAGCAACTCCCTCAATAATTCCGAAATCTGAATACTTTCCTTCGATAATACTTCCTCCATTCTTTTCTTTAAGAAAGTACTCAGTTATACCAAGTTCTCTTACATCAACCTTGTACTGAGAGATTTTAAAAGATATTGAATCAACATAAGTTATAAGATATTTATCATAGATAACTTCATAATTTGTCGGCTGCTTATAAAGGTTGTTAGTTAGATTGACCGAACCAATAAATGCATCAAGTAAATCACTAAAGGATAAATCAATTCGGAAAACATCCCGTAATACCTCATCATCAACTTTCCCTTCGTAAGCAGTATTCTTCAGTGCATCATAAAAAATAAAATTGCTCTTAGTAACCAATGCCTGTGCAAGCTCAATTCCAAAAGGACCTAAAATTTCAAGATAGATCGAATCAGGTTTTTGAAGAACAATTCTGAAAGCCGCACTATTATTCATTTGTGGATTCTTCACTGAAATAGTGCCACTACCTTCAAAACTTTTTATTCTGCGTCGGTTCACTTCAAGTTTATTTATTAAACGCTCCGACGATAATATTTCCACTTCATCAGTTGGCTTGGATGGAACACAACCTACAATTACAATGACACTGAGTAAGAAAAACCCTAAGATTATATTTAATAAAAACTTCAAATTTCACCCCGATCAATTTTAGATTTTATAGTAACATTTGTATTATCCAATTCATACGCTTTTTGCCAGAGCATTTTTGCTTTCTGAACATCGCCAAGCTTAAACATAACATCTCCAAGATGATCAAGCATTACCGTGCGATCACCACCTATTTCAATTGCTTTTTCGAGATAGCTTTTTGCTTCAGTGTAATTACCAAGCTTAAAATATACCCACCCCATTGTATCAAGATATGATGTATTGTTCGGATCGGCTGTAATAGCAATTTCTACCATTTTCAATGCCTCTTGAAGGTGCACCCCCCTTTCAGAAAGTGAATAAGCATAATTATTATTTACAAGTGCATTTTGCGAATCAATCTGTAATGCACGCATGTAGGTGCTATCGCACTCTGTCCATTTTTTCATTGCATCATAAATCAATCCCAAAGTACCTAAGAGATTTACATCATCTGGGTTTATCGTGAGCGCTTGTTTTAAATAAGTTACAGCAAGTTCATTTTCCTTCAATTGGCTCAAAGTATAAGCATAAGAAGAAAGCGAAGTTAGATCATTAGGATTAAGCTCTACTGATTTTTTTAGATAGGGCTTTGCATCAGAATGTTTATCAAGCTGAGCCAAAGATAATCCCAAAATTAAATTTGTTGTAAAATCATCAGGGAATAATTCTATAGCTTCATCCATTACCTTAACAGCTTCTTCATATTTTTTATTATCGAAATATAAGCCACCTAATCTTATCCATGCATCAACATTCCATCGGGCTAAATCAATAACAGTCTTAAAATATTCGATAGCTAATGAATCTTTTTTTTCGTTGATTGCAACAGCACCAAGAAATATTTTCACTTGCCAGTCAAGAGTATCTTTATCAATTGTTTGAAAAAAGTCTTTTGTAACTTTTGTTAGGGATGAATCAGTTAGTGAGCGATTAAAGTACGACGCACCTATCTTAATTTTGATATCAAGCGGAACTTCTTTTTGCTTTAAAATATAATTGTATTCATCTGCAGCTTTTTCCCAATTATTTTTGGCAATCAGAATTTGAGCTTTTCGCTCCCTCGCATCAAGATCATCCGGAGTCAATTCAATTATGTCATTTACAACTTCAAGTGCCTTATCGAGCTTATTAGATTTTTGATAGAAATCAATAAGTATTTTTTGTAAACCAATATTAGCGGGATCAATTGAAACTAATTTTTCTATAGATGACACCGCCGCTTCAAGATTTCCCAACTTTTCATAAAGTTCAGCTACATGAACAAGAACATTCCAATCCGGACCTATGATGGAGGTTACACGTTCATAAGTTTCAATTGCTTTTAAAGGTTTGGCAGGTTCATAGAATCTTGCTAATTGATAGTAAAGCTCAACGTCCGTTGAGTCAAGCTTAAGTGCATTCTCTAGTGTCACTGCCGCAGAGTCAAACTGCCTTGCCGCTGAATAAACATCTGACAATAAGACAAAGTATTCTTTTTGATTAGGATTCAACTCAACGGCTTTCCTTGAGTTTTGAATAGCAAGCGACAATTTATTAAGATGGAAATAATTTTTCCCAAGTGCATAGTAAACTCCGGCACTTGGATCAAGCGCGAGAGCATCTTGAAACTCAAGCACGGCGTTCGCGAAATCACCTTTCGCTTCAGCAATTGAACCATTTATAAAATGCTCCATTGCCTTTTTTTGATAATCTCTTTCTACTTGATCTGTTTCATTTCTTGTCTCAACCCTTGTTTGTATTATCTCCTGTGTAGAATAACATCCAAAATATAATAAAGCTGTTGCCGCAGCAATGCACAAATATTTTTTATTAATCATCATTAATTACTAGTTATTTTTTAATTCACTCTAAGAAATAAGTCAATTTTATCAAGATATAACAGACAAAAATTCATCACATCAACATCTTCACACATCAAATTGTTGCTTACAAATATAGTAAACTATATCTTTGTATAAATAAGAATGTAAAATGAAAATTTTTGATCTGGGCATTGCATACAACTGGGAATACGACGTAGACTTCGTATCCTTAATTGAAAAATCTCTTCAACAAGCAGGTCTGAACACTTATGTTGTTCATCATAATAATATTCTTGAGGTAAAAGAAGAGTTACTTCAAAAAAAAATAGGTTTTAATTGTTATCTTGATCGGGCTTGGGATGTTGATGAGCGTTTTGAAGAAATAGGAAAAATTCTCCAAAGAAGAAAAACCAAAATTTTTAACCCATATAAAAATGTACAGCACGCTATTGATAAAGCCAGCATGCATTTGGAGTTTATTACAGCAGGATTAAATGTACCATACTCAATTATCATTCCTCCTCACAGCCAAAGAGAGAACATTCGCTTATCCGTAGAAGATTTGGCTATCCTCGGGAGACCATTCATCATCAAACCATGTAATACCACAGGAGGCGGAATTGGAGTTGTAACGGGTGCAGAATCTCTTAAAGAAGTTTTGGATGAAAGAATTTCTTATAACAACGATAAATACTTAATCCAGGAAAAAATATTCCCAAACATCTTTGATGGAAAGCGTACTTGGTTTAGGTGTTTTTGGGTCTTCGGAAAAACAATCATTGTTTTGTGGGATGATCAAACCCATATTTATGAACAATTATCAGATGAATTTCAATCAAAAATAAATATCAAAAAATTGAATCAGATTACCAAAACGATTTTTAATTTAATCCAATTAGATTTTTTTTCAACTGAAGTCGTTTGGACTGAGCAAAATAAATTCGTGGTAATTGATTATGTTAATGATCAATGTGATATGAGGTTAAAGTCCAAATACACCGATGGCGTTCCTGATGAAGTTGTAAAAAAAATAATTTCTTACATGCTAAAGACAGTAATTAAAACTAAAAATGGATTATTTTAGTTAACAAAGTATCAAATTTTATTTTAGATTTCTGCAATGAAAAATTTTTATCTAAAAACTTTATTATTCTTAATACTAATCTCTCTTCAAGTTTTTGCTCAGGGTTCGGCTGGTGAAAACGCAGGGTATCAGTATAGATTTCTTATTGATATGCCCACTGCTGGAGTTCTGGATAAGGGATTAGTCAGTGTTGGAACCGAATATATGCCCCTTGGCGTTGTAATCGCTCGATTGGAGGTTGGTGTCTTTAAAGACATCAGCTTTGGAATTTCTTATGGTGGAGGTAACATTATTGGCGCAGGCAACCCCGATTGGTACAAACTGCCTTCTGTGGATATTCGTTTTCGTTTATTTCAAGAAACTTTGTTCATGCCAACAATTACATTAGGATTTAACTCACAGGGCAAAGGAATATTTTCAAATTCATCTGGACGTTTTGCAATTAAATCTCCAGGATTTTTTGGTGCTGTCTCAAAAAACTTTGCAATGTATGGATACCTGAGTGTTCATGGATCAGCAAGCTACTCTCTCGAAACTCGTGATGGAGATAACTTTATAAACATCAGTGGAGGTGTAGAAAAAACACTCGGAGAAAGTTTCTCTGTAGTCGGAGAATACGATTTTGCATTTAATGATAATCAATCCGGAATTTTTGGAAAAGGAAACGGTTATCTGAATTTAGGTATCAGATGGACACTAGGAGAAGGATTTACATTCGGTTTCGACCTTCGAGATTTGTTAAACAATAAAAAAATTAACCCAAGTACTGCTGATAGGGCAATTAGAATAGAGTTTATTAGAGCAATCTGAAAATTCCAATAAATATACCTTTCTCGGGAAAAACCTTTTATAAAAGCATTTCCCAATTCTTTCGTGGGATTATTGTATTTAATTTTATACACAACGGTTTAAATTATTGTACACTTAACCTCACATGCTTACAAAAATCATACTAATTTGTGTAATTTTTTAAACCTTTTATTAGGCGTGATTATTGACGAAATTTAGATAGTTAATTATAGTGGAGGAACCATGAAATCAAAATATTTATATCAACTGCTGATTATTTTCACATCATCAATTTTTACCGCGGGCTGCTATACTCAACTTGCCACAAAAGAAGATAATTATTCAAAAGATCAAGACGACTATGGCTATTACGATAATGAAGAAAATTACGACTCCTCTTATGCATCAGACGATTATGATAAAAGCTATAATTACGATGAAGATGGCGATATCGTGATCAATAAATATTATTTTGGTGGATATCCAACATACCATCGTTATTTCTGGGGATACCATCCTTCAATTTACTTCGGATTTTCTTTTAGTAACTGCTATTACGATCCTTTCTGGGATCCATTTTATTATTGGAACTGGTGCGGTTATTCATGGTATTATCCAACCTTCTATTATTCATTCTATGATCCATATTATTACTATCCTCATTATTGGTGGAATGGGAATAACTATGGACATCATTTCAAAGAAAGGACAAGAGATAATTACAGCATTAGGAATAATCTTGGTATAAGAAACAGTTATGTAACAAGAAGCCCTCTTACGGGACGTGATTCAAGGACGCTAGGAAAAAATTTAAGATCGCGAGATACACAAAGGGATGTTCTTTTAGATCGAAACACAACTTCAAGAAATAGAAGTTTAGATAAAGATAGAACTGACGTTAGGAAAGATGATAGAACACGGAACACTGAATTAGGCAGAAATAGTACAAGAACAAAAAAAGACGATAATACAATTAGGAAAAATCCTAACGAACGTAAAAATGATGTAAGAAAACGTTATGATGATATTTTCAGACAACGTTCCGGACAAAATAATACTACACCACCGAGAAAAGACGATACCAAAAGACGAGAAATTAACAATAATCCAAATGTCAAAAGAGATAATTCAGATTCAAGACAAGGAAATGATAATAGAAATCGAAATGAAACTAGAATAGAAAAAAGAACCCAAGAAAATCCGAGATCATATTCTCCTCCTCAAAGGAATTATTCTCCACCAACAAATAACACCCCAAGATCTTATTCACCTCCGAGTAATAACAATCGCAGTGGAGAAAGGAGAAGGTAAACAAAATGAAAAAAAATATTTTAGCTATAATAATTTCTGCTCCGATATTTTTAAGCGGATGTTACACTGTAATTTGGATGCCTGAAGATCAATTCCCATCAGAAAATACAGCAAATGAGTACTATGACGAGACTTACTATGGAGATTATTATACTTTTTATGATTATCCATGGTGGCTACGATTGGCTCCTCCAAGCACCTCAATTGGAAATGATTATATTAGAAATGAAAACGGAACTACATCATCCATAAGAAATGAAGGAAACGGAAGAGGAACAGATAACGGCAGAACCATATTACCAACTAATCCGCCAAGCAGAAGCGGATCAAATAATAACTCGTCAAACAATAACACAAATGGTTCTTCAAACGACAATTCGTCAACAACGAATTCGAATAACAATAATTCAAATGATCGAAACTCAAACAACAGTTCGATAAGGAACAATGATGGCAATCGAAATTCCAACAGTGGGAGGAAATAATGACCAACACTAAAATTTCATTCATTGCTATAACACTCTTATTTCTGGTATGTACTCAGAATGAAGTTTATTCTCAAAACACAAATGACGCATTAAGACTTGCATATTCTGGTCTTGGTTCAAATGCACGGGCATTGGGAATGGGAAACAGTTACATAGGTTTGAGTGATGATGCATCTGCAGCATTTTTTAATCCCGGCGGCTTCGGCTTGATTAAAAAGATTGAAGTTTCCGGTGGGCTATCTTATTTAAACTTTAATAACAAAACTCAATTTTTTAACCAAACCACTGAATATTCAAACAGCAATACAAGTCTAAATCGAATTAGTTTTGCTTTCCCTTTTCCGACAACAAGAGGAAGCTTAGTCTTTGGAATGACCTATCATAATACAACAGATTTAACTGGCGCTTTAAAATTCGATGGAATTAATAACAGAAATTCATGGATAAATTATTTCAGCTTAAAAAGCAACAACGTTCCTTATGATCTATTTTTAAGCTATCCTCTTTATAATTCACAAAATAATTATATAAAGGACACAACCATTATTTCGGGCGGGTTAAATCAAAGTGGAAATATTCTTAACTCTGGTTCTGTAAACAATTGGACTTTTTCAGGTGCCATTGAAGTCTATAAAAATCTTTTTGTTGGGCTAAATCTTAATGTTATCTCCGGAAAATTTGAATCGAACAACGATTACTATGAAGATGATGTAAACAAGATTTATCAAGGAAGAATTAGCCCGCTGCCTCAGGATTCAATGATAATAGATTTTCAAACATTCTATTTAAACAGACTGCTTAATTGGGACCTTGAGGGTTGGAATGCAAAATTCGGAATGCTTTATCAACTTAATCAAAATGCTCGATTTGGATTAACCGTACAATTTCCAAAAGAATTTAAAGTTAAAGAGAAATTCACTGTTAATGGACGATCAGATTTCGCTTCAACTTCTTACTCATTAAACCCAGATGATTATAGCGATGAAGTTGAATATGATATTACAACACCTTTTGAAATAGGAGGCGGATTTTCATTGAACTATAAAGGATTAATTTTTTCTGCTGATGCAACTTTAATTGATTATTCTCAAATCGAATTCAAAAATGAAGCTGGTTTAGCAAAAGACTATGTAGCAGGAATTAATAAAAATGTAAAAGATTTGCTGGGTGCCGTAATCAATTACAACTTAGGTCTTGAATACACTGTACCTGATATGGGCTTGAGACTCCGTGGGGGATTTTTCGTAAAACCTTCAGCTTACCAGGCAGATGATCCGTCATTCAATAAAAAATATTTTACTGCTGGAATTGGCTTTCTCGCAGAAGAAGCTGTTGGAATTGATATTGGCTTTGCACATGGCTGGTGGAAAGATTTTGGAGATAATTACGGAGTCAATCTATCCCGTACTTTCCAAGATATTTCTGTCAATCATTTAATGCTGACTGTAACCTATAGATTTTAGTTTACCCTCACTTTGACTCTTTTAATGAAGCGTTATATTTTTTTATAACGCTTTTTTATTTTTAAGGATAATCAGCAAGGTTTGAAAATCATCAATAAATTCTGGAAACAATAGAACTGGACATAATCTTTTAGTAATTTTAGTAAGCAAATAAAACTGAATGCGGACTAAACAAATAAAATATTTTTTACTTTTCTCAATGTCATTATTGTTTTGTGGCTGTCTAAGAACTTATTATCCGTTATACTACTCCTCAAGTTCCCTTCCTTTAATAAATGAAACTGACAATAATTTGGAAATGACGTCTGAATATTTTAGCATGGATATTACATATTCTGACGGGAGGTATGAAGATGAATTCAGTCATACATTCCGAAGCAGCTATGTTAGTTCAAATACTCAGCCTCATACAAATTTTAATTATAGTCTATTTGGGTTCGGGGGTTCATACAAAGTCTCAGGAGTCGTAGGATATGATAATAAAAAGTATGATGGGAATAAAAGTGCATTTGGTGTAGGAGGTGACATAAAGGTAGGATTAAATCTTAAACTAAGTAATTTAAAAGTAGGAATTGGTAGCTCTTGCGGTCTAATTCTTGAATTTGGTAATTATACTACTTTTAGATCTGAGGCATATAGTAAAGGTACAATTGAAAGCGAGCACGGTTGGTTATTTTATTCAGTTTCTATTTTCCCATATTTAGTTTATGAATTTTCCGGAGACATAGCATTATCAACACAATTAAATCTTGGTTCTCCAGGATCCATTTCTCCAGTAATTGCGCTTAATAACCAAGGAACATTATGTTGGATAAGTCTGTATCCTCCAAACGAAAATGGTTTAAAAAGAGTAGCAATGGGTGTAATGATGGATATGAATAAGCTATTCGGTCCTTTCTAAGAGGATATTTTAAAGATTGTCAGAAACCATCCAAAATACTATTGACTCTTTTTCCGATTTCCTAAATGAGAATAAAAATTTTATTGGAAAACAAGAATATTTCAACTACCTGTTAAGTTTCAAATTTCCCGAATTCAATCATCATCTTGACCATAAACTTTCCTCTATCATAAAAAACTTCCCACGAGTTTTTTACTTCGATAATCCCGAGAACCATTTTTCAATTACAAGCTTTGGGAGTGCATTAGAAATTTCAGAAAATGGACTAGGAAGACTTTCTTCTCTAAACAAAACTTTGGGCGAGATTAAAAATCAATTCATCTGTAATTGGAATGGGCAGGACAATAATTTCCCTTTAATTTGTGGAGGAATGAAGTTCACCACGGAGCACTCGGAGGATGAATGGATTGATTTTAAAGATTCAGATTGGTTTGTACCTGAGTTCATGCATGTGAAAGTTTCGGGCAAAAACCACTTGTTTTATAATTTTTTGAATAACAATTCTTCAATCGATAGAAAAATTGAAAAATTTTCACAAAAGTTGGGAAGTCTTTTAAGTATCAAAGACAGAAATGATCATAAACAGTTGAACATTTTGTCATCCAAAGGAACAACACCAAAAGACAAGAAGAAATGGAAGACACTTGTCTCCGATACATTAAGTAAATTGTCTGAAAATAATTTAGCAAAAATTGTTTTATCCCGCAGAATTGATTTGGCTCTATCTTCAGAGCCATGCTGGGATGATGTAAGAAATTATTTCGCAGATCAATATCCAAATTGTTCAATATTTTTCTATCACAATAATAGTTCGACTTTCTTTGGTGCAAGCCCCGAAAGATTAATAAAGTTTCATAACAGAAAAGTAACAATTGATGTTCTTGCCGGTTCCATTCCAAGGGGTAAAAACACTGACGAGGACAAAGAACTTGAAAGAAAAATGATTAGCAGTTCAAAACTTAATCATGAACATGACTTAGTTATTCATCAAATAAAAAAAGCAATCTCAGGAAACGTATCAAAAATCTTTGTCGAAAAAATTCCTTTTAAAAAATTACACAACATTCAGCATTTGCATACCATCTTAAAATCAGAATTGCTTCCCAACACAAATATTGCTGAAATAATCGAAGCGATTTATCCAACAGGTGCAATTTGCGGCGAGCCAAAAGACAAAGCTTTAAGTTTATTAAAGAAAATTGAGGATTATAAACGCGGTTTATATTCTGGTATCATAGGTTATTTTAATTTAAATGATGATGGAGAATTTGTAATTGGAATCCGATCAGCACTGCTGCATGAAAATAAATTATTTGCTTATGCAGGATGCGGTATTGTGGAAGGATCTGACCCAGAAAAAGAATATGAAGAAACAGAATTGAAGTTCAATGCTATCTTATCATTCTTCGATGAAAAAAATAAAAGTAAATAGAAACGTACTCTGGACTAAAGTTTTCGTTTCTGAATTGGTTAAAGCAGGAGTTAAATATGCTTGCATATCTCCAGGTTCCCGAAGCACACCGCTGACTTATGCTTTTGCAACAAATCGTAAAATAAAATCTTATGTAATTGTTGATGAACGAAGCAGCGGGTTTCTTGCACTTGGATTAGCAAAGGCAACTCAAAAACCAGTTGTGCTCGTCTGTACATCCGGAACTGCAACAGCAGAATTATATCCCGCAATTATTGAAGCATACCAAAGCAAAGTTCCGCTAATTATCTGTACTGCCGATAGACCACCGGAATTACAGAACGTTGGCGCCAATCAAACAATAAATCAGAATAATATTTATAAAAATCACATCCGCTGGTTTATTGATGCCGGATTGCCTCAGGTTAGTAAAGCTGGTTTAATCAAAATTATAAGCATAGCTCGAAAAGCTATTCTTGAAAGTTTCATAAATCAATTGGGGCCGATTCATATAAATTTTCCTTTCAAAGAACCTTTTGAGCCTGATACTTTTACAAATGAAATAGAAGCTGCCGAGCTACACTCCGTTCTGACTAAATCTAAAATTGTGGTGAAGAATAATTCGGCAAGCAGCAAAATTAATGAGAGAACGCTTCATCTTATTTTGGATAAAATAAAAAATCATGCAAAAGGAATTATAGTTGTTGGCTTAGATAATTACTCGAATGGTTTCTTTTCTGCTTGCAGCCAACTCTCCCAAAAATTCAACCTCCCTATTTTTGCTGATGCTGCAAGTAACATGCGTTTCGCTTACAATGGAAATCATAATATCCTTACTAATTACGATTCATATCTCCGTTCTGAAAATTTTATTAAAACACACCAGCCGAATTTTATAATTCAATTTGGCAGGAATTTTTCATCGAAAGCCTTATCAAACTTTATAGCAAACATCAAATGCGAAAAATTATTGGTGAATCAGTTCGGTGATTGGAAAAATCCAAAAGATAAAGCAGCTTCAATAATCGCAAATGATCCGGAAAATTTTTGTAAAGAACTGTTATCACTTTGCAAGAGAAAGCCACCTGAAGAAAATCAATGGTTGAATGATTTTCTTTCAATAGAAAAAACTGCCTCAAAAATTAAAAGCATAATATTTGAAAAAGCTTCATTCCCAAACGAAGTTAAAATTGTGTATGAACTGATAAACGCTATTCCAAATGGCTCAAACCTAATGGTGTCAAATAGTCTGCCGATACGTGATTTGGATTTAGTGGTTCCGTTAATGAAAAAGAATGTCACGGTCTTTCACAATCGTGGGGCAAGCGGAATTGACGGCATAACTTCGACTGCTTTGGGAATTGCACAATCATCAAGACAAAAAACATATTTGCTGACCGGCGATCTTGCATTCTACTACGATCTGAACAGTCTACTCACAGCTAAAAAATTCTCAATTCCTTTGACAATCATCCTCATTAATAACAACGGCGGAAGAATATTTGAAGTACTGCCGATATCGAAACACAAAAACATTTTTGAGGAATATTTTGCCACACCTCATGATTTGGATTTCTCACAATTCGTAAGCGCCTTTGGCGGAAATTATTTTGATGTTAAAAGCTGGTCGAGCTTTAGAAGAATATTGAAGCAATCAGACGCAACAAATAATTTTTCGGTTCTGGAAATAAAAACTGATCACAAAAAATCTCTCGCATTGCGAAGAAAATACTTTGATAAGGTTATTGCGAGTTATAATCTAAAGTCACGAGATTAACTTTGATAATTTCGACTTCTGGCGTTAAAATAAACGTTTATTACTTACCTTCTACAGAAAAGGAAGCTGCCTTCGTATTTCTTCTTCATGGATTTACAGGTTCATCTAATGACTGGAATGAAATAATTCCTAATCTCAACAAAAAATTTTCCTATGTTGCTGTTGATTTAATCGGGCATGGGCAAAGCGATTCTCCAAACGAATTAGAACATTACAAAACACCTTCAATGATAGCTAAACTCGATGAAATTTTCAGACATTTTGCAAAAGAGCGATTCATCCTCATGGGATACTCCATGGGAGGAAGAGCCGCATTATCTTATGCTGCACAATATCCCGATAAATTAGCGGGTTTGATTCTAGAAAGTACAAGTGCGGGTATTGCTGATGAAAAGTTACGTCAAGAAAGGATACTCCATGATGAGCAGGTCATCGAAATATTAGAGAAAAAACCGCTTGAAGAATTTTTTAAGTTTTGGATGAATCAAGGTTTATTCTCAACTCTTAACTCAATTCCGGAAGAAAAATTACTGAAAGCTAAAGCAGCAAAGCTTCTAAATAATAAGATTGGTTTAATAAATTCCTTGAGAGGATTTGGAACGGGAATAATGCCACCGCTTTACGATAAGTTGAATTCTATCAGGTGTAAAACTTTACTTATTACCGGTGAACTAGATAAAAAATTCACTCAAATAAATTCTGAGATTGTGAAATTCTTCCCTTCCGCAAAGCATTTGGTTGTAAAAAATGCGGGGCATAATGTGCATTTGGAAAAGCCGGAGGAGTTCGGGAGTATGATTAATAGGTTTATAGACAATATCAATCTCAATTAATTCTTATCTTTTTAACAAATCCTCCGCCCAGGTTTTGAATCTTTCAAGATGTTTCCAAAGTAAATTAATATCTTTGGCTTCATATACATCACCACTATATGAAACCGAATTCTTATGAGCTATCATTTTCTCAAGATTCTGAAATGATTTTCTGTTTTCATCAGATGATGATAAAATCTCTTTGAGCAATGATATAACTTGATTGTGATCCTCCCCTTGACTCTTAACACCACCATACTTTATGCAAATCGCGTCAGAATAGGCTATTCCAGCGTGGATAATTAATACGCCTGAAGCATTCCAGTATTCATATTCTTTAGCAACTTCTGCACCACCATAAAAACTTCTCGCAACTGTTTGATAAGCCTTCCAATTGATTCTATCTATATATTTTTTTGTTGTTTTTTTAACCATGGATCATCTTTAAAATAGTTTTGCCAAATAAGAGTTTACCATCTTTTATGATATTTGTCACCGGTGACTTTTTTGCACGAGCTTTTTTGACAAAATCCCTTTCAGATATATAGAAAGGGGCCAAAGAAACGCCATACTTCTTTTTAAGTGAGAAACTTAAATCAGTAATTTTCTTTTCGAGTTCGCTTTTCGCTGTTACATTCTTAAAAACAATACAAACATCTAAATCACTATCAACTTTTTCTTCCCCTCTTGCAGCACTCCCAAATAAAATTATACTCACAGAGTGTTTTCTCAACCCTAGTTTTATGTCACCCAAAAGAGATAAAATAAATAATTTTTCTACATTAAGATTGGGGGTTACAATTTTATTCACCAAAAAATGTTCTCGATTTAAAAAGAAGAAGTGCTCTCTCCCGCCTCGCTGACGTGACACAATATTCAAGTTTTCGAGTGTAGAAAGTGCCTCAAGACAAGAGGGAGCACTCATTCCCGATTGCTTTGCGATTTCTCTGCCAGATAATCCTATCTTAACCTCATTTAACACCCTTAGCACTGCAATATTCGACCATGTTGCAAACACAACATCGAGAATTTTATGAATTATCATTTCTTGTGGCTCCTGCTTTGTAAGGTTTTCCTAACATATGTTAGATTTTCCTTACAAAAATAAATTAATGATGTTGTTAAATCCAAGCATCCCTCAAATAAATTCTGAACTTGTAAAATTCTTCCCTTTCGCAAAGCATGTGGTTATGATGGATGCCGGGCATAATGTGCATTTGGAAAAACCGGAGGAGTATGTGAGATTATTAAATAGGTTCTTTACTAGCTAAATAAATCAGATTGATTATTGTCAAAACTCATCAGCTTATATCTAATGGGTTTTGATAATTTTTTAATACTTCCCTCATTTTCAGCCCGATCTAACCACGCCTTGAGTTGAGTTAAATTTATATCAAGCTTTTCTTCTAATTCTTTTAGATTCATTTCTTTTTCGCTTAACAATTCCCTTAGTTTTATAACAAAAAATTCATATAAACTTATTTGACTAAATCCTTTAAGTTGACCCCCGCCAGATATTGCAATCGGTTCTTCTTTAATTGCTGAGTATGAATTTGGAGATGGTTCGTGAATTGTTGCTTTAGTATAACCAGAAGGAACTATTACTTTTTCACCAATAAAACTATCGATTAGACTCATTAGATGTAGATCATTTTTTAGCTTTGTCCCCCCACTCTTTATAAGAAGATTATTTCCCGAATCTTTTTCTTCATTTTCTTTTACCAAGAGAGGCACCCATCTGTTTTTCAAATTCTCATTTGCGCCTGTCCACGTTCCACCCGTTAACCCTGAATGAACAACTATTGCTGCTTCAGAAAGACAATAGATATATTTATTACGCCCCATCGCATTTCCAACACTGAATCCGGCTTCAGGATAATACGGCGATATAAAAGCAAGCATATTTTGACTGAGATATTTCCTATAAAGACTTGAAATTGATTTCTGGAATAAACCGTCAGCTAATACACCAATTGATTTTCCATTACTTTCTAAAGAACCTAACATTGCTGATTCATCCACACCTTTAGCTCCACCTGAAATTATAACTAAATCTTTTTCAGCAATGAGCTTTCCAATTTCCTCAGAATGTTTTATATCTCCTTCAGAAACATTTCTCGAACCAATAACAGCAATTCCTGGTTCATTTAGTAATTCTCTATTCCCTGAACCAAAGAGAATTGGTGGTGAGAGCTGTCGCAATCTTTTTTTAAGCTTTTGAGGATAGTGAGAATCTGATCTTGTTAAAATCCAGATTCCAGCTCTGCTCCATTTTTCCAACACTATGCTCATTTGTGCACCACGCCTCAATAGAGCATATAGTCTTTCACGAGTTATCTTATCGTGGTTCCAACTTTCAATTATATTTTCACCATCATCACTCAACAAGCTTCCGGGTGTGTAGCGCCTGTCTTGAAGCCATTCAGCAAATAATTTCCATTCCGTAGGTGTTAGTGGACTAACATCATCTTTCCCAGGTTTTTTAAAGTACGAAGTGAGTAAAACGATTGATTGTTTTTCTATGTCCAAAATTTCCATTTTTAGTTTCCAGCTGTTGTTGATGCAAGTGCTACGGGGAAAACCTTTCCCGACCCAGCTTTTCTAAGTAGTGCAGAAATCAATGTTAATGTCCACCCCGAATCTACTATATCATCAATTAATAAAACAGGGGTACTCGGTATATCTTTCATAATTTCAAAAACGCCGTCTAAATTATTGCACTGATGAAATCTGTTCTGCATCAATTTTTGCTGAGAGTTGTTTTTTATTTTCTTAACCGCATCTTTAAATGGTATTCCAAGTTTAATAGCTATTCGTTTTGAAAAATCTGGAACTAGTTCCTTATGAATTAATGACGGAACACAGGTTACCCATTCGGGCATTGGGTCGGGTTTCCATCTTTCTAAAATCATTTCTGCTAACGCATCTACCAAATCATCTGAAAAATAATTGTTGGTTTTGCACTCACGGACTTTATAACCCCACCCTGCATCTCCCCACCGGGCAAGAATCCTTCCTGTTTCACCGCGAAGAGTGAGAGGGATATTACCAGTAATTCCATATGTTGGGAATGAGTCCTTTGCTACTTGAATCTTTAATTCCAACGGCATTTCACTTTGTTTAATAAATCTGGTTGCGGTTATTACAAAGTTTTGATTGATCAACACCGGCAGCTTTATTTCTCCTTTGCAGTTCTGACAATTGTTACAATTTGAAGTATCTGGATCATCCAAAGATTTTTTCAGGAAGCTCATCAAACATTCTTTATGATTGATATAAATGTTCATCTCCTCCCATTCAGATATCCTTCTGTTTGTCAAAAAGCTTATTCTTTCTTTATCAACTTTAAAAGGAATTGCTGTTCGATAATATCTGCTTTTATCCTTAACGACTGGAGCAGGATTTTCCACCGACAATATCTTCAACACTCGTTCTATACTGCCGAATGAATAGTTAAGTTTTTCTTCGATCTCTCTTACTGTTAATCCATCAGATTGATTTAACAGATCCAGTATTTTGTGAATATCTTCCTCGGAAGGGAAAGCATTTCTTCTGAAAAATTCATGAATCTCTGCATCTTCTTTTCCTGTTAAAAGAATTCCGTATGCTTTATTAATTGCTCTGCCTGCTCTGCCGACTTGCTGATAATATGAAACTACATTACCAGGTGCTTGATAATGAATAACAAATCCCAAATCAGGTTTATCATATCCCATTCCTAAAGCAGAAGTTGCAACTAGCACCTTGATTTCATTTTTAAGCAGCTTTTCCTCCAATACAACTCGATATGCATTCACATCATTAAAATCATCATGGTCAACATCCGAATAATATGCTTCTGCGGAAATATTATTTAACTTAAGCCATCCCGCAACTGTTTCTGCATCTCTTTTTGTAAGCGTATAAATTATTCCCGTGCCAGGAATCTTGGGGAGGTGCTCGACAAGCCAAGCTAGACGCTGTGCTTGATCGGGAAGAACTATATTTTGTAAAAAGAGACTTTTTCTGGATAAGTTCCCTCTTTTAATTTCAAGCCCTTTTAACTGAGATTCGATATCCTTTACAACACGATCATTTGCAGTTGCTGTTGTAGCAAGCACCGGCATATTTGCGGGGACATTCTTAAGCACACTAATAATTCTTCTGTAATCCGGTCGAAAGTCATGTCCCCAATCGGATATGCAATGAGCTTCATCAACCACAAACAATCCTATTTTATCCGATAATGGAATTATTACTTCTTCAATAAAATTTTCATTAGCGAGCCGCTCCGGTGAAATTAACAACGCATCAACACTGTCGGAACGAATTTTCCAAATTACATCTTTCCACTCACTTGTATTAGCCGAATTAATTGTCTCGGCAGTTATCCCTATTGGTTTAGCTGCTTCAAGCTGATTACGCATTAAAGCAAGGAGCGGTGAAATGATTAGAGTAATTCCTCTCCCGGTATCTCTGAGTATTTTAGTTGCAAGAAAATAAACAATGCTTTTTCCCCACCCGGTACGCTGAACTAAAAGCAGCTTCTTGTTTTTATTTGCGACGGAGTCAATCGCTTCCCACTGCCCTTCCCTGAACTCAGCATTTGGATTATTCAGTACTTTCTGCAAAAGACTGATTGCTTCTTGCTTTTCCATCAGACGGATTTTATTTATTTGAATTTGATTGAGCCAAACAATGAAAGATTTTTTATTGTGGTTTTAATTTAATCATTACGCAAATGAATTCTGAGCTTGTAAAATC
>CAYMKU010000025.1:0-56618 GCA_964391015.1 uncultured Ignavibacteriaceae bacterium
CCGTTTATGATTATTTCGGTTGCCAGGTTTTCTGAAACTGTTGGCGGTGTATCTTGGCAGCTATTGGACTATGCAGGGCAGCAAATTAAAAATTTTAATGACAGCTTCTATGTGGAGTCGCCACTATTAAACGGTCAATTTTCGTATCCGATCTTCTCTGATTTGTTTAGGTTTATTGGTTTTAATTTCGAGAGGTTAAAAGTTGAAGATATTTTCCCTTATTATTTATCCTACGGAGTTGATCCCTGGATTTTCAAAACTTTTATCGGTGAATATATTATGGACTTTGGGAAAATAGGCACATTGGTTTTTTTGGTGATTTTCTATTTTGTAGTTAAAACTAATCTAAAGAAAGTTTCAGCAGAAGGGACTTTTAGCTTTTCGTCATTAATTTTCTTTATACTTTTTTATCAAATGATTCTTTGGGGTGTATTTTATTTTAGATTTTACTCGATGAATTTGTACATCATAATAATGGTCATGCTTGCATTTGCATTTAGGTCTTTATCTAAAAGTTCTGAGGAAAGAATTATTACTCCAATAGTCAATTAAAATACAATTGTATTGTCAATCCCAAACCCCTGTTAATTAAACTCACATCAAATATTAAACTACATTTGATTTAATGCTCTCCATAATCTCAAATAAAAAGATTATATATCCCGATAAAGCTGATTGCTTCAGTCCCTCCGTTGCATTTCCCGAGTATAAGCTTGGAGAAGTGTCAAACATACCCAACGAAGTTTATAATGCTGTAAGGGAGCTATTTCATCAATTGAATTTGGACTCTGAAAATTTTGGCAGCAAGGAATGGAATCCCTTATCCTCATACATTAAACCGGGCGACAAAGTTTTTTTGTTGTGCAATTTTGTAAATCACAGAAGGACAAAAGAAAGTGAAAGAGATTTTTATTCTAAGGTAACACATCCTTCTGTCATACGAGCATTAGCCGACTATTGTTTAATTGCGTTAAAGGGAAGGGGAGAAGTTTTAATCGGCAACTCACCGCTGCAGTCTGCTGATTTTAATAGAATAAAAATATCATTAGGATTAGATAAAATTGAAGAATTCTATCAGAGGAACGAAAAGAATGTTTCCGTTAGGTTTGTGGACTTGAGAGGTTACATAACAAAATTATCTCCAAGCGGAAAACTAACTTTGGTTGAGGATAAAATTGATGAAGTCGGTTTATACATAGATCTTTCAAAGGAAAGCTTGTTCAACCAGGCGAAAGGAAACAAAAAATATCGAGTTACTAACTACAGCTGCAAACAAATAAACAAATTGCATTCGGGAAATAAACACATTTATTGTGTTAATAAGACCATATTGCAGTCGGATGTTATTATCTCAGTTCCAAAACTTAAGGTGCATGAGAAAGTGGGGGTAACGCTTGGAGTAAAAGGATTTGTCGGGTCAATTGCTTCTAAGGAAAGCTTATGTCATCATCAATTTGGTTCTCCATGCATTGGCGGAGATGAGTACCCTGGCTGCAATTTGTTCAAGTTCCTTTATTCTTTAATGCATGACTTTGCTTACAGCTACAATATTCCTTTTATCACTTCACTCTTTCAGGTGATAGATAGAAACCTCACGCGGTTTTTTAATCGGGTTGGGAATAAAATTACCGCCGGTGCCTGGTACGGTAATGATACAGCATGGAGAATGGGGGTTGACCTTGCTAAGGTGCTTCATTATTGCGACAGTGCGGGGAAATTAAATAAGTTTACAGTTCGGAAAAATTTGGTTTTAATTGATGGAATAATTGGCGGCGAGGGGCAAGGTCCGCTAAAACCTAATGCGGTGGATACTAACGCATTAATTTTTTCAGATAATGTTGTGGAAGGCGATTACGCAGGTACAATAGTTATGGGGCACAATCCACTGAAGTTCAAAATAGTTACGGATTTTCTTTCGGGGCTAAGTAAAAACAGCATAATTGATTTTATTCCAGAGGGTGCAATTTGCAATTCAGAAAAAGTTTCTGTTGAGCAATTAAAAAACATTTTTAATTATAAATATAAGTACCCTGTTGGATGGAAAAGCTTTTTAGAACAAGATTAAAAGTCTTGCCCTTCATAGTCAGATTAATATTGAAAAATATTAGTGATAAGCAGTTTTATTTGTTATCGTTTTTTTATCTTCATTATAAAGGAAAAGGGAAGATTTATTTTCCTCGAATAGAAAATCCCACCACGTTTAATGAAAAAACGATCTTCATGAAACTATATTACAGGCAAACACCGATTGACTACTTTGCTGATAAATATAAAGTAAGGGAATATGTTGCTCAAAAAATCGGTGAAAAATTTTTAGTTCCATTAATCAAAGTATATAATAATGCCAATGAAATAGACTTTGAATATTTACCGAAGCAATTTGTATTAAAAGTAAATCATGGTTCCGGCTGGAATATAGTTGTTTTGGATAAAGAGGGAATTCACGAGGAATCAATTAGACACCAGCTTAATCATAGATTGCATATTAATTATTATAGCTTTGGAAGAGAATGGCAGTATAAAAACATAAAGCCGGTAATACTCTGTGAAAAGCTGTTGGTAAATAAGGATGGTTCACCAATTACGGATTTTAAAGTATTCTGTTTTAACGGTTCTGCAAAATATATTCAGATTGATTTAGACCGCTTCACAAATCATAGACGACAATTTTATGATAGGGGGTGGAACCTGCAGCCGTTCACAACTTTATTTCCAAGAGAAAACAAACCTGTTGCAAAACCAGAACATCTTACTGAAATTTTGGAGCTGGCTGAAAAGCTTGCAGAGGGGTTTATGTTTGTAAGAGTAGATTTTTACTATGACGGCAGTAACATACATTTTGGTGAGCTCACTTTGCATCATGGCGGCGGGTGCGAACCATTTATACCAAGCGAGTATGATCTTGCCTTGGGTAAAATAATGAAACTTAAAAAATGATTGTAATTGACGCAACGAATATTGGTGTTGGCGGTGGAACTACACATCTAGTAGAAATAATTAATTCTATATATGACTGCAAGCTTTATAATGATATAACCATTATTGCCGGCAATAAAACACTTAGTAAAATCCCCGATTATGAATTTCTAACAAAGAAAAGCCATACTTTACTAAATAAATCACTGCTCCATAGATTTATTTTTCAGTCGTTACTTTACAAGAAATATATACCTTCAAATTCAATTTTATATTCAATAGCTGGCGATTTTTTTACCACATTTAATCCGATGGTTGGTATGAGCCGTAATATGCTGTTATATGAAAGAAAGCATTGGAGAAAGCTGAGTTTAGCCGAGCAATTAAGACTTTATGTAAATTATAAAAAGCAAAAGTCATGTTTTAAAAAAGCTGATGGGATTATTTTTGTTTCAAATTATTCAAAACAGGTAATTAATAGAGAATTTGATTTTTTAAAAACAATACCGCAGACTGTAATTCATCATGGCGTATCAAAACGTTTTTATTCGGAAATTAAAACGCAGTTGCCGCTTTCAAGTTATTCATTCAATAGACCATTTGTGTTCAATTATATATCAACTGTTTATACTTATAAAAATCATCCCGAGGTTATTCGCGCATTTTATAAACTTAGAAAATTAAACTATCCAGTATTCATCAATTTTATTGGAGCCATTATTGGGAAAACCACTAGAAAGATGTTTATCGAAGCATTAAAAGAATATGATCCCCAAAACACATTTTCGCGTTATTGTGGCGATATACCATTTGATGAAGTGCATAAGTATTATCAAAATTGTGATGGTATTCTTTATGCGTCTTCCTGTGAAAATATGCCCAATATTGTGATTGAGGCAATGTTATCAGGAAAACCTTTAGTTTGTTCTAACCTAGGTCCAATTCCAGAGTTTGTTAAAGATAATGCGTTTTATTTTAATCCAGAAGATTCTGATAGTATTGCAGATACAGTTATAGATTATTTAAACAATCCTGACCTAAGAAGGAAGAATGCAACCAACGCACAAAAGGATGCTGTAACATACAACTGGGACGACACGGCAAGGAGAACAATCGAGTTTATAAAAAAAATCAATAATGAACTGAAAGACGATTCACCTCGAAGACCAGTAGTCCTGATTTTATTGCGAAGGTACCTGCCAGGGTATAAGGCTGGTGGTGCATTAAGGTCAATTGCAAATTTAATTGATTATTTGGGCGATGAGATTGAATTTAAAGTAATTACTTCGGATCGTGATCTTGGAGATGTGACACCCTATGCTAATATTCAAATTGATGAGTGGAATGATGTTGGGAAGGCAAAGGTGTATTATGCATCGCCCAAAAACTTGTCTTTTAGTAGCTTAGTACGCCTAATTAAAAATACACCTCATAACGTAATTTATTTTAACAGTTTTTTTGATCCAATTATAACTTTTCAACCATTACTTGCGCGTCGTTTAAAATTGATTTCCTCAAAACCAGTAGTAGTTGCACCACGTGGCGAATTTTCAATTCAGGCCCTTGAAATAAAACATTGGAAAAAAAAGCCATTTATATTTGTTGCCCAAAAATTACAACTATATAAAAATTTAACTTGGCAGGCTTCAAATGAAAGTGAAGCAGATACTATCGGTAAAGTAATGGGTCGATTTGCTAAGAATGTTGTAGTTGCACAAGATTTACCTCCATATGGAAGGTTTTTTGATGAAGAGATTCCACTGAAGATCAGAATTCCGTGTGAACCGCTCACGATTTGCTTTTTATCGAGAATTTCACCAAAGAAAAATCTTGAATTTGCATTGGATACATTGAGCAAAATTCAGATTCCAATAAAGTTTGATATATATGGTCCTATTGATGATAAAATTTATTGGAAGAAGTGTGAATTAATAATCAAAAAAATCAATCCACCTGTAGAAATACATTATAAGGGTTACGTACAGCATAATTTGGTTTATGATGTATTTAGTAGATATGATCTTTTCTTTCTCCCAACTTTAGATGAAAATTTTGGTCATGTAATTTTAGAATCGATGATTGTAGGAACACCAGTCTTAATTGCGAACACGACTCCTTGGAGAAATTTAGTTGTGCGTGGTGTGGGCTGGGATATTGAATTGTCGGATTCCTCTGCTTTTATTAGTGTAATCAATAGAATGTATACGATGGAAACTGCTGAATATTTGCAGATGAGAAACCGGGTTAGAAACTATGCATTAACAATTTGCAAAGATAAGACTGTAATTGATAATCATTATAATTTGTTTAAAAGCGTGATTGTATGAGAGTATATATTAAACTGGATTTCATATGTGGTTAGCCAAAGCTGAAATTGAAAGTAAACTACCAAAATATTTATACTTGCAAAGAAATTTTTTTATTTCATCAAATTTGATAATTCTATTTAATAGATGGAGGTAAAATCATGAAAATATTAATTACTGGCTCTAAAGGTGTTGTAGGTCAAAAGTTGGTTAATGAATTGAAAAATCGAGGTTACTATGTATTTGGAGTTGACATACAGCACCACCCTGGGGAGAGAGGTTACATACAAAGAATGAGTAACGAGGACTGGGTTTATTCCAGATGCGATATTGGTGAATACCGTCAGATTGAAAGAATATTTAAAGAAGCAGGTCCATTCGATTTGGTTTATAATTGTGCGGCTGAGTTCGGAAGATGGAATGGCGAAGATTATTTTGAGCAAATGTGGAAATCAAACTTGATTGGTTTAAAAAATATTATTCGTCTTCAGGAAGAGTTAAAATTTAAATTGGTGCATTTCTCAAGTTCCGAAGTGTACGGAGACTACGAAAATGTTATGTCCGAAGATATAATGGATAAAGTCGAGATAAAGCAAATGAACGATTATGCTATTTCCAAATGGGCTAATGAAATGCAAATTCGAAATTCAATTTCTATTTTTAATACGAAAACAGTTATAATCAGACTATTTAATACTTATGGCCCTGGTGAATATTATCATCCATACCGTTCCGTGAATTGTAAGTTCTGCTATCATGCTTTACACAAACTGCCAATTACAGTTTACAGAGGGCATTATCGATCAAGCACTTACATTGATGATTGCGTTAGAACTGTTGCCAATATCAGCAATAACTTTATAACTGGAAGAATTTATAATATAGGAAGTAATCAGTTCCACGATATTGAAACACTAGCCAAAGTAATTTGGGAATATACACAGGCACCTTTGGATTTAATTGAATACAAAGAATCAGAAATGCTAACCACAAAACTAAAAAAGGTAAATATTGATTTATCAGTTAAGGAGCTAAATCACACCCAAACAATTTCGCTTGAAGAAGGAGTGAAAAAAACAATTGATTGGATGAGAGAATATTATAGAATTACTTGATAAAATAATTGGCAGCGATAAAAAATAGTTTATGTCTTACATACTTTAAAATAATATATGTAAGTAATTAAAGATAAATTTATGCACATCTTAATTGTTACACCTCATTTCTATCCTGAAAATTTCCGAATAAATGATTTCGCAAAAGGTCTAATTGAGAGGGGGCATAAAATTACAGTTTTAACAGGGGTGCCTGATTATCCTAGTGGGAAATTCTATGCTGGCTATGGCATATTTAAGAGATTGCACGAGCTATGGGAAGATATTAGCATTTATCGAGTGGCGGTCTTTCCAAGGGGGCGGGGCAAAAATTGGCAGCTCTTCTTGAATTATTTAACCTACATTGTCTCAGGATGTGTTTCAGCTTTATTAATAAAAAAGGACTTTGATATCATATTCGTTAATGAAACTTCTCCAATAACAATTGGCATTCCCGCCATCCTGATTAAAAAAATAAGAAAGGTACCAATTGTTTTTTGGGTTCTTGATCTTTGGCCTGAAAGCGTGTTTGCAGCAGGTAACCTAAAAACAAATCTAATTCCCAAATTACTTCTACCGCTGGTTCGATTGATTTATAGGAATTGTGATAGGATTTTGGTTAGCTCTAGAGGATTCATTTCATCTATAGTGGAAAAAGGTGTACCTGAAGGAAAAATAGAATACCTTCCTCAATGGGCAGAAACAGTATTCATGCCGGTTGAAAAAGATTCAAGTAACATTCAAGTAGACTTGCCAAATGGTTTTAAGGTTTTATTTGCCGGTAATATTGGCGAAGCACAAGATTTTGAATCAATACTGAATGCCTCTGAACTCCTAAAAGAGAACAAAAATATTCATTGGATCATTTTGGGTGATGGAAGAAGATATGACTATGTGAAAGAGCAAATTAAGGTTAGAAATCTAGAAAATAATTTTCACCTATTAGGAAAATATCCGCTCGAATTGATGCCTACTTTTTATGCAAATGCAGATGTTCTTTTGCTGTCTTTAAAAAAAGAATATATATTTTCTCTAACAGTACCAGCTAAACTTCAATCGTACCTAGCTTGTGGTCGCCCTATTCTAACAATGCTTGACGGTGAGGGCTCGGTTATTGTAAAAAATGCTAAAGCTGGTTTGACTTGCAATTCGGGAGATTACCATTCCCTTGCAAAAAATGTTTTGCACATGTCCCAATTAAATAAAGAAGAAATTCGCAATTATTGTGATAATGCTCGTAGCTATTATTTAGAAAATTTTGAAAGAAATAAATTATTAAACCAAGCTGAACAGATTCTACTTCATTTAATCGAGAAAAAAATATTCAAAAAATAACCTCCTGTTTTAAATAAAAACTCCTCAAACGAATACTCCCCAAGCTGTCACCGCGATTTACAAAACAAATTTCATTACTATATCTTCACTTAAATGGTTAAAACCCTAAACACGATATTAATTTTGATCTTCACGACATATGTAATTTGCCTTGCACTTTTCAGCAACAGCGACCTGCCAACAAGCATTACACCTGATAAATTCATGCCGTATTTATCTGCTAAACCATTAACCGAAGATGGATTTTACATGTTGACTGTTGCTTGGAATTTGGGAGAGGGGAAAGGATTTACTTATAACCAAGGATTGAAAACATCCGGTGTTCAACCTCTTTCTACAACTGTGTTTGGTGCATTGGCTTATATTAGTAACAAGGTTGGCATCACAAAAAATGATTTTCCAAGAATTATTATTCTATTTTCTGCTATAATTATTTTTCTTTTTACATTGGCACTCAAGAATACTCTATTAAAATTCTTCGATGAATTTGATAAGGATATTACATTCTTTCTTTGCCTCCTTTTTGGCGTTCTAAATTTTGATCTTTTGCTTAATTTTTTAAATGGGTTAGAAACAGGTATTTATCTTCTTCTTACATTAATTTCTATAAATTTTTACTGGGAGCTAATTAATCAGAATAACAAGAAGAATATTATTTCTGTCGGTGTAATGTTCGGAATAACGGCCTTAGCAAGAATTGATTTTATGATTATTTCATTTGCATTTCTGGTTATGGGTTTATTGTTTTCAAAAATACATATCAAGGGCGCGCTTTCAATTCTGATTATACAATTCGTGATTATTTTCCCATGGTTGTATTATACGTATAATCTGACAGGCTCATTCTTACAATCGTCGGCTTTATCTCAGATAAATTATGTGAATAGTATGAATATATGGAACAAGTTATTATCAATCATGCTAGCAGTTTTTCAAATTATAACTGTAAATATTAACACAGGAACAAAACAAACCATTCTAATTTTGTTAGGGATTCCGTCTTGTGTATTACTTTTTTTAATCTTATTCAAGCACAAAAATACTTTTGTCAATCATCGATTTATTTATTTAACTATGATTTTTACGTTCATAATATTTGCCATTGTTTATTTTCTGTTTTCAGGTGCGACATATTTTTATTTCAGATATTTATCTCCACTTTCAATTGTTGTTCTTTTACTGTTAATTCCAATAATCTATAAATGGGTTAAAGATTTATCAATCAAAAAACAATTTTTTATGGGGTTCGTTTTTGTAGCAATATTTTTTGCCCAAGCATACTTATATTTTCACTCAGGAAAACTTGGTGTACCGATGTCTCTTCGTGCTCAATTTATTAAGAGCAATTTTAATCATTCGGAACTTGTTGGATCATTTCAAAGTGGTATTGCCGGATATTATTGTGATAATGTTATTAATCTTGACGGTAAAGTAGATCACATAGCTCTTTATTACAAGCAAACTAACCATCTTATTGATTACATTAACAATATGAAAATTGTAGGGTTGATTGAATGGAAGTCTCTTTTACATGTTGGAGACAGCATTCAATTCAATAGAAATTGGGAAAGAATATCTGACAATATTGGTGATGGCGAGACTGTTTGTTACGTCAGAAAAAAAGAATAAACAAGGAGCACAAATAAAATTATATTTCAGAGATAGTTTTTCATGTCATTACGTGATTCTCTGTAATTTTTATTATTGATTTTAATACCCACTCTGATGGTATTGAATAAAATGTTTTTTTTCTGGCAAAATCATCGTTTTTTACGAATTTTGGCGTGGTATCATATTTGATGTCTTAAAATCGCACAGATTTCTCATTTTATTTTATGTCATGTTCGAATATCGCATAAATTAATTATTAGTGATTTTATAAAATTTTAGTGTTAGTTAAGTTTTTTCACTGTTCATTATTTTGATTAACCGCTATTAAATAGTTTTTATTTTGCAAATATTACTAAATAATTCATTATCCAATTTTAACTTCTCTTTTATTCTCAACTTGGGAACATTTGGATTGGTTAGCAAAAAAAATAATCTTCCAATAGTTTCTTTAATGAGTTATTTTTTTCAGATTATTATATGACTTTATTAGTTGTTTTCTTTACCAGTCTCTTATTAACAATATTTATTACCCCGTATCTTATTAATTTTTTTACAAGAGTAAAAATTGTTGATCTACCAGGTGAGGAAAGGAGAATAAATGATCATGTTGTTCCCCGTGCCGGCGGCTTGATTATTTACTTTATGGCTGTTGTTTCACTCATTGGATTTTATGGTGATCTCAACTCGATAAGACTTTTTGTAATTGCTTCTTTGATCATTGTTGGTGTTGGGATAGTTGATGATATTATTGGCGTAAACTGGGATAAAAAATTCTTATTTCAATTTATCGTCGCAGTATTTTTTGTTTATTTCCTATCACCCGGTTTCAAAATAGTTGCCCTTTTTGGAATAGATATTCCTTATCCGTTTGATCATTTTGTTTTAGTGATCTTAATTGTTGGGGGAATTAATTCAATCAATTTAATGGATGGTCTTGACGGATTGGTAAGCGGTTTTTCGTTGCTTGTCGTAAGTGTGACTTTTCTTATTGGATTTTATTATTCTGATAGACTTCTAATGATACTATCAATCAGTTTGCTTGGTTCGCTGATAGGGTTTTTAAAGTTCAATGCATATCCAGCAAGAATATTTTTAGGTGATACAGGCTCGCAATCGCTTGGATTCTTTTTGATAGCTGCAACTATGTTGGCATCGCTAAATATTCACAGACCCAAGCTTGATCTAACTTTCACGGTTATCCTTCTTGGAGTCCCCATTATGGATACGTTAAAGGTGATGGTGATACGCTTCACAAAGAAAAAAAATATATTTTTGCCCGATCAAAGTCATACCCATCATATTCTTTTTGGAATGAAGATTAGGCATAAAGTTACTGTTTTCATTCTGCAAGGATTCTCGTTCTTCTATGCTGCTGCCTCACTTTATTATATAAAAAGTTCAGTTCTTGGGGGAATTATAATGTTCATCCTAATAACAATTCCATTTTTATTTGTAGATAAAATATTAGATAAGTTTCAGCAGAATGGAAATCAGATGTTCTTCCGGATTCTCTACAATAAAGTGCCTGAGGTGATTATAACATTATTTCTTAGATTCTTTCTGCCAATACTGTCACTTGTGCTATTAACTATTTTCATAGGATTAATCCCGATCAAATCAAGTATAAATAATTATTTGATTTTATTATCAATGACTTTCATAATAGTGCTTTTAGTTTATAGTATTGTCAATTACCAGAAGCATAAACATCTTAATGATATTTTAGTATTCATTAATTTAATTTTGTTTTTATTCTACAGCAGCTATTCAGAAACAATTTATAATGCGATGAGCGTTGTAAACTTTATTAGTCTGAGGGTATTGCTGATTTTGATAGTGCTTCCCAGCGTGGTTTTTTTCTTGTTTTTCAGAGAAAGAATTTTGCAGAAGAAAGTAACTTTTCTAACAGGGATTGACTTAATAATATCAGTTTTTATAGTACTTCTTTCTGTATCATCAAATCTTCTGCCCAATAGTCAAATACTCGATATAAACTTGATTGTATTTCACAGCTTTTTATTATATATCTTTTATAAAGTTATCGTGACTATTAAATCAAGGTTTCAAATTCCTCTTTACTACTCTTCCTTTGTTGTGCCTATAATTATTTTAGCGGTACTTCTTCTTAGACACTAATTTGTTCATGAGAAAATTTTATTTCTTTTTATTATTAATTGGCAGCTCGACAGTTTTTGCTCAAGCAGTATTTGAACCTTCCACCTCATCAGTTTATGATTTTTTAAGTCGGCTTTCAATTAAAGGTATTATTGAATTTAACGATGAGTTGAAGCCGCTTTCGCGTACCGAACTAAGCAAAAAAATAATCGCAGCGAAGGATAATAAAAACTTGCTTACCTCATTGGAGCTTGAGGAGCTTGAATATTTTAAAAAAGAATTTGCTCCTGAACTTGAGGTTCAGAAAGAAAATCTTATTCAAGAAGGCACGCAATTTTTTAAGATAGACGACGTAACCGGATTCAGATTTTTTCTTTTCAAGTCGAACAATTTTATATTCAATTTAGATCCTATTCTTGGTTTGGGTGTGACGAGGCGTTTTAATATGAACCAAACTCATAGATGGAACGGCTTGAAGTTTTATGGTTGCTTTGAAGATAATTGGGGATTTAATTTCTATTTCCAGGATAACGAGGAATGGGGTCAAAGAATTGACCGAACAAGAGCATTCTCACCTAAACCTGGTTTCAATCTTTCGCAAAAGGATATTAATTCGATCCAATACTCAGATGTTCAGGGATTAATCTCATACTCTTGGAATAGTGGCAATATTTCTGTCGGTAGAGAAAATATTGAATGGGGAAGCGGACTTGGTGGAAAATTAATCTTGAGTGATAAAGCACCCCCATTCCCATTTATCAAATTTGAATTCTCTCCTGTCGATTGGCTGAAATTTATTTACTTTCATGGGTGGCTGCATTCGGCTCTGCTGGACTCCTCCACAATTAGAAAAACCTTAGTTGATGATAGAGATAGCTATTCCCAAAGAGATAAGTTTATTGCAGCACACATAGTTTCTATTTATCCGTTAAGCAACTTCTCAATTTCACTTGGTGAATCCATGATTTACAGCGACAAACTTGAGTTTGCCTATTTTGTACCGGTATTGTTTTTCCGATCAGTAGATCATTATATCTCAAAGGATAGTGTTAATTCTGGAGATAATGCACAGCTTTTCTTTAATGCTGTTTATAAATATAGTCAGTTTAGAACAAAGCTTTATGCAACACTTTTCATTGATGAATTATCTATTAATAAAGTCTTAGAAGGTACTAATCTCTCTTCAATTGGGTTTACATGCGGAGTAAATATCGTTGATCCTTTTCTTGATAACTCAGAATTAAGTTTTGAGTACACTAGACTAAATCCTTTTGTATATATGAATTCAAATGATGCACAGCTTTACACGAGTCATAATTACCAACTTGGTCATTGGATAGGAAGCAATGCAGATCAATTCTATGCCGAGTACAACCAAGGGCTATTAAGAGGGCTAAAATTAAAAATATGGGGCGAACATGTGCGTAAAGGACAAAAAGAATTACCGAAAGAACAATATGTACTGCCTTATCCAGAATTTTTATATGGGGATAAATTATTGATGACTAATGTTGGAATCGTTTTTAACTATGAAATTTTACACAGTCTAGTTGGTGAACTCACCTATACGTTTTCGAATATCTCTGATGAAAACTCGGAAAGAACCCCCGGTTACCAGCTTGGCAAAAAGAATTCATTTGGTATTTCATTTGGTTACGGATTCTAAGTTTTATAATTTCGAATATATCAATCGAATCATTAGAAATTCATTCTTAATTATTATCTCTCAAATAGAATAAATTTTCATTACTGATGAAAGTCAGCAAAACTAAAATAAGTGGACTATTGATAATTGAAGTAGATATCTTTAAAGATAGCCGTGGCTACTTCTCAGAAACATTTAGTTTAAGACGATATGCAGAAAACAGTATTAGTATAAACTTTGTTCAAGATAATATTTCAAATTCCCCCAAAGGAACATTGAGAGGACTTCATTATCAAATTCCCCCCAAAGCACAAGGGAAATTGTGTCAGGTACTAAAGGGCAGAGTTTTGGATGTTGCAGTTGACATTAGATTTGGTTCGCCCACTTTTGGTGAGCACTTCATACTGGAACTTTCGGAAGAAAATCATACTCAATTGTATATTCCTCCCGGTTTTGCACATGGTTTCGTTGTACTTTCAGATGAAGCACTATTTCAGTACAAATGTTCTGAATATTACAGCAAAGAACATGAGAGAGCTATTAGGTTCGATGATCCTGAATTAAACATTAAATGGGGAATTTCTAATCCTATTGTTTCCGATAAAGATCGGGATGGAAAGTTTTTAAAAGAAATAGCAAAGGATTTTAAAGTATAGATAATTGGCTTTTTGTTAAACGCAAAGCAAAGATTACAATATCAAGAAATTCTAAATTTAAAAGTTCTGTTGACAAAATTTGTTTGTATATATCTGTTACTTGCAGATAATCCTTCTTTTTTCTTAGCATAATCTTTAATTTTACCGCACAAAAAAAGAAAGAGTCCCATGAAAGTTCCCCTATTAGATTTAAAACCACAATATCAATCACTAAAAAAAGAAATTGACAAAACAATAATTCGAGTTTCAGAGTCACAACAGTTTATTCTTGGTCCTGAAGTTGAGAAAATGGAAAAATCATTCAATGAATATTTAGGATGCAAGTATTCTTTCGGGGTTTCCTCAGGAACCGATGCATTGCTAATTGCTCTAATGGCAATTGATATTAAGCCAGGGGATGAAGTAATTGTTCCTACCTTTTCGTTTTTTGCTACTGCAGGTGTTGTCTCAAGAATGAATGCTGTTCCTGTGTTTGTAGATTCTGATCCGGTTACATTTAATATTGATCCATCTGAGGTCGAAAAAAGGATCACTCCCAAAACCAAAGCCATTGTTCCAGTTCATCTCTTCGGGCAGAGTTGTGAAATGGATTTAATGTTAGCAATAGCGCGTAAAAAAAACATAAAAGTGATCGAAGATGCTGCTCAAGCAATTGGAGTGCAGTATAGAGATGGGCGATGTGTTGGCACCATCGGTGATATTGGATGCTTTTCTTTTTTCCCAAGCAAGAACCTCGGTTGCTTTGGTGACGGCGGACTTGTCACAACAAACGATGATAAATTAGGTGAAAGACTAAGAATATTGCGAGTCCATGGTGGCGAGCCAAAGTACTATCATAAGGTAATTGGCGGTAATTTTAGGATAGATGCCCTGCAAGCAGCTGTTATAAATGTAAAATTTCCGCATCTTGATTCATGGTCTGAGAAGAGAAGAAAAAATGCTGAATTATACACCAAGCTTTTTGTCGAGAAAGGTCTTTCTGAGACGGAAGGTAAAATTAAATTTGACAATAAGAATAAAGTTCTTCTTCCAAAGGCAATTTACAAAGCGCTAGATGGTGTTAAGAATTATCATATCTATAACCAATATATTATTAGGGTAAAAAAACGGGATGCACTGCGAAAGTACTTATCTGAAAAAGAAATCGGTACAGAGATCTATTACCCTGTTCCATTTCATTTACAGGAGTGTTTTTCAAATTTAGGTAACAAACTTGGCAATTTCCCGGTAGCTGAAAACATTGCAGATACATCACTTGCGCTGCCAATTTATCCGGAGTTAACAGTAGAACAAATCACATATGTTGTAGATATGATAAGAGAATTTGTAGCAAACAATTGATCTGTAAAATTATTTGACATGAGTGAATTAAGGTATCAGAAGAAAAAAATTTATTTGGCAGGGCATTCCGGCATGGTGGGCTCTGCAATAAAAAGATATCTTGAGAAAAATAGCTATACAAATCTTGTTTATCGGACTATTGATGATCTCGATTTGATTAGACAGGAAAAGGTTGAAGAATTTTTTATTCAAGAAAAACCTGATGTTGTAATTGTAGCAGCAGCACGAGTTGGCGGGATTCTTGCAAACAATACTTACCGCGCGCAATTCATATATGATAATTTAATGATTGAGTCGAACCTAATTCATTCTTCGTATCTAAATAAAGTGGAAAAGCTGATTTTCCTGGGCAGTTCGTGCATCTACCCAAAGCTTGCTGTACAGCCGTTGAAAGAGGAATATTTACTTTCTGATTATCTTGAATACACAAATGAGCCTTATGCAATTGCTAAAATTGCAGGAATAAAACTTTGCGAAAATTACTACAAACAATACGGTTGTAATTTTTATTCAATTATGCCTACAAATCTTTATGGTTTCTATGATAACTTTGATTTGAATACCTCACATGTTTTACCTGCATTGCTTAGAAAATTTCATGAAGCGAAAGTTCAAAGTGAACCATCGGTAACAATCTGGGGAACAGGGAAACCACTTCGAGAATTTATGTATGTTGATGATTTAGCAGAAGGGCTTTGCTATCTGATGGAGAATGTTGAAGCAAAAGATCTGTACGAGCAAAATTTATCTTTTCTAAATATCGGTACAGGCGAAGACTTAACAATTGCGGAGCTTGCAAAAATGATTTCTGAAATTGTTGGGTATAAAGGTAAGATAGCTTATGACCAATCTAAACCGGATGGAACTCCAAGAAAATTGCTGGATGTTTCGAGAATAAACAAACTCGGCTGGAAAGCTAAAACAGAACTACGAGAAGGAATAAACAAAACGTATGGTTGGTATTTATCATTCGGCTCTAAGAGATTTCCCAATAAACAGACTATTAATTAAAACATGAAAAAAGCTATTATAACTGGAATAACAGGGCAGGATGGAAGTTATCTAACAGAAATTCTGCTTAAGAAGGGTTACGAAGTTCATGGTATAATAAGAAAAAGCAGTTCATTCAATACAGGCAGAATAGATCACCTTTATGGAGATAAGAATGTTCTGAATAAGAAATTGTTTTTGCACTATGGTGATCTTGTTGATACGAGCAATCTAAATCGGCTTCTTGAAAAAATTGGACCGGATGAGATTTATAATCTTGCTGCACAAAGCCATGTAAAAGTTTCATTTGAAATTCCAGATTATACTGCGCAAGTTGATGCATTGGGTACGCTTCGATTTCTTGATGCTATTAGGGAAGTTGGATTGAGAAAAGTTAAATTTTATCAGGCATCCACAAGCGAGCTTTATGGAAAAGCTCAGGAAGTTCCACAAACTGAAAAAACTCCGTTCTACCCGCGTTCTCCTTATGGTGTTGCAAAGCTCTACGGTTACTGGATAATTATTAATTATAGAGAAGCGTACAACATTTTTGCATGCAACGGTATTTTGTTTAATCACGAATCACCTCGAAGAGGGGAAACGTTTGTCACAAGAAAAATAACTCGTGCTGTATCAGCAATTGCTGCCGGATTACAAAAGACTTTAGCGCTTGGCAATCTTGATGCAAAAAGGGATTGGGGCTATGCTCCTGAATACTGTGAGGGGATGTGGAAAATTCTACAGTACAAAAAGCCGGAAGATTTTGTTCTTGCAACAGGGGAAGCCCATACAGTTCGAGAGTTCGTTGAGTTAGCTTTCAAACAAATTGGTGTTGAACTTGAATGGAAAGATAAAAATGAATCTGAGAAAGGTGTTATTAAGAAAGTAGATTTTAGTAAGGCTGAAAAATTATTAAATCTAAAGGACAAGGTTTCTAATTATCGGTTTAATTTTAGTAAGACAATCAAAAAAGGTGAAACAGTAGTAGTAATTGACCCGAATTATTATCGTCCGACTGAAGTTGACCTTTTGATTGGTGATCCTTCAAAAGCACGTAAATTTTTGGGATGGAAAGCTAAAACTAAGTTCACTGAATTAGTTAAGCTCATGATGAAAGCTGATTTGGAAAAAATATTTACGCGAGGTTATTAGGAAAATTGAGCTTGTCTTCTTCTGGTGAAAATGAAAACCAGGATGGCGATCAGAGCTATGAATGATAGAATTGTAAGATACGAAGGAAATGTAGAAGGAGATTCTAATTTTATTTTACCTGTATTTCCTGATAGTACAAATGCTGCCCAGAAATAAGGGTTGGGGGAATCTTTTTTAATAAATTCTACTTTTGCCAGTCTTAACGCTTCTGACTTATCATATCCTTCCCTTAGCTTTTGATAAAAATATGTCATCAACTTTGAAGTGTATTTATCATTCACCTCCCACAATGACACAATAACACTTTTTGTACCCGCCTCAAAAAATGCTTTAGTCATTCCGACGATACCTTCTGATTCATCAATCTTTCCCAGTCCTGAACTGCACGAACTAAGAACAACCAAATCAGAATTTAGATTAAGCTGTACAATTTCGGATGCTTCAAGAAAGCCATTATTTTCGGGATCATAAAAATTCGAAAAAAAGATTAATGGTTGCTTCTTATACAAAAGCGAATGTGTGGACAGATGAATGATCTTGCTTAATTCTGCATTCTTCTTGAAGTTGGTTTCAGTTGCTTCTTTACTTTGGAATACTTTATCTGCCTTTATTATATTTTCTATCATGCTTACTTCCTCGCCGGAATATTTTAGCGGAAGTAACGTAAAACTTCTCGGTGAGCTGATTGATTCCTCCAACAACCCTCTCCTCTCAGCAAATTCCTCCGATTGATTATCAATGGCAGGATTTCCAACAATTAAAATCTTACCGTTATTAGGTAATTTATTTTGAGCTTCTTCTACATACACAGACGCTGAAGGTGAATAAGAAATTGAATAATCAGTCATTAAAAAATTCTTATCAGAGTAATTGTAATTACTTTGTTTGGGCTCATAATTTGTTACTAAAAATTCAAATGGAATAGCCAGTAGCTCTTTTGATGGTGAAATTATCAACTTTTCATTCTTTGGAATTTTTTCAATAGCTGGTCTTAATATTTTTGTGAAAAGTTCATGCGAGAATTTTGCATCAAAAGCAAAGAGGTCTTTGTTAAAAAAATATCTTGAATAAGATTCTTGATCAAAATAAGGTGAAATTTTAGAAACTAAACTCATAATTTCTTTATTACTTACTGCTGATTCATAGGTGTTAAAGGTGTTCTTGGTCAAAACAAATATGTAAGATTTATCATCGGTGGAGTAAATAGAAAGAAGATTTTCCTTATCTGATAAAAATTTTTGAAATTCGGAGATATTGCCTGTGTTTTCAGGTTCAAACAGATGTTTGAGGTTAGGTCTATCTTCAGATAAGCTACTTTTGAGCTGGAAAAATAAATGTTTTAGAGAATCTGTTTCTGTAACATTATAAATTCCCGAATTAATCATCCAATCTAATTCATAAAGCTGCTCTATTGATTTATTGTCATCTGTAATAGTTGAAAGCTTGAGGTTCAACAAATTCTGCATTGTATTTCTTGAACGTGATTTATCTATAATCAAGAATGCATCCTCATATCTTTTTTGTTCTAACAAAAGTTTTGTATAGGAATCATATAATTCTCTTCTGGAATTGAAATACGAAATCTGAATATCACTTTCCTCAAACAAAGGACGGGAAATATCTTCTACAAGGGAAATATCTGATTTATAAAATGATTCTGCAGCTTCCACGAAGCTATGGTCCTGAAAAAGTTTACCCAACAAGTAATTAGCTGTTATTTGGAGATTAAAATTATTTAGTGTTTGTGCGGTCTTCAATGCGTTTTGAAAATTATCTTTGGCAAGATCAAATTTATTTCTATCAGCGTTAATATTTCCTTCGAGGATTTGTAACTCGGCAATCAAGTTTTCCCACTGGTTTTTTTGTGCAACTATATTTGCCTTAGACAAAAATAGGTTGGCGTTGTTAAAATCTTTTTTACTAAAGTAAAGTTCAGCAAGGTCAGTGTAAGAAAGTGCTGCCGCATATTCATTCTTTGATGATAAAGAGAGTTCAATTGAGTGTTTAAAATATTTTTCGGCAGTGGATAAGCTGTCCATTCTGAAATAAGTTAATCCCAGTTTGTGATAAATATCTGCTGCGGTAAATAAATTTGTAGATTTTTTTTGTAGTTCAAGAGCATATTGATAATAAAACGAAGCATTAGAAAATCTATCCAGATTGAAATTCAGAGCTCCCAATCCAGTGCTAATTTCAGTGTTTAAAGATATTTCTCGTATTTCAGAGGATACCTTTTGAGCTTCACGATAGTATTTCAATGCTTTCGAATAATTAGAAAGATTTGCATAAACATCTGCCAAACCAATAAGATTAAATGCTTGCGCTCTTTTATCATCACCTGCAAACTGAATTCCCTCTTCAAAGTATTTCATTGCAGATTTATAATCAAAAAAATTCATGGAGAGTTTGCCAAGGTTATTTGAAAGAAGTGCAAGTCGAACTGGGTTTCCTAATTTTTTATAAAGATTATACCCGGAAAGATAATTTCTTTTTGCATCTATAAGTTCATTCGTAAAAGTGTATGAAACGCCCAATTCTGAATTTCCAAATGCGATCAACTCGATTGCATTGATAAATTTTGCAATAGCGATACCATCCTTAAAAAATTTTCTAGCTTTCTCAATTTCGCCCTTAGTGTCATTACAAATGCCTAAGTTGGTTAATGCTTGTGATTCTGAAGTTTTGTCGCCAACATTAATGGCTGCCTTAAGAGCTTTCTTATATTGTTCCTCGGCTGTTTCAATCTTATTGCTTAGATAAGACAATGTTCCTTCAGCAAGCAGAATTTTAGGTCTTAGAATATTGTCTTCTTTGTACATCTGGTTTAATCGAATCAAAACTTCGCTGGCATTTTTATAATTTCCCAGTCCCTTATATACTTGAAACAAGTTGAACAAAATATGCTTGTCATTTAGATCCAAAGAATCTGCCATTACGAAAAACCGCAATGCCTTATTAAAATCAGCATTTGAATAATAAATTAATCCAGATAAATAAGCTGACGGAATCTTCCCTATTTTTTCTTTATTTTTTAGAAGATACTCAAGAAAAGATGACTGACTGGTTGCCTTGGCTGAGAAGACAAGCTCATCAAAATAAGGAAAGTAGCTCGGGTGGTAATCAAACCCGACCAAAAGTGAATCAAACATTTCCTTAAAATTTCCTTCGCGCTTTAGTAGGATTGCTTGAAGGAATAATTTTTCAAAATTACCGGGAAGAATTTTTAATTTTTCAGATTCTGTTTGTAAATCAATAGAAAAATTAAGAAGTGCATGGGAATATTGATCCAAATTTTCAATGCTCCACCCATTCGATAAAATTGATTCACGAAGCGAATCGAGATTTATTACATTAGAAAGTTTATTTTCTATAGGGTGTTGTTTTGTCTTGGTATCAGTTAACTGTATTAATGCAAATGAAGAAAATATAAATGAAAAAATTATTACAGAGATTATTCTAATATTCATCTTAGCATGGTTATTCCAATTCTTTCAGAATCTTTCCAGCTTCATTCATCTTACTGCCTTTTTCTTTTATGACCGTAATTAAACATTCTTTAGCAGATTTAGGATCGTCTAGCATAAGTGAAGCTTTGGCGGTATAGAAATAAGCATCTAAATTTACATTTTGAAACTTTCCGGAATTGTTAAGCTCAATTGTTTTCATGAAATTTTGCAGAGCAGATTCAGCATCTGATTTATTGAATTTTGGGAACAACCCGAAGAAGCTTTCCTCAGCTGTTTCCATGTAGGTTAATCCTAAAATATAATATGAGTAAAAGATGGTCGCATCTTTTGGATTTAGTTCAATGTCGCTTTTTAAATACTCAATTGCATTTTTGTAATCGCTTTCTTCGAGAGCTTTAATGCTTAACTCAAAGTTATCAGTTGTTCTGCCGCGTGAAATTGACATATCGGATCTATCGTTTATAGATGCAAGGTCGTAGTATTTTGAAGTTGTAATGTTTGAAATGATTATCAATAAAAATACTATTATTGCCAGTGCGGACGCTCCAAATGCGGCAAATCTCCCAATGCTGAATTTGGAAGCAGAGACTATTTTCGAGTCGGTTAATTTTGTTTTTTTTGCCGTGAATTGAGTTCCAACAAAATTTTCCACATCAGAATACTCTTCATAGTAGAGTTTCATTTCTTCTGCACACTTTTGACAGTGTCTTAGATGTTCGTCGAACAATGGAATGTGTTTTAAGTTATCCTTTTTTTCTGGATCATAACCTTTTTTAATGAGTACGTAATCGGCAAGCTCATCATTAGTTAGATGCTTTGAAGTAAAAAAAGCACGCCCTAATTTTTTATATGAATTATAAAACTCCTCTAATTCAGTGTCCTCCTTCAACAGATTGTTGAATGAGTTTTGCTCTTCTTCGGTTAAATTAGTTTTGTCGAGCAGCGAAATTATTTTATCAAAATTTTTCATCTTTTTATTCTTGTTTACACCTTAATAGTATTAGTTTTAACCTTAAAGTGACAATTCTATAATTTGGTTTTAAGTTCCTCAATAGTTCTGTAGAACATCTTTTTAACCGCATCCTCTGATTTATTAAGGTTTTCAGCAATTTCTGAAAATTTCAAATCTTCCCAAAATCTCATTTTGATGATTTTCTGTTTTTCTTCACTCAAAGTGTCCACTATGGATAAAATTCTTTCAGCATCAAGTTTTTCACCGGGCGTAATTCCTTCTTGACTGACATAATGTGCTTCTTCTAAATCCAAATTTCTATATTGTGTATTTTTTTTGTACCAACTAACGAAGTTAAGGAACAATACTCTTCGCAGCCAGAACTCCAAATTCTCGATTTTATGATATTGTTCTGCAAAGCTTAAGTAAACATTGTTAGACAGATCATCAACATCATCTTTATTTATTATTCTGCCTTGTCTATATTTCGATAGGAAGTAGCTGTGGGAAATGTGCCTTACGTAACCTGAAAGTGACTCGAAAGCTTTTGAATTTCCATTTCTTGATTCGACAAAAAGTTCATCAAGCTCTTTTTGAGTAAAATTCATGTAATTTAGTTTACGAAAATCCAATTCGATGTCACTTATAAACTTGTTGAAACACTATTATTATGAATAGTTAGTATTTTTTCAAATAATGCCATATAAATTTACATTAATCTTACTTGTATTCAATTCTCTTTTTCTATTTGCACAACCGCGCTTAGAAATGTATCCTGATAACGTAGAGTTTGAGGATGTATTTCATCGTAACAAAAATGTATTCTTTATTAATACTGGGGACGCTCCATTAAGAATAGACTCGCTTGTTTACAAGAGAAGCAATTATTATTTCTTAAGATTTAATAGACCGTGGAATTACCCTGTTTTCCTGCAGCCCAATGACACCGTGAAGATGGATTGCATATTAGAAAGTTATGTTTATGTTCCTTCCGCGGATACATCGGATACACTTTTTATTTATAATAATGGAGTAAAACCGCTGGAGAAACTAAAGGTCAAAATAAAATATTATGATGATGACTACCACAAGGGTTATATTGACGGACAGATAACCGATGGCGTAAATCCGGTTAGCAATGCCAGTGTTTATTTTTTTTATGATAATAATTATATCATTAGTTCGGTAAAGACAAATCAAAGTGGATTTTATTATGCACAGCTTCCACCAGGTCAGTATGCAATAGCTGTCGAAAAGGATTCCTTCTATGTTTCTTTTTTTGAAAATCAATACGATCCATTTAATGCAGATTTAATTTTACTGCAAAGTGATTCGACGAAAACAATAAACCTACAAATTGATAGAATGCAAATTACAGGCAATTCAGTTTCTGGTAATATTACCGATTCACTTACATTTGCGAAAATAAAAAAAGGTATTCTTATAGTAAGAACTGGAACGCATACACCAGGAAAAATTTTGTCGGGAGTGAATAACAGAATTCTACAGAATGAAATTTATACGGCTTTTGTAAAACCAGATGGTTCTTATAAAGTTGAGAATATTATAACTCAGGGTTATTATTTTGTCCAAGCATTTTCAGATTACTTCATGCCTTCCTTTTATAATTTTGTGAATAAACCGGCAGTTTTTTGGCAGCAAGCGGATTCGTTATATGTAAGCGGTTCCTTATCAAATGTAAATGTTGTAATGCAGCGCGATTCATCTGTGGGCGGAGGGAAAATAAACGGAAATGTTACAGTCAATTCTGAAGCAGTAAGTCTTTCTGATGTTATGATATTAGCGAAGTCAACAGACCACAATTTATGGTATAACTTTGGTTTTCTAAAAGATAGCAATGAGTTTAAGATTTCAAACCTTCCTTATGGGAATTATAAATTATTTGCGCAGAAGATTGGCTTTAACAATGGAGTGAGTACAGATTTACAAATCTCTTCGTCAACTACTGTCATTAATGGAGTAAGCATTCCAATTTTCCTTTCATCAGTGAAAGGTGGTAATTTATTGCCGGATGAAATTCAGCTTTATCAAAATTATCCGAATCCGTTTAATCCAACTACATTAATAAAATTCGAATTAAAGGAAAGAGAAATTGTAAGAGTGTCCGTTCTTAATATCCTGGGAGAGGAGATAAGAGTTTTGCTAAGTGAGGAAAAAGGAGCTGGATATCATACAATAGATTTTGATGGAAGTGATTTAACAAGCGGAGTATATTTTTACCGGATACAAGTTGGAAATTTTATTCGTACGAATAAGATGATTTTGTTGAAATAATTTTAGGGGAATTCGGTTCCCGCGTTATTTTTATAGTGTCACCTTTCGACAATTAATACCACTGAATCATAAACTAGTAGACATTTTACGATCATACTAACTTAGCACATATTGTGTAAAGATAAAGGAAGCACCATGTTGAATAAAATACTTAATAACCGAAAAAACTTCAGCAAAAAATTGCAGGTTCTTAAATACCTGAAACTAAAATTCGTTATAGCTATTGTCCTGTTAAATTCTGCAGTTAATGCTCAACGGTTTACTCAAAGCTCCATTCCGACTCATCTTGATATTCGTGGAGTGGGAGATCCAACAACACGAGTTACTGGACATTTTGTAGTTGTTCAACCAGGTCCTAGAGGAACTTTTGGAGACTTCACGGAAGTAACCCCGCTCGATTCATTATTCATTACACCACAAGATGAAGATTTTTGGGTTATCACAACTGCTCCCGCGGACTATGATAACGATGGCGATCTTGATATCGCTGTGCTTGGTTATTACGTAGTGTACAATGTAAGCGTAGAAGATAGACTTGTATTGCTGCGTAATGAAGGCACCGGAGATTCGGTGACATGGGATTTTTCTTACATTGATATTCCGCTCGGTTCCGTTACCGCCGGCTCTTCCGATCTTGCTTGGGGGGATGCAGATGGTGATACCGATTTGGATCTTGTAGTTGGATCAGATGGTCAAACCGTAATTTATCGTAACGATTCCGGTATCCTAATGTTAACTGATACTGAACTCCCGGAATATTGGGAAGATAACGATCAAGCTGATTTTGATCTTCGTTCTATTACCTGGGTTGACTACGATAATGATGGAGATAACGACCTATTATTGCCCTCAATTTATGATTTTAATACTTTCACATACCGTACTTCATTAATGCGCAACGATGGTCCAAACGGCTCCGGTGGTTGGTTGTTTACTGAAGTTGATTCTGTATTCGCTCCAACAAGTCATGCACAAAGTTCCTGGGCAGACTATGACGGAGATCAAGACCTCGATTTGCTTTTAATTAATGTTGCACCATTGACTGACGCTGGATTTATTCGTCGCTATAAAAATGATGGAAATGGTAATTTTACGGCTGAAGACATCCTAAGCACATTAAGTATTGAACATGGCGAAGCACAATGGGGAGATTATGATGGCGATGGTGACCTTGATATCCTCGTGGCTGGTAATGTAAAGGAGTTAGACAGCACTTTTACTCATATGGCACTTCGTATTTATCAGAATAATAATGAATCGTACATTCCGTTCGATGTAATTAATTGTATCCCCTGTGAAGGCTGGTTCGATATCACAGCTGCAACCTGGGCAGATTACGATTCTGATGGCGATATGGATATTCTTCTTGCTGGTACGTACAACCCCGGTTCGCAAATTGACGGAAGGGCACGGATATATATCAACAATGGTGGAATATTCACTGCAGACACAGCAAACACATTGCCGGCACCTCGCGCCAGTGGTAATCGCGGTGGAACTTTCTCTTGGTTTGATTTAGATGGTGATGGCGACCTAGATTATTTTATTGCTGGGCAGTATTTCGTTCCCGGAGGAAATGGACTTGTTGAAGCACAGATGCATGTCTATCGTAATGATGTTTTAGATCAGAATGCGGCACCAACTTCACCAACAGGATTGGAAGCTGCAATACAATCGGAAAATTCTGTGCTTCTGTCCTGGGTACTGTCTAGTGATGACCACACACCCGCATCAGCATTAACATACGATTTAGTCGTCATTAAAAATGGATCGCATATGTCAATCGGAAGTTTGAACGAATCTTCAAATATTATTCTAACCCGTCTGCCCGAACCAGGAAATATTAGTGCTGTGACAGAGTGGTCATTAACCGGGCTTGCGAACGGAGTGTATGAATGGAGATTACGAGCTGTCGATGCGGCATATGTTGGCAGTGAAATCGCAATTGGGGAATTCAGTATTGGAGTTTCTTCAATCCATGAGTTGGGAAATAATTTACCAATAGAATATAGTTTGGAACAAAACTATCCTAACCCGTTTAATCCTGCTACAAAAATAAGGTACGCAATTCCAGCACTCAATCCATCTCTCTCCCAAGGCGAAATGGTGGTACTCAGAGTTTACGATGTGCTTGGAAATGAAGTAGCAACTTTGGTAAATGAAACAAAACAACCAGGCCGCTATGAAGTAGAATGGGATGCAAGCAGCATATCAAGCGGGGCGTATTTTTACAGATTGTCTGCCGGGAAATATGTTTCTACAAAGAAAATGCTCCTAGTTAGATAAGCGATAAACCAGCTTCCATTTATTTTGATAACTCACTTTATAAGTGAATTTAGCCCCTAGCTTCTTTCCTTAAACCACATTTAGCTGTAAATTTCACTACGCAAAATTCAAGAGAACTTTAATGAAGATTTATTTCTTTCTATTAATTATTTTGTGCGTAAATGTGATTTTGCTGTCACAGCCAATTCACGGGATATATTATCATGCTTATTCCAATACGCTTGTCCTAACTTTGGAGGGTGCTGCAACATGGGAACAAACAGATTATTCAGGCAATAGTTTTGATTATCTGGGAAAAACTTCATTAGAATATTTTCTTCCTTCCGAATCAAGAACTTCTTTCGGGCTTAAGGCAATAGCTGGGAAAGGATTTATCTCGGGGAAAGATGATGCACAAACTGCACATCAATTTCGAACCAACATTAATTACGTAGGCGGAGGAATAGTTTTTATTTATTCACTTAGCAAAAATGTTTTTCCATATTTCTTTGGCGGTGCATCATATCTTTGGTTTGAACCGCGTGGGTCTGGTCAACAAAAGCTTCCTAACAATTTAGCGGGCTTATATAAAAAAGAAGAAATCAATTACAATGCAGAGTTGGGATTTAAATTTTTACTTACAGACGATTTCAGTTTTAATATAAATGGAGCTGCAAATATTAGCCCCAATGATTACTTAGATGATTTAACTGCTGGTGTCAGCACAGATTTATTTTATTCTATCGGTGCGGGGTTTTCATACTCATTCTTTAGCGAAAAAGATGGGGACAAAGATGGAGTTTTAGATTCTAAAGATTTATGCTTGAATACTCCCCAAGGAATTAAGGTAGATGATTATGGTTGTCCCGTAGATGTAGACAAAGATGGTGTCCCTGATTATTTAGACAAATGCAGCGATACGCCATCAAGAGTTTTAGTTGATGAAAATGGTTGCCCATTCGATGGTGATAAGGATGGTGTACCCGATTATCTCGATATTTGTGCAAATACACCGAGCAAAATTCCTGTAGATGAATCTGGATGTCCTTTGGATACAGATGGTGATGGTGTCCCCAATTACAAAGATAATTGTCCCGATACTCCTTTGGGAAATTCAGTTGATAAAAATGGATGCTCAGTAGATTCGGATGGAGATGGAGTAATTGATGAGAAAGATAAATGTCCGAATACTTTGACAGGAAGAAAAGTTGATGAACATGGTTGTGAAATTAATGAAGAATCTAAAGTGAAGGAAGTTGTTCTCAGTTCGGGAACTACATTTGCATTTGGGCAGTCTTCACTATTACCTGCAGCATATCCTGAGTTAGATAATCTTGTGAAGTTGATGGCAGAAGATCCAACATCTCGATGGAGAATTGAAGGTCATACTGATAATTATGGCCCGGATTGGGCTAACAAAAAAATATCGCAAGAGAGAGCTGAATCCGTATTCAGATATTTTGTGTCCAGAGGTATTAGTTCAGACAGGCTTGTTGTTATTGGTTTGGGAAAAGACTATCCGGTAGCAGATAATCTAACTTCGGAAGGAATGGCGAAGAACAGACGTGTTGTGATTGTAAGAATTGAATAGTTGATTAAAGAAAAATCAATTCCATTTAAATTTATTGCCAATGCCCGATCAAGATCAAATGAAAATAAAGATAATAGATAAGCTTATTTTCGGATTCTCAATTATCTTCCTTTTAACTTTAACAAATTCAATATTTTTAAATCAGCTAGGTTATTATGGCACTTTATTGTTTTTGCTTATTAAATATTTCACAGAGAAGAAAACCCCTTTTTCAAAAGCCGGTTTAGAACTTGTTTTTCTGTTCTTTGTTGTCACATTGATTTTATCAACCATTTTTTCAATAGATAAACCGACATCAATCCATAATGTGCTGAAAAGGCTTTTTCTTATTCCCACTCTTTATACATTTGCTGCAGCACCTAAAGATTTTAAAACAACGAAGCAATATGTAATTATTTATTTGGGCGCCTCCCTTTTAACAATGATTTATTATCTAATTAGGTCTTATGATTATTTTATTAATAACTTGTACCAAATACAAGGATCTGGTCCATCTGTTTTTCAATATCCAATAACCTCAAGTGAATTAATGACTTTTTCTCTTATCATTTTATTTGCTTTTTTAATAAATGAAAAGAGTAAGCTTAAGTACAAAATGTTAGTATTTGTTCTTTTTATGATCAATCTTCTAGCTTTGATTGCTACATACAAACGTACAGGTTGGATAGGTGCTGCTGTTGGTTTGCTAATGGTTCTGATTTTGAGCAGGAGGTGGTTTCTAGTATTTAACGTTTTTATACTTGGAATTGCTTTTAGTATGCTAAATAAAAATGTCAGCCGAGTTTTTGAATACAGATATTTTGATTCGAAGTATGAAAAAATATTTTCATTAGATACTGGCGGTAAAGCTTTAAATATTTATGCAGAAAACAACAAATGTTATGTAAGTGATTATGAGAACGGACTGTTGATATTTTCTGATTCGTCTATGATTAAGAAATTTGAGCTATCAGCGCCAATAACTGATTTTAGAAAATGGAAAGATAATTTTTATATTGCTTCGTTGATTGACACACGATTTGTACTTTTAGAAAAGGATAGTAGCGATAATTTTAGACGGCAAACAGAATTTTTCACAGCCTCCGCACCAATTAGTTATGAGCTAAAGAATAACTTATTCTATGTTCTTGATGACAGTAGCAATCTTACAGTATTTAAAAATCCAGCGAATTTAAATGATAGATTAATTTTTCACCAAACTGATTTTATAAAACAACAAAAAGTTTTCGTTGATTCAAATTACTGCGTGTTTTTCTCTGATGAAAAAGAAGTATCCGTCTATTCATTACAAGATTACTTGCCGTATAGATTAATCCTAAAAGAAAAATTAAAAAATAACGAGGATTTAATTGGACTAATAAATCAAAAATTATTTTTTAACGGCGCTGATGGTATGAAAATTTATTCCTTTAATGGAAAATTAAGTTTAGAAGGAATCAACGAAGAACTTAGGAATATTACTTTTATTAAATCTGGCACTCAATCTCTTTTTGCTTGCAATTCGGAAGGTGAAATTTTTGAATTGCGATATTCAGTTCAAAATAAATTAGAAATAAAATCTTCTTATAAACTCGGGTTTATTCCACAAAGTATTTATCTAAGTGATAGAAAATTATATGCAACTTTCTCAAAGACAAACAGACTTAGCAGTATCATTGATCCATATTTCCCAACAAACTATTCGCGGTTTGCTTTTTGGAGATCTGGCATAAAAATATTTAAAGATTATCCAGTTTTTGGAGTGGGTGATATTGACTTAGCGGAGTTGTATAAAGTTTACAAACGACCATATGATAGAGAAATTCAGGGGCATCTTCATAACATTTATTTTCATTCATTAGCAACGCTTGGAGCAATTGGTTTTATTGCTGTGATGTTTTTACTGACAATGGTATTTGTATTTCTTTGGAAAACATACTACCAGCTGAAGCACATTCCATTTGCCTCATCATTTTCTCTTGGAACAATTGGCGGTTATGTTGCATTTTTAGTAGCAGGGCTAACAGAGTATAATTTTGGTGATCATGAAGTGATTACTATGGTGTGGTTTACTTCAGCGATATGCCTGGCTTTCGTGAAAAATTCTAAAGTTGAATACATTTCGGAATGAAATATCTTTGCTCAATAAACAATCCTGATTTTGTCAATCTTCCTTGATACTCAAATTCAAATTAGATAGGTTAGCACAAACAAAAATCAATTATAGAGGTAAAAATGTTTGATCAAAATTATCAATTCACATGTGTCAATCGGTTCTTGCAGTATGTTAGATATGACACTCAATCTGATGAAGAATCTACATCATTCCCAAGTTCTGAAAGGCAAAAAAATCTATCCCGCTTATTAGTTGAAGAACTTAAACAATTAGGTTTATCTGATGCTTATATTGATGAGTGGGGATATGTAATGGCAACTCTTCCATCTAATTCGCCTAAGAAAGTAGAACCTATTGGATTCATTGCCCATGTTGATACTTCGCCAGCAGTTAGTGGTGCAAATGTTGTTACTATGATTCATAAAAATTATAGGGGTGGCGATATAAAGCTGCCCAAAGACAAGCAAGTAATTAAAGCTAAAGAAAATCCCGATTTGAAAAACATGAAGGGATATGACATAATAACATCGGATGGTTCTACCCTTCTGGGGGCTGATAACAAATCTGGAGTTGCTGAAATTATAGATGCAGTAAATTATTTGCTAACTCACCCAGAAGTTAAACATGGCGATATTAAAATTTGTTTTACTCCAGATGAAGAAGTTGGGCGCGGTACAGAAAAATTTGATGTGAAAAAATTTGGAGCAAAATATGCTTACACAGTAGATGGCCAAAGCAGGGGTGAGGTCGAAACAGAAACCTTTAGTGCAGATGCTGTAACGATTAAGTTTCATGGGAAGAATATTCATCCAGGATATGCAAAAGGAATCATGATCAACTCGATGAAAATTGCTTCTGCATTTGTCGAGTTGCTTCCGAAGAAAACACTTTCTCCTGAAACAACCGAAAAAAGAGAAGGATATGTTCATCCTGTATCAATCAATGGAAATGAGGAATTAACTACCGTTAAATTCATCATTAGAGATTTCCAAGCGCCGAAACTTAAAAAGTATGAATCAATCTTAAAGAAGTTAGCTCAGAAAGCTGTGAAGAAATTTCCGGGTTCAAAAATGGAATTTAATGTTACTGAACAATATCGGAATATGAGAGAAGTTTTGAAAAAGCACCCGCAAGTTGAGAATAATGCCATCGAAGCGATGAAGCGGTTAAATATTAAACCGATAATGCATCCAATCCGCGGTGGTACTGATGGGGCCAGACTATCTTTTATGGGATTGCCAACTCCTAACATTTTTGCAGGTGAACATAGTTTTCACTCAAAGACTGAATGGGTATCAGTTCAAGATATGGAAATGGCAGTAAGAGTGATTGTTGAGGTTGCTAAAATTTGGGAAGAGAGAGCGTAAGTTAATAGTATGCAGATGATGCTGATTTAACAGATTTTCGCAAATTTAATCAGTCGCATCTGTGTGTTATTTACTTTTTTTGTTTTCCTCATGAAAAAGTTACAAACTACAAACCACAAACCTGAACTTATGGCTCCAGCGGGGAACTGGACTATGTTAACAACAGCTGTTAACTCCGGCGCGGATGCTGTTTACTTCGGTGTTGATAAGCTTAATATGCGAATTAAGGCAGCCAACTTCACTCTTAAAGACCTTCCTAAAATTGCGCACTTCTGTAAAAAGCGTAAAGTAAAATCTTATTTAACTCTAAATTCAATCGTCTTTGAAGATGAAATTAAAGAGTTGGAAAGAATTATTGAGCACGCGAAAAAATCTGGAATTGACAGAGTGATTTGTTGGGATTTTGCCGGAGCACACTTATGTAAAATAAAAAAGATGTCATTCTGTATTTCAACACAAGCTTCTGTTTCAAATTCATTGAGCGCAGATTTTTTTAAATCGCTTGGAGCCGTTAGAATTGTTCTTGCAAGAGAATGTTCGCTTGAAGAAATAAAAAAGATCAGAAAGAAGACTACTCTTGAGATTGAAGCATTTGTTCATGGAGCAATGTGTATTTCTGTTAGTGGAAGATGTTTTTTAAGTCATCATTTGTTCGGGAAAAGTGCAAACCGTGGTGAATGTATCCAGCCATGCAGACGTGAATTTGAAGTGATTGATCCTATTACAGATAAATCAATGATTATAGGTGAAGATTATGTTTTATCTCCAAAAGATTTGTGTATAATTGAATTTATTGATCAATTGATTGAAGCGGGGATCGATTCATTTAAAATTGAGGGAAGAAAGAGAAGTCCAGAATATGTAGCAACCACTGTTTCTGTTTATCGCAAAGCTATTGATCTTTATTATGAAGGAAAGCTGACTAAAGAAAAGAAAAAAGAATTTCTTGCAAAGCTGGAAACAGTTTATAACCGCGGCTTCTCATCAGGTTTTTATTTTAATGTGCCTAGCTCTGAGGATTATGCTGATATTTATGGCAGTAAAGCTACCACTAAAAAAGTTTTTATTGGGAAAGTGTTAAACTACTTTAAGCAACCAAAAATAGCACACATTCTTCTTGAAACGGGCAAGATAAAAGTTGGAGATACAATATTAATTATTGGAGAAACTTCCGGCGTGGTTGAAATCAAAATTGGGGGGATGAATGTGAACGATGAAGAAAAAACGATTGCGAAAAAATCGGATGAAATTACACTTAAAGTTCCTTCTCTTGTAAGAAGAAACGATAGAGTATATTTAATTGAACAGATTACAAATTAGTTTACTGCGATAGTATTTCACAGTCCAGTCTGGGCTAGGTTAAATTTAGTTATTTAACTACTAGTTAATTCATTCCTCAATTTTTTATAAAGCTCAAGTGATTGGGTTATAATTTTATAAGCCTCTTTTTTATCTAGAAATTCTTCAACAACAACGTGCTTGTGTTCAAGCTTTTTATAATCCTCAAAAAATCTTTTGAGCTCTACTATTGTGTGGGGTGGTAGCTCCGAGATATCATTGATATAATTTACAGCCATATCTCGTTCTGCAACTGCAATTATTTTATCATCTTCTTCGTCATCATCAACCATTCGCATTACGCCTATCACTTTTGATTCAATCATGCAGAGCGGATCCACATCAATTGAACAAATTACCAAAATGTCTAAAGGATCTTTATCATCGCAATATGTCTGCGGAATGAATCCGTAATTTGCAGGATAATGAACTGAGGAATACAGTACTCGGTCTAACTTTAAGAAACCGCTCTCTTTATCTAATTCATATTTTCCTTTTGAACCTTTGGGAATTTCAATTATCGTATTAACAATTTCGGGTACTCGTTTACCAGGACTTACACTATGCCATGGATTGTTTGTACTCATCTTTTATTCTTTCTATAGTTAACCAAAATATTTATACAGGGTGTTAAAAAATAAGCATTAACCAGTTCAATGAAAACTAAAAGCAAAAATTTTGAATGCACTTCTCTTACAATTTTGATAACCATCATCAAATAATTATTTTAGTAACTTGTTTAGCAACATTCACAATCAAATTTAGTAGCAGTTAACTATGAAACTAAGTAAATATTTTGTCCCAACGCTTAAAGAGGTTCCAAACGATGCTGTTGTTACAAGTCATGTACTAATGCTTCGTGCAGGTATGATTCGTATGGTTTCGGCAGGAATTTATTCTTTTCTTCCTTTAGGTTACATTGTTATTAAAAAAATATCCGAAATTATCCGTGAAGAAATGGATGCAATTGGGGGTCAGGAGTTTCACCTGCCTGCATTAAATCCTAAAGAAATTTGGGAAGAAACAAATCGTGTTAATGCATTCGGAGATATTCTCTTTCATATAAAAAATCGTGAGTATGTTCTCGCACCTACTCATGAAGAAATTGTGACATATCATGCGCGTAATGTTGTCAAGTCGTACAAAGATATGCCGCAAATATGGTATCAAATACAAACTAAGTTTAGAAATGAACCGCGCCCGAGAAGTGGCGTGATTCGCGGAAGACAATTCTTAATGAAGGACGCATATTCATTTGATACTTCCTGGGAGGGATTAGATAAATCTTACGATCTACATGACCAAGCATACAGGAAAATTTTTGACCGATGTGGGTTAAAATATTTTGTAGTTGGAGCGTCAAGTGGAGCGATGGGTGGAACAGGTTCTGAAGAATTCATGGTCAAATCTGAAGCCGGTGAAGATACTGTTGCATATTGCGAATCGTGTGGGTATGCTGCAAATGTTGAAGTTGCAGCTTCAAGAGTAAGTTCAAGAGAAAGAGAAAGAGATAGTAAGAATTTATTTGAGATAAGTACGCCCAATGTTAAAAGTATTGATGAACTTTGCGCTTTTCTGAAAATTGATGAAACCCAATGTGCTAAATCTCGAATTTACATACACGATGGAGAACCAGTTTTAATTTTGATGCTGGGTAATGATGAAGTAAATGAAACAAAACTTGGAAAGGTGTTGGGCGGAGAAGTTCGCCCCGGTCATCCTGATGAACTGAAAGAAATTACAGGAGCGGATGCAGGTTCAATTGGTCCGGTTGGTTTTAAAGGAAGAATAATTGCTGATCAACGACTGAAAGATGCTAACAACATGTTTAGCGGTGCAAATAAAAATGATTATCACATTGGCGGAATCGATTTTTGTAGAGATGTTAAGAATATTGAGTATGCAGATTTTAGAATTGTTAAATCAAGCGAAGGTTGTCCAAAGTGTGAAAAGAAACTTGACGTATTTAGTGCGATTGAGCTTGGACATATCTTTAAGCTTGGTACAAAATACTCCGAATCAATGAACGCAAAATTTATTGATGAGAAAGGTGAAGAACATCCAATCATTATGGGGAGCTACGGTATTGGTGTTGAACGAATTATGGCATGTTTCATCGAACAGCATAATGATGAAAAGGGGATAGTTTGGGAGAAACTTCTCTCACCGTTTGATGTTCATCTAATTGCTCTGAATCTGAAGAATGAAGAAGTAAAAAAAGCATCAGAAAAAATTTATGCTGAGCTTCAGCAAAATAAAATTAAAGTTCTATTTGATGATCGAGATGCTGCTGCCGGTTTTAAGTTTAATGATGCAGATTTGCTTGGAATGCCAATCCAAATTGTTGTTGGCGAGAAAAAGTTAAAAGATAAAAAGTGCGAGATTAAAAATAGAAAGACTGGGGAAAGGTTTGATGTTGAGTTAGCGAGATTAATAAATGAGATTCAAAAGTTTAGGTAACTTATCCTTAATCATATTTGAGGAACAAACCAATTACTTTAAGTCAGAGTAAAGTTTGTAAAGCTGGATTCCGCAAATAGTTTTAGAATCTATTATCTTCCCTGTACGAATTTTTTTCTCTATTTCCTCAAGAGAGAGCTCCTTCACTTCCATTCCGTGCTCACCTTCTTCTCGATTGTGATTACCTGGTGTCAATCCTTCTGCAAGAAAAATGTGAAGCACTTCAGTGCAAAATCCTGGAGTTGTACAAATTGACCCAAGTTCAATCATGCTTTTAGATTTGTAGCCGGTTTCTTCTTCCAGTTCTCTGATGGCACAAGTAATCGGCTCCTCATTTTTGTCGAGTTTACCTGCTGGCATTTCAAGCAGAAATTTTTGGAAAGGATATCTGAATTGATTGACCATCACAATTTTACCATCATCTTTTATGGGTACTACAACAGCACCACCAGGATGAACAGCAATTTCTCTTATTCCTTTATTCCCGCTGTTATATTCAATTTCATCAACTTGAAGGTCAAATGCTTTCCCTCTAAAGAGAATTTCACTTTTCGTTAATTTATAATTTCTCAAGTTTCTTCGCAGGATTTGAAAGAATTGAACAATTAAAATTTGTAGTATGGGACAAGTTCTTTACCAAGATATTTCAACAACGAAGTGATTATTCCAAGATCATCAAGAAAGCCAACAAAAGGAACAAAATCCGGGATAGCATCAAGCGGTACAAGAAAATAAATTAATCCAGCGACTACAATTGCTTTGCGATGCCATCCAACATAAGGATCTTTCATATAATAGTAGAGTGCTTTGATATCTTTAGCAAAAGTAATTTTTTTACCTGCTCGTTCAAGCTTTGTCCATAGATTTTCCTCAACAAACTGCATTTTCCGTGTAGCTTGTTCTTCGGTTTCTCCGCCGAAGTCTAATTCATCAATTGAATAATCCTTTTCGAAGTCATATTGTGTCATTTATTTACTCACTTCTTATTTTCATTGAACCAATCAAATACTGTACCCCACCATAGCTTTGCATTTTGAGGTTTGGTAACGAAATGAGTTTCATCAGGGAAGTAAAGAAGCTTACTTTTTATTCCTAACCTCTGTAAAGTTGTAAAAAGCTGGAATGCCTGTTCTTCAGATAATCGAAAATCAAATGCACTATGTACAATTAGCATTGGAGTCCTAAAATTTTGTACGTAGCGATGTGGTGACCATTTTTCGTACAGCTCTCGATTTTGCCACGGAGTTCCTCCAAATTCCCACTCAGGAAACCACAGTTCATCTGTTGTTCCCCATTTACTTTCAAGGTTGAAAGCTCCGTTATGACAAAACAGAGCATTGAACCTATCAGTATGTCCTTCAATCCAGTTTACCATGTAGCCGCCATAAGAAGCACCAGCAGCAAAAGTGTTATTAGCATCTATGAACGAGAAATTCTTGACAGCATAATCGTATGCATTCATCAAATCAATATATGCTTTACCGCCCCAGTCTTTAGAAATTTCGTCCGTGAATTTTTGTCCATAACCGGTTGAACCTCTTGAGTTAGGTGCGACCACAACGTAGCCTGCACCTGCAAACATTTGAAGGTTCCATCTATAATGAAAATTATCTTCCCACGCACCTTGTGGACCTCCGTGAATAAGAAATATCATTGGATATTTTTTATTTTGATTAAAAAAAGGAGGTTTAATAAGAATTGATTGTACTTTGTCATCGTTTGCGCCTTTACACCAAAAAGTCTCTATTGAATTCATTTCAAGCTGGGAAAGGATTTCTTCGTTGGTGTAAGTAATTCTTTTCAAAGTATTTTTTCCATCCGTACTTTGTGAAAAGATTTCTGCAGGCAAATCAGATCGTTGCTTTAGGAAGAACAATGTTTTTCCATCATTAGATAGCTGAATGCTTGTGTTGTAGTTATCTTTATGAAATAATTCAACTTTTTCAGATTTAATATCAAGCTTATAAATTGAACTGTAAATTTCATTAGCTGCAGTGAAGTAAATTGTTTTTGAATCCGGTGACCAAATAAATTCATCAACCGAACTATTAAAATCTTCAGTTAGATTTTTTGTTTCACCTGTTTTTCGATTGAACAGTATTAAATTTTTCTTGTCGGATTCAAAGCCGGCGTGTTTCATCGAAGTCCATGCAAGCCATTCGCCATTTGGAGAATAAATTGGCTGGCAATCAACTCCCGGGCTTGTTGAAATTAGCTTAGGTGTTTTTGGGGAAGTCAAACTTAAAAGATAAACCTCAATGTTTGTACTTGTTGCTTTTGTAAATTCAGGATTCAGTGAATATACAATTTCATTTCCATCAGGAGAAAAATTATAATCGTTTGATGAACCAAGTGCTGGTGGAGGTACATCTTCCTTATTTCCTTCAGTCAAATCATTGAATTCTCCTGATTCAACATTGAATAAAAAGAGATGACTACGTTTGTGACCTCGCCAATCATTCCAATGACGGTACATAAGCTCAGTAAAAATTTCTGCCTTCACTTTGTTTTCTGACTTTTCTTTATCTTTTTGTTCATTACAATCTTGAGTTGAGCACTCGGGGTAAACGTTTGATGTAAAAAGAATTTTCTTTCCGTCGTTTGACCATTCAAATCCAGAGGCCTCTGTATATATGTTCGTTAATTGTCTTTCGTTTGAGCCATCAAAATTACATTGCCAGATTTGTCCGCCCCTTACGAATGCGATTGATTTTCCATCTGGTGCAAATTTAGGTTCAGTCTCGTTTTTGTCAGAATTTTTTAATGGACGAAGGTTTTTTCCATCAGTATCAATTAAATAAATATCAGTATTGCCTTTATTTTCTTCAAATGAGTAGCTTGTTTGAGTGAAAGCTATAGTTTTTGCATCGGGAGAAACATCGAAAGTGCCAATTCGTTTCATTGCCCAAAGATCATCTACTGTAATTGCTCGTTTAGTTTGAGAGTAAGTTATTAAGGAAATTAAAAGTAAAAGAGAAAGAATTTTCTTCATCGTTGCTCCGAAGTTGTAAAAAATATTAAGTCAAAAATAGTGCTTGCATACTCTAAAGGCAAAAAAGTTACATTATATTGTCGTAAATTTTGCTGAACAATTTGAGTATTGGTGCAAGAAATTCAAAACATATTTCTTCCAGGCGGGTTTAGGCAATTTAGAATACTTAAAAGCAAAGTCCGGCTCCATGGTATGTCTATCTTGATGGTCGGAGCTGGAAGCGAAAAGATAGCTGGAAAGATGATAGATGCTGGCGTCAATTCTGTAAAAGTGATAGTTGATGATTTTGACACTTTTATGATTTCAAAATTAAATCTTGAGAACGATAAAATAGAAATTAAGATGATGGAATATGATGCCACCGATTTTAATGATGATGAATTTGATTTGGTTTATTCACAAGGATCAATATCTTCTTTCAATCGAAATAAAATTATCAGGGAGATAAAAAGGATTCTTAAAGCTGATGGATTACTTTGCGTAGGAGAAATTACTACCTTGTCAAAAGATTATCCGCCATTCATGAAGGATATTTTTGAATCGTCAGATATTCTTCCGCTTTTGCATGAAGAATGTTCAAAATATTATTGTGAAAAGGGATTTGAAGTGCTTGATGAGCAGAATCTTTCTTCATCATTAAAAAGTTTTTATGAAAATGCCTCGTCAGAATTAAGAATGAGCTTAGATAATCTAAACGGGCAAGAAAAAAGCTATTATAAAAAAATGCTTAATAAAATTAGTCATGAATCTAATGCATATTTAAATCTTGGTGCGGATAAGTACATTGGATTTAAAATGCTGATATTAAAACTTAGCAATTCTGTGCCTTAGCGTAAAAAAAATTACCACAGAGACACAAAGAAAATATGCAAATTAAAAAAGGCGATATAGTTGAACTTCAAATCGAAAAATACGCTTTTGAAGGAAAAGGAATAGCAAAGGTTTCCAAATCTGAATTACTCGATTTGCCTGGTGGTGGGCTTAATGAAAAAAACTATGTGGTGTTTGTTCATGGCTCTTATCCTGGTGATCATGTTAAAGCTAGATTATTAAAGATTAAAAACTCTTATGCTGAAGCAATAACTGTCAAAGTTATTTCTCCTTCACCAGAGAGAACAAATGCAAAATGTATATACTTTGGCACTTGCGGCGGTTGCAAACAGCAGGATTTAAAATACGAATCTCAAGTTAAAAACAAGCAACAGCAGGTTGTGGAAATCTTCAACAAACTTGGCGGTTTTTCTGAATTTGAGGTTGAGCCGATCATTCCATCTGAAAAAATTTTTTATTACCGCAACAAAATGGAATTTTCTTTTGGAGATAGAAGATGGCTTACAAAAGATGAGATTAATAATGAGTTGATGGACAAAAACTTCGCTTTAGGGCTTCACATTCCTCGAATCTATGATAAAGTTTTAGATGTTGATGAGTGTTACTTACAATCGGAAAAAAGCAACTTAATTCTAAATTTCACAAGGGAATTTTTTAAAGTAAAAAACAAATCGGTGTATTCAACAAAAACCCATACCGGATATTTGAGGAATCTTGTTATCCGGCAATCTCAAAAGACAAATGACCTTATGGTGAATCTTGTAACTTCTGAAGAGAAGAATGGATTGATGAGAGATTATGGTAACGCTTTATTAACTGAAGTTCCTGAAGTAACAACTTTCGTGAACAATATTAGCAGGAAAAAAGCAGCGATAGCAGTCGGAGATTATGAAAACGTGATTTTCGGTCCCGGATTTATTTATGATGAAATTGGTAAGTGCAAATTCAGGATTAGTGCCAATTCGTTTTTTCAGACTAATTCACTTCAAGCAGAAAAACTTTATCAAACAGCTTTGGATTTTGCAGAACTGAAAGGAAATGAAATTGTTTACGATCTCTATTCGGGAGCGGGAACAATTGCGATTTATGTTTCTGAAAAAGCTAAACATGTCTTTGCTTTTGAATCAGTTGAATCTGCGATTGAAGATGCGAAAGTTAATGCAGAATTAAACGCTGCACGAAATGTGGAATTTTTTAATGCTGATTTGTACAAATCTTTTCTGCCAATTGTAGAACGTAATAAACTACCAAAGCCCGATGCAATAATAGTTGATCCCCCACGCAGCGGAATGCATGTGAATACTGTAAATGACATAATTAAACTCTCACCGCAAAAAATTGTTTACGTAAGCTGTAATCCGGCGACGCAAGTAAGAGACATTAAGTTATTGGTTGAAGCAGGTTATAAATTAACTAAGATTAGACCTGTTGATATGTTTCCGCACTCCTATCATATTGAAAATGTTGTGCTGTTGAGTAAATAGTACACTGATGAAATATGTCTGTTCTATGTTATCTGGGTACCATTGATTTTATGAATTAGCAATTATCAGCACAAACTCACCCTTAAGGTTTTCTCTGTTTGCCATTCGTAAAATTTCCTCACAAGTTCCGCGGTAAAATTTTTCCTTCCCTTTCGTTAATTCATAAGCAAGAATTATAGGAATGCTTTTGCTCCACAGTTTAGCAATATCTTCAAGAAGTGTTCGAAGTCTGTAGGGTGTATCCATAAGAACAATAATTTCTTTTCGTTTCCTTAAGTCAAAGAGTTGCTTTTTGCGAATATCTTTTTTCGGAGAGAGCCAGCCGTAGTGATAAAACTTATCAAAACTAATTCCGCTTCCAACCAATGCAGCTAAAAGTGAACTAGTCCCAGGAATAGGAACAATTACAATTTCATTTTGAATTGCTAATTGAACTAACAAATGCCCAGGATCAGAAAACAACGGCGTTCCACAATCAGAAATTAATGCTGCAGATTTTCCTTCAGCAAGTTTTAGAAGAATCTCATCTGCATTTTCGTTTTCATTGTGTTCATTTATTGAGAAGAGTTCTTTAGTAATGTTAAAATGTGAAAGCAATCTACGTGCTTCCTTGAATTCCTCACAAATAATAAAATCAACTTCTCTAAGAATTCTTAAGGCACGGAGAGTTATATCTTCGTAATTGCCTATTGGAGTTGAAACAATATAAAGTTTACCCGACATTGATTGTATATTCCCAAATCTGAATGAAGTATGCTACTATTTATACCGAAATTTAACCATAAAAATTCTAATAAAGTTTGATATTAAGGGTAAAGAAATTGTAATTTTGCCCGCATAAACCAAATTTTATATTCATTCAAACATTCAATCATTTATTGACAACATAAAGGCAACGCTCATGAAAATCAAAAATGTTTTCTTCATTTTTTTCTTAATCATAATCTCTTTGCATGCTCAAGAATCTTCTCAAACATTTTTATCTTTAAAAGATACAGGTGTCGAAGAGTTTATTAAATTGCATCCAGAATACGATGGACGAGGAACCATAATCTTTGTGCTTGACACTGGAGTTGATGTTGGTATTGAGGGCTTGCTTAAAACTTCGACCGGTGAAACGAAAGTGATTGACGTCCAGGATTTTTCAACAGAAGGCGATATCCAATTCTATGAAGCAGATACCGATAAGGAAAATGGTAATATCATTTTTTCAAATTCTTCCAAAGGATTCTCCGTTAAAGCAGCGCAAGATAAATTGCTAAATTCATCTGATGGAAAATATTTTATTGGTGCTTTCCCGGAAAAGCATCTTTTAAATTCTACTTCAGGTTCTAAAGATTTGAACGGAAATGATTCTTCTGATGATGTTTACTATTTTGTTGTATTCAACGCTTCGAAAAATAGTGAAAAGTTTTGGGTGGTGTACTTTGATACTAATGCTAATGGTGATCTTTCCGATGAAAAACCTATAAGAACTTACAAAGAAAAATTTGATTCATTTACAATCCCAAACGCAAAAGGTTTATCTCCCCTCACCTTTGCGTTAAATATTTTTCCAGAAGATAAAAAAGTTACATTTCATTTTGATGATGGTTCGCACGGAACACATTGTGCCGGAATTACAGCGGGATTTGATATAGGAAATTCAGGATTAAAAGGAGTTGCACCAGGTGCAAAACTCATCAGCTTAAAATTGGGAAACAATAATTATACTGGAGGTGCTACAGTAACCGAAAGCATGAAACGTGCCTATCTCTATGCAGATAAGATTTCTAAAGAAAGAAGTGAACCGTGCATAATTACAATGAGTTTTGGTATAGGCAGCGAGCTTGAAAATAAAGCAGACATGGAATTATTTCTTGCCGATCTATTAAAAAATAATCCCTATTTATATGTATCTGTAAGCAATGGAAATGATGGTCCAGGAATTTCCACTGCAGGACTTCCAGCTTCAACCAGCAGCGTTTTATCATCAGGTGCAGTGTTAACTACAGAAGTTGGACGGGATAATTATGGCACTACTTTCAACAACGATATTATTCTTTACTTTAGTTCAAGAGGTGGAGAAGTCAGTAAACCTGATATTGTTTCACCTGGTGCGGCGACTTCCACGGTTCCAAATTTTACTGGTGGTGATCGTTTTTGGGGAACAAGCATGGCATCACCTTATTCGGCTGGTGTTATGTCGCTTTTGCTTAGTGCCGCGCAAAAAGAATTTCCCGGTGTAAAAATACCTTCCCAATTACTCTTTAAAATTGTTCGTGAAGGTGCAGTCAAAATGAATGGTTACACTTCGCTTGATCAAGGGGCTGGTTATATTAATGTGATGAACGCTTATGAACTACTGAAAAAATATCTGAAGAACAATGAACCGCAAAAGTTTGAGAGTTACACCGTTTCATCGTTCGCACCGAATGTACAAGATGCAAAAGCCCCGAATCTTTATATAAGAGATGGATCCTACCTAACTGGAGAAGAAGTTTTCTCTTACACTATTAAAAGAGATAATCTAATTAAGTCTGATAAATTTTACAGAGTTTATAATTTGAAAAGCGACAGCGATTGGCTGATTCCAATTCAGAAAAAAACTTATATACGAAATCAGCAGCAGACAGTTGTAAACGTTAAATTTGATAAGAAAAAGGTTAGCGAACCTGGCCTTTACAGTGCTCGTATCACTGCAACGAGAGATGATGGAAGCAATACTCCAGAATTCTCGATGATGGCAACTGTCATCATTCCTTACCAGTTTGATGCTTCAAATAAGTTTAAAATGAGTTGGAGCGATCAAAAAATTGACATAGGAATGGTTAAAAGATATTTTATTGATGTTCCTGGCGGGCAGAACAGCTTGAAAATTAGTTTAAAGAAAAATAAAAATGATTACGCTTTAGTTCGTTATCGCTTGGTGGATCCAAATGGAACTGAACAATACCTATCCTCACCGCTGAGTTCAGTTAAAAATGATGAATTGATTGAATCATTTCATTATGATTTAGAACCGGGTGTTTACGAGTTAATTGCTGAAGGATTATTTGTTGCTAATGGTGTTTCAGCTTACAATCTCGCCGTTGAGTTTTCCTCAATTCAATTTTTGGGAGATAAAGAAATCTCTAAAGATGATAATATGAGGAGCATAACAAATATGTTTAACGAAGTTAAATCTTATAACTTAAGCGGAGAAATTTTCGGTTATCAAAAAGATTATCCAATTGTATTAACAGGAGAGAACATTTATAAGATGCCCTTTACCTTGAGAAAAGGTGAAAGCTCAAAAGAATTTAATGTGGAACTAACAAAAGAAGATTTTAACAAAGTGACAGATTTCTCTTTAATGATTCTCGATAGCTCTGGTTATGCAGTTTCTAAGGATGGACTTTCATATCGAACGGGATCGATTTCGGTGGATAATTCTTCTGATGCAGATTCAATAGAGTACACTCTGGCAATTATTCCTGCATTCACACACAAGAATGCTCAAATGACAATCAAAGTGAATGAGCTAACTAATTTATCAAGCTCTGTTCCGGTTAATGTTACTAATCTTGAAAAGAGAGCTGTGACTTTGTATCCGAATTCACCGAGAACACTTAAGTTTGGTTTTACCAAACCGGATTTCACTTTACCTGCTGATGCGAAATACTGTGGTAAGGTTTATTTCAAATCTCCTTCAACATCTAAAACAGAATATGAACTTCCACTTAATTTTAAATTCTAATAGAAGGGAAAAATTATGAGTGAACATCATGGCGGACAAATAAAAGGGCTTCCCGAAAATGCTTATCAAGAGCTGAAACCCGGCGAAGAATATAAACCTCTTATGCCTGCGAGTTCAAATCCGCAGGAAATTACACCTTACTCAGTAATTATGGGTTTGCTGATGGCGGTGATGTTTTCAGCCGCTGCCGCTTATCTTGGTTTAAAGATTGGACAAGTTTTCGAAGCAGCAATTCCAATTGCAATAATTGCAGTCGGAGTTTCTTCGTTATTCAAAATAAAAGGATCGCTTGGGCAAAATGTTATCATTCAATCTATCGGGCAAAACTCTGGGCTTATTGTAGCCGGAGCAATCTTTACAATTCCTGCTCTGTATATTCTTCATCTCGATGCACAATTTTATCAGTTGTTCCTTGCTTCTGCATTTGGCGGAATACTTGGAATTCTTTTCTTAATTCCGTTCAGAAAATATTTTGTCGCAGAGATGCACGGCAAATTTCCTTTTCCTGAAGCAACAGCCACGACAGAAATTTTAGTTGCAGGTGAAAAGGGAGGAAAGCAAGCGCTTGTACTTGTTGTCAGTGGATTGATAGGCGGGCTTTATGATTTTATTATCGCAACATTCGGATGGTGGAGCGAAGTATTTACGACACGAGTTTTTGGCTTTGGCGAAATGCTTGCGGATAAGTTTAAGCTGGTATTTAGGATCAATGTTGGTTCTGCTGTGATGGGACTTGGCTACATTGTTGGGTTAAAGTATTCAGCTATCATTTGTGCAGGTTCATTTGTTTCATGGTATCTTTTAGTGCCAGTCATCTCTTACATAGGCGGAGGATTAACAGAGACATTTGGAACAGGTGCAACAAAATTAATCTCTGCTATGACAGCAGAAGAAATTTTCAGGCAGTATGTTCGTCATGTTGGTATTGGAGGAATTGCAATGGCTGGAATTATAGGTATTATCCGTTCTTCCAAAATTATTAGAGATGCAATCACCTTAGGGTTCAAAGAAATTTTTGAAAAGAAATCAGCAGCAAACGGTGGATTGCGCACTCAGCTTGATGTTTCAATGAAAATAATTATCAGCGGGTTAGTCATAACAACAATTCTTCTTTTTATTTTCTTCAACCTCGGTGTTGTTAATAATCTCGGCTGGGCATTAGCAGGTTTGCTGATTGTTCTCATCATTTCATTTTTATTTACGACTGTTGCCGCTAACGCAATTGCTATTGTTGGAACAAATCCTGTTAGCGGAATGACTTTAATGACTTTAATTCTTGCATCAATCGTTCTTACTTCAGTTGGATTGAAAGGACAATCTGGAATGGTTGCAGCACTAATCATCGGTGGTGTTGTATGCACCGCACTTTCAATGGCTGGCGGATTTATTACTGATTTAAAAATTGGTTACTGGCTTGGTTCAACTCCACGCAAACAAGAACAATGGAAATTTCTCGGTGTGCTTGTATCTGCTTTGACGGTTGGATTTGTAATTATGATATTGAACGAAACATACGGGTTTGTTGGTGACAATGCACTTGTTGCACCGCAGGCAAATGCTATGGCAGCAGTAATCCAGCCGTTGATGGATCAGCAGCCGGCACCATGGACGCTTTACATTGTCGGTGCAATACTCGCACTTGTATTAACAATGATAAAAGTTCCTGCACTTGCATTTGCACTTGGTATGTATATTCCTCTTGAGCTAAACACTCCTTTGCTTATCGGCGGGTTGATTGCTCATTATGTTTCCACAAGAAGCAAGGATGAGAAAATAAACAATGCACGAAGAGAGCGCGGTACATTGATTGCATCCGGGTTTATTGCCGGCGGTGCATTGATGGGTGTTGTTAGCGCATTTTTAAGATGGAAAGATTATAACTGGGTTAACCTTGAATGGGCTGAATCTAATTCAGCGGCTTTACTTGCAATAATTATGTTCTCTGTAATTTGTCTTTACATGATTTGGGATTCGTTAAGAGGGAAACCCGAAGATTAAGATTTGTTTGGTTGAACAAAATTAACTCCGCCGATAAGAAATTGTTGGTGGAGTTTTTGTTTTTATACTTGAATTAGTTTGTTGCAATAAAGAAATATATTGTTAATAGTAAATCTTCCCCCAGTTGCGTATTATATAATCGCAGACCTCGATGGGGACAATGCTTTCTAAATTCAATAAAGTGACATTATTCACTGTTTATGTTCTTTTTGCTAAACTTTTAGATGTCTTTCAGGTCGTCATTAGAATCGTCAATTTGTATCTCTCTACTTATTTGAGCAATCATAATTTCGGATTTATTATAATCCAATACAAAAATTCTATTTCTGAGTCGGTTTTGAAGTTGATGATTCAAAAGAATGTTTACCTCTCCAAAAGTTACTTTATTATTTAGTGGTGATTCTGTGTTGTCGGTGACGATAAATGCCTTATCAATTGGGAGTTTCTTTATGTATGGGAAATTTGCTGTCCGAGGTTGTTTACTCAAAAACAAATTTTCATTTTTAGAACCCAAAATAGCAATCAATTGATGTTTAAAAATTTTCGATGATAGTATAAAAATATTTTCTCCAACGAGAAAAGTAGCGCCGGAACCAAAATGATCCTTTGATTTTTTACCCAATTCTTCAAGAAATAATTTTCTTGCTCTGGCAAAACCAATGTCTCGTTTGCAATTAATAATGCAAAATGTAATTCCAAAAGTCTTTGCTTTCCTATCTTTGATTAACTCAACATCAATGTCTTTAAAAGTAAGGTATGAATTGTCATAGTGATTAACGAAATCTGTCAACAAGGGTAATAAAATTACTTTACGAAATAATTTGGGTTCCAACTCGTAAATAAGGTCAATAATATTCAAATAATTATCTTTTTCTGAAGCGCATATTTTTTTTAATATCTCTTCTTTCTTAGTGTGAAATGTAATATACTCCGCCGCAAAGTAATCTTGAATCGATTTATGGGCCCACTTTATCTTTAGGCCTTCCCTTATAAATAGTGGGACAGTCGTTAATAGGTCTTCAATGTAATCTGCCTCTTTAAAATTGATATTAATACTCCGAGATTTTGAAGTTGAGATGAAATTCAGTAATTCTGATTCAGTATAGATTACCTTGCCAAGTTTTGAAGTCTCAAAAGCCAAATGTCTTAAGACAATTCTAAAGTCTAATATATCCAATTTCGAATTTTTAGGTCTTTTAAAACCATCTTTTGATGAATCGTGATGTTTAAATAATGAAGAATAAACCTCTTCATAAAAAGTAGTTTTTTTGGATGGAATATCTCTGTTGTATGTATATGATTTATAGAGAAGTGAAACCAGGAATGGATTTGTTAAAAATTCTTGTACTTGTTCTCGTCTCCTCTTTATTTCTGCAATTAATTTATCGGCATATTTAATTTGATTTAGAGCATCATAGTTTTTAATTATTTGGAAAGATTCTATTAGGTCTAAATGGTCGATGTAGAACATTTGGAAGTCACCAAATGATGCTAATGCTGATTCGGGTCTGGAGGTAAGTATAAAATTATTTTCATTAACTTTATTAATAAACTCTCTAAGTTGACAAGTAATATTCTCTTGCATGTCCTTTGGAATTTCGTCAAAACCATCGAGGATTACTGTAAAGAAGCCAAGTTCCAAAAATCGAATAATTAGATCTTTATCGAAAGATTTATCTACTGGGTCAATCTGTTGGAAAATTTCATCTATTATGGAATTATTTTTATCCAACTTTCTCAACTCAATTAGAAGAGGAATTGATGAGGGATTTTCGATGAGAATTAATGAAATCCATTTCATTAGGGTTGATTTTCCCATACCTGCAGTGTCTGAAATCAAAATGCGTTTGTAGTTCGTAAAAAGTTCATTACTGATGTTATCCGTAATTAAAAATTTCTTGTTGTCCTTAGTAGAGACAATTGTAAGCGGCTGATAAATATCTTTGATCTTTATCTGTTGGTTGGGAAATACTAGTGTGTTAATTATGCTGCAATTTTTGTGCGTTCTACTCAAATAATTAGCAAATTTGTCTTCAAAATAATTATCAACAACATCGTTATCCGTTGATTTTTTCTTTAACCATTTTTCAAGTTTCGCGATTTTAGGTTTGAGTATAGTTGAAATAACTGGTTCTATGAACGGTTTTGCAATTTCAAAGTATGTTTTTAAATCTTCGTTTATCATACAGTCAACCATTTTTAAGTCAAGGTTTTCTATCTATTAACTTATAACTTATACAATTTTTTTAAGGAGTTCAAGAGGAGGGAAGGAAAAAGAGCAAGATCAAGATTAAGATTATAGCAAGGGTAACCTAACTATTCGGTGGTTATTGTATGATATTCAATAAGATGGAAATGATCATACAGTTGCTTCAAGTTGAGGCACATATGCATAATTTCAGCTTATTTCTACGCAAAACCTAATTACAATTGCTTCCTCTCGGTTTACAGTCACAACCTCTCGACTTACAATCGCTTCCTCTCGGTTTACAATCGCAATCTCTCGATTTACAATCGCTTCCTCTCGCTTTACAATCACAACCTCTCGATTTACAATTGCTTCCTCTCGTTTTACAGTCACAACCTCTCGATTTGCAATCGCTTCCTCGCGGTTTACAGTCACAATCTCTCGATTTACAATTGCCTCCTCTCGTTTTACAGTCAGAACCTCTCGATTTACATCTGCTCAATGTTACATGAAATATTGCCAATGTATATCGCCATCGAGTAAAAGCAGCACAATATTTAACCCAAGAATAATGACATTGAGCAAAGGCAATCAGGTATTTAGCGTAATGTAAATGGGGGGAAGTATTAGCTTTGCGGGGAGAGACATTTTCCTTTTGAGAGTTACGGTTTTTGTCACACAGTATCAGACGAAGAGTGGAAGTTGTATAAATATCAGTCTTCGACCTGCCTTCAGCAGGCAGATAAACTCAGACTGACAGGATCAAATTTGCTTTACCTATCCACCTTTGGCGGATCAATGTGCTATTGGTTAAATCTCTTTTGAAATATCACGAAATAAAATTATGTTTTGTTCAAAATTTTAGGGTTTATGATTAAATCGCTTCTCATACAAGATTATGCGCTGATTGAAAAGATTGAAGTTGATTTCAAGTCTGGTTTAAACATAATTACCGGAGAAACCGGTGCGGGTAAATCAATATTGATTGATGCGATGGGGCTTTTGCTTGGTGAAAGAGCATCGAGCGAAGTAATCCGTAAAGGTGCTGAGAAATCGGTAGTGGAAGGAATTTTTGAATTAGACAAAAACAAAAGAGTGAAAACCCTCCTCTCCGAAAATGAGCTCGAAGAACTTCCCGAACTAATCATCCGAAGAGAAATTTCATCAAAAGGTTCCAATCGTTGTTTTGTTAATGATTCTCCAGTTGCATTAAACATCATCAAAGATCTTGGTGATTTACTTGTTGATTTGCACGGTCAGCATGAACATCAATCATTATTGAGAAAAGAAACTCACATAAATTTTTTAGATGGCTTTGGCAATAACGAAGAACTGCTCAGAACTTATAAGTGGCTTTACTCTTCGCTAAATAAAATGATAGCTGAGCTCAAAGAAATAAAGGATAAAGATGCAGCATACCGCGGGAAAAGAGATGTGCTTGAATTTCAGATGAAGGAAATTGATGCTGTTTCTCCGCAGCTTGGTGAGGAAGAGAATCTTCAAAGCGAATTGAAGATACTTGAAAACTCTGAGAAGCTCTTAGGATTGACAAACATTATTTATGAGCGTCTTTATGAATCTGAAAATTCTGTCCAAGATACTTTAAGCAAAATAAAAAATGATTTGACCGAACTTGCAAAGATTGATCCATCTTTCAAAGAATCTGACAGCGAATGTGAAACAGCACTTACTTTGATAAATGATATCTCGGATGACATCAGAAAGTACAAAGCTAAAATTGAAATTGAACCTGATCAGGTTGAAGCAACAAGAGAAAGATTGGGAGCAATAAATCTTCTCAAGAAAAAATACGGCGGATCAATCGAATCATTGCTTGAACTTAGGAAAAAGATTGGCGAAGAGTTTAAGGCAGCGGATAATTATTCCGAGAGTATTCAAAATCTTGAAAAGAAGATTAAAGCAGTTAGAGAAAATGCAAGCACTGCTGCAGAGAAACTTTCTAAGGAACGAATTAAAATCTCTAAGAATGTGAAAAAAGGAATCGAACTGATACTTGCTGAACTCGGAATTCCCAATGCAAGATTTGAGGTTCGCATTTCCCAAAAGGAATTAAATGAAAATGATGGAGATTCGCTGAGAGTCAACAATAAAAATTATGCGTACGATTCAAATGGTTGTGATGAAGTTGAATTTTTTATATCCACAAATACTGGGGAAGATGTTAAGCCATTGGCTAGAGTTGCATCCGGCGGGGAAGTTTCAAGAATAATGCTTGCACTTAAATCAGTTCTTGCAAAAAGCGATAAGCTTCCCTTGTTGATTTTCGATGAGATTGATTCGGGAATAAGCGGAAACATTGCACAGAAAGTGGGACAAGCACTAAAATCTCTCGCATCATTTCACCAAATAATAGCAATAACTCACCTTCCTCAAATAGCTGCTTTTTCAGACCATCATTATGCTGTTGAAAAGAAAACAGTTGAAGATAGAGTTGTAAGCTCCATTCGAAAATTAGATGATAGGGGAAAGATAATTGAAGTAGCAAAGCTTTTAAGCGGTGAAAAAGTAACCGATGCAAGCATTAAAAGTGCAAAAGAATTGATAGAATTAAAGATTTCATAATTGGTTCAAAAATTGTACTATTTTAAGCGTTTTATGTCACGGCAGCATTATGTTAAATGTCTTTTAACAACATTTTGATTGACTTCAACATTAATAATTGTAAGATTTGATCAACCAATAATCTAAAGGAGCAAACATGAAAAAAACACTTACTTTTATTCTGCTCTTTATACTTGCTTCAAGTCTGTCTTACTCGCAATGGGAAGATAGATTCAACAAGGTAGCAGAAACTAACGCTGAACTATATTCCCAACCATTTGCGACTGCATTTGGTACCGCTATGAATTCAGGTGCGTATCATTCTGCGGATATTTCCGATCTTTTTGGGTTCTCAATCAGTTTCCAGGGCATGTACATTATGATTCCGGATGATCAGTTAACTTTCACTCCGATTCTCCCAACTGGTTATGCAACTAATAAGCAAACAGCAACGATATTTGGAAACAAAGGCGCTGCATATGCCGGACCTGATGGATATATTACTTTACCTCCAGGCTTGGATGTAAAAACTGTTCCGATGGTAATGCCGCAATTAGGTTTAAGTTTATTGGGAACAGAAGCGCTTTTCAGATTTGTACCCAGTGTTGATGTAGGTGGAAAGAAATTAAGTTTGCTTGGCATTGGTGTTAAGCACAAGATCAGCCGATACATTCCATTGCTCCCTGTTGACATTGCGGTTCAAGTTCTTTACAGCAAATTCCAGGTTACAGATTTGATTGATGTTAAGAATTTAGCATTTAATGCACATGCAAGTAAGACGTTCGGGATTCTAACACCTTATGCAGGACTTCAATACGAATCAACAAAATTAGATTTAACTTATGAAATCCAGGGTGATCCTTTAAGCGGTGATCCTGATTTAAGAGTGAATAAAAAAGTTAATCTTTCTTTGGATGGTGATAATAATGTTAGAGCTACGCTGGGTGCTGCATTGAAATTAGCAGTTATTGTTTTAAACGCCGATGTAAGTTTTGGTTCTCAAACAGTACTTGGCGGCGGTTTATCTTTTGAATTTTAATTAGGAGACTATAAAATGAATAAAATAATCAAGGCATTCGTTGTTGTTTTTGCTGTTGCACTTTCTTTCATCTCAAATAGCTGTGATAAATTTGATACTTTTCCGCTTAATATTCCGTTTTCGATACCAAACGTGATAACACAAGGCAGTACAAATCCTACTGGAGGGAGTTCGACTCCTTTCTGTATAAGCCAATCAAGTACATATAGTGATTATGCTAATGACATAGAAAAGCTGACATTTGTGGAAGCAGCATGGAGAACTGATTCTGTAAAGAATATTACGTCTGGAGATGTAACCGTTACTTTGAAAATAGCAGGCGGTGCAAATTTATTCCAAAAAGTTTTAAGTGGAATAAATCCTGCCAACTATAAAAGTCCAAATGCACCATTTGTACTCAATTTAACACCAGCAGAAATAAGTGCACTAAATACTTATTTGGAAAACTATCGCGCAAATCCGAGCAGTGCACCCTGTTTAGAAGCATCTGTCAGTGCATTTGTTGTATCTGGTACACCGCCATATTATTTAAAAGGAATTGTGGACATGGTTGTTGAAGCGGAAACAAAGCTATAGTGATTTTATTGTTTTCAACAAATCCTTGGAGCGTAATTGCTTCAAGGATTTTTTATTTTTAAATGATGAATCAACCAAACAAAAATAATCTCAAGCAAACGGCAGTTTACATTCACATTCCTTTTTGTGAACATAAATGTATTTATTGTGATTTTTATTCGATTATTACAAAGGATAATGTCATCTCATTCTTCAGCGCACTCAAAAAGGAAATAAATTATTATGCCGATTTGCATTCGTCAGATAGAATTATAACCTCGATTTATTTTGGCGGCGGCACTCCATCATTGATGAATCCACCAAACATTCAGGAAATAATTGAGTTAGTAAAAATTAAATTTGAGGTGATAACGAACGTTGAAATAACTTTGGAGACTAATCCTGGAACAGTTGAACAAACAAAACTAAAAGATTTTAATACAATTGGGATAAATAGATTAAGTATCGGTGTCCAATCATTTGATGTAAATGAATTGAGATTCTTGACGAGAATACATGATAAAAAAACTGCTATAGAAACTGTTCATTCAGCAAAGGAATGTGGATTTAATAATGTTAGTGTTGATTTAATTTTCAATCTTCCTGGACAAACAAAAGATCTTTGGAAAAATAATTTAGAAACGGCAATTTTGCTTCCGATAAATCATATCTCTGCATACAGCTTAATTTTGGAGCGGGGAACGATTCTTAATAAAATGGTACTTGATGGCAAAGTAAAAATTCAAGACGAAAATCATGATGCAGATTTATATGAAACCACTATTGATTTCTTGACGAATAATGATTTCTACCAATATGAAGTGTCGAATTTTTCCAAACCAGGATTCGAATGTCAACATAACAATTCATACTGGCATTACAGAGATTATTTGGGGTTTGGTTCATCAGCACATTCCTTTATAAATAATAAGAGGTATTGGAATTTCTCGAGCTTGAAGAAATATATCTCGGAGATTAATGTAAATAATTGCGCGGTTGCTGGCTCAGAGAATCTTAATGATGAACAGTGCTTAAGTGAATTTGTGATGCTTGGATTAAGAAGCAGTGGAATTGACATTGAACAAATGAATAAACTTTTTGGTAATGACTGGTTAGATTGGAAAAAAGATTATCTAAAAAATTTAGAACAACGAAATTTTATTGTTAGAGATAACAGATTTATCAAGCTTACCAGATCGGGTTATGCAGTTTGTGATGAAATAATTAAAAATCTTTTGTAACTATCATTTTGAGAATATCCTCATTTTTAGATTTTATTCAAAAACATTAACATCAAACTGCATTGCTAGGACAATTATTTCACTTTCATACTCGGCTTTCTATTTGATTAATTAAGTGAGAAGGACTTATTTTTACTGGGTTAATAACTTCGAATATCATTTCGTTCAAAAGTAAATTACCAGTTTAACAAAAGGTGAGTGAATGCGATTACTAAAAACTGTTTTCTTTGTTTTAATATTTATTGTTAGTTCTTATACTCAAAACTACAAGCAAGTAAAAATTTATCTCAATGATCAGAATTCAGTAAAAACTTTAATTGAAAGAGGGATTGCACTAGATCATTTTTCAAGAGAAAAGGATAATTCGATAATTACTTTTTTAAGTGATAATGAATTCTCTATTCTCACAGCCACAGGATTTAACTACGATGTTTTGATTGATAATTGGTTTGAGCATTATAGTAGCCATCCCAAATTATCTGATGTAGAAATTCAAAGATTCAAAGAAGAGAGTAAAACTAAATATGGAGTTGAAAGCTTCGGATTTGGTTCAATGGGTGGGTTTTATACTTTTCAAGAAGCTATTGCACAGCTTGATACAATGTATGCACACTTTCCAAATTTAATTACACAAAAATTCTCAATTGGAACTACAATTGAGGGAAAACAAATTTGGGCGGTGAAGATTTCGGATAATCCAAATGTAAATGAGAATGAACCCGCAGTAGGTTTTGATGCTTTGATTCATGCTCGTGAACCGCAGTCAATGGAGACATTGCTTTATTTCATGTATTATATCTTGGAAAACTATGGAACAAACCCCGAAGTAACTTACTTGGTGAACAATAGACAGATTTATTGTATTCCGGTTTTTAATCCTGATGGATACGAATACAACCGCTCAACAAATCCAAGCGGTGGTGGGATGTGGAGGAAAAACAGACGAAACAATGGCGGTTCTTATGGCATAGACCTAAATAGAAATTTTAGTTACAAATGGGGATATGATAATATTGGTTCAAGTTCTGATCCATCATCGGAAGATTACAGAGGAACAGCCCCGTTCTCGGAGCCGGAAGCACAGGCAGTAAGCCAATTCTTCCTGGATAAAAATATTAAAACACATTTTAACATGCACACATATCAAGATGCAATTCTTTATCCTTGGGGTTATATAAATGCACTCACTCCAGATTCCCTTACTTATAAAGAATTTGCGAATGACATGGCGGCATATAATGGTTATGCAACGGGCAATAGTTATCAGATACTTGGATATCCCTCAAATGGTTCTGTTCGTGATTGGATGTATGGAGAGCAGACCGCAAAAAATAAAGTTTATGGATACACAATTGAGATAGGAAGTTCATCAGATGGTTTTTGGCCTTCACAAAGCAGAATATTTCCGATCGCCCAAATAAATGTGAATGTGCTTATGTATCAAGCTTGGGTAGCGGGTGAATATCCAGCATTAACAAATCCTAATTTTACTCAGCAGTATTTTAATCCTGGAAATTTTGTTCAATTCCAACCAGCATATAAAAATAAAGGATTATCAACAGGAAATAATATTTCAGTTGTTTTGGCATCATTGAGTCCATACGCAACAGTTAATAATAATACGGTTACATTCGATTCAATTCCGGCACGTAGTACAGCAAATGCAAATAGTTCATTGTCATTTACAATTGCGGAGAATACTCCTGCTGAGCATAAACTTAACTTATTGCTAACGGTGAGCATGAATGGCTCAGAGTTAAGAAAAGATACTGTTAAGTTAATTGTCGGAACACCCGAATATGTATTTATAGATACAACAAATAATCCTTCAACTAATTGGACTGTTGCTGCAACTCCAGCAACACCATTTTGGGAAGCTACAACAGCTACGTTTTACAGCGCCCCATCCTGTTTTACAGACAGTAAGTCGAGCAGTTATGCAAGCAATGCAACTGTGACAATGACATTAACCAACCCTATCAACTTGAGTACATATACGAATCCCAAATTAAGTTTTTGGACAAAGTATGATATTGAAACCAACTGGGATTATGGACAAGTAGAGATTACTACAAATAACGGAAGTACCTGGACACCGCTAGCTGGTAATTATACAAATGCAGGAACAGGAACATTTCAACCAAACGGACAACCTTTATATGATGGGGCACAATCAACTTGGGTTCGAGAAGAAATGAGCTTGACTGGTTACACCGGAAGTCAAGTGAAGTTAAGATTTAAATTACGAAGCGATGGCTCAATTCAAAAAGATGGCTGGTATGTTGATGATATTGGTGTCCTTATTTATTCTATTGTTCCAGTGGAATTGAATAGTTTTACGGCTATTCCCGATGGCAGCAATATACTGTTAAGATGGTCAACCGGTTCTGAAAAAAATAATAAGGGATTTGAACTGGAGAAGAAAGAAAACACTTTATGGAATAAACTTGGATTCATTGAAGGAAATGGCACAACAACAATAGACAAGGAGTATTCCTTTGTTGATATAAAACCAGTGATAGGTAAAAACTGTTACCGCTTGCGTCAAATAGATTTTGACGGTACTTCAAAAATTTATGAGCCCATAGAAGTAAATTATGAGCCTGATTTTAGGTACGACTTAGCACAAAATTATCCTAATCCTTTTAATCCATCCACAAAGATTAGTTACAGTATACCTAAAGCTGGCAGAATAAGTTTAAAAATATATAACATTCTTGGTGCTGAAGTTGCAATTTTGATTGATGAGTTTAAAGAAGCAGGGAAATACTCTATTGAGCTAAACAGCGATAAAGTGAAAAACATCTTAAGTAGCGGAGTTTACTTATACAAGTTACAATCTGGAGATTATGTCCAAACGAAAAAAATGCTTTTGCTTAGATAATCTCAGTCATTGAACGGAAAGATTTTGTTTCTAATTAATAAATAGTATTTCAATAAAAATGAATGGTACAATCATGAAGTTAATAAAGACCATAGCTTTTGTTATAATTTTTATCATTTGTGTTAATGCACAAAA
>CAYMKU010000026.1:0-55148 GCA_964391015.1 uncultured Ignavibacteriaceae bacterium
AAAACCATCACCACCCCCAATACGATCAAGCACTCTTATCTCGCGTGGATTCACAACATGCCAATTACTCCCCTCGAGCATTATGGCACCCCATAAATGTTTATTTGAATTAATTACTTCGCGTAAAGTGGTGGCAAACACAGACGCGTTTGAAAATTTCTTTTTCACTCTCCCAATCATCTCTTTGAAACTTTCTATCTTAGCTCCAATATCTTTTCCACCCGCTTCTGGTCCTTCAATTCCAAGACAAAGCTGAAAATCTTCTTCGTTACCGACAAGAATGTCAGAAAGTGAGGCAATTTCAGAAAAAGCGGGTCTCAATTCCCTTTCACGCCCTTTCCAGAATGATGCGCGATAATTTAGATCGAACGATATTTTTGTTTCATGTTTCTTTGCTGTTCTTGCAAGCTCTAAACAGAAATTACAAGTCTCTGGTGATAATGCAGCAATTAAACCAGATAAGTGAACGATCTGAACACCCTCACTTCCAAAAATCCTTTCTAAATCAAAATCTTTAACATTCAGTGTTCTCCCAACTTCACCAGCACGATCATTATGTACTCTCGGGCCACGTGAACCAAATCCACTATCAGCAATATTGAATTGATGCCTATATCCCCAGGGCCCGCCTTGATCAACATCTTTTCCTTCAAAATCCATGTTACGGCTTTTCAAATTGCTCTTAATCAGTCCAGCAATTGGACTTCCCTTTACAAATGTAGTCAAAACCTTTACAGACAATCCCAAATAGGAAGCAATGCTCGCAACATTTGTTTCAGCGCTGGTAGCCTGCAGAAAAAAAGTATCACTGCTGTGAACTGGTTGGCCGTTCATAGGAGTTATTCGAACTCCCATGCTTGTTGGTACAATAAGAGAATATTTAAATGCTTTTTTAAGCTCAAAGCTCATTTATGTTAACCTCATTATAAATTTTTTGATTTTAATTTTACACACCGCTATAAATATTAAAACCACCATCAACGGGTAAAACAATACCAGTAATAAAATTTGATATATCAGAAATAAGAAATAAAGTTCCTCCTATAAGGTTTTCGGGTTCACCAAATTTTCCCATCGGCGTATTATCAATAATTTTTTTACCTCTGGCAGTCAGATTTTTTGTGTTTTCATCAATTAGTAAAAATCTATTTTGATTAGTTAAGAAGAATCCTGGAGCAATTGCATTTACCCTCACATTCATCTTAGCAAAGTGAACAGCAAGCCACTCGGTAAAATTATTTATGGATGCTTTTGCTGCTGAATAAGCGGGTATTTTAGTTAATGGTCGAAATGAATTCATGGAAGAAATATTAAGAATAACACCTGACTTTCTTTCCACCATTTCCTTAGCAAAAACCATTGTCGGCAAAAGAGTTCCTAAAAAATTTAGATCATAAACTTTTTGGAATCCCTCTAACTCCAAACCGAAAAAAGTATCTTTTAAGGTACTGATATTATCATCTGTAATAAATTCTTCTTTTGTTGTTGCGTTGGGTGAATTTCCGCCCGCACCGTTTATCAGAATATCAACCTTTTTAAATTTTCCCATTATATTTCTCTTAGCTTCTTCTAGTGAATCTTTACTAAGAACATTTGCCTCAACAACAAGAATGTCAATGTCGTAAATCTTTTTTACTCCTTCAGCGACTTTATCTGCAAGCTCTTTTTTTATATCAAGAATAGCAAGTTTAACTCCCATTGAGGCAAGACCTTTAGCAAGCACAGCACCAATAACTCCACCACCACCCGTCAACACACATACTTTATCTTTTAGATCATCAAAAGAATTTGTATTCATCTTCTTTCCTAATTAACTCCTAAATTTGTACAGAGTTTTTTTGCATTGGCTGTAAGCTGATTATAATTTTCACTATCAATTGCCTTAGTGTCAACTAAAGCAGATCCTATTCCAACTGCACTAGCACCATGATTTATCCAATCATTAGCATTGTCTAATGTTACACCACCAGTTGGAATTACTTTCAAATGAGGAAGCGGTGCTTTAATCGATTTTATAAATGACATTCCTAAGTTATCTGCAGGAAATATTTTTACAAAGTCGGCGCCTTGTTCATATGCTGATTGTATTTCTGTTGGAGTAAATCCTCCAGGAATAACAACCAAATTTTTCTCGATGACAATAGATACAATTTCAGATTTGTAAATGGGGCTTACGACAAATTTTGCTCCCGCATTTATAGCTTGGAGCGCAATCTGTGAATTTGTAACTGAGCCAACACCAAGCAAAATATTATCGCTAAACTCTTTGCTGGCAATTTCAATTGATTGAATGGCGTTGGGAATAGTCATTGTCAGTTCAATACAAGTAACTCCGCCTCTCATAATTGAATTTATAACTCTAAGCAATTGATCTGGATTTTTCATCCTCACAACTGCTAAAACTTTTTTTTCAAGGATATAATTTTTTATTTCTTCTCGCGTCATAACTGATTAAATGGGGTTAAATGTTTTTGAAAATGTTCAATTAGTATGTTATAGTGAATTTCCTCATTATTCTTTAGGCATTCTATCAATCTATTCTTAAATATAAATTCGCCATCTTTATTTTTGTCGGTCAGTATTTTTCCGAAAGTAACATGTAGAACTTGCCTACAATCGTTATTTTCAAAAAGTTTTAATGATTCTTTGTTTGAATACTCTTTGGACGATTTAACTTTTGATACATCAGCGGACACATGATAGCTTTTTTTCTCGGTCTCGAATAATAAAATGCTATAATCCAATATTTCTTTAAATAGTTCAGGTTCGGTTATTGCCACAACTTTTAGTGCTTCAAGGTAACTTGTTCCAGCCGTTTTTACATGAGTGACGCCTTGGTTAATTTCCCCGACAATTTTATATATGCTAAATTTATCACTTCCAGAATGTAGACTCAGTTTATAATTTCCGAAATACTGTGTTATCTGCAAATGTTTCAGATATTCCTTTTTAAAAAGATTCAGATCACCTTTATAGTCAATACCTTTTTCAAAACTTCCCACAAATCGTGGGGCTAAACTTACAATTTTTACACCAAGCCGATTTAACTCTTTAACAATAAAAAAATGTTCAAATGGAGAAGTAACGGATTCTGTTTCATCAACAGAGACTTCAACTTCTGATTCATAATTGGGATATTTTAATTTTAAATGATCATACATTTTTTTTATGTGGGCAAGTGCGTTTCCATATTTTAACACTGCGCGTTTTACATCAATCGCATTAGCAGCTAATTGCAATTCATCAGAAATGTGAAATTTTGTGTTTACATAATTTCTTTCCAAACTTAAATAATCTGTGAATAATCCTTCCCAATTAATAAATCTTATGGACTCGGTTAATTGCGTTTCGCTTATCGAATCAGCTTCATTATGTACGTGTTCTCCAGGATCGAAAGTAAACATTCTGAATCCGCTTTCAATCATCAAATCAATATCATCGGTTGTTTTGAGATGATCGGCATCTGCACTAAAACCAGATGTAAAACCTTCTTGAAATACTGCCCACACCGCCGCATTTATAACTTCATCTGGAGTTCTATTAGTTCTGGTTAGCTCACGAATTGACTGTTGCGCTAATACAGGCATGAAACCACTTTTCCCAATAGAACGAATATGAGCAGGATTTGCCAGGCCAATTCTGTCTCCAAATCCGAAAGAGTTAACGAGTCCAACTATTCTGGGATTTGTAAACTCAAAATGTTTCTGCAATACTTTTCTATTATTTGTACTTAGGTTACATTTTTTTATTAATGAATTTCCTGCTCCTTTAAGTTCGTAGATCGTTCCTTCAAATTGAGTAACGATAGTATTATCATCCTTTTCATAATATAAATAGAGGAATTTTTCATTGTTCTCTTTTGCAATAAAAAATAATGTCCCGTTTAGTTCAGTCATTGAGCGGGAATATATTTCAATTTTTCCAGAATCAAATAGTTTTTGACTGAACAAAATATTTCCATTATTCTTATGACTCAATAATTCCTCTTTAAGAGTGAGTGTTTCCATTTTATCTCCGAAAGATTATAGTTTATAAGCTTTCTTAACTAAATTGTAAGTAAGGTCTTTTGCCACTTCAAATGCTTGCTCAAGATCTAAAATATGTTTTGCTACTAATCCTGCCAAGTAATTCGAGTCAATTCTGCGGGCCAGATCATGCCTTGCTGGAATTGATACAAATGCTCTGGTATCATCATTAAATCCAACTGTGTTATAAAACCCAGCGGTTTCAGTTGCCATTCTGCGAAACCTGATCATTCCCTCTATGCTGTCATGAAACCACCATGGTGGGCCTAATTTCATTGCAGGATAATGACCTGCAAGTGGAGCAAGTTCTCTAGAATACGTCGTTTCATCAAGCGTAAAAACAATTACAGTTAATCTGGGATCATTACCATATTTATTTAAAAGCTCTTTAAGGTTTAAAGTGTATTCTGTCTGCATCGGAATATCACAGCCCTTATCAGCACCAAACTTTTGAGAAACCATCGGATTATAATTTCTATATGCACCAGGATGAATCTGCATAACCAACCCATCATCGATACTCATCTCAGCCATTTTCATTAGCATGTGGGCAGTGAACAATTTAGAATCATTTTCGGTGGATTGCTTTTTAAGTGCACGTTGAAATATTTCCTCTGCATTTTCTTTACTCAACTCATGAGTATATGGAGAAAATACCCCATGATCAGTGGAGGTTGCTCCCATTGATTTAAAGAATGACCTTCTTTCCTGCAAAGCTTTTACAAATTGAGAATATGAATCAATCTCATATCCAACTGTTTTACCCAATGCAATTATATTTCCACTCCACTTGCTATTAGATAAATCAGTCACAGCATCGGGTCTAAAACAAGGAATAATTCTTTTTTTCCAATTTGATTCCCTAATTTTTTTGTGATGCTTTAATGAATCATCTGCTGTATCTGTAGTAGAAAGGACTTCAATATTAAATTTATCAAACAAATCTCTTGGTAAAAACTCAGAAGAATCTATTCTTTCTTGTAGCAAGTTATAAAATTTTTGAGCATTTGTACTGTTTAATTTTTCCTTAATGCCAAACACTATGCTAAACTCATAATCAAGCCAAACACTTGATGGCGTTCCGCGAAATAAATAAAAATTATCCGCAAATATTTGCCAAATCTTTTGCGGATCGGTTTCAACTTCTGATCCGTCAATAGTTGGAACACCAAGTGATTCCATTGAAACACCCTGAGAATAAAGCATTCTAAATAAATAATGATCAGGAGCTAGAAATAATTGTGTGGGGTTTGGAAATGGTTTATTCTCTGAAAGAATTGAAGGATCAACATGTCCATGCGGACTAACAATCGGCAAATTTTTTATGCTCTCATAAATCTCGCGGGCTGTTCTTCTGACCGTTGGATTAGGATCGAAAAATCTATCTTCGTTTAATATAACATTTTTCATAAATGTGCCCCTAATTTTTAATTTCAACTGTCGGTGGATTGTTCAAGATCAACTGAGTTTCGTTTAAATAATTTTTAAACCCATCAAGGTTTTTTATTGCTTGTCCTTCTTGTTCCCATGCAGCACAGAAATAGTAATCTACTTTTCCATTTTTCGGTTTAAGTTTAACTATGTAGTTCAAGTTGTCTTCACTTAACTCTTGGAGATTTTTAGTTTTATAGAATACAGCTATTCCCAATTTATCACTATCAGAAACTAGAGTCTGGTTCCCATACAACGCAATAAATGACCATTCACCTGAAATATCGCTTTTGAAAAATTGTGTTGCGGGATATTTAGCTAAACCTGTAGCAATGTTTGAAGGGTCATTTGATATAATTATTTCATTCTTCGATAATCTGCTGCCTGCAGTTATAGATAGTTTTGATTCTAGGTCAAATTTTTTCTCGCCAACTTTCCAACCGAAGTAGTTTGTTTTAACCTCTGATTTAATCGGACCATTCTCCGTAATTTCACAATAGATACTATCAGTTTTTGATACCATGTTTACTTTCTCGTCATTCCACATACCAATTGAACCAATGCCTAACGAATTACCAACCTTAAAAATATCCATCCCCCATTCTTGCATGGAATGATATGAATCATCTTTTGCAACGGTATCATGAATGCCAACATTTGCAAGTATCAGCTGATCTTTTTTCTTTCCAAAAATATCAATCGCATTTCGCCAGTCTAAATAAAACCTGTAGCCAACTTTTTCAGATTCCCAACCTGGACCTTCGTACTTGAATAATGCATCATGATCGGTGTGAATTGATGGTACTTTTAGTTTGTTCACGTTTACAAAATTATTTCCTCTGAACTTTCCATCGAAATAAATATTCTCTGCTTTCATTGAAAGTTCAGCATAAGTTCTGTTTTTAAATTTTTTCTTTTCAATTTCATCGCCATAATAAACAGACAATATTTTTTCTTCATTTGGCTTTAAGCTAAGCACGAAGCAGACTGATCTTTTATTTGTTTCGTCAATAAGTATTTGATAAGGAATTATTTCATTTCCATCTTTAATAATGAAGTTTCTATTTATGTCGTCGATACTTAATTCCAGGTATGCATCTTTTAAGAATATATTATTCGGATTTTTAACCCACACTTGAAAAGTATTTTGCTGAGAGTTGCAAGTGAATGAACTAAAAAATACTGACGCTAAGACAGAAGTAATTAATAATTTCATAATTCAATGATAAGTTGTTATTGAGGATTACAAAAATCAATCTTTAAGAAAGCCGCAAGCTCAGGGATAGAGTTGCGAATTTCCTCGGCAACAAGATCACAAACTTTGAATGCCCCATAGGCAGATAGATGAGTGTTGTCAATTCTTCCTTCGGGTAAAGATTTATATTCTCTCGGTTCGATGTGCAAATAAAGTAGCTTTGATCTTTCTTCTCCAAATTCGATTAACATTTCTTCAGTCTTTTTGTGTAAATCTAACAACAGAACATTCATTTCAGAAGCAACATCCCTTACGACTTTAGGGTAATCTCCATGTACATCATAAAATTTTCCTTGATCATCAAACCTTCTCCTAACAATTGGTGTTGCTAAAATAGCAATTCCTCCCTTTGAGCGAGTTTCACTCACAAATTTTATCAGGTTGGTTCGATAATCTGTATTTGCATCTGCAAAACGTTTGGGGTCATCTTTTTTAGAATCATTGTGACCAAATTCAATAATAACATAATCACCCTTCTTAATTCTCTCAAGCACAATGGACCATCTGCCTTCATCTAAAAAACTTTTTGTGCTCCTGCCATTTACAGCATAATTCTCAATCCTTATTCCTTCCCCGAAGTATAAAGGAAAAATCTGTCCCCAGCCTTTTTCAGGATTTCCATCTTTGTATGGCTTATCTGCCATCGTCGAGTTTCCTATCAGAAATATCGTTCGGGAGGTTTTACTCTGTTCTTGCTGAGCACAAATAGTGAAGCTCAATAAGAATAAAACGAATAGAATAATATTTTTATTTAACATCGGATGAGGTAAAAATTGCGTAGAATGCCCCTACTGAAGTTCGACCTCTTTCACTGTCTCAAACATGAAAGCCGCATATAAACTTAACCCAATTGCTATTAACCATTGAACAAGCATGGGTGTGGAGATTAAATTACTTTCGATCATATTCATTTGGATAAAAATATACTTTGCAGAATAATAGACTATCTTGGAAAAAACTATACTGAGAAACATTGATACAAATGCATTTGTTTTTTTGACCAAGAAATAGAACAGCAACAAGTTAATCATCAGTTCACAAATAATTAAGACCGATTTAAGAATTGCAGGGTGTGATGATACAACAAGTGAAAATAATGGAATTGTAATAGCCACAAGGAATGTGTTTTTTTTGTTCGTATGAAGAAGGCAGAATATAACCGCTAATCTCATCGGCTCAATTATATACAATGGAACATTTGTTAAATGAGAAAGTGACGGTAATAAATAAATAAACGTTATAGCAATAAAATCAATCAGTATTGTTCTGATTGAATAAATACTATAAAGTGAATGTTTTAAGCTTCTATCCATCATTTTTATTTATCCATTTCTCTTTTTAATTGATCTAATTGCACTTGAGGATTCCATTTGTTGTTAAAAGTCCAACGAGCATTTATTTTCTCAGGTTCGGGATTATTTTTTGTTCCGACTAAATTATCCGCATGCCAGCTAAAATCACCCCCATCTCGATGACAATTATAAAAATAAATTCTCTCTTCTCCCCATTGTAAAATTCTTGGTGGATTAGATGGAGCAAAAAAGATTTTTTTGTCTGCCATATTTTTTGAAAACTTACAGTCCAATAAAAACATCTGTGCATCACGATGAAATCTGCCAAGAGGAAATCCTTCAACTCCATCAAAATTTGAATTTCGAATTACGAATTTATGATCTTCTTTCTTGCTTCCATCATGCCAAATAGATGCAGTTAAGTTTCGTCCAAAAAATTTGCTGTTCTCAATAAAACAATAACCGCGCGGACAAACATAATCTACATAACCTTCGAAATAACAATTATTGTGGTAATACATCCCATCATCAGTATTCCAAAGAGAAAGCGCATCGCCACCATTAGCAATAATATTACAGTTATCTATAATAATTCTTGTAACCCCTTCACCGGCTCTAATCGCAAACTGATGATCATTATTACTATAGAGAGAACCATAATTATTGTGAATTGTCATGGAAATAAAAACCACATCAGTGATTTTATTCTTTATATTAACCACACCCGCACCATAATCATCTTCGTGATTTTCTCTCCAATTTTTTCTCAGCTCCGCAAATTCTATCACAGTATTGCCCCTGCTTTCACCGATAAGTGCAACATTACTTTTTTCAATAAAAATTTTTTCCTCATATAAACCATTTTTTATAAAAATAACAAACATCTTTTCGTGTGAACTTGGGATAGCATTTAATGCCTCTTGAATTGTTTTAAAATCCCCGCTGCCATCTTTTGCAACAACAATATCAGGTGCGGAAAAAACAAAAGGAATCAACACAAAGAACATTAAAATAAATATGACAATTGGCTTACTCATTTTTATTTTACTTCTACTTTAAACATATCCGTCATAATCATTCTATGCAACGAGACCATTCAAAGATTCTTTCCCATTTATTAATAATCGGGTTTTTAGCTCAATGTTTCTTGGTCTAGTGGGCATAGGATTATCAATTAAATCTAACAATAACTGCACGGCATTTTTACCTAATTCAACAGTTGGCTGGTCAACAAAATTAAAAACTGAAGGAACAGTATGCTTGAATGTATTGTTACCAAAACATGTTACTTGAATATCTTTACTTATTCTAATTCCAAGTTCGTTTGCCGCCTCATAAATTCCTATTGCGACAGGATATGTCACAGCAAAAATTGCTTCGGGCAAACTTCCTCTGTTAAACATTTCTTTGAATCCTCGATAACCATCTTCTTCTCCAAATCCGCCTTCTACAATCCAGCTATGATTAATCGGAATATTATTTTTGTTCATTGCTTCAATAAAACCAGTTCGCCTTGCTTTTCCAATATTTATATGTGAGTAGCCACCAACATGACCAATTTTAGTAATACCTTGTTTAATAAAATGATCCACAGCCGAATAGGCCCCGCCTTTGTCATCAACAGTAATGCTTGGAACATTTTTAATCGCAGGAACTCTATCAATAAACACCAAGGGAATGTTTGAATGAAGTATCCTTTCAAATAACGAATAATCTTTTGTTTGCTCAGTTATCGATACTATTAAGCCATCAACTCGCATTGCTAGTAGAGACTGAACATGTTTTTTTTCCCTCAGGGCAGATTCCTGCGATACGGTTATTACAGTTTCATAATTATTTTCAAATGCAGTGTTATAAATGGACTCAATTATAGAACCAAAGAAGAAGTGTGCGAGTTTTGGAACAACCAATCCAATAATATTTGATTTTTTTGCCGATAAGTTTTTAGCCATAAAATTGGGTGTGTACCCAACACGCTCTGCAAGTTCTTTAACTTTAATTTTTGTTTCATCAGAAATATCAGGATGATTTCTAAGCGCCTTAGAGATTGTTACCTTTGATACCTTCAACTTTTTTGCAAGATCTTCAAGTTTTATTGGTTTTAATTTTGTGTTTGTCATAATATTATATCAACCAAATTCTAATTCAGAATCAAAATTTAAAGTTGATCTCCTTTTTCAATTTCTATTGCAGCAAGAATAAATGGACCATAGCCTTTAAAATCATTAGCTCTTTTTGTTTCATTAACATAATACGCAAAATTCCCATCACGATAAGGTGTTCCACCTAATCCCGCACCCGCACAAATATTATTTAAATAAATTAAACCCTGAGAGTCAGTAGTTACAAGATTTTTTATCACTGATCGAAAAGATTCTTTAGCAATGTCAAAATAGTCATGATCAAGATACTTCATGTTAGCACCTTTAGCAAAACTATAGATGAACATCAAAGAGCCGGACGCTTCCAAATAATTTCCACCTAAATTACCCTTATCTATAACTTGAAACCATAATTTGGATTTTGGATCTTGATACTTTTTCAGACTCTTAGATAAATTTACAAATATTTCAAGAAGTTCTTTGTGCCTCGGATGTTCAAGAGGAAAAAAATCAAGTACATCCACCAATGCCATCATATACCAACCAACTGCTCTTCCCCAATAGTTTGGCGATCTTCCTGTTATTGGATCTGCCCATTTTTGCTGCTTACTTTCATCCCATCCATGATAATACAGACCCGACACATCATCTCTTAGATGGTTTCTAATAAAGATAAATTGATCAGCAATATCATCAAAAGAAATTGATTCGTCGAACATCTGTGAATACATAGCGTAGAAAGGTTCGCCCATATATAAACCATCGAGCCACATTTGATAAGGATATATTTTTTTATGCCAGAAGCCACCCTCGGTAGTTCTGGGGTGCAGTCTCAATTGTTCCCTTAAAGTGTCGGCTGCTTTTTTGTATTTCTCACTCTTTACCTCAGAATAAAGGCGCAATAAAGTCCTGCCAGGGGCTATATTATCAATATTAAAATCAGATAGTTTATAAGTTTTAATTGTTCCATTGGATTCAATGTAGTAATCAATATTTTTTTTCATGTAATCAAAATACTTTTTATCACCAGTATGCTTCCACATTTTGTAAAACGCTTCATACATTAAGCCTTGTTCATAATTCCATTTATAGCTTTTTAACTCATTCTTGTAAGCAATCGTATCAGGAAACAATTCTATAAAATTATTTGCAAGAATAGAAGAAGAAGGTATTTCATTATTTTGATTGAACGAACTGCTACAACCGCAATAAATTACAACTGTGGCAAGCAACATCAATATATTTAAATGTTTTGCCATTCTATAGCAACAAGATTCTTCTCTTTTAATAATTAGGCATAGGTAGCTATTTGATTAGCAACATTTTTTTAGTCTGAATAAATCCATCACCAACAATTCGATAGAAATATATACCGCCTGATAATTGACTGGCATCAAATTGAACTTGATATCTTCCAGCATCTTTTCTTCCGTTCACCAAAATAGCAACTTCATCTCCAAGAATATCAAAAACTTTTATCATTATATTACTTAATTGCGGAACTTCATACGTTATTGTCGTAGTTGGATTAAACGGATTGGGATAATTTTGCAATAAATTGAATTGCTCAGGAATTATATCGTCTTCTTCATTTACAGGAAGTGGTGAATTAATTCCAGCAAGTGTCCAATATGAAAAATCATTTAACCCTGAAACTTGAACAAAATTCTCTGCTGTGTTAACAGTTCCACCCATTGAGAACCAAGAATTATTAGCACCAGTAGGTGATTTAAAGAACTTTAATTCACTTTCGGGAATATTATTCAATTCAGATTCATCATAGTAGAATCCTAAAGTTGCATTCAATCCTGAATTGTTTGCTGGTGTTATGTGAAATACTCTTTTAATTCCTTGATTACCCTGACCAGTTCCAGGTGCATGTGTTCTCTCAATAGTTGTATTTCCAAGATTAGCACTCGATGTTAATACAGCACCCAAACCCCCAGCATTTGTGCCAGATGGAGTTCCAATATCCTTCGTGATTGTTAATTTTCCCGATGTTCCAACAACCGTATTGCCTAAAGTTTCATGCAACTCTGCATTACTGCCGAGGGTAATTGTATTACCATTCAAATCAAGATCACCATTAATAATTTGTAACGATCCGTTTACAGTAAGATTTCGATCTAAGATTATCCCAGTAGGATTATTCACTGCAAATCCCTTTACAGTAGAAGGAAGTCCATCACCGAGTTGTTGGGCATGAGAGCTCTTATATTCATAATTTGCTTCTTCGCTAAATAATTTGCTTCCGGTAAAGTGGATATTTCCATTTGTACCAGCACTGCTAATTCCATATGGGCTTCCTATTTTTAAAGTAGCTCCGGGATTTAATTTAAATGAAGCCGGACCATCGAGGAAAGAGCTATCAACCATTTCGAGAGATCCATCCACGACAAATTCCCCAGCCGTGCTAGAACCCCATTTTGTCGTATCAAGATCAAGAGTTACATTTGAAAGTGCACTTATTGTGTCGTAAATACCTGTACTCATCTGAAATTTATTATCCAGATTTACATATTGAGAACCATTTCCTACAAAATTAAATGCAACCCACCCAAGAGTATTGGTGGCTACATTGCTGTGTACATCAAGTGAAAAATTCCCGCCAATATTGAATATCCCATTGCCCGGTCCTGCTGAACTGCTAGTACCTCCTTGCACTCTACCACCTTGAACAATTAAATCACCACCAATATTATAAATAGCTAATCCCGAAGCATTTGCACTTGAGAAAGGTCCTATTCTTGATTCCTGGTATGGTTCAGCAGAATCTATAACATAAACATTTCCATAAATATTCCAGATTCCAACCATAGAGTTATCGCCAACATCTATGCAAGATAATATTCCACGATATATATATACATTTCCCTCTACTGTGTGAGTCATGCTTCCCGTTGCAGGTCTGACACCGCGAAAAACAACATTCGCAGCAGAGTTATTAATTATAAGATTTCCATGAATAATTAAGTTCCCATTAGGGGCACATCCAGCAGTCCTTTGAATTACCAAATTACCAAATTCAAGATTTCCAGGGCCACCAATTGTTCCGCTTCCGATGTGAACAACATAACTCTGAGGGTCAAGAACATAATCGTTGCCTGGAAGTGTTGGATTAGTTGTTTGATTGTAAAACCATGCATCTGCTTCAAGAGTTAGTATTTGAGCAATGTAGACCGTATCAACGCTTGTCGCTAATTTCCCGTTTGAATAAACAGTCAGGGTTTTACATACAGCACCTACAGTTGTTGATACTGAATCTCCACCAGAGATTACAACGTCACTATTAACATTTGGAACTACACCTCCTAACCATGTACTCGAACTGCTCCAAACACCCCCCCCTGTGCCATTACTGAAAATAGTTTGGCAAAAAGCATCTGGATGAATAATAAAAATTATAAGTATTAAAACGGGGAATAATATATTCTTCATTATTAACCTCACTGTTTATTTTTAGATAAGTTTTTCAATATAGAACTCCCCTATAATTTTTTCTTCTTAGATATAGCGTAAAATAATTTAAAATGTTGCTTTGTTCCTTTTAGAACTTTTTATAATTACCCTTTTATTTTGATGGATAGTAAGCTCCTGCGCCAATATTGCTATTGTTAAACGCAACAGTAACATCTGTACCATCAACAAAATCATCTCCTGTCAAATCAGTAACCACATAACCACTGGTGCCTATATTTGCATCGTTAAAACAATCGGAAACATCGGAGCCGTCAATGAATTCGTCTGCATTTACATCACCATTAAAGAGACACCATTTCCCAAACACATTTTTTGTATTGTCACCATAAGCTTGAGATTGAGCAGAAGTAAAATTGTAACTCAATGTTCCACCGCTAAATGTCTGTCCGGCCGCACTCCAAGTTTGTAATGCGTTTCTGTGCTTCAATGCAATATAATATGCTACACCATCCGATGCTGAACTAAAATTGGCAATTCCAACTCCAGATGAATTGAGTACAGTCTTGGTTTGTTCAACCAACGCGTATGAAGTAGCATTATGCAATTCAACATAAACTGTATCGGATACCATTGTGCTTCCATCATAGAATCCTTCAATCAATGCCGTCAAAGTTAAAACTTTTAGTGATTGTAAAATATTCCCGCCTCCAGTTGCGTTTGCAAGCGTAAAATTACTTAAAGAAGTAAAACCTGTTGTTGAAATTATTGAACCTGTTCCATTAGCTGTACCGACACCACCAAGATCTACCCAATTCCCTGCACCATCATCTTTAACTACTCTTAAATTGCTGAAGTCGGTTACACCATCATCAGTTTCGTAGTTTAATGTGACTATTCCATTTGTAAATGCTGAGCCACCTGTACCTTCTGTAATAGCATAATATCTTACAGATGATACTTTATCCACAGAGCCAGGCAGTGTGTTTGCAGGTGGAACAGAATTAAACATCTCTGCATAGTAAGCAGAAAGAGTAGCAGCTGACTGTGAAAGACTTAACGTAATTGGTCTATATTTACCTCCTTTTGAAATAGGATATGTCTTTGAAAATGTAGCCGGTGGAGTGGTGGTGGTAAAAAGAAATCCTAATTTTCCCACAACATTACTGGTAGAACCACCACCATAAATAGTCCCGGAATATAAACCACTTGTACTTGTGTTCAAGATTCCCATAGTTAATGGATTTGCAGTTGGTGCGATTACACTACCACTAGTAAGCATTAAAATAATAATATTAGATGGAGCAACTAAGTTTACTTGAGAACCATTAATAACTTCAACAGTGATACCATATTGTGAAGTTACTAAAGCAGGGGTAATTGATAGGTTTTGGACCCCACTCTTTGCAAAAATAAATCTTGAATCAAGATAATATGGATAAACATTGCCCTGCGAATTTGAGTTTGCCATACTATTTGCTGCAGTCGAAGTTGGTGCTATTGTAATATTATCTCCATAAAAATACCACTTAACACCAGAACCATCATTACCACCTCCATGTGAGCCACGATCTACGGAGAACTGACCTCCAGTTATGCTTACATCACCATTGATATAAACATTATCAAATGTTGCGGCGCTTCCAGTACCAGAACCAGTTAGAATACCACCTGTTTGAGTCAGTTTGTTCAGTGTGACATTACCAGATGAACCGCCAAAAAACTGCATTCGAGAAGTCGCAGTACTTCCAGTTAATTGTACTTTAAATTCACCAGCTACCGATCCAGTTGTGAACCCCCAGCCAAAATTTGCGGTTCCTGTTGCATAATTTATGTTAACATTATAAAAATCTTGATTGTTACCGGAACCCCAACCAGTTGCTGCAGCTCCCCCGATGCCGAGAATATTTAATGTTGAACCTGCTTGCCATGTTGCTGAAGGAATGAACCCTTTTGTTGTTGTCACAGCTGCAGTTTCGTCAATATTTACGACACCAGTAGCTCCAATTATTAGACTTCCATTTGTAATAATGTTATAGGGTGCTGCCGCAGGTACATTCCCGTTAATAGTTAAAGCACCATTTACAGTCATATTGCCAGCCGCAATTGTTAACGTTGCTACTGAACAGTTTACAATAACTGTTGCTCCATTGTTTACAGTAACTTGATCAACACCGACATTCGCAGTAACTGTAATCGTGTGTGGACTTAAAATTGTAACTACACCACTTAATGAATCCGGCGTACTTGGAGCTGGGTTAACCCAACTTGACCCATCCCACCTTGACCAAGTGGTATCATTATTCCAAGCACCGGTTTGAAAAGACTGGAAATCACCAATACTTTGACTATGCGAATTAATTGAAAAGACAAGTCCGATCAAAATTGTTATTTTCAAGAAAATCGATTTCATTTTTTACCTCTTGATTATTATTATTTAGTTAGTTGTTTTTTGTTTTCAATTAAAATTATTTTTTCGCAATAAATTTTTTAGAACGAAAATCAATGACTGCTTAGTTCATTTTTATGTTGAAATATCTATTTTTTTTGTTTTGAAGTTACATTGCTTTTCTTCGAAGGATAAAAAGCACCAACACCAAGATTGCTGTTATTGAATGCTATAGATACATCTGTACCGTCTACGAAGTCGTCTCCCGTCAAATCTGTAACTATATAACCGCTTGCACCTAAGTTAGCATCATTAAAACAATCCGATACATCTGACCCATCAATGAATTCGTCTCCGTTTACATCACCATTGTAAATACACCATTCACCTCCCACGTTTTTCATATTACTGCCGTATGCTTGAGTTTGTGCAGTTGTGAAATTGTAGGTCATTACTCCACCGCTGAATGATGGTGTCGTATTGCTCCAAGTTTGTAATGAATTACGATGTTTTACAGCAACGTAATAAGGAACTGAGTTTGCAGCAGTATAGAAATTAACCGCAGCACCACCACTTGAGCTTAATACTACTTTAGATTGATCTACTAATGTATAAGGTGAGGATGAAGAATGCAGTTCAACAGTAACTGTATCTGGAACCATTGTTGAACCATCATAAAATCCTTCTATGAGGGCAGTTAAATTTAAAGTTTTAGATGTTATCGGTGGTGAGGGCGAAAAATCATACTTTCCGCTACCAGCATATTTAGTTACCATATCAGGAATTGTTGCAGGCAGATCAACCGTAAAACTATAATAAATTGAAGGATCAAATGCAGTCCCTACAACTTCAGGCGTACCGCAATTAACAAATACATTATTATATTCAACAATATCACCTTCAGGTCCACCATCACGGCCGCTCTCTGTTGGAATTGGACAATCAACAAAGTAGTTACCTTCAACTACAACGTCAGCACCAGTATTTGATGAAACCGAATAAATAGTATTCTTTCTGTAGTAATTATTAAATGCGTGAACTTTTCCAAACCGGACACGAGGATTTCGCTGAGCGCTACTATCAAAATAGTTGTGATGAAATGTTACTTTCATATCCACATCCGATGTGTTACTATCCGAATGGCCTACTAAGCAATTTTTGTCGGTTTTAATAAAATGATTCCAGGAAACAGTCGCATAAGATACAGTATGGGTAATATCTATAGAACCGTCTGGCGTTACGCCGGCTGGGTAACCAGGAGGCGGATCATAAGTAAATGTACAATGATCAATCCAAATATGATGGCCAAGTGTTTGATCGTCACTCGCATCAACTGAAATACCATCATCTCCCCAACTCGCAAACTTAATATTCCTTACAATAATATTTACTGCACGGTAAAGATTTAAACCGTATCCTGTAATGATAGCATCCTGCCCAACACCGATAATGGATGCATCATAAGTATCCTTTACATCTAGCATCTCACCAAAAGCTGGATCCGCAGAGAGTGTTCCAACGATATAAATAGTAATTGGATCAAGATTCAGGGTATGACTTGCGTCCAATCTAGCATACATCAAATCATATAAATCTTTTGAATTATTTATGTAGACAACACTTCCCCCTGCACCACCAGTTGTTCCATTTTTTCCTAAAGCATTTATCGAAGCAAAACCGATTGGGGAAGTTTCTAGATTAAATCCAGCAAAATTTGTAGTGTCGAGCATTACTCCAACCATAGTTTTATGACCATTCATGGTGATACTCAATGAACTACTGGTGCTTTCTTCACTACCTATCCATTTACGGAAGATATTATTCCCAGAGGGTGTTGCAGTTAATAGAACTTGAGTACCAACATCATAATAAGTTTGGGAAGGATTTGCATTAACAGTTCCGTTACCACTTTTGTACAAATTAAGCTTGTAAACAGGAATTGCTTCGCTTCCTCCAATAAAAAAGTAATCAATATTCGGAGTTGCACTTGAACCTGTCGCCTGTAGTCGAATACGATTTATACCAGCTTGAAATGAAATAACAGTTTTCACAGAAGTCCAGGTTGACCAATTTGTAGTTTTAGGAAATGAAAGGGACCCGAGACTTCCATCATTCAAATAAAGAGCAAGACTTCTTGATCCACCGGAACCATTTGCATAATAAATTGTCAAGGTATCAGTTGAAGCTACTGTCCTGCGAAATGAAACTTCAAGCCAACTCCCTTGTCTGTCTATTATATCAACATAGCCAGAACCTGTGTAACCAGGATATTGAGTGAGTATTTTTGCATTTAATACAATTCCATCTTCGGCTTGCAAAACATTCGGTCCTGATGGAGTAACACCATTACCTGACACCTCAACATTTTCAGTAGTGGCACCGCCACCTGTGTTAGTAATATTACCGGTATAATTTGCAACTGCAGTCGGTTTGAATCTCACATAAATTGTTGTTGCACTTAATGTCCCACCGCTGTAAGCAACCAATTTTGACAAAGCAAATCCGGAACCGCTTGTGGTTGAAACTTCATACCCCGCAGGAGCAGTAATTGTTATACTGCCGCTTGCTGGTGAAAGAGTGTGTGCTGAAAGTGTGTAAGATTGTTCTGCTGAAGTCGAATCAACCAAAACATTTCCAAATTCTAAAGAAGTTGGATTTACTATAATTGTAGCTAATGCAATCGTTGATTGTGAACCTATTCCTGGCGAGGTTGTTTTGTAATTATAAGAATTATTTGTCCCGACATTATATTCATAAACTGCAAAATGATATGTTGTACTTTGTGTTAAACCTGTAACCGTAACTGTATTTCCAGTTCCGTCATAAACAACTTTATTTCCACTGCCTTTGTCTGACGCTAAAGAGAAATCGCTGCTCACTCCTGTCATTGCATCGCCATCCGATGGTGACCATGAAACTGCTGAACTGCTTCTCGCAACTAAAATTCTGTTTGAACCATCTCCTCCTGAAAAATTGACTACAATAGAAGTACCTGTTACTGTTCCAAAAGTTATGCTTGACTGAGTTCCTGGCTCAGCTGCAAGTGAAATACCTGTTACTGAAACATTTTGTGTCGCGGCGCCTGTACTTGAGTGCGAAATATCTCCCGTAACCGTTCCGGAAGCACTGATCGGAGAAAAGCGCGCATAAACTTTAGCATTTGAAATTGAATCACCTGTTCTGGCTATTTCTATTGAATCAAGAAATGAAATACTATCTGAACTTACTTTAAATCCTACCGGCGCTTTCACTTTCACATCAGCAGTTAAATTATGTGCACTAAAGGTGTAGCTCGATGAGCTTGAATTACTTCCGGTAACTACTAAACCAAAACTCGGAAGAGACGAAGTTGAGAGCGTAATTGAGGCGCTCGTCGAATAGCTTGTAATAACAACATCGTCAAAATTTAAATCATTAACAGCAACGGTTCCATTTTCAAACTTGATCCTTATGTTTGAAGAAGGATCGTTAACCACAACACTGCATTGCACAAAAGCACCCGCACCGGTCATCGCTGAATCAATAAATGACCAGCTTGAACCGCCATTGGTTGTCTTGTATAAATAAATTGGTTTCGAGGATGCAGCATAACCCCAAAACGTAATTGTTCCCACAGAATTAAGTGTTGGGGTAATAGCGTAAGAAGCGGTTGCATTTTTAAGCAGCCGTATCGCATAAGGAGCAGAGTGGTTTGATGTGCTATGCCTGTATGATTTAAAAAGTGTCCATACACCTGAAGTACATGTATAATCCGTTGGTGAAGTTGGAGCGCTTCCGCTTGATGTGGGTATTGTGTTTCCGGAATCGAAATTTTCTGTCAGCTGGGGTTGAGCGTGAGTAATCAATGCTAAGAACAATATAATCGCAAGAACATTGACATAGTAACTTTTTTTAATTACATATTTCATGATATACCTTTGAAAGTTTTTAGATAGATATAAAGAAAATAGATTTGATTCTTCAGCATTAAGAAATTAAATCTGTCTATCTGCTTTAGGATAATTAGCTGTTAGTTTTTGTGGATTGGAGGGAAGCATCCACCAAAATTATTGGATGACACTGAATATTACACCCCTCGTTACTTTTTCAGTAACGAGAGGTATAATTATTATTTACGAATCTTTTACTTTATTAAAAGTAACTTCTTGCTCTGTGAGAATATTTCGTTTGTCTTGCTGACTGCAGTTAACTTATACAAATATACACCCGTCGTTAAGTTCATACCATTTGTGTTTAAGTGATATGAATAATATCCGGAAGCTTGTTCTTTGTTAACCAATTCAGCGACCTTTTCACCAATAAGTGAATACAGTTCAAGTGTTACTCTTGAATCTGACGCTAACGCATAATCAATTGTTGTGCTTGGATTGAATGGATTCGGATAATTCTGTGATAATCTGAATTCTCCAGGCTGAACAACTTCTGCTTCTACCACACTACTGTATTCATAGCTTCCATCAACATCTATCATCTTGATTCTGTATTGGTACTTTCCAGATGCCGCTTTATCGCTGAAACTGTAATTCTTATCTGAGTTGCTGTTTCCAGCTGCAATCACTTCTCCTATTTTTACCCATTCTGAATTTCCAGATTTCCTCTGAACATCAAACTTCAAGCTGTTGATTTCTGTTGCTGTCTTCCATGTTAACTGTACAACACTGTTCTTTACTGATGCACTGAAAGATGTTAGCTCAACTGGTCCCGCTCCTTCATTTGCTGCCCAAAAATCTGAAAAGCTTGTTACTGTTGCACTCAATTCATTTGTTGCAGTGTTTACTAACCCAAATGGTACCCAATTTGGATTATCATATTTTAATGTGTAAAGGTTTGACTCAGTTCCAACTATGTCAGCATCAACATATTTGAACTTTGTATCGCATGAGAATGATGATATTCCACTTTGGCTTACTGTCCAAAAACGGTTAATATAATCCACTGGTGGAAGCAATGGGTTGGGATGCTGTGAGTTTACAAGCTTCACTCCAGCAGAAGCTGATGAAAATGAACCGCTTGTAAAGTCTAATGTTACCGGTGAATATTCTGCTGTTCCAGTATTGTCGCCAACTGGAAAAGTAAAATTATGTGTTGCCTCAACACCATCAGAAAATTGTTTAATTAACTGTCCGCTGCCGTCAGCAACAACCATATTTGATACTGATGGGCTGCCTGCTATAGTGGCAGATGGACCGAGTGTCAAATTATTTGATCCAAGGGTAAGCAAACCATTCATTAATGTAAGCGCATTATTAACAGCCACACTAGTACCAAGCGCTACGCCTCCAGAGTTATTGATTCTGAGATATGAATATGCTGTTGGTGTTGTACCAAGTATAATAGCAGATGAACCATAATATGTAACTTCAGAACCTGCGCCTAATGTAATCGTGCCTGTTGGATAAGTTCCATCTTGAAATGCTAAAATACCAGTCGAACCAACAGTTGCTGTACCAATTGATCGTGTTGCTGTTGAAGATAAACCAAAATCTACCATTCCATTGACAGTTGTTGTAGCTGTAGAAAGATCAAAGAAACTACCCGAGAATCCGTTTAATTGTCCACCATTAATTATTGCAACATTTACTGTTCCTAAATTAGTTGCATTCCCACGTAGATAGGAAAAAAGATTCACTTTACCACCATTGTAAATTGTTAAGCTACCTGTTTTCCCAGCTATTACATTTAGATTAAACTTCGAATTAGCACCACTGCATGTTATTGTACCATACACATTAATAGTAAGGCTGTTACTTCCCGCAGCATCGCCACTACTCGTATTAGTGCTTAAATATGAATTATTAGCCATAGTAAGTGTCTTACCAGCGTTAACAGTTACAGTTAGATTGCCAGATGACGGATACAATCCTGAGCCGCCAGTCCCGCCAGATCCTGCATAGTGTACCTCAGCATCCATATCAAAGATTATATGATCACCACCTGCATTTTGCTGCACTCGATTAGCTTTGAATGTTCCACCTCCTGTAATTGTTAAAGTTTGACCTGAAGCACCATACAAACTAAATCCTAGTGCATCATTTGTGCCACCATAAGTACCATCTACTGTCATAGTTGTTCCGTACACCCTTAAAAATTTTGAGGTTGTTGCCACGGCGTTACCGTACAATTTTGCACCACTTTGGATTGTTAAATTATTACAAGTTTTACTGCTACCACTAACGATAATTTCAACAGTATGACCTGCTGTAATGGTAACATTATCCACTGAAGTTGGTATAACACCTCCAACCCATGTCCATGTTGAGTCCCAAGGACCTGATTGTGCAGATGAAATTTCTGCCCCGTATAACTTGTTGGTTGCAAAAATAAATACTACCAACACGAAGAAAGAAAGAAGAAGTTTTTTCATTATAGTACCCTCTCTTTTATGAGTTAATTAATTGGAAGCGAAACATATAATTAATTTATTTAAGATGCTCGCTTCCGTTATTTAGTTAAATGCAATATTCTCAAAATAAAATTGTGCCGTTTTTTGCGGTAATGTACATGGCTCAAAAACTTTTATTATTTGAAGGAAATATTCTGTTTGTAATTGCTGTCACAGTTTCAGAATGAAACGCTAATTCAATATTTGAAAAAATATTTTTCAGAAAGAAAAGTTAAGAGATACCCTGCTTACGCTGTCAAAGAAATCGAATTTGGAATAAGAATAATTTATACCAACATCATAATCGCTTATTGATGTATTAAATCCTAAACCAGCAGACCATGACGCAAGATCACGATTAGTTTGATAACCAAAACGAAGAAAAAGCATCTGTTGAAATTGGTATTCCAATCCTATATTAACTCTCTCTGAATAATTGTTTGGATGAAGAAAATCAGCCTCTACCAAAACAGAATTAGATTGAGCATATTCTTCATCAACAATATCCATCACATTCACAGAAGCACCCAATGAGAAAAGCAAAGGAAGCTGTTCTTCTATCTCTTCTCGTTTAATGTTGGTTGAAAAATTTCTAATGGACATTCCGAAAGTAAATCCTTTAAAATCTGTTTTGTATCTTACGCCGGCATCAAATGCTAATTTTGTTGCGTTGTTTTTCTTTATGGTAGTACCCAAATTACTTTCCCCAAGATTTTGTCCCACAAGTTTTACATTACCGCCGACAGAAAATGCTTCGGAGATGGCTTTTGCATATGATAAGCCAATCGAGTATGCACCAACATTGCTTAGCTCACCATTATCAATATAGCCTAAAGGATATGACTCTCTTTCGTCTTCAAGAATAAGGCTTGTACCATTAATAGTCCCATAATTTACTGTTAGCAAATTTAACCCCATAACTCCATATGTTCCCAAATTCCATGCAACAGCACCACTCAGATATTTGATGTCGGCAATCCAACTTGTATAGTTCAACGAAATATCAAAATCTTTTGTCATGCTCGTTAAACCAGAAGGATTATAATACATACTCTCACTTCCCGAGCCAATAGCATTGAATGCTTCACCCAAAGCTGATGCACGAGATGAGGTTCCTACTAGTAAAAAGTTCATAGTGCTTTGAGCAGTTTTATTTAAGTTCACTTGTGCGTAAATAGTCTCGGTAATTAAAAGGAAAAAAACTATACAGGTTAATTTTATTTTCATCTTCATAATATAATTTCTCCTTCGGATTACCTGACAACAATGAACTTGTGATAGCTCACTTCGCCGTTCGGTTTTTGAAAAACGGCAACATAAACTCCGCTGCTGATAACTTGCTGAGCATCTGTTATCATGTCCCATCTTTCATAGCCATCCGACTGCGGCGAATAATGATCAATTGTTTTTATTAAATCTCCATTCTCAGTAAAAATTCTAATTGTTACGCTTCCTGGAAGATTATAGAAATTAATTTGCCGTCCATCTTTGTCCGAATAATACAGCTTAACCAGCGGATCGTTAATGTTATACGGATTCGGCACTATTCTTATTCGCGACATATCTTCGGTTGAATACTTCGGAGGATTTATCGGAGAAATATTTGGGACCCAAATTCTGCTGCTGTATAAAATTTTTCCACGTGTGGTTGGATCGGCACTCAAATCATTCTCATCAATTTTGGCTTTCGTCTGAATGAAATAATAATATGGTACCCCTGAAACAACCCCGGTATCAATAAATGTATGTTCGATGACTTTATCTTCTGGACCAGAAGAATACACTTCAGAATAATAGACTGTGTCCTGATTTGTAAGTTTTCTTTTTATTGTATAGCCCGCAAAACTTGACATTGCTTCCGCAGTTGGATTTTTCCAATTAAGAACCACACCATCCAACGCACCGGAACCATTCACAAAAAACGACTGAACAGGAGGTGGAGCTTGCGGTATTTGATAGTCATGTTTAAAATTCCATTTTGCACGATAGGCTGCAAGCATTACAGAATCCTTGCCCATACTAACCCAGCGGTCTTTTGATTTGTCAAGTTCTGTTGCACCTGTCGGAAAAACAAAATTTGAAGGAAGCCATCCTGTTGTTGGATTCGGCATGTTCGGCGGATCTGTTAATGTTCCATTTAACCACTTTGCACCTATCTCCGCAGATTTTTCAATTCCTATTCCTGCAATGCCAACTGCATAAACAAAATGCAATTTGTAATTCGGAGGAACATTGTATGGACCGAAGCTGCTAAAGTTTTTTGTGTTTATACCGCTGATCGTTCCTCCAGGAAAATTAGAAAAGTTTGCCGTTCCCTTTTCATCATTGTTAAGCATGTGATGAGTTCCGGGAATGCTGTTCGGCATAAGATTCTTGTCTGAAAAACCACCTCGAATTGCCCAATAATTTTTGCTGCCGTAAGGATCTTCCCCCGTACCAGGGCTTGGAATCTTCGTCTCCGTTCCTATGTATGTTACTTTGGGCTGTAAGAAATCATCAACATCCTCAGCATTATTCAAATAAGGTTGACCAGATGCATGGAGGATGGTATAAAATGTAAAATTTGTATTTAACAATCTTCCACCCTGGCCTGATACAGGTGAGCCCATGTCGTCACCCGGAGTATTGGGGTCATCAGCAGAGTAAAAATAAAATACTCTTAATGAATCACCTGCCCTTCCACCGTAATAATGCTGCCAAACGTAAGCATATTTTGGTCGTTCGCTTGAAGACGGTGCCGGGTTAGAACCATTTGAGTAAAAATTATTTGCCACTCCTTGATTCATCAAAAAGTAAAAGTTTCGTAACGTATCTTGAACTAATGAATCAGCACCTGTGGCGCTTGTATGTGTAACTCCCACGTTGGTTAGTTCAACATCAATGATGATATAATTATCATTAAAGCTTTGGCTCCAACCCAGTACTTTTCTTTTAATATCAACTCCCAAAACATTTCTATAAGTTGCTTCCACTATTTGATCGTATGTTCCTCCCGAAAATTTTGTAGGATCATACGTACCGAAATCAGATAGATTGATTAAGACATTATTAACTATTTGCTCAGGATATTTGTATCTCAAATAATTTGTAATTGGAACTATCACTTTACCGTTTAGCATATAATTATTAATAGGACCATAAACAGCAGCAGTATGAAGGGAATCAGTTGGAGATTTCCAATTAGTCGCTGCTAATTGGAAACCTGAGCCGAAATAATTTTCGCTTCCCTGACCACGGTGTTGAATAAAATCATAATCATTAGGAAAGAAACCAGCTCTAAAATCAAAGTTCGCTTTTTCACCATTTGCTGCAACCCCTCCCCAAACTTTCGTTATTTTAGTTTGAGCGGTTTCCAATTCAGGAGTTTGACCGTATGAATGAAAAAGGAATCCAGCTCCTATAAGTAAAGAATAAATTTTGAAATAATATTTCATAAAAACCTACTAATGAGAATTAAAAATCTATCTTCAGGCCAAACCAAATATCTCTTGGCTGCCCGTAAATGAAATAAGAATAATCTGGATCATTGATATAAGGTTTCTCATTTGATCTTAAATCTCCAACTTTATCGTTTCCAGGTAAATAATATCCAGGATACTGGCTTCTTAGCTGGTCAAATTCAGGCGAATCATAGATTGGTAAATGTAGGGAAGCCAAATAATTTTTCGCATCTTCCCATTCAACAAAATTACCGGTATCCACAGTTTTGCGTCTGAATGCATATCCCTTGCTTAACAAACTATTTTTAAAGTTAAACACATTACTTATATCCATAAAGAAAGCAGTGTTAAAGCCAAACAAATTAAAAGATTTACTAATGCGCAAATCCACATTAAAATAATCAGGCCATTGAAGGTTATTGCTAAGATGAAGTTTTTGCAGAGGATTAAAAGTAAAGTATGACCCGGCTTTCCACTCAACGAAGAATGTTGCTCTCCAGCTGGAAATAATTTCATTCAGCCCGCTATCTCCTAAAAGGTGGTTCGGAGAGTTAAAGGAAATATTAGCATTAAAAACTGGTCTCGGAAGAAATCGGTCTTCATTGCCGGCATATAACCCAGCTTGTTCTTCGTTTATTGTTACATCAGAAATCGTTCCCCGTCCGGTAAGCCCTGATTTCTTCAACATATAATTAAAATTAATCCATCCCGTTATCCAGCTATTATCATTTTTTGTAAGATTAATTTCCAAACCTTCGATGTCCTCATAATTATTATTTTCCCATCTGTCATAATCAATAGTACCGCTTGAATTAATATAATTCACATCGCCATTCTGGCCTGTAACATCTTTATAATATCCTGATAATGTCGCTATCATATTTTCGAAAAAGTTATATGCTAATCCAAGTTCATATGAAATAGTTCTCGGTGGAGCAAGATTTGGATTGGACATTTCATACAATCCATTTTTATCATACCTGTATCTAAACAAATACATCGAATAATAAGGAGGATTGGATCGGAAATGACCATAATTAAAATAGAACTTAGAATTTTCTGTAACCGGAAATGATATTCCGAGCCGTGGACTGTATGTAAAATGATTTTTAACCGGCTGTAAAAATCCAGGGTGCGTTCTATCGTATTCTTCCCATTTCTCCCAAATGATTGATCTGCCGGACGCCAGCGCAGCATAGAATGAATCTGCCGCAGCACCAGCACTTCTCGGCGCACCCCCAAATGCCGCAGTGAATGCCTCAGCAAATAAATCACCTGAAGGCCATTTGCCACCGCCACCATAAAAATAATCTAATCGCAAGCCAAGATTAGCCACTATTCCACCATATGTAACTTGATCTTGTAAATAAAAACCTGTCTGGCTCGGTTTGCGATGATAATTGTATTCATAAGTGTTATACGGTCCGGTTGTATTCCATTTTAACCAAAGCTTATGATCTATATCTATTAGGTTATACTCTAACCCGGATTTCAAATAATGATGATCACCGTACTGAGAAACAAGGTCAAACTTAAAATTTATCTGCTGAGCGTGTACATTGGTATAAAGGTCACCTTCTTTGCTTCTAAACCTCCTGGCAATTCCAGGCAAAGCGTCATAACCAGGATACAGATAATTAATAGTATCTGTTCCAAAAATTCCAATTATCCTGTTGTTCCCGGCAAATTGAAGTTTTCCATAAGGCATTTCTGTAACGGGGAAAGGTCCAAAATGAGTTAGAACAGAAGGGCTTCGATTATCCCCTGTCGGAGAGTGATCTTTTATTGATAGATAACTGGTTTTAAATTCCCAAAAGGTTGATGTATTAAGAACATGATTAATATTTATTCCGCCCATCATTGTTGTTTGATCTAACAACGGAAATATTGGAATATCAAACCAATAGTTTGTTCCTCCATCTAAACTTGAAATATCATTAACGTTTGATAAATTATCAACGCGCATAAAACCGCCCTCACGCCCTGCATCAGGAGCATCCCCAAAAGCAGGCTTCAGTGGACTAAGTCCTAACTGTCTCTTCCACAATCCATTTAAAGTAACTGTAAGAGATTGACTTGGATTCGACTTGATTGTGGCTAAAGTTGTATAATTTTTATTACTTCTTCTTGCGAATGGAACAATGTAATAGTTCTCTTTAGAGGAGTGTGAAATATAGAACGTAGCATCTCCTAACATTTCGCTTACAAATGGTACAGGTCCGCCAAATCCTAAATCAATATTGTAATCTGTTCCTTCCTCTTTTCGTGAATGATCTTCAAATAATTTCTTTTGTTCATCTGAGATAGTATGATATCCAATTTGTTGCTTCATTGAGTCTGATAATGCTTCTAATCCAGCATAATCAGGAATTGCCATGTGCATCCATGCAGCAAGCAGATAATAATCTAATGGCGTAGCTTGCTCTTCAATTGGCTTGCCCTGATTAAAAATATCCGTTTGGAAAATCCAACCGTCAAAACTTTCGTGCTGCTGTTTTTTATATGCATCATTTGCCCATGCTGTATTCGTTCCAACAAAAGCAACCTGCGGATCTAAAAAAGGAGCAAGGGTAGGGCCATGCGGATCAGAAAGCAATGGTCCAAATCTTTTCAGGTGCGAAATATTTTTCTGAACTGAGATCGTTGCATGGTAGCTATCTTTTTTCCCAGATTTTGTAGTCACATTAATTAAACCCGACCGGAAATTTCCATATTCGGCATTGAATCCGCCTGATAATAACGATACTTGATCAATTGCACTTAATGGAATTGTTGTTTCGGCGTTGCCGACCGCTGCATTATTATAACCAATTCCATTAATGAATGTACCTGTCTGATCGGCAGTACCGCCTCTTATTTCCAAAAATCCTTTCTCACTTGAAACACCTGGCTGTTTTTCCAAGAAAGCATTAATATCCCTAATTCCAGCTGTATTATTAATTTGATCATCAGTTACAACAAGCTGGGTGTTCGATACTTCGTTGTGAAGTTTATTTCTTTCAGCAACAACTATAACTTCCTCTCCAGTAAGAACACTTGACGATAACGCAATATCAAGCGAAGTTACTCTATCTGCAGATACCAACACACCTACGATTTTTTCTTTGTTAAAGCCCACCATACTCGCTTGAACAGTATAAGTGCCAACAGGTATATTGATAATTGTGAATCTTCCTTCAACATTCGTGGCTGCACCGAAAGAAGTGTTAAGTAACAGTATATTCACACCAATCAACGGCTCACCTGTTTGTGCATCAGTTACCCTTCCTTGTATTTTGCTTCTGTTTTGACTAAAAGTACTAACTTGATTGAGCAACAAAAGACAGCAAGCTAAAGTCAAAATTCTTTTCATAAAATGGATCTTCTATTAATTTTCAGATTTTATTTTAATAACTAGGAATTACTTTTTGTTCTTTTTAAAAGCTTCGCCGCTAAATAATACTCCGTAAAACTCCGGAGCATCAACATTTTCTAAAACATTTTGATTTGCAACATTGGCAAAGTGGCAATTTTTTAATACAAGATTTTGAACAGGTGAACGATCATAAGCTTTTATCCAAATTGCATAAGGACTTTTTTGCGATTCAATATTTTCTAATTGAATATTCCTCACTTCTGGTGTGAATGTACCTTTATCACCTTCCTCATAATAATAATCTATCTTCAGAACAGCTTCGCTTACTTGTCCAACTTTAATGTTCCGTACAAAAAGATTTTCAATCACTCCACCGCGAATGGAGTTAGTCTTTAATCGTATTGCTCGTTCGAGATTCGGGCTATCCATAATACAATTTTCAGCAAAGACATTTCTAACTCCGCCGGAAATCTCACTGCCAATTACAACTCCCCCATGCCCTTCTTTCATAACACAATTTTGAATAACGATATTTTCACTTGGAACATTAATTCTTCTTCCATCATTATTTCTTCCAGATTTTATCGCGATGCAATCATCACCCGTATTGAAGTAGCAATTTTTAACCAAAATATTTTTTGAACATTCTGGATCAAATCCATCATTGTTTGGTCCTAATCCTTCAACAGTTACGTTGTTAATTGTGATATTTTCACAAAGCACCGGATTTAAAAACCACATCGGAGAATTTTTGAAAGTAACTCCATCAATCAAAACGTTTTCACATTTGTAGGGCTGCACAAAATTTGGACGCAAATAATATCCTTCGCCAAAAATTCTTTTTTCTGGAGGAATATTATTTTCGGCCATATTAAACAATAAATCCCTGCCTTTTTTCTGATTCGGCATACCTACTTTCCAGCCATTATCTTTATTGCCCTTCCAACTCCACCAATTTTCACTTTTACCCTGCCCATCAAGAATTCCAGAACCTGTAATTGCTATATTTTCCTCACCATAAGCATAAATCAATGGAGAATAATTCATACATTCCACACCTTCCCATCTTGTGAAAACAACCGGCAAATATTTATTAGGATCGGTCGAAAATTTAATCACTGCATTTTCCGTGATATTTAAATTAACGTTGCTTTGCAAATAGATTGGACCTGTAAGGAAATGACCTTCAGGAACAATAACTTTCCCTCCGCCATTTTCTGAACACTCAGTTATTGCTAATTTGAACGCTTCGGTGCAGTCAGTAATTCCATCACCTATAGCCCCATAACAAGTTATATCATAGGTTTTATCAGGAAAAGTCGGAGCAACTATGTTCTCTATAATTGCTGACGCTTCGCTCCAAGGGTCAATAAGAACGTCGGTTTGTGAAAATTGAATTTGTGAAATGAAAATAAAGAAGGAAATGAATAGAAGAAATTTAATCTTCATAATTTTTAATAACTATTTTATCAATGAAATTTTAATTGATATTGAACGATTGTTTACAGATAAATTTGCGATATAAATTCCACTTGGGAGAAATTGATTCGATTCGTTTTTCGCGATCCAACTGATTTCATAATCACCTGCATTTTTATATTCATGAATTAATTCTCCAACTTTTTCACCGAGTAAATTGAATACTTCCAGCAGAACATTCCCTGGAGAATCAAGACGAAAAATAAATTTGGTAGCAGGGTTAAAAGGATTTGGATAGTTTTGATCTAACTTAAAATCTACCACAATATTTTCAGGAATTATTCCGCTTGTTCCTTCAGTTTCAAATGCACCAAGATCAGGAGCAATACCATTAAAAGGCAAGCCAACAATAGTGCCGGCATCAATTAAATCACTTCCTTCAGCAAGATGTAAAAAAGTGATATCAGGTAAACTTCCATCGGGTTTTCTTGAACCTCTCACACCAGCTGTATCTATAGATATAAAATCAGCATTAGTAACTACAAATGGATTATTCCAGCCATTAGTCTGCTGCACAACACTAGTATTTAATGGTCCTGCTGCACCGAGAGCAACGCAATTTATAATTGTTGCAACCTCGCCGCTATTAACAAAACTTGGGATAGAATAATTTGTTCCGTTTCTATAGGCATTGCAATTGTAAATTGTCATAGAGCCGCGATTGTTATTCTGATCAAATCCCTTTACCCGATTGTCGAATGCCAAGGAATTTTTCAACGTAAAATTATGAGCTAAATTTAAACTGTTTCCATTATCACCCCCACCCATTTTATAACCGTTGCCATTACCGTTGCTTGGCGTTCCATTTTTTCTATATCCATTATTAAAACACCAGCTATTTTCCACAATTGTTGTTACATTATTCGATCCTCGTAAATAACCATCCCATCCATCGTCTGAGTTCTGCCAAGCTCGGCATCCGTAAAAATAATTATCCGTTCCTACATCAAGTTTGGCAGCAAATCCATCAGCATTACCTTCCGAAGGATCAGCATTATAATAAGAATCACAATTAATAATTTTGTTGTGGCTTCCACCACCGCCTATTTGTAAACCAGTATCTTTGCAATCATGAATAGCACAGTTTTCTACAATGTTATACCAGCCTGATATATAAATTCCATTATCACCGGCATTCCTGATTTCAATCCCTTTAAGGTGCCAATAATTATGCGATATTTGAATACCTTTTGATGAACTTGATACGAGTTGTTTTGAGAAGTCTAATATTGGCAACTCTCCTGGGTAAGCCCAAATTTTAATAGGTTTATCTAGCTGACCGGTTTTATTCAACTTAATTGTGAGGGAATCATAGTAAATTCCGCCGCGCATATAAATTAAAGAATCTGGTCCTGCAAGAGAAATCGCTTTTGATAAATTCCGAAATGGAAGGTCAAAAGTACCTGGATTGTTATCGCTTCCTGTTGGTGACACATACATTTGAGCTATTGTTGAAGCTGAATAAAAAAACACCATCAAAACAAAACAAAATAATTTTTTCATAGAAAAAGTCTTATGTCCAAGGAATAATTGAGAGAAATGATTTATAAAAAAAGAGCATCCTGGTTCTCAGGATGCTCTCAATTTTTTTATTTCAGAATCATCATTTTCTTTACGCTTGAAAAATCACCTGATTCCAATTTATAAAAATAAACTCCCGCAGAAAGATTTGAAGCATTGAAATTTATTTCGTGATAACCTGCTTCCAATTCCTGCGACAGAACTGTTGCAACCTTTTGACCAAGTAAATTATAAACAGTTAAAGAAGTCCTACCTGATTTTTCTAGATAGAACGATAACTTGGTTGATGGGTTAAATGGATTCGGATAATTTTGATTTAACGTAAATGCACTCGGAATGTTTTCGCTATTATCATCTACGTCAGTAATCCATAACTGCCACTCTGCTTTTTTACTTGGAAACCAGTTCAAATCCCCAACAGGGAATCCACCTTGTGAACCGGTATAAGCAACTGAAGAAGTTGAGTATGTACAATTAAGTGTGTCATGATAATAGTTCAAATTTTTTCTATCATAGTCATGAAGTAATCTGTTGAAGTTTGTTGTGGCTTTAGTTTTTCCGGCACCACCTTGACTTACAGGTCTTCTATACCATTCCATCATATTTGTCATTAATACTGGCGTTTTGGTCAATCCTAAAGTTATCTTCTTAAATGCATTTACTGAATCAGCACCTAACTTTCCGTTTATATGCCATGTTAATGGCGAACCTTCGCCTGTTACACCTTCCGCAAGGTGTCGTGTATAGAATGCTGCTCCTGAATCGGAAATAGCATAGTAATTGTTTGATACCTTCCACTGTGTTGTTGTATTATTAATGGAGAATATCCAGCTCATTCTTCTGCCGCCATAAGGGTCTAATTCGCCGGATTCATTGAATTCAGCTTGTCGAACATAATCCGTATCATTCCCAAGTGCGAATGCATCAACAAATAAATTATTTGTTATACTTACTTTATTACCTACAATACCAAGCACTAAGGTTCCGTGGTACGACATCCCATTTACAATTGTGTTGTGATCAAAATTAAAGTTATTGATAGCCGCCGTACTTAAAAAATGCCTGATAATGCGATCCTGAAAGTTGACAAAGGTACAATTTACGATAGATAAACTATCTATTGAGCCAGCCCTTAAATCAATTGCCTTTCCAGCACCAAGATTGGATCTTCCCAAATATCCCATATCAGCAAAAATACAGTTTGTAATTTTCATTACTCTTTGGGCTTGATCTGTTCGGATATGATTTCCATTGCTATTTGTAAAAACACAACTATCTAACTCAATGTCAAACCCAGGCTGATTGGTTCCTATTAGCTGACCCTGCATAAGTGAAAATGCAGATGTATCGCCATCCAGAATTCCTGAAATCATCATGCCTTTTAAGGATATATGCCCAGCAATTTGAATAAAAGCTGCTGGAATGTTTCCCGTAGAAGTATTTTTTACAAGATACACTCTTGGACGCAATCCGCTTCCGGCTTGGGATTTCAATCTTAGAACCCAACCTGTGTTGCGAATTGGAGTGTTCACAAAATAAATACCATTACGCTGCAAAACATAAACTCGAAGTGTATCATTTCTTTGTCCTGATGCAAGCGTATCCCCAATGATTACATCATTCAAATAATTACTGCCGCTCCAAGGCGGAACAACAAGATCATGCTGCGCATAATTAATAAACGGCAGAGCCAGCATTATTAATATGGCACACAAAAATAGTTTGGTTGTTTTCATATGGGCTCCTCAAAAATTGTTAGTGATTAAGTTTGTTGATAAAGAGCAAAATTAAAATGAAAGTCTAACTCCAAGATCAGCAGTCAAATCATACCTTTCGCTTGTGTTCAATAGATTCCAATTTTGAATTCTATTAACTGTTGAAGAACTTTCTTCATAATTCGTAAAGTTATTTAAATTGAAGAAGAGAGAGATGTTATCGCTTAATTGATATTTAAGTGCAAGATCCCATCTGGTAAAGCTATTTACGATACGATCACTTTTTCTATCACCAGAAAAAAGACTATTAAATTCACTTTGATAAAAAACGGATAGTCTTCCCGAAAATCCTTCCAAATCATAACCAATAGAAACATTTCCAAAGAATTCCGGCTGTCCTTCCAATTTATTTTTGGCTTCCACTAGGACAATTTTAGATCTATCTATCGGCACCCAAGTGCCTAAAACATTTATTGAATCCTTCCAGACAATAGTTTTAGATGATGCTATATATGTTTCAGAACGAACTAAAGAAAAATTATAACTCAGGACTAAATGTTGAAGTAAGCCTGGTAAAAAAAGGAGGTTAGCTTGATGTTCAATTTCAAATCCCCAAACACGTGTTGGTTGGGAAGAATTATAAGGATAAGTCAAATCATAAAGTTGCGATGATCCAAATGGGCTTTTCCAGGTAATACCCAAACTATCGAGGATTTCAGCTCTGTCTACACGAATATTGTTGATTAAGTGAAACATATCTTTAATATCTTTGTAGAAAGCTGAAATAGAAAATAAACCTAGATCATTGTGGTAAACCGAAGTGTTTATCTCAAAATTCCATGCTTTTGCAGCTTTAAGCTTGCTGTTCCCTATAAACAACGTAGTTGCACCGCCACCATCGCGAGCAATAAAATTTTCCAAGCGATGATTAAAATCAGGTCTTGCCAAAGCTCTATATACTGCAAATCTTACATTCAAAAAATCAAATGGCCTGATTGTGAGATTAAAGTTAGGAAGCCAAATTGTTTCATTAAATGAGGCAACAGTATCTTTGAGAACACCGCTTGGAGATGGAAACCCCGTGAGCTTACCAGGAGTAAATCTTGATTTATAATCATTGTCTTCACTTTCAATCCTCACTCCTAAGATAAAGGTAATGGCTTGCCCAAGATTCAAAGTGTTCATTATGTAACCAGCGGAAATTCTCTCAACTATATCGTAATAGTTGGCTTCTATTTCTATGTTCCTTGAATACTCTGGACTACTCCCGTTTGGATTTGCCGCACCGTGTTTATTTAATTCATACCAATCTCGCAAAGCATCTCTTACAATCATTGGATTTAGCAGATACATTCCATAAACATTTCTGTTATCAGGAATGTTATTTAAAAAATTACTTGAGATAATTGCATTATTACTAAGGGTTAGGTTTGCAAATCGCGAGCCGCTTAAATCTTTCAAATGAACCGTTCCATCGGGCATCACATTGTACTTATGAAAACCATAGAGATAATAAGCTGCATCGAGTTCACTGGTTTCTTTGAATCTACTTTTGTTTCTGTACTTTCCGCCAACTTTAAGCTCTCCTGCTATATTCTCACCAAAGTTGTATTTTCTCTTAACATCCAGAAATGCTGTTTTCTCCCTATCAAGATTTTTTTCAAAACGATAATAGCCCCAATTCAAAAAAGCTAATTTATAATTATTTAATGCAAATGGTATCAGAGATTCGGGTGGTCCCTTTTTTACATTGTTGGGAATGACTTTCATTTTCGAAATTGGTTTTCCAGTTGAATCAAGAACAGACGGTTCAACAAAATCTAAGCTGTAGTCATAAGGATCTTCTGAATTCGATTGCCCAAAAGACACTCCCCAAATGGTTTCGAAATCAAATAAATAATTTTCTCCTCTAATAGAGCTATTGAACGTTTTAATTTTTTGTTCTCGATCTCGTGCAGTATAGAGAAGATCAGTATTGCCTGTTGGATAATTTCTTGAGAAAGTTATGTAGTCACGTTTTGTACTATTAAAAACATTATTTACCCTAATGTTACCGTTATCAGGAGTGTTTAAATCCAATAAAACACTTGCACCACCTCTATATCGAGCTTCATTTGTATATTCCAATTTGAAATCACTTATTTCATAATCATTAACATTGTTCGCAGCAGCACCATAATCCAAATCAAGTCTTTCATTACTTCTATCTTTTCGTTCAAGATTTCCCGTCAACTGAACACCAAGAAGGTCATCAAAAAATCTTTCACCATATCTTAAAGCAAAATCATATTGTTTAATCGTATTATTCATTTTATTATAAGCACCTTTTGAATCCAGTCTTATTACTCTAATTGAAGGAGCTTTCTTAGTAACGAGATTTACGCTCCCCGCTATAGCATCTGCATCCATATCTGAAAGCAAAGCTTTATACAATTCAATTCCAGCTAAAGAACCTTGTGATATGGTACTTAAATCTACACCCCTAGCATCTGGATCAGTTGCCGCAATTCTAATTCCGTCAACTGTCACTGTGGAGAACTTATCGCTCAATCCTCTTAAGATTATTTTATTTGCTTCTCCTCCTATTCGCTGCAATGCTACACCAGGTAATCGCCCAATTACTTCTGCAGCATTCATATCAGGTAATTCCTGTATTCTTTCTTCAGAGACTACATTGACAATGTTGTTAGAAGTCAACTGTTGATTTATCGCTAAAACTTGCCCCAACAACTGACCAGTTACCAAAACTTCTTCACCTTCAATTACATCTGGTGAAAGTGCAATCTCCAGTTGAGTGGTTATGCTATTTTTAATCTGTATATCAATAATTTTCGATTTATAACCAAGGTATGAAGCTTTTACTGAATAATTTCCTTCAGGAATCGGTTTAATTGTATATTTTCCTTCAATATCCGTTGCCGAACCAATAGCTGTTCCGATCAAAAATACATTTGCCCCAACTAAAGGTTTTTGGGTCAGCGAATCCACAATTACACCGCGTAATGTTCCCTGTGCAAAAACAGGAGATGTAATAAGCATTAAAGAAATTACTAAGGATTTAAGTACTACTTTTCTCATATTCTTATTGCTCCATTTGCATGGTTAAAAAATTGTTCCAGAGAAAAAAGGAATGATTCAAAAGTCCCTCGGCGAAAAAAATATTTATTATTTAAACCAAAAATCAGGTGGGAAAATCCCGATTAACATAGCTTCGCATGGTGGGTTACAAATCGTCTTACTTAATCGGTAAAGTAAACGATAAATTCTTTTCGAAAAATAATAAAAAAAATTCTAATGTCAAGCAAAATCCTTTTTCATGTTTATTTTTATTTTCATCTATGTGAAAGATTAATTTAAAAGTTAGAATTCAAACTGTTTTTACAATTTGTTCGTAATGTATTTTTTTAAGAAAAAATTTTCCTTAAAAACTCAATAGCAATTTTATTGACAGATTTAAACCAAGGATGGAAAAACCAAAATGAATGCGGGGTGTCAGGAAATGTATGAATTTCATAATAAGCTTTATTTTTTCTCAATTTTTCAATAAAAACGTCTTGCCCGGCGTGAAAACGATCAGCAGAACTATTAATAAAGAGAAATGGAGGGATGTACAAATTTTCGTAATTGATTGGAGAAGCTTCCTTCCAAATTTCTGGATTTTGTTGAAATGAAAAGCCCAGCCATAACATACCTACAGATGGTTTTTTCGAATCTTGATCCTTTCCACTTTCAGCAGGGTTAGTAAAGTCTAAAATTCCATCAATATTAATCACAGCTTGAACTCTGCTTGAGCAATTAAAATTATCTACATCATCTTCAAACTTTTTAACTCCTTCTGTAACACCTAACATAGAAGCAAGGTGTCCCCCAGCAGAACACCCTAGAACAGCAATTCTATTTGTATCAATATTATAAATGGATGCATTTGCTCGAATCCATCTAACTGCTGTTTTTATATCCAAAATAGCAGCAGGATATTTTGCTTCCGGAGAAAGTCTATATTCAACAGTTACAGTTACAAAACCCGAAGCGGCTATCTCCTGAGCCATCGGAATTTGTTGAGATTTATCCCCAGACCGCCACCCACCACCGTGAACCAACATCACTGCTGGATATGATTGAGTCCTATCTTTGTAATAAAAAATATCAAGATGTAAGCTTCGTTTCCCATAAGAAACATAAACTAAATTACTATCAACGGACAATTCATTATTTAATTTTGGTTGTGCAATTTTAATGAAGGGAAATTTTTTTAATTCTTTTTGATACGTGCTGTAAACTGTAAACGAAGTGTCTTGTGGAATGAAGAACCTTTCATCCTTTACTTGGGAAGAAATAAATTGAGCGAGTACAAAAAAAGAAATACATAGTTTTTTCATGAGGGAAGAATTACTGTTTTTTGATCCATTTTTCAGCCCAAGCTGGATACAAATCTAAGATTTCTTGAGGATCATAAACATACCAAGCATAGCCGGTTCGTCTTTCTCTCTCAACTTCTTCAAGCGAATACACAACCTTTCCATCACGATTACAAAACATAGGTTTATGAGTTCCTAATTCATAATATCTTGTCCAAATAGGTTCTGCCAAAGAATCTTTAACTACAATCTTATCATACTCAGTGGAATGATAAATATAATCTGCTTTGGGTGCGTTAATTTCATCAATCCTAATCCCAAATATTTTTGAATTTTCAAACCACTTAACAGCACCATTTACTGATTTTATAATTCTCTCATTTGGGTTTTCAATTGACATTAAAAACTTCACTATTGCAGAACTCTCACCATTACTAATTGATGCCAGTTCAAAACTTCTTGCATTCTGCGGATGGAAATCTATGTTATCGTGTTGCTGGCACCAAGCCGTCAATATTCCACTCTCAATAATCTGACACTTTAAGATGCATTCAACTCCTTTTAAATATGCCGAGTTAACTTTTTCGTAAAGATCTTGTTCTACAAACGAAAATCCTTTTGTGCGGTTAACTATCTTTTTTAATACATTCATTATGCCGATCATCGCCCCGTCGTTGAAAGTTATGTACTTTCTATATCCACTTTTATCCGGATAAAACTGAGGCCAGCCACCATTTTCGTATTGAGCTGATAGAACAAAATTAATACCATGTATAAATGCTCGTTTATATTTTTCTGTTCCGGTTTTGTAATACACTTTTGCCAAATAACTTAATTGTGAATGTGTTGCGCCGTTATCGAAAGTTGTATTCATTTCGTTTTTAGATTTTAACAAAGCTGTTTTTTGTTCTTCAGTCAGTATAGCTTGCATATCATAATTTTTGGGCCAGCCACCATTCGATTTTTGGTAAAGTAATATGTTTTCTGCTATATTAATAATTTCTGACGAGGCATATCTTTTTTGATCAGAATTGGGAGTAATAATCTTTTCTTCATCATTTATATCATACCAATGATGCGCGCTATCGAAAAATTCAGTCGTGTCAATTAATTTTATTTGAGTCTTTTGCGATTCATTCTGTGCAGAACAGTTGTGGAGTAACGATGAACATAATAAGATTATTATTGATATTATCACTTTTAGTACCTCGATATTTTTTCTTTCTATTTGAATCATGAAAACAACGAAATTTTTGTCAAATGATATAATGGAATGACGAATTTGTCAAAAATAGGCGCTCAAAATAATTTACGCTACTAATTGCTTTCTAAAACCACTTCAATATTAAGAAAATTTTTATAAAGAAGAATATGAAATTCAAATCTGAAGAAATATTATGAAACTTGAAAAACTAAAAGTTTATTTACTCTCATCAAAAAAATGATGATGTAGTTTTGTATAAGCAGTATTATAGTAAGACCACGCAATTATCACACATATAATTTTTCATCACAAACTAAACTTTACTTTTTGAGTAAAAATTTGTTAGTTTTAATTGATTCTAACCTTAAGCTGTCCTGATTTTTTTGTGTTTGTAGGTTAAATATTTTTTCACTATAAACTGGAGGTGGATTTGACCTATGAAATTTTTCTGACCTGTTTGTTCTCAACCCAACTTTCGATAACTGCGTCTAAATAATCAATATTTAATCGGAGGTGTTATGAACTTAAGAGGCACAAATCGTAGAAAGGATCGTTTGATTAAGGATCACAGAAAAGATGTTTATGTCGATCAAGTAACTTTGAAAGAGCCTGCGATATGTAGCAGGTGTAATGCTGTTTATAGTACGGGCAGGTGGACGTGGAAAACAACAGAACAATATACAACCAAAACGACCTGTCCTGCATGCCGTCGAATCAGCGATAATTATCCTGCTGGTTATATAGAAATTCGCGGCAATTTTTTTTCACATCATTCAACCGATATTTTAAATCTGATAAATAATACCGAGCGATTAGAAAAAGCTGAACGACCCCTTGAGAGGATCATTTCAATCGAGGAGTTCAAAGAAAGAATGCTCATTACCACCACTGGGATTCATATCGCGAGAAGAATAGGAGATGCATTATCACGCTCTTATCAGGGCAAATTTAATTTTCAATATGCTGATGGCGAAAAAAGTATTCGAGTGTTTTGGGAAAGAGAAGAATAATTGGAATTACAAAAAGTGAACCCATTAATATTATTTACGACATTTCTTACAATATTTATTGGGTGTAATCAACCATCTTCACATAATCACAAAAATGAAAAGGTCGAAATGAATCAAGCCATAAACAACTCTTTACAAACCGCTACATTCGGTTCTGGCTGCTTTTGGTGCTCGGAAGCAATATACGAACGAGTGAAAGGAGCAATATCTGTTGTTTCTGGTTACTCAGGTGGGAAAATTGCAAACCCAACATATGAAGAAGTGTGTTCTGGAACGACAGGACATGCTGAGGTAATTCAAATCAAATTTGACTCCACCGTTGTTAGTTACGATGAACTTCTGGAAGTTTTCTGGAAGACTCATGATCCTACCACACTTAACCGACAAGGTGCGGATATTGGAACCCAATATCGCTCAGTTATTTTTTATCATAATGAAGAACAAAAGAAAAAAGCGGAGAGTTATAAATTAGAATTAAACAAAGCTGAAATTTGGAAGGACTCAATCGTAACAGAGATTAGTCCATACAAGAATTTTTATCCAGCAGAAAAATATCACCAAAATTATTACGAGCAAAATCCAAATCAAGGGTATTGCTCTTATGTTATAACACCAAAGATTGAAAAGTTTGAAAAGATTTTTAAAGATAAGCTGAAGATCTATCCAAACCATTCTGAGAAGGATTAGCAACTGAATCTTTCTAATGTCTTTTTCCATAATTCTTTTCGCCAGCGGTAATTTTTATTGCTAAACGATTTTGCTCAGGGGGCAATGGGCATGTGGCGTATTTTGTGAAAACACACGGTGGATTATACGCCTTATTAAAATCTATAATAATTTTGCTTGTTGAATCCGGCTTATCAGCATAGAGGAATCTACCAGCTCCATAGGTCGTTTCGCCATTAGTTTCATCAGCAAAAATTATAAACAGCTTTTCTCCACCGTCGATTGGGGCCAGGCTATATTCCTTTTCTTTCACTCTGAAAACTATCTTGCCAGAAACGGATTCCTCGTCTTCACCACCTAAAATATTTGGGACCACAATTCTCTTCGGTGGATCGTAAGATATAAATTTTGCTCTGATACGCCAGTCCACATTAACTGGGAATCTTTCAATATCAGTAAACTCTTTTAATAGTGGCGAATTTAAATCTCGTAAACGAATTCCATATTTATTTCCCCTTTTTATGACAAACCATCTTAACGAATCCATGCGTAAAATTGTTGGTGTTCCTGTCAGATCATTCTGTAATTGCATTTCAGAAACTTCCTGATCGTTGCACCATACCTTAACTCCATGTAAGACTTTAATTGTAACAACCGAATCCTTTAAGGTAAAAACGCCAATTTGGTTTGGGGCACTTGGAGGGAAAATTATTTCATTATCCTTCGCACTACCAAATTTATTTTCTCCCTCCCTTAACCAATAGAGCCCTATTAAATTCAACCAGCCATTTTCTTTTTTCAAATTTTCGATTCGCTTTGTATGCCACTGTTCTATTTCACCCAAGTAAACTGTATCTGCATTTTGCTGAAAACTTTCTTTACAGCTTAAGAGACTAACTGAAAGCAAAAGCAAATATATTAAACGACTTCCCATGTGCACTTTTGAACTTTTTATTGCAACTTTTTTTCTCATTATTACCCTGCATTAAATTTTAAAACCATCAAAATTAATAATCGCACTTTGATTTAATTGGACGAGGTTATCAAAAACCATTACGCCACATTCGACTAGTTTTTGTTTGCTTTGATGTCCTTCGGCAATCAATATGCAATTCGCACCTATCTCCTGAGAGACTTCAAAATCATGAACAGTATCACCAATTAAAAGTACATCATCACCATTGTGGTTCAATTTCTCCATTAACTCTTTGCCTAAATCTATTTTACTTGTAGCATAAATATGATTTAGCCCTGTTAAGTATCTGAAGTATGAGCGAAGTTCAAAATAATCAACCAACTCTAAGAGCGTGTCTTGTTTATAAGCAGAAAGTATTGATTGTTCAATCCCATTACTTTTAATAATATGCAGAATTTCCTTGGCATCTGTAAATAATTTACCCTCCAACCTTCTGACTTGATACTCATCCATCCACTTCTTTCCTAATACTTCAAATGAATTGTCTTTAAGGTCAAAACCAGCTTTCACATAATAATCTTTTACTGGGAAAGTAAATATATCCCGATATTGTTCTTTTGTTAAACCAGGCAAATTCGACTTCGTAAGTAAGGAACTTATGATATCCACACAAAGATCAACATCATTAAAGAGAGTTCCGTTCCAATCCCATATAATGTGTTTATATGCTTGTGCCATAAAAATAGTAGATAATTAAAAAACTGAAAATGTTTGTTAAATTTATCCTAAAAACTACAGACAGCAAAAGTCTTTAAAATAATAACGGCATGAATACCCTTCTGCGAGCTTAATTTGTAGGGTGCCCCAAAGTTGTATTAGTCGTTCAATTTGAAATTAACTTCAATCTATCTGCACTTAATACTAATAACATGCATTATAATAATACCCTTTTAATTAACAAATCCGTATCGTGAAAAGTGAGATATTTTAGCATTCTTTACTTTCAACGTTCCAGTTGATATACTAACTGTTATACCCTCGTGCGATGCGTACTCAATTGTACCGTCATTTGCTAAATAAGCAAATTTCACACTTGCTGGATTGACATTCTTAAGATCGACTCCAGTAAAGGTTACATTATAAACCATTGGCTTATCAAACACCATTGACGGACTGAAAGTTGCAGTACATGTCCTATCGTCAATCGTCATGGTTATATACTTTATCCCATCGAATGAATTACTTGGGAACGAAGCTCTTGCATCAATAGTAACTTTCCCAAATGGTCCGCCATGATAGCTTCTGTTTAAATAGATGTTATCACCAAAATATCCTGAAATCCATTCTGATGATGAAAAGCTTGTCTCAACAACCATATTTTCTGATTGTGGCAACTCTATCCAATTAAGCTTGCCGATATCCACTTCATCAACTGGAGAAGATATACTCGATTCTTTGCCACATCCTATCACAACTAATAAGAAAAATACAAATAGAAAAATGTATCGTTCCATTCCCACACTCCTCTTATTTATTGTCATGTAATCCATTATACCAAAGCGGTGCCATGATGGACCCATGTAATTGTTACTCACAGGAATTTGCGAGAAAATAAGTTCAGTAAAACTTTCTTTAGCTATAAGTAATACTTTCTGTATTCTTTATAGATAATGAATCCTTGTGATACATTTTTGATTTCTGGGTTGGCACGAAATTGATTTAACTACTATAAATAAAGGAGTGGGGAATAGTATGTACATTACGATATTGGTTTAGCGTGCAATGGATTCAAATTATAAGAATACTCAAAATCAAACAAATGAGAATTCAAACAGCAACGCTCAATCATTGGAAATAGAATTGACTCTAAAGCAAAGAGAGCTTGAGGAAAAAAATAGAGAGTTGTTTGCTGCAAAACATGAAATTGAATATCTGCAAAAAAATTATGACAAAATTTATGATAATTCTCCTGCTGGATATTTCACTTTTGATAAGAATGGTACAATTCTCAGCATAAACAATCGTGGTTCAGAATTGCTTGGTGCAAAAAAGGGACAGTTGCTAAACGAATCTTTTTTTAATTTGATTACTCCCGAAGATCAACTACAGTTTAAAATACACCTTGAAAATGTTTTTGAATTTAAAACACGCCACTCATGCGAAATCAAAATTGAAAGGAAAGATAAAAGTCTATTCTATGCATTACTGGAGAGTATCCCATTTAATGAAAATTATAAAAAATCTTGCATAACTGCAGTCAGTGACATTACGGGACTGAAAGTGGCCCAAGATGAGTTACGAGAAAGCGAAGAACGGTTTAAGAATATGGCGAATACTACTCCTGTACTCATGTGGATTTCTGATCCAGAAGCATTTTTTACGTTCGTAAATAAATTTTGGGAAGAATTCACAGGAAGAACACTAGGACAGGAAATCGGTCTGAACTGGATTGAGGGAATTCATACTGAAGATTTAAAGCCATTCATATCTAAGTATAAATCGGCTTGTGATGCTCGCAAACCATTTGAGATCGAGTATCGGTTAAAAACTCACAATGGCAGTTACAAATGGGTTATCAACAAAGGAGTTCCTCGCTTTCAATCAGATGGACGCTTTGCAGGTTACATTGGCTCGTGTACAGACATAAACGATCAAAAGATGACTGAAGAAACTGTAAAAAAATTTAACGAGGACTTAAAGAACTTGAATTCTAGCAAAGATAAATTTTTTTCGATTATAGCACATGATTTGAAAAGTCCACTTGCAGGTCTTCTGGGATTCACGGAAATACTCTTGGAAGAATTTGGAGAACTTCATGATGATGAAAAAAAAGAATTTATCGGTCATGCTCATCAAGCAGCGAAAAACCTTAATGCCTTGCTTGAGAATCTACTCGAGTGGTCAAGAATTCAAATTGGGGGTATAATTGTTGAACCTGAAACCATAAATGTAGAACACATATTTGATGAGATAATGAATCTCTTTGCTCAAAACGCAGCTAATAAAAAAATTCGACTTAGTAAGAGTGTCAATCCTGATTTTACAGTTTTTGCAGATAAAAACTCAGTTAAAACAATTCTCCGTAATCTGGTTTCGAACGGAATAAAATTTACCAACGTGGGCGGAGGCATATATGTTTCGGCAGAAATTGATGGAGAATTTGCAAAGATATGCGTTCAAGACTCGGGAATTGGAATTAGCCAAGAAAACATCGACAAGCTTTTTAGAATTGATGTTAACTACACAACATTTGGAACTAACCAAGAACGTGGAACAGGTCTAGGATTAATTCTTTGTAAAGAACTAGTAGAAAAAAACAACGGCAAAATTTGGGTTGAGAGTGAGGTTAGCAGGGGTACAAAATTCATTTTTACACTACCAATGAAAAAAATCAAAAGTAGATTGGGTTCAACACAGTTTTAGATTATCATTAATTATCTTTCACAATTAGTCTTACCATGTAGTCGCTCTTATTTATTGTTTCATTCTCTTTAGGGTAAGGCCAAAGTTCTTTCAAAAGAATATTTACTCCAAAACCACTACAGCATTTCATTTCCAAACACATACCATTCAGTTGAACACCTTGATTCATCTTCATCAAGAAACTCTTATAACCTTTAGGTAGAACAAAACCAAATTGACCAACTTTGAATGAATATCGAATTCAGGAACAACTAAAACTTATTATAAATCGATATTTGAAGTATCATATAATTGGTTGAGAGAGAGTTTATTACACAAATAATAATTATTGATAAAACCCGATTTTTCAAAATTTCAATTGATAATAATTGATATGCTTTATAGATTGCAGTAAGAATAATTATCTAATATGCATCTGAATGAATTAGTTCATTTTCAAATGCCAAAAAAGTCCTAATTAATAAACTTATCAAAAAACAATTTGTGGGGATCATTTATGGAAACCTCAAAAATTTATACTGGCGAAAATGCCAAATTGGTTCTTAACGGAAAAGAGTATAACCTTCCTGTTATGGTTGGTTCAGAAAAGGAAGTTGCTCTTGATATAACCAAACTGCGTTCTGATACTGGTGCAATAACTATGGATAGCGGTTATGGAAATACCGGTTCTTGCTTAAGTGCAATTACTTTTATTGATGGTGAGCGAGGAATACTCCAATACCGCGGCTATCCAATCGAAGACCTTGCAGCAAAATCAAATTTTGTTGAAGTGGCTTACCTTCTAATTTTCGGTAATCTTCCAACCAAAGCTGTGTTTGAAGATTTTAAATATAAACTTACTCATCACAGTTTAATCCATGAAGACATGAAAAAATTCTTCGAAGGATTTCCACCAACCGCGCATCCGATGGGAATTCTATCTTCAATGGTAAATTCACTTTCAGCTTTCTATCCGGATTTTGATTACAAAACTGATCTTGAAATCAATATTATCAGATTGATTGCAAAGCTGAAAACAATTGCAGCATTTTCATATAAAAAATCAATCGGGCAGCCATACATTTATCCACAAAATCATTTAAGCTATGCTGGCGATCTTTTAAATATGATGTTTGCTGTTCCATCTGAAGAGTATCACGTCGATAAAGTTGTTGAAGATGCTCTTGATTTATTACTCATTCTTCATGCAGATCACGAACAAAATTGTAGTACTTCAACTGTTAGAATGGTTGGAAGCAGTGAGGCAAACTTATTCGCAGCAATTTCTGCAGGAATATGTGCACTTTGGGGACCATTACACGGTGGCGCAAATCAGGAAGTTCTCGAAATGCTTGAACATATACGAGCAGATGGCGGTGATTACAAAAAATATATGAACATGGCTAAAGATAAATCTTCTGGTTTTAAACTTATGGGGTTTGGTCATCGTGTTTATAAAAATTTTGATCCAAGAGCAAAGATTTTAAAAGCATCGGCAGATAAAGTTTTAGCTCAGCTTGGCAAAAAAGATCCGCTTCTAGACATAGCGAAGAATCTTGAAGAGATTGCTCTGAAAGATGATTTCTTTATTGAAAGAAAGCTTTACCCAAACGTAGATTTTTACAGCGGAATAATATATCGTGCAATGGGAATTCCAACCAACATGTTTACAGTAATGTTCGCACTAGGCCGCTTACCTGGTTGGATAGCGCAATGGAAAGAAATGCGCGAAACTCCTGGCACAAGAATTTACAGACCAAGACAAATTTACACCGGTGAAACAAAACGAGCTTACACCCCAATAGAAAAACGATAAGCTTGTTTTTCATTTAAAACAAAAAAGCGTGATGGTTCTCCATCACGCTTTTTTATGGGAGTCAGCGATTCACTACATCCGACTGAAAGAAACATTTGTTTGAAACTCTTTCAGTTTCCTTTTTCTTTTGACATTTACAAATTTCGGTGACGAGTAAATATGCACAGATATTAAAACCAACGACACCAAATAAACAGTCACGAAGGCAATGTAAAGTGCAACCATTTTTACAATCCTTTAATATTTCTCACGATTAACTTTGGGGTCAGTTTCACCGTTTTAAAATTCAATTCTTCTTACGAGTTATTTTACCCCTTTTACTCATAAGTAATAACCTATAAACAATTGCCGTACCATCGCTTTTTGATTGGGAATCGTGGGTTTTTGCACAAAAAATTACAGAAAAATAAAAAAGTACGATAAGCTACCTTGTTAGATGTAACAATGGTAATCGATAAATCCAATTTCTTCTTATGCAATAATTAATTTCCGAAACCGGATTTTGTCAAATGCATAAATGGTATTTGAAAGATGAGGTTTATAAGCTAAAAAAATCCAACTGCGGAGATTTGATTATCGAGTCAAACGATTTGCCCAAAAGTCCGAGTACAGAATCTGCAATTGGTTTAAGCTGCTTCTCTATGTAATGCTCATAATCTAGGTTGCTTGGTTTAAGTTCGATAGGAATCGGTCCTCGTCTGGTAATAACATACTCAACTGCCCCGCTTGTTTTGTTTATCATTTTTGCCGCTCGAACATGAGGAGGAATATTTTTTTGATACTCGTCAATTTCCTTTCTTAATCTTTTCCGGTAAACAAGCTTATCATCAAATTTACCGTCATTTACTTTATGAATAATTTCTCTTATCCAGTCAGCAATTTCCTCATCATTAAATATTTTCATGTAAAGTTGAACTTGAAATTCCTTCGCAAGCTTTGTCCAATCTGACCGAACGAATTCCATTCCCACAAATTCTAGTTCATCTTCACCATTCCTCTTTTGAAGTCCAGCATAACGTTTCTTTGCACCTTGCTCACCTCCCCGCAATGGAGTCAGAACAAACCGGCTGTAAAATTTTTCAAATTCCAGCTCAAGAAAAGAGGTAACCCCGAAATCTGCCCTCAATTTCTTTTTCCAATAATCATTTAACTCGGAAGCTAAGCGCTCACCACTTGATTGTGCATTTATGCCTTCACCCTTTTTTAGTTTAATGAATAATGAATCAGTATCTCCATAAATTACTTCATAGCCCTGCTTGTAAAGATATTCTTTGCTTTGGAGCAGAAGCCACATTCCTGTTCCTGTTATAGCAGATGGAAGATGAGGATGATAAAATCTGCACCCGTCTGACCCCATTACTCCGTAAAAGCTGTTCATTAAAATTTTTATCGCTTGAGAAAGATGAGCATCACCTGTTTTTGAAGCTTCCAATCTTTCTTTCATCAATTCATTAATAAAATCTGGAAGGAAATGTTTGCTTGCAGAAAATTTGTAGCCATCAGGTGTGGTAATCGTATCTACTTGGGAAAATAACCGTGAGACCGGATCAATTTTGAAAGATTGAATAATTGAGGGATACAAACTCTTGAAATCAAGCACAATTACATCATGATAAATTCCAGGAATCGGCTCAATAACATATCCTCCCGCAGCATGCTCGCTAACTTGAACATCAGCTATATTCGGAGCCACCAACTCAGCTCTGTGTATTTTAGGAAGATAAAAATGATCGAATGCGGCAGACATCATTCCAAGTTGATCAAGCAGCAAACCAGAGATTTGTGCTCGCTTGACCAAGAGATCAATCAGACCAGTTTTATGAAATATTTCAGTGACTAAAATTGCATCATTCAAATTATACTCACATAACTTAGCTTTATCATAAAGAAACAGCTTGTCAATTTCTTCTACTTTATCTTCAGAATCAATTAGCTTACCTTTTCCAAGAAGTTCTCGGGCAACTGTTTCCAACCTATAATCTTCAAAGCTGTAAAAGGATGTTCTAAGTGTTGTCGGTCCATCAATCACAATTCTTCCAGGAACATACGCAAAGTAACTGCCTGCTTTGCGGCTACGTAAAACAATCGCCGAATCATCTCTACCTAATTTAAAATTTACTCTCAGTTCATCCGCTTTCGATTTCAAATACATCAGATCAAAACCAATAATATGCCAACCGATTACAATGTCGGGGTCGGCTTGTTGAAACCACTCTACAAATTTTGTGAGCAAAGTTTTTTCATCTTGAAAAATATCAACATGCTCTGGAAGATTTTTTTTGTCATCAGCCAACACAAAAATTTTCAGAACTTCCCGATCGCCAAACGTAAGATGAACTGCAATTGAATAAAGCAGATTTTGTTTTGTTCCGATTTCAATATCAAGTGATAAGACTTTAAACTGAGGTGTAACACGACAAGGCTCAACTTTTGGATTATGAAAAATGGTAAGGTTGTTCTTTTTTATTGGGTTCCCAGTCAATTTTAGTTGTGCATTAATTCCCCTTTCCATTAAATATCTTTTTACAGGATCAATATCCGACTCATATGTTACAATACCGTTTCTATGCAGAAATTCTGCTGCTGATTTTAGATCAGAGTTTGTAAAAAAGTAAAGAGCATCAACATCTTTTCCTGAAAAGGATTTTAATTGAACTTCTTTTCGTTCGAATTGAACGTTCAAAGAAGGCAGAACTGTTGAGCGCTCAATAAAGAAGACTGTTTTAATTCTATCTACAATTATTTGAACTGGTCCAATTTCGTTTGATACTCCATACAGCAGAATAACATTTCTGCCATTTTGATCGCGCCATTCGCTGGTTAATATGAAAATTTCACAAGCGTTCAAGTATTTTTTGCCATTCTTTTAGTTAACTCTAATGCAATATAAATAAAAGCCTTACAAAGTATTAAGATTAAAAAAATATGTAAAACAACTAATTTATTTTGTTTTTTGCTCTTAGTGTTGAATACCAATGTGACGAAAGTCTTACGAAATTGCTTCAAAATTTTTGTGTAATTGGCATCTAAGTTGAGCACAAGATCTTTTATATGTACTATAAAAAATAGGCGTTAAAATGAAAGTTTTAACTAAACTTTTGACATTAACATTTCTGATTACGATCAACCTTACATTTGCACAGGTGGCTGAAGACAGTTGGTCGATTGGTTGGGGAGTTACTTATCCTAGATTCATGAGCGTTTGGTCACAAGCTTACTCCGGCACTCAAAATTACGGGGCATACCTATCATTAAAGAGAAATTTTTCAGAAAATGTGGCTCTTAGACTACTTACTAATTATAATTATATGGAAGCTATTTACGATTTTCCAACCGGCGAAGTGACCGAATCCGTAACCTTAGGAACAGCTTCTTTAGATTTATTATACTATCCAGCGCCATGTAGCCCAATTTCACCATACATTGGAGCGGGATTGGGTGGTGTTTACTTTAGACCTAAAAATGCTTTTGAAGTAAGGTTAAACAATGATTTTTTAGAATACCAAATGAACCTTAGAGCTGGAGCTGAGTGGAGAATTAGCAGCAAGTGGAAAATCGTAACAGAAGCATGTTATTTTACTCCTTCATCAAATAAACTCGATGGGGAAAATGATGCCCACGAGCACAAAGGGTTATTTGGCACTAATTGCGATACCTACATGAATTTTAATCTTGGGTTGCTTTATTATTTTGATGAAGGCAATCCTTCTCAAAAATGTGATAGGTATTCTGGCGTAACGGTTGGTTCGCCAATAACCAATCAACTCACCATACAGGATGTGGAGAAAATTGTTAAAGAAAACCTTCCCAAGGAAGTAGTAAAGAAAGTTATTGTAGAAAAACCAATACCACTTCAAGAAAATAAATGGATTCTTGTCGGCGTCAATTTTGAGTTTAACAGTGCTAACCTAACAAAAGAATCATTCCCCATATTACTAAATGCAATTCAAGTTCTAACACAGCATCCGGATATACAGGCTGAGATAATCGGGTTTACAGATAACTTAGGAAGCAATGATTATAACATGATGCTTTCTGAAAAAAGAGCAAATGTTGTTAAAACCTATTTAATAGCTAATGGAATAAAAGCGAACAGACTATTTTCAAAAGGCATGGGTGAATCCAATCCGATTGGCGACAACAGAACTATTGAGGGCAGAACGCTTAATCGAAGGATTGAATTCAAAGTAAAACCATAGAAAAAATTGTGCTTTTGAGAAATTTAATAGGTTGAGTGTCTCTCGCATCACACGATAGGTCATTATCATATCCTTTTTCAAAAATAATACATAAGTTAAAATTAAAATTGATGTGCATTAATGATATCCATAATTAACATATCATCACGTTTTATTAGGGAAAATTTCAATAATTCTCTTCCAAAAGGAATAACTTATCACAATTTAGTTCACACTTTAGATGTTGTAAAAACATCACAAGAAATTGCTAGGAGTTATTGCCTTAACTTCGTAGACTTAGAAATACTTTTAATTGCATCCTGGTTTCATGACATTGGAATCCTGAAGCAATATGATAATCATGAAGTAAAAAGTGCAAGAATTTGTTCTGAATTTTTAAAGCGGCAAAACTATCCCGTAAAAAGAATCAATAAGATTGCTCAAATAATTCGTTCAACAAAAATTCCACAGAAACCAAGAAATCTCTTAGAGAAAATATTGTGTGATGCTGATCTGTCACACATCGGCAAAAAAAATTTTAGCTCACGCGCCCAGCTTCTTCGGATCGAGTGGGAAAAAATGATTGGGAAAAAGTATTCTGATTTTGACTGGCTTAAAACAAACATTCTTTTTATTAAAAAGAATAAGTTTCATACCAAATCTGCAAAATTATTATTCGATACTCAGCGAAGGAAAAATTTGACAAAACTTCAGAAAGAAACATTAAATTATAAAATCACTCCACCACCTAAACATAAATCGTCGTCATAAAAAACTGCAAATTGTCCTGGTGCAATTCCAGAATCGGCTTCTTTCATCTTAACTAAAGCAGAATCATTTTCTGTGAAACTAACTGTGCTTTGGATTTTTTTTTCTCCATGACGAATTTTTACTTCCAATTTTTCTTTCCCAGGTTTTGATCCTGCTATCCAATTAAACTTTCCTACAGAAAATTCTTTTTTTTCCCTGAGCAACTGTGCCTCACGGGAAACATAGACTATATTTTGCTTAACATCCTTTTTAACAACAAACCATGGTCCGCCAGAGAGTCTTAGTCCCGAACGTTGCCCGATGGTGTAATAGTAATAACCATTATGCTGACCCATTTTTTGCTGAGTGTCGGCTTCTACTATTTCACCGGGTAAATCTCCAAGATGGTGTCTTATAAATTCATCAAACTTAACCTGTCCGAGAAAACAAATACCCTGACTGTCTTTCCGATTTTTGTTAGGTAAGTTATATTTATCTGCCATTTTCCTAATTTGCTTTTTGTCAAACTCTCCGACAGGAAAATATGCTCGCGATAATTGTTGCTGAGTTAAATAAGCAAGAAAATATGTTTGGTCCTTAATCGGATCTGGAGATTGTTTCAAGAAATATTTTTTTGAATGTTTATCGCAGATCACTTTTGCATAGTGCCCGCTTGCTACTTTCTCAAACGATAAATCAATTTTGTCATAAAACTGACCAAACTTTATCAAACTATTGCAAAACATATCGGGATTTGGAGTTCGCCCTTCTTTGATTTCCTCGATTGTGTACGTTACAACAGAATTCCAATACTCAGTTTGAAGTGATAAGATTTCAAGCGGAATCTTGTTTTGGTCACATACTGCTTTTGCAAATTTTAGATCCTCTTCCCATGGACATTCACCAAGAAATGAGAATTCGTCCTGAAGCCAAATTTTTAAATAGAATGCGGTAAGATCATGTCCTTGATCTTTAAGTAATCTCAATGCGACAGAACTGTCAACACCGCCCGAGAGTAGAACTGCTATTTTCATTTACAACTGAATTCACTTTTGTGAATTCAAATTTACCTAAGAATATCTTACTGTGGTAATTAAATTGAATGTTAAAAAAAAGCCGCCCAGGTAGGAACGGCTTTTTCAATTTGTAAATTATGCTCTACTCAAACTCAATAAATACTTCTTTGTTTAACTCTACTTTTATTCCTGGAATATCCTTAACCAATTTTTTGACTTCCTCAAATGAATCGGGATTGATTTTCTTGAATTGTTCAAGCTTATCTTTATCGGCAATTAGTTGTCCAAAGTCAATGTCGAATAATGTTACTGTATTACCGCCAACGTGTGTTGCGTTCGTATTTACTATTTCTCCATCAACCTTAATCTCAACTTTGGCCTTCATATCTTTCATAAACTTAACCATATTTTCAAAGTTTGCCGTATCTGCTTCAGCATTTACATCCGCTGTTTCGTTATCTAATGAATCACTTTTAATTGCCTCGTCTTTTTTCTTTTCATCGGGAAGAGAGAATATTACCTTATTAGGTTTTCCTTTTATGAATTTGAAATGAACTAATTCGCTGGCAGTATCAGCATTTTCTTTTGGTTCAGCCATGGGCATTTCGTTGGATGGATCTTGATTTACCTTAATCTTATTGATATCCTTAAATTTATAAATAGCTGTATAACCTTCTTTTTCATCAGTTTTAATTGTCTTCATCGAAACGAATTCGACACCTTCCCCGTAATTAGAAGTTTTTGCTTTAATTTTATCTTCCTCAAATAAATTAAATTCCTGCTGGGGTTGAGTGGAATCAGCAAATGCAGCTGCAAATTCTGTGAACATTTTTATAATTTCTTTTCCAACGAAAATATTTTCTTCAACCAGTCCCGAACCATCCTTCTTCACAGTAATAACTGTATGCATTTCAAGACAACCGCCGAGAAGAACTCCAACAACGGTAACAGCTGATAATTTCAAAAACCATTTCATTTTAAGTTCCCTTTCTTTTTATAATCCATCTCAGATTAAAAACAATTTTGTTTCGAAGAACCACTTAATAACCTATACTAACCTCACGATTAATCGTGAAGGATAATAACTGTTTAATGTATAACATAATCCTATATTCTAAAATCCAGGGCTAAAGCCAAAACTATAAGATATTCGCTAACCCCAGCCTTAAGGCTGGGGTTAAAATAGTAAAGGAAAAATATCTCGGACTTTAGTCCACTATCATAAAAGATTACTAGCTAATTCAGCAAGTTCAGATCTTTCCCCTTTTTCAAGGTTGATGTGTGCATAAAGTTTTTCACCTTTAAAGTGATCTATCAAATATGATAATCCATTTGACTGGGAATCAAGATAAGGATGATCAATCTGATAGATATCGCCGGTGAATACTATCTTAGTTCCTTGTCCTACACGAGTAATAATTGTTTTTATTTCGTGGGGAGTTAAGTTCTGTGCTTCATCAACAATGAAATAAATTCTCTGTAAACTTCTACCGCGAATGTACGACAGCGGTTCGATTACAAGCTTTTCATCCTTAACAAGATTATTTATCTGCTGATGTTGTTTATCGTTTTCGCCAAACTGATCTTCAATAACTCGCAGGTTATCCCACAACGGCTGCATGTATGGTTCAATCTTGCTTTGAACATCTCCTGGTAAAAATCCTATATCTTTATTGCTTAGCGGGATAATTGGACGCGCAACAAAGATTTGCCGATAATTTTTCCTTACCTGAAGCGCACTTGCAAGCGCTAAAAGAGTTTTGCCTGTTCCGGCTTTACCGGTCATTGATACAAGCGGAATATTGGTATTTGTCAGAGCATCAACTGCAAAGGTTTGTTCAGCATTTCTTGGTTTTATTCCGCAAATAACATTCTTATCAACCTTCCTAAGCTTTTCCTTTTCCTGATCAATGCAAGCAAGAACGGAACGCATCTTATTTCTGAAAATAAAATACTTATTGGGAAGAATTTCGCCTTTCAGTTTTTTAGTAACTTCTTTTGCACTCACATCAAACGGCGGCTGGAAAAA
>CAYMKU010000027.1:0-1360 GCA_964391015.1 uncultured Ignavibacteriaceae bacterium
CAATAGTTGATATCGAAGTCTGGAAATCAATTCAAACTATTGGGAAAGATCCAGCCAAAGAAAGATTAGCAAATGCATTTATTGATTTGTCTGAGAGACTTGCCGGAGCACCGTATGATACTACTTTGCGCTCAGATATTTTACCTATTCCAGGAAAAAGTGAAAGTGGAAGATTCCGGCTATTAACTAAGGGTGATGATTATAATCTGAATGAGTACACGGGTTTTATAACATTCAATACGCAAATAAATAAGGATGACATCATTGCCGTTGCTTATAGGGTTCAAAATGGACCAGGTTCACAAGACGATGGTTTCTATGGGGAGTTTATAAGTACCGCAACAACTGATTCACAAAGATTAATTCTGAAATTAATTAAACCGGCTAATCTTCAACCAGGTGGAAATTTTGCGCAAGCATGGAAACTTCAGCTTAAGAATATTTACCCGGTTGGCGGAAGAAACATTAAAAAGGAAGGATTTGAATTTCAAATTAAATATGAAATTTCAGGACAAGATCCAGTTGTTGAGTTACCTGGCACACAGGGAAATGTAAGATTGTTAAATGCTTTTGGCTTTGATAATTATGATGCTGCAGATCAACCAAACCCCGATAATGTTTTTGATTGGCGAACCAACATTACAATTATTCCACAAACTGGGGAAATAATGTTTCCGGTACTCGAACCATTTGGTCGCAATATTCCTACTTCATTGTTAAATAGTGATTCACTTAAATATCAAGCTGTGTATGATACTACTTATACTTTCGCTCAACAGCAAAAGGTAAAGGATAAATGGATAATGGTAGGTAAATACTCTGGAGAAGCAAGTGCGACTTATCAATTAGGGTTTAATGTTGTTGAAAATTCAGTTCGGGTAAGATTAAGCGGCAGAGAATTAACAGCAGGGTCTGATTATGTGGTTGATTATAACATAGGGCAATTGACAATTCGGAATGATGCAGCTTTAGTTCCTGGGGCAGACTTGAAAATAACCTATGAACAAAATGATTTATTCCAGCTTGCATCTAAAACTTTGCTTGGCGCAAGAGGTGTTTTTGATTTTTCAGAAAAAACAAAATTAGGATTTTCAGTTTTAAATCTTAACCAGCAAACTTTAAGCGATAAAGTGCGAATAGGTGAAGAACCATTAAGTAACACAATTTATGGTTTAGATTTTAGTACGAGCGGGGATTTGCCTTTCCTCACAAAACTTTTAGATAAAGTGATTTCAACAAGACAAATGTCCAACTTTAGTTTACAGGGTGAGTTTGCCTATATTAATCCCGATCCTAACACCAAAAAAAGTACAATTGCTTCCGATCAGGGAAACAGCATTGCCTATATTGATGATTTTGA
>CAYMKU010000027.1:1460-54396 GCA_964391015.1 uncultured Ignavibacteriaceae bacterium
AAAGTACAATTGCTTCCGATCAGGGAAACAGCATTGCCTATATTGATGATTTTGAGGGTGCAAAGAGACCGATTACTGTTGGTGTTTCTTATACAGCATGGAAAGACGCAAGCCCGCCTGAAATGCTTCCTACATTACCGGATTCATCAGATGAGTCGTTAATGCATTATAAAGCCAAAAGTTTTTGGTACACCGTTACACCATCAAACGTTCGTGTGCAGGACATTTGGGGAAGTCGTAGACAAGTATCCAAACAGGATGATAATGTTACTGTAATGGATTATATTTTTCTTCCGGATACACAAGGAACATATAATTATGCACCAAGATTGCAGGATCGCAACAAAAATTGGGGTGGATTCATGAAATTACTTTCGTCCACTGCAAGTAATCTTGTAGAGGAAAATGTTGAGTTCATAGAGTTCTGGTTGAAAATTGAAAATGCTCCTCCAAATTCAAAAGCATATATTGATATCGGAAGAATCAGTGAAGATGTTATACCAAACAGAAAACTCGATACCGAGGATAAAGATGGAAACGATGCGATTGATGTTGATGGAAAAGAAGATACTGGAATAGATGGCTTGAATGATGATGAAGAAAGAGCGAAATATGGAAGTTCTGCTGCTGACCCCAGCGGAGATAATTTTAGTTATACTCCATCAAGTACAAATTATTTTAATATTAATGGTACTCAGGGTAATGCAATTTTGAGTGACATAGGGCGGCTTCCTGATACAGAAGATTTGAATAGAAATGGAAACATAAATTTAATTAATAGCTTTTTCAGATATGAAATACCTTTAGACACAAGCTCTCAAACAAATAAATTTATTGCTGGCGGTGGTGATAATGCAGGTTGGTATCTTTATAGGATTCCCTTGAAGGATACCCTTGTTAAGGTAGGGGAACCAAGCTTAACTACGGTTGAAGCAATCAGATTTTTTATAACCGGGGTGAATGAGCAAGTGCATCTTCGATTTGCAGAATTCAATCTTGTTGGAAACCAGTGGCAAAAGGTGTTACCGCAAGATACGGTATTATCAGTTTCAGTTATAAGTTTTGAAGATAATCCAAATTATGAAATTCCTCCTGGTGTTACTCAGGAAAGAGACAGAACTAAACCGGACGAACAAGTATTTGGGAATGAGCAATCACTTAATCTCATTATCCAAGAATTAAGAGATGGAGAATACCGCGAAACTGTAAAGTATATTCTTCCTCGACCAATCGATGTTTTTAATTATAAAGAGATGAAACTTTTTGTTCATGGAGATAAAAACGCTGGGCCACATTCAGTTTCATCGTTAGATGAAAATTATAACGCAGAAGTTTATTTTAGATTCGGCACTGACTCAAATAATTATTATGAATACCGTCAACCCGTCAGACCTGGTTGGAATGAAATTAAAATAATTTTTTCAGAGCTCACTTCAATTAAGCAAGCGAGGGATTCTATTACACAATCGGTTAAAATTCCAGTTGAAGGATTACCTGGTCATTTTTATATAGTTAAAGGAGTTCCAACTTTAACTCAAGTAAAATTTTTAATGGTTGGCGTATATAACACTACCAATCCTAATTCGATAGGAAACATATCAGGAGAAGTATGGATAAACGAACTACGTGTAATCGGTGCGGAAAATACACCGGGGTGGGCTTATAGTGTAGCTGCATCAATTAGAATGGCTGATTTACTTTCGGTTAACTTTAACGTAAGCCATACTGATCCGTATTTTCATCGGCTTGCTGATAGGTTTGGTTCACGTGTAGAGACAAGAACTTGGGCGACCTCAGCAGACCTTGATATTTTAAAACTGCTCCCTATCAACTTGCCCGAGAGTAACCTCAAACTAAACTACTCTCACTCGGAGTCAGTTGGAAAACCACTTTACCTTCCGGGAACTGATGTTAAAGTTGATGAAGCGGCGCAACAACTTAGAAGCTATGAAAGCGATTCTTCACGTACTACGAGAAAAACTCCTGAACAACTAATTTCCGAATCGCAGACAATTAATGTTTCTGATTCGTGGTCGCTATCAAATATTAAAATAAAAATACCAACTCAACTTTGGTTTATAAGAGATTCATTCAACTCTATAACGATGGGTTTTAACTACAATAAAGCATTTAGCCGAAGCCCAACTATAATGAGCAATAAAAGTTGGATATGGAATGCTAATTTGAGCTATGGGCTGAATCTTAGTCCGGATTATTTCTTTTATCCAGCAAATATTCCATTTATAGGTTCAATATTATCTTTGCTCGTAGATTACAGAAATACTAAAGTGTATTTCACGCCGCAAAATTTTTCGCTTAATTTAACAGCAAAAAGAAACAGAACAGTGAATGTATCACGTCCGCAAAATAATCTTGATGCACAAGAGATCATTTCGCGTGATTTTACATCCTCCAGAGGTTTTAATCTCTCCTGGAAAGTAACAGAAGGTGGGTTGCTTAACCTAAGTACGAGTTACAATGTTAATGTAAATTCATCCCTTGCGTATATAGAAACAGATCAGTATGGAAGGCAAAGAACCGAAGGAGACATTTGGAGTGAAATATTTTCAGGAACATTTTTTGGTAAAGATTATCAATATCAGCAATCATTTGATCTAAGAACTTCACCGCGTCTTCCTTCTTTGTGGGATATTAATAAATATTTTACTGTTACAACGGGTTATTCTTCGAGTTATTCGTGGAGTAATGATTTTAGGCAAGAAATTTTAGGAAGGGGAGCAGGATTTTCCAACAAAGTCTCTGCATCCCTCACTCTTAAATTGAAAGCACTTATGCAACCGCTTTTTCAGGAAGCAACTGATGATAAACAGCAGCAGCCACCTACAACAACAACTACTACTACCCGAACAAGAGGAAGAGAGCGAGTTATTGATGATCAAAATAAAATTAATCAACCGACAAATGAACAAAACAAAATCAAATCAGATTCGCTTACGGCTTTAGTTACAGATTCCTCAATGGTAGGGGATTCGACAAGTGGAATACCGAAGAAATCAATTGTGACGAATGCTCTTAATTTTTTAAAAACATTTGTCAAAGTTGTTCTGTTTGACTACGAAACAATCAATTTTAATTTTTCAAGTGATAACAGTGTTTCTAAGTCGGGTATAGCAGGCAAGGGTTCTGGGTTTTATAATTTCTGGGGATTATCCTACAATTCATATAATGGACCCTCTCGAAGCTTTATGCTTGGATTGGATGACGACATTGGTCCCCGTGCTGCAAATGGAAATCTACAAGATGTTTTCTCACAAAAAAATAGTTTTGATTTTAAGACTTCGCGCCCGCTTTGGGAAGGTGCAAGAATTGATCTGAACTGGAGAGTCGGCTGGACAATTAATAAAAGTACAAATTTGCAATCAGATCAATACGGAAGAACTACTGTAACAAATATTACATCCACAGGTACGATTGATAGATCATTCTTGTCTTTTCCGCCTTCACTTTTCTTAAGCGTATTTAAAAGTGGAATTAAGCAAGTAAATGAATTGTACGACCCTGATTCACCAAATCCAAGAGAAAGTTTATCTGGCGCATTTGTGGAAGGTTTCGAAAGTTTTCCGATTTTTGCAAAGTTTGGATTTTTAAAGGACTTTATAAAATATGTCCCGCGTCCTAACTGGAGATTATCCTGGGATGGTTTAGAATCGTTTTTTATTTTCAAAGCGTTTGCCAAAAGAGTTAGTCTGCAGCATGAGTACAAATCCGGTTATACAGAGGGGTGGAAGCTTACTCCCGATGGAAATAAGGAGGTTTTAACTCAACGAATTGATTATGCATTTGCACCATTAGCACAGTTGAATTTTACTTTTGCTGATCTTTGGGGCGGAAACCTTATTAGCAGTTTTAAGTATGGTACGAGAACAAGCTATGATTTGGGAAGTTCAACCAGAAATATAACCGAAACATTCACGAAAGATATAGGAATTACAGCAGGGTATTCAAAGAGTGGATTTGAATTGCCGTTGTTTGGAATTTCTCTGAAGAATGATATTGAGTTCAGTTTTTCCTATAGTAGTGCTAAAAACTCAACTGTAATATATGATATGACTAATTTTATTGAAGATGGAACACCAAAGGATGGCACAATTAGAACATCTTTGGAGCCAAGAATAAAATATACGATTAGTTCAAAAGTCACTTTATCTATTTTTTATCGCCGAACATCGGTCGAACCAGAAGGTGCTGCAAGAATTCCTCCCACTACAACAAATGAAGCAGGATTAGATGTTCATATTGCCATTCAGCAATGATTTATTTTCAATGAAAGTGATTTCTTTGTATTTATGACTCTCAGTTATTTTGATTATTAATAAATCTAATTAAGAAAGTACCATGACAAAACAAAAAAGAATATTATGGGTTGATGATGAGATCGAACTTTTACGATCGCATGTTATCTTTTTGTCTGAAAAAGGATTTCTTGTTGACACGGTTACAAACGGCGAAGATGCAGTTTCATCAATTAAAGAAAATGAATATGATTTGATTTTTCTTGATGAAATGATGGCAGGAATGGGAGGATTAGAGACTCTTGCGCAGATTAAAGAACACAATGCAAACATACCGGTAGTAATGGTTACTAAGAATGAAGAAGAAAGTTTGATGAATGAGGCAATTGGCTTCAAGATAACAGATTACCTCACAAAGCCTGTTAATCCAAGTCAAGTTTTGCTGGTTTGCAAAAAAATACTTGAAGGGAAAAAAATAACCAGCGAATATGCAGCAAAAGATTATTTGCAAGACTTCAACCAAATTTCTCAGGCTATGTTGCAAAATTTAAATGCTGACGAATGGATTGAAATCTATCTTAAGTTGGTTAACTGGGATTTGGAACTTGATGTTCATCCTGAAATTGGTTTGCGCCAAACATTTATAGATCAAAAACGGGAAGCCAATAAAGAATTCTCTAAGTTTGTTGAGAGCAACTATCGTAATTGGATAAATGCTTCTAATGATTATGACAAACCTACACTTACAGTTGATATATTGAACAAATATGTTCTCGAAGAAATTAAAAATCATGATAATGTTTTTTTCTTCGTATTGGATTGCCTCCGTTTAGATCAATGGCTGGTGATGGAAAAACATTTGACAGATTATTTCAGAATAGACAAAAGTTACTACTATTCAATTTTACCTACCGCAACACCTTACGCACGTAATTCTCTTTTTGGAGGTTTGTTCCCATCAGAAATAGAAAAATATTATCCTCAATTATGGCAAAGTGGCGATGACGATGAAAATAGTATGAATAAATATGAAAAGGAATTGCTGCAGCTTTTCTTAGACAGAAAAAGATTTAAGCTTAAAAATGATTTGAAGTACCTTAAAATTATTGATCCGGAAGTAGGAAGAAATTTTGAACAAAATATTTTGTCTTATCAAAATACGCATCTTACAGCAGTAGTGGTAAATTTTTTGGATATGATTGCTCATGGCAGATCAGATTCAGATATTTTAAAGGAAATTGCTCCGGATGAATCTGCTTATCGCTCACTAACAAATAGTTGGTTTATGCACTCCTCATTGTTATCAACCTTAAAATCTTTATCTAACCTTAAGAAATCACGTATAATTATCACAACTGATCATGGAAGTGTAAGAGCTTTACGCGGTGCAAAGGTTTTGGGAGATAGGGAAGCATCGTCAAATTTACGTTTTAAATATGGAAGAAATCTCAAAGTTGAAGATAAGCATGCCATATATGTAAAAAACGCTGGAGATTATAAACTTCCAAAGCGAGGCGTTACAATAAATTATATTATTGCAAAAGAAGATTTTTATTTTGTCTATCCAACTGAGTATCATAAATATTTAACATACTATAAAGATACATTTCAACATGGTGGAATATCTTTGGATGAAATGTTACTGCCGATTATTACCTTAGAATCAAAATAAAATGGAATTTCCTTTTAGAGTAGTTTTAAACTCTGAAGAACAAACTGAAAAAATAGCAAATCAATTCGCAAAAGAATTAGTTGGTGGCGAAGTTATAGTCTTATCTGGAGAGTTAGGAGCAGGTAAAACTTTTTTTGTTAAAAAAACATTATTGAATTTTGGAATAAACTGGGTTAACAGTCCGTCTTTTTCGATTGTAAACGAATATAAAAGTTCTTATCGGTTCTATCATATTGATTTTTACAGGTTACATTCAATAAAAGAACTTTTCGATATAGGGCTTGATGATTACTTTAATGAAAAGAACGCAATTATATTTATTGAATGGGGAAAATTATTCCCCCACGTGTTGCCGCAAAGAAGAATCGAGATAAATTTTAAAATCATTTCGAACAACAGCAGAGAAATTTTTATTAGGAAATATGATTGATAAACTTCCAATATTGGCAATAGAAACATCGCAAAGTGGATGTGGTGCTTGTGTGTACTTTGATAAAGAAAAATTTTATGAAATGTGCATTTGCCAAAAATATGCCCACTCGGAAAAGGTATTTGAGGTTGTCAATTCTGTAATTAAAGTTGCTGGAATAAAATTAAGTGACTTAAAGGTTGTTGCGGTCTCTGCTGGACCCGGGTCTTTTACAGGTTTACGGATTGGTATGTCTGCCGCCAAAGGTTTGGCCTGCGGTGCATCATTGCCTATTGTTCCAGTGCCGACTTTTGAAGCGCTTGCGTTTCAATTATCAAACCAGTTGGATAATGGTACAGAATTCATTATTGCAAATTACGTGAATTCTGAAGAGGTTTATTTTGCTAAGTTTCAAGTTAGAGCTAATAGTTATATATTTGTACAGGATTTGCAGATAGTGAAACTAACAGATAATATTTTAAATAATGTAAATTGCTTGGTTTATGGAAATGCCTCATTCAATAATTTTCATGTTAAAAATGTTATTCCTATCAGCTTTCCAAGTCCAAAATATGTTGCTCAATGGGCTTATGACAATGGTCAAGATAAACTAATATCCGATTTTGATTTTTTAGAACCCAATTATCTTAAGAATTTTATAGTAAAGGAAAAATAATATGATTAGGCAAATTATAATTTTCTCGCTAATAAGCCTTACAGTTTCTATAGCTCAAGTAATTGGACCAAAAGCTACCTTTCAAGCTACGGAATTTGATTTTGGAAATGTTGAGCAAGGACAAATTGTTGATCACAATTACTCTTTAACGAATACCGGGGGTGACTTGTTGAAAATTTCAGATGTTAGAGCTTCATGCGGATGTACGGCAGCAAAACCAGAAAAATCTGAATTGAAACCAGGCGAATCAACTTCAATCATGGTCTCGTTCAATTCCACTGGCAGGCTCGGGGCACAACAAAAATTCGTATATGTTGTGACCAACGATTCATCAAATCAAGAAGTTAGACTTAAGTTAAGTGGAAATGTATTAGCACCTGGAAATTCCACAAATACCGAGAAGCAACCGAAAATATTTTTACCAGAAACACAATATGATTTCGGAATAGTGAAAGAAGGGGGAATTGTAACCCATACATTCAAAATAATGAATAATGGAAGAGCGACGCTGGATATAAGTGATATTAAAACTTCTTGTGGCTGTACTGTGGCACAAATTAGCACTAAGAAAATTGAATATGGTAAGGAAGCAACTATCAAAATAGATCTGGACACTAAAAATAGACAAGGGAGAATGAGCCGCACAATAACAATAACTTCTAATGATCCTGAAGAACCAAATAAAGTAATTACAATTTATGCGGAAGTAAATAAAGCAAGCAACTAATGGCCTGGTTTAAACGATCCAAAGAAAATATTTCACCCGATACTCTTAAAAAAGAGTTACCTGATGGATTGTGGGAAAAGTGTCCCAGCTGCAACGAGATTATCCATAAGAAGCAGCTTGAGATAAATTATTGGATGTGTTCAAAATGTAATTATCATTTCAGGATTGGGAGTGATGAATACATAAAAATAATTTTAGATGAAGGATCATTTAAAGAGACTGATAAGAAAATGCGTTCAGCTGATCCTCTCGAATTTGTTGATACGAAGAAGTATTCCAGTCGAATTAATGATACAATTAAAAAATTGGGATTGTACGATGCAATCCGGACAGGTACGGGTAAGCTTAATAAACAAGATATTGCTTTTGGTTGTATGGACTTTAAGTTCATCGGTGGAAGTATGGGTTCGGTTGTAGGAGAAAAAATAGCGCGATTAAGTGATATTGCATATAAAAATAAAATTCCGCTTGTTATTATTTCAGCCAGCGGTGGTGCAAGAATGATGGAAGGTGCTTTCTCTCTAATGCAAATGGCAAAAACCAGCTCGCGTTTAGCTCGATTAGCAGAAGCAAAAATTCCATATATCTCAATCGTTACAGACCCAACTACCGGAGGAACAACAGCAAGTTATGCAATGCTTGGGGACATTAACATTGCCGAACCACAAGCGTTAATTGGATTTGCTGGGCCAAGAGTAATCCGGCAAACTATAGGAAAGGATCTACCAGAAGGTTTTCAGCGATCTGAATTTCTGCTGGACCATGGCTTTGTTGATGTTATTGTTTCCAGAAAGGATATGAAAGAAACTCTTGCTAACATTTTAAATCTGCTTATGTGAGGTTCTTAAATTATTAATATCTTAATAGACATGAATTTTTCCGATAGGCAGACCATGTTGCTATCTTACGCTTATGTCTCCAAAGTGAATTGCTTCTGTTTTGTTTTTAGCTTTTAAAATTAGAAAACCATTCTCATCAATATCTTCAAATATTCCGTCTTTTGTTGTTTCATTATCAACAATTGTGATTCGCTTACCAATCATATCACATCGTTCTCTCCATTCATTAAGCAAAGCATTCTTGTTCTTTTTGATAAGCAATTCCTCGAATGAATTAAGTATTTCAGCGAGAAGTTTTTCACGATTTACACTCTTTCCTAATTCATTTTTTAGCGATGTCGGCGGATAAATAAATTTTGTCGGGAAAATGCCTTGGTTAACATTTATTCCAATTCCGATTACAAGTTGCTTTACCTTAGCTCCTTCAAAAATTGATTCTAGTAAAATACCTGCAGTTTTTTTAGAATTTATTAAAACATCATTCGGCCATTTTAAATTTGGCTTTAGCTGATAATTATTTTCAAGTACAAAAGCAATTGCAAGTGCTGATGTAAAATTCAAGAGATTTAAATTTTCTGGCAAAAGTCTTTTATTATTTAGAAGAATAGAAAATGTTAGATTCAGTCCTGTTTGACTTTGCCATACTCGATCTTTTCTTCCTCGTCCTTGCGTCTGGTACTCAGCTAAAAGAACTGTTCCGTTTGGTAGTTTTTCTGAACTAGGTTTATTTAAATACGCATTGGTTGAATCAATTTCTTCACTATAAATGAAACTGCGGCCAATGGTTTCAGTATCTAATTTTATATCAAAGTCATCGAAATTAAAAAGCTTTTTCATTATATTTTTAAATTAATATTCTATTCTCTGCTATTTTGACCTAATCTTAAGTTATTTTATTAGCAGTTCTGCCAATCAGACATATACTAAGCCATCTTGAACAAATTGAATTGAAAAAGAAACATTTCAAGGTCTATTTTTTCACTAATTTTAACATTTCAGCAATGGCATAATTATTATCAAATGAATGCAAACAATTAATAAATTATTAACTATGGAGATACAATCATGACCTTAATAAAATTTGAACCCTTAAGAAATTTTGATCTATTGGGAGATAAAGTCCACCGATTCTTTGGAGAATTCCCATCAAGTTTTGATGTAAATAATTCCCCTTTTCCAAAGATAGATATTTCCGAAGATGAAAAAAATATTTATTTCGAAGCTGAGATTCCGGGAATAAAAAAGGAAGAGCTAAATATTACATTCGAAGATAATATTTTAACCATTAAGGGCGAGAAAAAATTAAGCGACGACAAAAAGCAAAAAACTTTGATTCGAAACGAAAGAATTTACGGATCATTCAAACGTTCTTTTACATTACATGAGGAAGCAAATCCCGACTTAACAAGTGCAGAGTTTGAAAATGGCGTACTTAAAATTGCAATTGGTAAAGCTTCTCACAAAGCAGTAAAAGAAAAACAGATTTACGTTAAATGAGTTACTGCGTTTATTTAATAAATATTTGAAATAAAGGAGAAAATTATAATGGGTAAAATTATAGGAATAGATCTCGGTACTACAAACTCTTGTGTTGCTGTGATGGAAGGGAATGATCCAGTCGTAATACCAAATTCAGAAGGCGGTAGAACAACTCCATCTATCGTTGGCTTTACAAAGACTGGTGAAAGATTAGTTGGCCAACCCGCAAAGAGACAGGCAATTACAAATCCTAAAAACACAGTCTTCTCAATTAAAAGGTTTATGGGGAGATTTATAAACGAAGTTAGTGATGAACGAACTAAGGTTCCTTATGAAGTTATTTCAGGTGATGGTAATTCTGCTAGGGTGAAAATTAGTGATCGTGTTTATTCTCCACCTGAAATCAGTGCGATGATTTTGCAGAAAATGAAAAAAACTGCTGAAGATTATTTGGGGCAGCCTGTTACTGATGCAGTAATCACAGTTCCAGCATACTTTAATGATTCGCAGAGACAAGCTACAAAGGATGCCGGTGAAATAGCTGGGTTGAATGTTAGACGAATCATCAATGAACCAACTGCTGCTGCGTTAGCATATGGTTTAGATAAAAAAGAAAAATATCATAAAGTAGCTATCTATGATCTTGGTGGCGGAACTTTCGATATTTCAATTCTCGAACTCGGTGATGGTGTATTTGAAGTAAAATCGACTAATGGTGATGGACACCTTGGCGGCGATGACTTTGATCAAAGAATAGTTGACTATCTTGCTGATGAATTCAAGAAAAGTGAGGGAATTGACTTACGGAAAGATCCTATGGCTTTACAAAGATTAAAGGAAGCCGCTGAAAAAGCTAAGGTAGAACTATCATCATCGGTTTCAACAGATGTTAATCTTCCATTTATAACCGCTACTCAAGACGGACCTAAACATTTAAATATTTCTTTATCACGTGCGAAGCTCGAACAATTAATTGATGACTTGGTTAATCGAACAAAAATTCCATGCGAAACTGCATTAAGAGATTCTGGATATTCTTCTAAAGAAATAGATGAAGTAATTCTTGTCGGCGGTTCTACAAGAATTCCAATGGTTCAAGAATTAGTGAAAAGTATTTTTGGTAAAGAACCACACAAAGGTGTAAATCCGGATGAGGTTGTCGCAGTAGGTGCAGCTATTCAAGGCGGCGTTTTAACCGGCGATGTAAAGGATGTCCTTTTACTTGATGTTACTCCGCTCTCACTTGGAATTGAAACTCTTGGCGGTGTAATGACAAAATTGATTGATGCAAATACTACTATTCCAACTAAAAAGAGCGAAGTATTTTCAACTGCTTCCGACAGTCAACCTTCTGTAGAAATTAATGTTCTGCAAGGTGAAAGACCAATGGCTGCTGATAATAGAACACTTGGAAGATTTCATTTGGATGGAATTCCACCGGCACCTCGTGGTGTTCCTCAAATCGAAGTTACTTTTGACATTGATTCGAATGGTATCTTGCATGTTGCAGCAAAAGACAAAGCAACAAGCAAAGAGCAAAGTATTCGAATCACATCCTCAAGCGGATTATCCAAAGAAGAGGTTGAAAAGATGAAACGAGATGCTTCCGAACATGCAGCTGAGGATAAAACCAAGAAAGAAACCGTTGAGGTAAAGAATCAAGCAGATAGTTTAGTGTTTCAGACAAAGAAGCAGATAACAGAAATGGGTGATAAGATGTCAGCTGCTTCAAAGTCAAAACTTGAAGCTGAAATCAAAAAAGTTGAAGATGCTATCGCGACAAATAATACTTCTGCAATTAAGTCCGCAACTGAAGCATTGAACAAAATATGGAGTGAAGTAGCATCCGAAATGTATGCACAAGCTGGTGCGTCTGGACAAGCTCCACACGAAAATACGAACGCTGGTGGTCCTCAACAGACTTCTGATCAAACCAAGAAGGATGAGAAAGAAGTGCAGGATGCTTCATATGAAGTTGTTGATGACGAAAATGAAAAGAACAAGAAAAAGCAATAATTAATTAAATAAGACAATTATAAAAAATAGAGGTTAATATGAATAACGAAAATAGTAATAAAGATCTTGTCTCAGTCAAGGAATCCGAGCATTCATCAATTGATGAAATTCTTGAAAAGGAAACTTTTCTTGCGCCATTGACTGACATCTACGAAACTGAAGATGAATTTGTTTTAACTGCTAATATGCCTGGTGTTTCAAGAGAGAATATTCAGATCAGGCTTGAGGACACATCTCTGGCAATTTTCGGAAGAATAAACTTCTCTGAAGCGGTTAAGAAAAATTATATTCTTAACGAAAATGAAATTGGCAACTACTACAGGAAGTTTAATATTTCAAACAGCATTGATGAAACAGGCATTGAAGCTAAGTTTGAAAATGGACAGCTTATTGTAAAACTGCCAAAACATGATAGAGTAAAACCAAGAACTATAAATATCAGGTAAGATCAAATTCTTATTTTGTTGAAAGCCCACAGTTACGGTGGGCTTTTTTATTTCCAATCGATACCCTAATAATCATTTCTCTTTATTCACTTGAATTCTTATTTTCCCCAAGATGATTAATGGATTTGATTGTAATTAGATGACATTAAGTTCAAAGAAGAACAGAATAATTTTTATTGATTTACTTCGCGCATTCGCTGTTCTTCAGATGGTGCAAGGACACACAGTTGATGTAATGCTCTCTAACGATTACAGAAATTTGGATTCCTTTTTTTTCTCCACTTGGTTTTTTATGAGAGGAATGACTGCTCCAATTTTTCTTTTTACTTCGGGTACAGTTTTTACTTACTTATTAAGATTAGCAAGAGAACCATTCCTAAAAAATCCACGCGTAAAAAAAGGTGTATTTAGATTTTTTTTGTTGGTTAGTTTAGGATACTTAATTCGGTTCCCTTCCTTCAACATTATAGATTTCACCGAAGTTACCCCTGCTCAGTGGGTTACATTTTTTGCTGTTGATGTTTTGCAGCTAATAGGATTTGGAATTCTCTTTATTCTTTTGTTTGCTTTTATCTCGGAGAAACTTGGTAACAAAGATAACTTGGTATTTTCTTTAGCTGCTCTTTTCTTTTTTATTCTTTGGCCTATAGCGGCAGAAATTCCGTGGGAGAATTATATGTCAATCCCTATTGCTGGATACTTTTACCAAAAGCATGGTTCACTCTTTCCGCTTTTCCCGTGGGTTGGTTATTTATTTTGCGGCGCAATGCTTGGCAGTTATTTGGCGCGAAATCCTGCAATCTTTAAAAGTACAAAATTTAGTTTGAAGTTAGCTGTGTGGGGGACACTATTATTATTTGGATTTGCTGTGCTGAAATCAATAGAACTTATTTCTGAAAGTGTAACAATAAAATATTGGGCAGATTCTATTGGATTGCTTTGTCTTCGTGTCGGATTTGTTTTAGTGCTGAATTCAGTTGTGTCATTTATTTCTCTTAGGATGAATAGCATTCCCAAACTGCTTGTGCTTATTGGAAGAAATACTTTGCTAATTTACGTTGTTCATCTGGTAATTTTGTATGGCAGTGCCTGGACACCAGGTTTAGTAATTTTATTAGACAAAAAATTAGATGTTTGGAATACTATGGGTTCAGCATTATTAATGATTGGTACAATGACATTGATGGTAGTTGTAATTCATCGTTTGAAAATTAGAAATAGAGAAATAATCACTTAATAGTAAAATAAGATGAGAAAATCCACAAATACGAATCCGGAATTAACCGAAGAAGAAAAAAAGTTTGAACAATCAATTCGTCCAAAATTTATTTCTGAATTTGATGGACAAAAAAGTATAACTGAAAATCTTAACATTTTTATTTCGGCAGCTAAGAAAAGGGGAGAAGCTCTCGATCACGTATTGCTAACGGGACCTCCGGGTTTAGGCAAAACAACTCTAGCTCACATCATTGCTAATGAGTTGGGTGTTAAACTAAAAATCACTTCTGGACCTGTTTTGGAAAAGCCGGGTGATCTTGCAGGATTGTTAACCAACCTGGAAGAAAAATCAGTTTTGTTTATTGATGAAATACATCGCTTAAGCCCTGTTGTGGAAGAGTACCTATATTCTGCGATGGAGGATTACAAACTTGATATAATGATTGACAGTGGACCAAATGCACGCACAGTTCAAATAAGTTTACCAAAATATACTTTGGTTGGTGCAACAACACGAGCAGGGATGTTATCATCTCCACTAAGAGATAGATTCGGAATAAAATTTCGTCTCGATTATTATGAAGCAGATACTCTTAACGGAATTGTGCAGCGTTCATCAAAAATTCTAAATCAAAAAATTAGCGGTGATGCTTCTTATGAAATTGCAAAGCGATCGAGAGGAACTCCGAGAATTGCAAATCGCTTGCTAAGGCGTACTCGCGACTTTGCAGATTTTGAAGATAAGAAGCAGATAGATATTGAAGTATCAAAAAAAGCATTACTCGCATTGGAAGTTGACGAGTATGGTCTCGATCAAATGGACAAAGACATAATTCTGGCTATCATAGAAAAATATAGAGGTGGACCTGTTGGTTTAAATACACTGGCGGTATCTGTAAATGAGGATCCGGGAACAATCGAAGAAGTCTATGAGCCGTTTTTAATTCAGCAGGGATATATTCAGCGAACTCCAAGAGGAAGAGAAGTGACCCACCTTGCTTATGAAAGATTTGGTAAAAAGAGAGACAAATCAAATTCAAATCAAAATTTGTTTGATCAGTAAAAATTATAAATCAAAGAGTGATATGAAAAAAATATTCTTCATCACAATCTTAACAATATCAAATTCCATAATTGCTCAAGATGAATTCATTCCGCTTAATATTCAGAAAGCATTTGAGAATAAAACCCGATCAATGGATGGTAAACCAGGCGAAAATTATTGGCAAAATTCATCTGATTATAAAATAGCAATTAAACTTGACCCCTTTGAAAAATTTATCGAAGGAAGCGAAACAATCACTTATTGCAATAATAGCCCCGATTCATTGGGTGAGTTAGTAATTCGTCTTTATCAAAACTTTTACAAAAGTAACACGGCAAGAAACTTTCAGATTTCGCAAGAGTCGATTACTGATGGAGTTAAAATTAAAAAAATAGAAATTGACAATCAGCTTATAAATCTCGAAAATCAGTTAATTGCTGAATTCACGAATACTAACTTGATCATCAAATTGGATAAAAAGATTTTTCCAAATTCAAAAGCTGCGATCACAATAGATTGGAAATATCCTATTCCCAAAGGACGGCCCATAAGAACCGGTATTTACGATTCTACAACATTCCTCATTGCTTATTGGTACCCACAAATTGCTGTTTATGACGACATTGATGGATGGGATAAAATTGATTTTAATGGTGAACAAGAAATGTATAATGATTTCAACAATTATGATGTTGAGATTCAAGTTTCAGATAAATTTCTTGTTTGGGCTACCGGCACTTTACAAAATGCCAAGGAAATATTTAGTGAATCAATATTTCAAAAATTTGAAGAGGCACGCAACTCCAACCGCGTTGTAAACATAATTTCTAATGAGGATTACACATCAGGAAAAGTTCTGTTATCTGGTAAGGAAGCAAATACATGGCATTTTAAAGCTGATTATGTTACAGATTTCACTTTTGGTTGCAGCAATCATTTTTTGTGGGATGGAGTTAGTTTTAAGCATGACAAAGATTCTGGTCGAAATGTTTTTGTCTCAGCCGCTTACAATCCTGACTCAAAAGATTTTTATGAGGTTGCCCGAATTGCCCAAGAAGCGCTAGAATATTTTTCGACCGATCTTCCTGGTGTTCCATTTCCTTATCCTTCATTCACAGTTTTTAATGGTGGCGGTGGAATGGAATTTCCTATGATTATAAATGATGAGTCAAATACAACTGAAGCAGGTACAGTTGGTTTAACCTCTCACGAAGCAGCACACACATATTTCCCTTTCTATATGGGAATAAACGAAAAGAAATATGCTTGGATGGATGAAGGAATGGCAGTTATGCTTCCAATGAAATTTCAATCGCAAGTTCAGGGGAATGATCCTCTTGGTAGAAATGTAAAAAGTTATGAGGCACTTGCAGGTAAGGAAATGGAAATGCCCTCAATAATTCCCTCAATTTTGTTACGAAGTCCAACTTATCGAGTTGCCTCTTATTCAAGGCCTGGAATTGCTTACTATTATCTTCAAGATTTCTTAGGAAAAGATAAGTTCCGCAAAGCATTACAAGAATATATACGCCGTTGGAATGGTAAGCATCCAGTACCAAATGACTTTTTTAATTGCTTTGAAAATTATTTGGACATGAATTTATCCTGGTATTGGAAGCCATGGTTCTATGAGAAAGGATATCCTGATTTAGCTATTAAATCATACAATCTAAAAAATAATTTACTTGAGGTTGAAATAGAAAAAGCTGGAAACATTCCAACTCCAATAAAGGTCTCTTTAATGAAGGACATAGTATTGGTAAAAGAAATTTATAATACTGCTGATGTTTGGATGTCAGGAAACAAAATTGTAAAAATTAAATTAGATAACCCCGGTGAGTTTGATAAAATTATTTTGGGCAATGTACAAATACCCGATGTGAACAAAAAGAATAACAAAGTGCAGATAGAGAAGTAATTATAGTTTAACTACGACTTACATTTCTTTTTCAGCGTACAGCTTTTTATCTTTCTGGAAAATTGCACTTAACTCATGTTCCTTGCTTATATAAACCAATCCTTTATTGCCATGCGGTTGCCCAATGCGAGTGTGAACAGATTTTAATCCTCCAAGATATTTTCTAGCATCACACAAATAAACCATATCTCCTGGTTCAGCACACATTTCCTTCATATCTTCTCTTGAGAGATTTACTACATCATCATTATCATTTCTTAATTGCCACATGACATAAACTTTTTTTCCGTCTTTTTCATTTATTTTACTTCCCTTGAATAATTCCTTAGCACGTTTTATTGACCAAATAGTCAACCCTTCAAGGTGAGCATCTGGGTCGAACTTAATGAAATAAACAGCTGAAACTGAAACTAAAAAAATCAACAATAGAATTGCAATCAGGAGAGACAGTAATGTACCAACGTTTAACCAAACCATAATTAGAATTACGGCAATGAGCACATTTGCACTTATCATTATATTTCTATGGTTTTCATTTTTTCTTATGGCATTAGAAAATTTGATAATTAAAGGTTGCAAATAAGTTACTATTATTCCCACAGCCAAACACACAATTGTATTATATAATGCGCTGATATATGTGTATGGATGAACTGGTTCGAAGGGAGTGCCATGTGCTACGGGTGTAATTAATGCATTAGGATAATTCGCTCCTAATATCATAAGAGATGATCCGCCAAGGAAAGTTGCAAGTACGCCAGCAGGTGTAAACTTCCTCCAGAATACTCCCAAAAAGATAGCTGTTACAAGTGGGGGAGTTAGGGTAGCATGAAAATACCCGTGCGCTTGATATACTGTGGGATATTGATTAAATGGAATTGTGGCAATAACTCCTAATCCCGTTATGAATATTGAAGCCCATCTTGCTGCACTTAGATCCTTTTTCGTTTCTTCCTCTTCTGAAAACAATTTACTTTTAAGTAGCTTTTTAATTGGTCCGTGAACATCATTAATATACACAGCAGCAATAGCATTGATTAATGAATCTACAGTTGAAAGGAGAGTTGCAGTTAGTGCCGCAAGTATAAAACCAAAAATTCCTTTGCTTGCTATTATATGAGTGACCGCAATAAAAACCTCATCAGGATTTACGTTTGCATTAAGTGGCGAAGGATTCATTTGAAGTAATGCCTTTCCAATCCAACCAGCACTTCCGACAACAAGCGCAGAAATAGGAAGCATAAATAAAACATTAAATGCAGCAGCTTTTCGACCTTCATCAACGCTTTTTGCTGACATAAAACGCATTAGTAAACCCATATTCATAAATAAAAATCCGACTGAACCTGCAACACCATCTTGCCAGAAAATTCCAACAAAATTGAAATCCGGTGGTTTATTAAAATCGGCTAAAGGTAATCTCCACTCAACAGGGAGCAAGTGCCAAAAACTGCTGAACCCGCCAACGTAGCTGACTCCAATAAAGAAGACTAACACACCTGCAACAAGCAGTATTCCACCCTGTAAAAAATCTGTTAATATAACTGCTGTTTGTCCTCCAAATGTGGTATAAACTCCGGTAATGGCCGCTATTGTTATGATAACTCCCATCAATGTAATAGGGATCGTAAGACCCATGATGTGAAAAGCTTCGGGTAATAACGGAGTGAATACTTTGCCAAGTGTCAGTAATCCAATTCCGAGATAACCAATCATATATAACAATTGGAATATGGTTGCAATTAATCTAACGGTAGGACTAAATCTTCTTTCAAAATATTCAGGAATGGATTTGATTTTTGTGTAAATAACTATAGGCAGCCAGCCAAAAAGAAAAAACGGCATGAAGAACCAATCATTCATGTATGTCATTGTAGAAGAAATACCATACTCAAAACCTTTAGCAGAATATTTTACAAAACTGTAGCTTCCGATACCGGTTGTGAGTATAGAAACAGATATAAGCCACCATGCAAAACGTCTTCCACCGAAGAAAAAATCATTAGTTGTCCGATTATACTTTGCAAAGTAACTGCCAAACAGCATGACTCCGAGAAAGTAAGCGAGCATTACTATCCAATCTGTTGCTGTTCCAAGTCCGTGTAAAGATTCCATAAATTATTTTATAAATAAATTGCAGCTATTATTAGAGCAGCATGAATGAAAACATAGTAGAAAAATCCGAAAATTAATATCCTTCTCCACCTGCGGTGAGATTTTCGTTCTATGGATAAGCCTTTAGATTTTTGGACTATGATCAATCCGGCTACAAAGAAAAATCCTCCTACACCATACAGATATAGAAATGGAAGCCATGAATGACTGAACGAGGGCATGATTAAATCCTAAATGCTTTGATAAATATGTGATAGTTATGAAAAAATTCTCTTACTGGAATTATTTTTTGAATCAATCTAATCAACTCAGAACTCTGAAGACATTCTTTAAAAACCCCAGCCATCAAATCTAATTAGGCGATTGCTTATAATTTTGTTTGAGTTTTCATGTTGTTAAAAATGCCAATAAAAAATATGTAAATCAATTTATTTGAATAATCATCAGTCTGCTTTGCAAAATTCAGCTTTTTGAGTTCAATGATCTTACAAACTTCATAATGCTTAATAATTTCTTAACACTCCGATAATATTCTCTTAACATTAAGAATGTAATTTTGACTCGTCGAAGGAAAAATCCAAAGGAATTAAAATGAAAAACATAATTTTACTTTTTATTACAGTTCTAACTTTTCGTACCATTCTCTTTAGTCAAGAGAAAGGTAGCATTACCGGAAGAATCATTGATTCAAAAACAGGCGAGGGAATTATTGGTGCAAACGTACTCCTCGAAGGAACTAATTTAGGAGCTGCCTCAGATATTGAGGGTAACTATTTGATAAATAATATCCCAGTAGGAATTTATAATCTCAATATTACTTATATCTCTTATTCTAAAACTCAAATCAAAAGTGTGGAGGTAATTTCTGAAAAAACAATTGCGATTAATGCTGCATTAGTTCCCGAAGCTATCTCTGTTGATGAAGTGGTTGTTATCGAAAAGAGAGACAATTCCTATGAATCTGCATTGCTGAATCAACAGAAAAAATACTCATCAATTAGTGATGGAATAAGTGCTGAGCAAATTAAGAGGTCTACTGATGCAACATCGAGCGACGCTCTTAGAAGAGTTACTGGGGTTACCTTAGTGGATAATAAATTCATCTACGTTAGAGGGACTTCAGAAAGATATAGCAATGCCTTGCTTAACAACACAAATCTTCCTGGGACAGAACCGGATAAAAAATCTTTTGCATTTGATTTAATTCCGACTAATCTTTTAGAAAATACTGTAATTGTTAAATCATTTACTCCTGATGTGCCTGGTGATTTTTCTGGGGGTTTGGTAAAACTTAGTACTGTTGATTTTCCGAACAAATTGACCATTCGTGTAAACTATTCGACCTCATACAACAATAATACCTCGCTAAAGAGCTTTAAAACTTATAGAGGGGGTAAGAAGGATTGGTTAGGAATTGACGATGGGACGAGAAATCTGCCTTTAACATTCCCATCAAATCTTGCAGATGGTTTTAGTTCTCAACAAATAAATGATTATGCTAAAACTTTAAACAACAATTGGGCACCTAAAGCTACAAAAGCACCAATAAACAATAACTTTTCCATCTCTTTAGGCGATGGGACCACTTTGATAGGACAAAATTTTGGTTTTATAACTTCACTTTCTTATAAAAATAATTTCAATACATCTGAAATTGAGAGAAATGAGTTTGAGGCCAATGGCGAAAGAAGATTCAGTTACAAGGGCATTCAATCAACTTACTCAATTCTTTGGGGAGGATTGTTTAATCTGAGTTACAAGATTTCCGATATGCACAAATTAAGTATTAAAAATACGTTTACACAGACGAGCGATGACGAAGTAGCTGAACTTAATGGAGCACAGTATAGCGATGCTGGTTCTGAAATTCAACAAACAGCATTGAGGTTTGTTTCGCGATCGGTTTTTTCGAGTCAGCTAACAGGCGATCATTATTTCCCCCAAATTGGAGGTTTGAAAATAGAATGGAATGCATCTTTTGCGGAAGCCGAAAGAAATGAGCCTGACTACCGAAGGGTTTTATATTCCCGTGAATTAGGCTCTTCCGAACCATTTGCTGCATTGCTCGGTTTCCAGGCAAACTTAAAAAATGGTGGTAGGTTCTTTTCTAAAATGTATGAAAAAACTCGTAGCGGTAGACTTGATTTCATTCTTCCGCTATCCTTTGTAAGGATTAAAACCGGTGGTTTGTATGAAAATAAAACTCGTGATTTTAACTCCAGATTAATTGGTGTGATTGTAAATGCTTCAGGTAATGGCTTTACTGATTTTGATCTTTTATATCAACCACTTGATAAAATATTTAGCCCAGAAAATTTTCGTAAGAATGGCTTTTCATTAAGTGAATACGTGAACGGTACTAATAATTATTTAGCAAACCAAGTTGTATCAGCAGGATACTTAATGTTTGAAATACCTTTTGAATTTCTAAATAGAGAATTAACTGTAATTGGAGGAACTCGCTTAGAAAATTCAAATCAAACAATTAATTCGCTTGATTTTTCGAGGCAAAATAAACTTAATATAAACTTAGCCAAGTCTGATCTTCTTCCATCAATTAATTTAATCTATAAACTGAATGAAGAAACGAATATTCGTCTTGCGTATAGTCAAACAGTTAATCGTCCGGAATTAAGAGAATTAGCTCCTTTTGCTTACTTTGATTTTTCAACTCAGACTTCAGTAAGAGGAAATGAAAACCTAAATAGAGCATTGATTAGAAATTATGATTTTCGATTTGAAGTTTATCCTTCAATAGGTGAATTATTATCTGCGAGTTTTTTCTATAAATCTTTAACTGATGCCATTGAACAGGTTGTTGTAACTGGAAGCGCTCTTGGTTCAGAAAGAACATTCATGAATTCTGACAAGGCAATAAATTATGGATTTGAGCTTGAAGCAAGATTCTCATTGGCATATTTGGCTGATTTTCTAACTGACTTGGCACTAAATGGAAACTATTCATGGATAAAATCAGAAGTTACAATTAGGGGAACGGAAACATCTCTTGCCCGAAAAAATCGCCCTTTGCAAGGTCAATCACCTTATATGATTAATCTTGGACTCACATATATCAATCCTACATTTGGCACATTGGTTAGTTTACTTTACAATAAAATTGGTGAGCGGATTTCTGAGGTTGCAACTGCATATGAAGAGGATGTTATTGAAGAAAATAGAGATTTAATTGATATAGTGATAAATCAACCAATTACTGAAAACATTGAAATGAAGTTTTCTGTAAAAGATTTATTAGGAAATAATCAAGTGTATCGTCAGGGAGATAAAATCGCTCGATCTAATAGTAAGAATTCAGTTGTGTCACTTGGTGTGTCATTAAAATTTTAAATAACAGTAATCAATAATATATAAAAGGAACAATTATGAGAACTAAATTTAGAACTATGTTCTTTTCGTTTCTGCTTCTTAGCTCGACAATCTGGGGACAATTATCTCCGGTAGATAGCATATTAGAGGGAAACATTAATTCGGATGCATTTCTTACGAATTCTAAACGTTACCTTCTTAGAGGATTTGTAAATATAAATTCACCTGTAACACTAACTATTCAGCCTGGTACAATTATTTATGGGGAAAAATCTTCAAAAGGGACTCTGATAATTAATCGAGGTGCAAAGTTGATTGCAGATGGAACTCAAAATCAACCGATTACTTTCACAAGTCAACAAGCAAAGGGTTTACGTGGACCTGGAGATTGGGGGGGTATTATTATAACTGGTTTTGCAACGATCAACGTTCCTGGTGGAACGGCTGTAATTGAAGGGGGAACTGGAACTGTTTATGGTGGCGGTGCTACTCCAAATGACGATGACAATAGTGGAACTCTAAGGTACGTTAGAATAGAATACCCTGGCATTGCCTTTCTTCCAGACAATGAAATCAATGGATTGACAATGGGTGGGGTTGGAAGAGGAACTACAATCGAACATATTCAGGTTAGTTTTAGTGGGGATGATTCATATGAATGGTTTGGAGGAACAGTAAATGCCAAATATCTTATTGCTTGCAATGGTGTAGATGATGATTTTGATACTGATTTTGGGTATAGAGGAAAAATTCAATTTGCTTTTGGGTTGAGAAACCCCAACATTGCAGACATTAGTGGAAGTAATGGTTTTGAATCAGATAATGATGGAACTGGAACTTTTAATACTCCAAGAACACAGCCATGGTTTACTAATTTTACAATTGTCGGACCTATGAATGACACTTCGGCAGTTGTGAATCCAAACTTTAGAAGAGGAGCGCATTTAAGAAGGTCAACTCAAACTTCCATATATAATTCAATTGTCATGGGGTATCCTATCGGATTATTAATTGACGGTGCAAACTCTGCTAATGCTGCTTTGGGTGATACCCTTCAAATTAGAAATTCAATTTGGGCAGGTTTAAGAGCAGGAAATGGTATAATAACAAATGCTTCAGGGTTCAATGTGAACACGTGGTTCAATAATGCTAGCTATGGAAACAGAACTTTTATTCAACCCTCAGAAGTTGGGCTTACAGATCCATTTAATTTATCAAATCCGAATCCTATCCCCACTTCGTTATCTTCTGCGGTTAGTGGCGCAAGCTTTACAAACGCTAGACTACAGGATCCATTTTTTACACCAACATCTTATATAGGTGCTTTTTCACCAACCGATGTTCGTTGGGATGCAATATGGACTAACTATAAACCCGATTCTACCAACTATGTCACGGGAATTGAAACTAATGTAGGATATATTCCATCAGAATTTAAGCTAGATCAAAATTATCCAAATCCATTTAATCCTTCTACTTTTATCTCCTATAGTTTACCCAACAGTGGAAACGTTAGTATAAAAGTTTATGATGTGATTGGCAGAGAAGTGGCAGAGATTGTCAATGAATTTCAAACCGCAGGTAAATATGTTGTTAGTTACAGCGCTAATAGCTTGAGTTCGGGAATATACTTTTACCGCTTAACATCCGGCTCATATACTTCAACAAAAAAAATGAATTTTATAAAATAGCTTATTTGTTCTCTCTCCTTCGACCAAGGGGTGCTTTCGAGCCCCCCTTTTTTGTCTATTCAAATTCTTAACAATAATTTAATATTGGAATTCTCATCTTCATGGTTCTATCAATTATATTTAAAAGCTAACTTTTCAAATCTTATGAGGATAAAATGTATCTTAAAAATTTCACAATCACTTTTTTTATTTTTTTAACTGCGACAATACTAATTTTCACGGGCTGTAAAAGGAAGGAAGCCACAGAAAAAGTTGTTATTACAGTTAAAGGTTCAGATACTATGGTAAACCTCGCACAGAAGTGGGCAGAGGTTTACATGAGTAAAAACCCAGGTGTTTCCATTCAAGTTACTGGCGGCGGTTCGGGAACTGGAATTGCCGCACTGCTAAATAAGACTACCGATATAGCTAATGCCAGTCGAGAAGTTAAGGGCGCTGAGCTCAGTAAAGCTAAAGAAAAAGGAATAGGACCTGTTCAGCACGAAGTTGCTTTGGATGGAATTGCTGTAATTGTTCATCCTAATAATGATATTGATAACCTCACAATTCAGCAGCTAAGCGATATTTTTTCGGGAAAAATTACAAATTGGCAGCAATTAGGTGGTGAGAATCTTCCTATTACACTTTACGGAAGAGAAAACAGCAGTGGTACTTACGAGTTCTTCAAAGAGCATGTTTTAGGTAAAGATGAAAAAGATAAACAAAGAGATTATTCTGCCACAACACAAGTTCTGCAAGGTACTGCAGCTTTAGGTGAATCGGTTGCTAGAGATATTAAAGGAATCGGTTATGGCGGAGTAGGTTATTTTGCCGAGCGAAAAGATGTTAAGATTTTACATATTAAAACTGATGTATATTCTGAAGCAATTTCTCCAGTAGATAATGGTAAAGTCAACTATGAGGTTATTTGGAATAAAAAGTATTCTATCTCAAGGTATTTATATTGTTATACAGACCAGAAAATAAAATCCGAAGTTAAGGCATACCTTGATTTCATAGTGTCGGACCAAGGACAGAATGTTGTAAAGCAAATGGAGTATATACCGCTTCCGCCAAGATAATTATCGCTTTAACTAATACTGTTAATCTTTTGGTCAAAGATTAATTCAGTAAACCAAAGGAGGAGAGAAATGAAGCATATATTAAAGATGTGCGTAATTATATTATTCTGTTCATTTGCTTATGCTCAGAATTTAGAGAAAGGCAAAATCTCTGGAGAAGTGTTTATTGATTATTTTTATAATATTTCCAGAGATTCTGCAATTTCAAAAATTCCGAATTCTGTAGTTAAGGGGGCAAAAGATTTTAACGGCTTTCAATTTAGGCGTTTAACCTTTACATACGATTATGATTTTTCTTCCAGATTTCTTTCCCGCATACGCTTTGAAGCTAATCAAGCGTTGACTGTAGGAAATACGGTCAATTTATTTGTTAAGGATTTATCACTGAAATGGCAGAACATTTTTGATGGAAGCGATTTAATTTTAGGTCTTCAGCCCACACCTGCGTTTGAAATGAGTGAATGTTATTGGCAATTCAGATCTCTTGAAAAAACGATAACTGATTTAAGAGATATTGCAGCCACAAGAGATATGGGAATAGCGTTAAGAGGAAGATTTGACAGTGAAGGTCTGATTGGCTATGTGGTGATGTTTGCAAATAATAGCAGTCTGGGAGGAGAGACTGATAAATACAAGCGCGCTTATGTACACTTAAGCATAGCTCCAATTAAAGATATGATCATCACGCTGTACAGTGATTATAAATTCCGTTCAAAGTTATATCATTCGAACTCATCAAGCCAGAGCATTGTCTCACTAAATAATGATGTTATCACATCGGCAGCGTTTATTGGAATTAAGGATGTTGATTTCAGCGCAGGTGTTGAAGGATTCCTTCAGATGACCAGAAATGGTTATTCCACATCAAGCACAAATCTAATAAATTACAGTAACCTCAACGGTTTCGGAGTTTCGGTATTCGGGAATTATGAATTTTTAAAAGATATTTATTTCGTGGGGAGATATGATTACTACGACCCTAATTCAAAAGTAAATTTTGATTCAAGGAATCTTGTTGTGTTAGGATTAAGCTTTCTTGCAGACAAAAATGTTCAGATCATTCCTAATGTCCTGTTGGAAACTTATCAGAAAAATAAAACTATAACTTATGATCCTTCAATAACGGGAAGATTAACCGTCTCTTTTGCTTATTAGAAATCAAAGTAAAATTCAGTGGAACAGGAAACAAATAATCAAGATAGTGAATTGGAACAAAAAGTAGTTGAGCTTAATACCGAGGAGTATGTTTCTCCATTTAGTAAGAAGATCAAAAAATCCACAAGGGTTAAGGAATCAATTATAAAGTACTTCTTTGCGCTTAACGGAACAGCGGCCCTAATTTTTATAATTCTTATTTTCATTTTTCTTTTTAAGGAAGGATTTAGAGCATTTGAACATATAGGGTTAACTGATTTTATCTATCATAACAGATTGATTGACGGAGGAATGATTGCCAAAGTATTTGAATGGTACCCCACTTCTGAAGAACCACGCTATTCTTTAATACCATTAATCCTTGGTACATTACTAACCGCCATTCCTGCGACAATTATCTCAACTATTTTTGGAGTCGGAGCAGGTATTTATTTATCCGAAATTGCAAATCCAAAAGCAAAAGAAATTCTTAAACCTATTGTCGAACTTTTTGCTGGTATTCCAACTGTTGTCTTAGGATTTATTATGCTTGTTGTGGGAGCTTCTTTCTTCAATGATCTCTTTAATCCAACAAACAGGCTAAATGCATTTATTGCTGCACTTGGTCTTTCTTTCGTAGTCATTCCTATAATTACTTCACTTACAGAGGATGCTTTACATTCAATCCCTACCGATTTAAGAATGGCATCTTATGGAATGGGAGCTACAAAGTGGCAAACAATTAGCCGGGTAATTCTGCCTGCTGCTGCAAGTGGAATTTCGGCGAGCATTTTACTTGGTTTCGGCAGAGCTGTAGGTGAAACAATGATTGTTTTAATGGCTGCTGGAAATGCTGCAAATATGACAACGAATATTTTCCAAAGTGTTAGAACTATGACAGCCACTATTGCCGCTGAAATGGGTGAGGTATCGCAAGGATCTGACCACTATTATTCATTATTCTTTATCGGGATTGTGCTATTCTCAATTACATTTATTTTGAACTTCATTGCAGAAATTATAATTAATAAAATGAGAAAGAAAAATACGTTTTAGGTCTATGTCCGAACTTCAACATAAACATAAAGATTTTTCTGGGTTTGTTTTCATCAGCTTAACACGGCTATTGTTCCTTGTTTTGTTAGTAATTCTTGCCTTTCTCCTGATTAAAATTATAGTGGAAGGGATCGGCGTAATTACTCCTGAATTTATTTTTTCAGAACCAAAGAACAACATGACAGAAGGAGGGATTTTTCCTGCAATCTTTGGAACTATTGCCGTAACCTTCTTAATGATTTTATTCTCCTTACCGCTTGGGATTTTTTCTGCCATTTACTTAAATGAATACGCAAAAGATTCTCTCTTTACAAGGTTAATTCGAACTGCCGTAAATAATCTTGCTGGCGTGCCATCAATAGTGTTTGGATTATTCGGTTTAGGATTTTTCATTCTGTTTATTGGAAAAAGCTTGGATGAAGTTTTACAAACCGGATTATTATTCGGACAGCCTGCAATAATTTGGGCATCAGCTACACTTGCTGTATTAGTTCTGCCGATCATTGTTGTTTCAACTCTGGAAGCATTGAATTCAGTTCCTAAATCTCATCGCGATGCTGCTTATGGACTTGGTGCAACTAAATGGCAAACGATTAAAAATGTTGTACTTCCGCAAGCAAGGCCTGGCATTTTAACAGGAACTATTTTAGCTGTTAGTCGTGGTGCAGGAGAAACTGCACCTGTGCTATTTTTGGGAGCAGCTTTCTTTCTGCCTCATTTGCCTGTTGTTGATTTATGTATTGGGAATTATTGCATCCCGATGATTAATCCAGGTGAGCAGTTTATGTATTTAGCATATCACATTTTTATTTTAGCTACGCAGTCATCCAATCCGACTAAAACTTTACCAATTCAATATGGTTCGACTTTAGTTTTAATCACTTTAACATTCTTGCTTAATATTACTGCAATAATATTTCGTTATCGCTTTAGAAAAATATTAGGAAGAATATAATAGAAAAAAGATAGGCAATGAAAGAATCTAAAATTACAGTTAAAAACTTAAGCTTATATTATTCCGATAAGAAAGCATTGGATAATATCACTATAGATATTTATGCTAAAAAAGTAACAGCATTTATAGGTCCATCAGGATGCGGTAAATCTACATTCTTAAGAGTGATTAACAGAATGAATGACCTGATTGATAACGTTAAAACAACCGGTGAAATTTTGATTGATGGAATTAATATCTATGAAAAGAATCTTGATGTAGTTAACCTTAGAAAAAGAATCGGAATGGTATTTCAGAAATCAAATCTCTTTCCGAAAACAATTTATGAGAACTTAGTTTTTGGACCTCGAATAAACGGTATTAAAGACCGCAAAGCGCTTGATGAAATTACTGAAAAAACACTGAAGCAGGCAGCACTGTGGGATGAAGTAAAAGACCGGCTTAATGATTCGGCATTAAGCTTATCCGGTGGGCAGCAGCAAAGATTATGTATTGCAAGAGCATTAGCTGTTGAACCGCAAATTATTCTTATGGATGAACCCGCAAGCGCACTCGATCCTATTTCAACGGCTAAAATTGAAGAGCTGATGGATGACCTGAAAACTAAATACACCATTGTAATTGTAACTCACAACATGCAGCAGGCAGCACGCGTTAGCGATTATACTGCATTCTTTTATCTCGGAAGATTGATTGAGTACGATAAAACAACAAAGATTTTTACAAATCCTTCCAATAAGCAAACTGAAGATTACGTAACCGGAAGATTCGGTTAATCAATTAAAAAAAGGAAAACAAAAATGGAAAGACATTTCGAAGTTGAATTTGAAAAACTAAAAAGCCGAATACTGAAAATGTGCAGTCTTGTTGATGAACAATTCACTTCAGCAATACAAGCTGTTGAAGAAGAAAATCTTGAACTCGCCCAGCAGATAATTGAACGTGACGATAAAGTGGATAAATATGATGTAAAGATTGATAAGGCATGTCAAAAACTTTTAGCGCTTCGCCAGCCGGTTGCAACTGATTTAAGATTCATCATGTCTGCTATGACTATAAATAATAACCTTGAGAGGATAGGTGATCTTGCTGTGAACATAGCAGAAAACTTTTTACTGTTAAAAAAGAAGCCTGTTTTTCTTGATAAGAGTAACTTTGCTCCAATGGCAAATATCGTTAAAGAAATGATTCGCAACTCTATTGATTCATTCATCAACAACGATCCTAAGCTTGCACAAAAGGTAATTGAAGCAGAGGATACTTTAGATAAGTACAACGCTGATAATCATAAAATACTCATCCAGGTAATGAATGAAAACAAAAATGATATTGAAGCGGCAGTTGCGCTGCTTGTAATTTGCAGACAGCTTGAAAGATCAGGTGACCATGCTACCAACATTGCTGAAGATGTTTACTTTATAGTTGAGGCGCAAATGATAAAACACAAACATGTAAAATTTCTTTTCGGGGAGATTGAGGAAGATGATGATAAGGAAACAGGAGATAAATAATTTAGATTATTTCTTGAATGCCTTTAAACCAAAATCCTTAGAACTCAGATAACAAAAGTTAGAAATATTTTTACAGACGCTAATCGGCAATAATCAATTGCTTCTGTACAATCTGCTTGCCGCTGACTTCACTTCCCAAATGTCTCATATCGAAAAACAATTGCTCCCACTCACATTAATTAGGTTAAATATCCGTTTGCTTTTGCTTCATATCTAAATCCTTTTGTTCGATATCATGTGATATTAGGCAAGTGTAAAAGGATATGTTGTGAGCATAAACAGATATGGAGCTTGTGTAAAAGGATATGTTGCGAGTGTAAATAGATATGGAGCTTGTGTAAAAAGATATGTTGTGACTGAAAGTCAATTTTAATTGAAATTGTGATGAGTGTCTTAATTTGAAGCAACATCACCCACTATTCCTTTCCTTCCTGTCCACCTCTGGTGGAACAAGGAGAGGGACGAAGGGAGAGGTATTTATCTGGTATCAAGCATCCAGAATCTTGTATCCAGAAATCAGCACCCAGTAACTAAAACTTTTTCCCTCATCCATGTTGCTTATAAGTATTACCTTGTTTAAGTTTTATTTACAAATTTTTGAGGGCGCACTGAAAAATCTGTCCAACATAGGCACACCTGCACCGCTTAAGCCAGAAATACTTGGTTGGAGAGCGGTAGATAATTATAAATGAAAAGGAAATAGGAAGGCATTTGTTATTTAATTCGATTGACTTTGCTGTGTTCTTGCCAATAGTATTTATCTTTTATTGGTTTGTTACAAATAGAAACTTACGTTTTCAAAATTTGCTAATAATTGTAGCAAGCTATTTATTTTATGGTTGGTGGGATTGGAGATTTTTATCATTACTGTTTTTTACGACTGTAGTTGATTATTCAATTGGACTTGCTCTATCAAATCAAGAGAATAGTACAAAGCGTAAATTTCTTTTATGGACTAGTATATTTATAAACTTAGGATTACTAGGATTCTTCAAGTATTATAATTTTTTCTTAGACAATTTCGTCACAGCATTCTCAATTATGGGGGTTAAATTACATGCGAACTCAATAAATATAATATTACCTATCGGTATAAGTTTTTATACTTTTCAATCGCTAAGTTATTCGATTGATGTCTATGCAAGAAAACTTGAACCGACTAAAGACTTCATTGCATTTTGTGCTTTTGTCAGTTTTTTCCCTCAGTTAGTAGCAGGACCAATTGGAAGAGCTGCAAACTTACTTCCACAATATGCAACCAAGAGGTTATTTAACTATAGTAAAGCCACAGATGGACTGAAGCAAATTTTATGGGGCTTATTTAAAAAAGTAGTTATTGCCGACAATTGTGCAGAATTTGCAAATGAAATATTTAACAATTCAAATGGTGCTTCAGGAAGTACACTTGCATTAGGTGCTATATTTTTTACATTTCAAATTTATGGTGACTTTTCGGGATATTCTGATATAGCAATTGGTACTGGAAGACTTTTTGGAATTAACTTGATGAGGAATTTTGCATTTCCATATTTTTCGAGAGATGTAATTGAGTTTTGGAGAAGATGGCACATTTCGCTGTCCACTTGGTTTAGAGACTATCTTTTTTTTCCAATAGCTTATTTTCTTACACGAAATTTGACTCAAAGAAAATATCTTGGGATTCGTTCTGATAAAGTAGTTTTATGTATTGCTACTTTGTTAACATTTTTATTTTGCGGGTTTTGGCATGGTGCAAATTGGACTTTTATATTCTGGGGAGGATTAATCGGCATCTATTTCATACCACTTATTTTAACGAATCAAAACAGAAAAAATTTAGATACAGTTGCGGAAGGGAAACATTTACCAAGCATAAAAGAAACAATTCAAATGTTAACTACTTTCATTTTAATAAGTTTTAGCTGGATATTCTTTCGGGCAGAGAATATTCATCATGCAGTAAGTTATTATTCAGGGTTACTTTCGGCATCACTTTTCTCAATACCATATTTCCCAGGAATAAGAAGGGCTATGTTAACGATTTTATTTATTGCCATATTTTTAATTATAGAGTGGATGGGAAGAAAGCAACAGCATGCCCTTGCTGAGTTGGAACTGAATTGGAAAAAACCAATACGGTATGTTTTTTATTATGCATTAATATTTGCGATTTATCATTTTGCTGGTGCACCACAGGAGTTCATTTATTTTCAATTTTAGTTAAACTAGCAATGACATTATTTATAAAACGAATTATATTTTTTTCTATACCAGTAGTATTTGTTTTTGTGAGTATCGAATTATTTATTTATTACTCACCAAATACATTTAATGCCAAAGCCAAGTTTCTAAAAAATAATTTAAATATTGAAGCTCTCTTCCTTGGTTCCTCACACACTCAAAATTCAATAAACCCTGAATATTTAGAGATAAGTTCTTCAAATCTTGCTTATGGTGGACAAGATGTGCAGTTAGACTCAGCCCTTTTCTTTAAGTACATTAAGAATTTAAGCAAACTGAAATACTTAATTCTTGAATTGGATTATCATTCATTGGAGGAAATGAATACACCGAGTTATTATGGTTTACCTTGGTATTATCGGTATCACAAAATACAACTTTTTAATATTCCTATGTCAAATAAAGTATCTCTTTATAGATCTGCTCCAGACATTTTTATGGATGATATTATTCGCAAAATCTCACCATGGGGATATAAATATCAAATTAATAAGTTTGGTTTCATCACTAATGATTTCCCAGGTATTTTTATTGATATGTCCTATGATAGTCTCAAAATTGTAAGTTCTGCAGTTGGAAGGCTTAAAAATCGTCACGCCATAAGCTCATATTATAATTTCATTTTAAACACTAGAAAAATGAATAGTATGATTGAATATTGCCTTGAGAAAGGTATAAAAGTTATCTTGTTGAGTAATCCTGTTTATTTATCGTATCGTAACAATTATGTAAAAGATAAAGATAATAGACGGCATTTGTATTTAGATAGCTTGTCAAAATTGCAAAATGTATTTCGTTTTAATTTCGAAAATGATAACAGATTTTTTGTGAATGACTTCAAGAATGACGATCACTTGAATCCAAGTGGAGCTAAAAAATATACACTACTAGTAAATGAATGTTTAAAAAAATTAAGATAGTCTTAAATTGAACAAAGCCAGAGAATTTTTTTAACCAGTTAGTAATTTATTCTAACTGTGCCGGTGAAGGTTTTTCATTTTCTGTATAATGTCCGTACCCTTTTTCATTTTTTCCCAATCGCAAAAAACTTAACCAAGAGTAAACCTGCAATAAAACCGCCAATGTGAGCACCGTAAGCAACTCCTCCGCCTTGCGTATTTCCTAAAACTCCAATTCCGCTTACTAACTGGAAGGCAAACCAAATTCCAATCGCCACAATTGCGGGGACAACCATAACTTGATAGAACAGCATGACACGTACTCTTCTTTTGGGGAATAATAAAAGATAGCCGCCAAGCACTCCTGAAATTGCTCCCGAAGCACCTAAAGAGGGAACTAATGTGCTGCTTCCAAGAGAAACGCTGACAAACACATGGGCAAGCGATGCAATAACTCCGCAGATAAGATAAAAGAATAAGTATCTTAAATGACCGATTCTGTTTTCAATGTTATCACCAAAGATCATTAAGAAAAGCATGTTGCCGAAGATATGTGCAAAACCTCCGTGCATAAACATTGAAGTGAGGAGTGTAATGTAAACGGAAATTGGAGTTGGCTGTAATCCCGGCACTTTAAATCTTTCGCCTGTGTATGAGTCTTCGTAAATCTGGTCTTGGGTAACAACATCTTTGCCTGAAACAATTTCAGCCGGCACAGTTGAAAATGAGTAAGTGAATTTTTCATTCCTTCCCAAACCCTGGAAGAAAATAAAAACAAAAACATTTGCCGCAATAAGAAAGTAATTAACAATTGGTGTTAGTCTGCGATCGCTGTTATCATCTCCAACCGGCATCAGCATTATAATTTCCTTTTAATTTTTGCCAAACATAAAAATATTTTGTCAAAGTTTCTTAAGCATGGCAATAGAGAATTGTACATAATTTATTAAATACGATTAAATAATTATATTTACATGCACTATTTAACCACAAGAATGCCTTGAATAAATGATAAAACTAAAATCAATCACCATAGGCAATAATAACCCATTTGTTTTAATTGCCGGTCCATGCGTTGTTGAGAATGAAAAAATGATAATGGACACTGCACAAAAGGTAAAATCAATTTGTACTAACCTTAACATACCATTCATTTTCAAATCGAGTTACAAAAAAGCAAACAGAACAAGCGGGAAATCTTTTACAGGAATAGGAAACAAAGAAGCACTAAAAATATTATTCAAAGTAAAAGAGAAATTTGATATTCCGGTTTTAACTGATATTCATACAGCCGAAGAAGCAAACCTCGCAGCAAATTATGTTGATGTTTTGCAGATACCTGCATTTCTTTGCAGGCAAACGGATTTGCTTATTGCAGCAGGCAAAACAAAAAAAGCAATTAACATTAAGAAAGGACAATTCCTCGCGCCTGAAGATATAGAATTTGCTGTAGAGAAAGTTAAATCCACAGGAAATAAAAATATAATGCTGACTGAAAGAGGATCAACATTTGGTTATCATAACCTTGTTGTTGATATGCGCTCCTTAGTTATTATGAAAGAGCTTGGTTATCCTGTTGTAATGGATGCAACCCATTCAGTTCAGCTTCCAAGTGATGGAAACAAAAGCGGAGGTCAGCCAAAATTTATTTTGCCTCTTGCTAAAGCCGCAGCAGCAGTTGGAATTGATGCGTTGTTTCTTGAGGTTCATCCAAATCCAGAGAAAGCATTGAGTGATGCTGACAGTCAATTACCATTGAGCAAGTTAAAAGAGGTTTTAGTTCAAGTACAGCAAATTGATAAAGTTGTTAAAGGGTATTAATATTCCTGATCTGAAGAGTTTTGTGTGCAACTCGTTCTTGTCACCACTAACTTGTTTGGGGCTCTTATTTTGTTTATTGAAATTCATTGGGAAGTTTAAATAGTTTTCAAAAAGGATAAAAATCTGTGACATCAAATGAAATAATTCAAAAAGGTAAGGAAGTAATTCGGATTGAGGCAGAGGCAGTTGCAAACTTATCCGAAAGCATTAACGATCAATTTGTAAAAGCGATTGAGATAATTTGTGAATCAAAAGGCAGAGTTGTACTAACTGGAATGGGTAAGTCAGGGCTTGTTGCCAGAAAAATTGTAGCAACGTTAAACTCAACGGGAACGGCTGCGATATACTTGCATCCAACGGATGCACTTCATGGTGATTTAGGAATGGTACGACAGGAAGATGTCGTGATTTTAATTTCCAAAAGCGGCAACACTGAGGAGATAGCCAACCTTCTCCCGATGTTTAAAAGATTAGGTGTTCAAATGATTGCAATGTGTGGAAATGAAAATTCTCGGCTTGCTCATGAATGTGATGCTTTTCTAAATATAAGTGTTAAGGAAGAAGCTTGCCCGCATGATTTGGCTCCTACGGCATCAACAACAGCTACGCTTGCAATGGGGGATGCTCTGTCTGTTGCATTACTGCAAAAAAGAAATTTTACCATCGAAGACTTTGCCTTTCTTCACCCTGGTGGGAGCTTAGGCAAAAGACTTTCACTGAAGATAAGTGAGATAATGATTAAAGGAGATAGGATCCCAGTCGTTGAAGAGAACACTCCATTGAAAGATGTGATTATTGAAATTACATCCAAGCGTTTGGGTACAACTTGTGTAATTAATGAGGCAGGAATCCTTACAGGAATTATTACAGATGGTGATTTAAGAAGATTACTTGAAAAAACATTAGACATGAAAGATCTTAAGGCAAAAGATGTAATGACTCAGAAACCAAAAGTGCTGAAAGAGAATTATCTTGCCTCATTTGCATTGCAGCAAATGGAAAATTTTAAGATTACTACTCTCATTATTATTGATAATGAAAATAAACCCGCAGGAATTGTCCACTTGCATGATTTAATTAACCTTGGACTTCAGCAAAGATGAAATACTTTTTTGCTGTATGCTTTTTTCTTCTGCTTATAAGTTGTGATGATCAAAAAGTAAAACCCTCAATCAATACCGCATTGAATGTTGAAGAGCTTCCTGCACAGGAAAGCTGGGATTCCAAAGTATTCTTTACAGATTCTGGAAAAACTCAAGCAGTCCTGCACTCAGGACATTTAAGAATGTTTACAGGTGCTCATGAAACTTTACTCGATAGCAATGTTAAAGTAGAATTTTATGATGAGCTTGAAAAGATTACAACAACTTTGACCTCAAAGCGCGGGAAAGTGGATGACATTACCCAAAACCTTTATGCAATTGACAGCGTAATTGCGGTGAATGACAGTGGAGTAACCTTATCTACTCAAGAATTGATGTGGCGAAATGAAGATAGAAAAATTATTTCCAGCAAGTTTGTTACAATTCTTACGCAAACAGAAAAAATAGAGGGATACGGATTTGAATCGAATCAAAACTTGAGCAACTATGTTATTCGCAACATCACTTATGTTTCCAGAAGAGATTCACTATAACTAAGCTATGCGAAAATATTTCCTAATAATTTGCTTAACTCTAAATACCGGCTTATTTGCACAAACTTCCGGCAGTGAATATATGACCGTTACCGGTGATAGTCTTATCGGAAAAGTTTTAAATGGTGAAACTATCCGAGAAATTTATGGTAATGTTGTATTAACACAAGGAAACATCAAAATAACTTGCAGCAAGGCAATTCAATTCATCTTAAAGAATGATGCCGAACTGATTGGGAACGTCGTAGTCACTCAAGAAAATCTAACTATCACTACTGAGAGAGGTTTCTATTACGGAAATCTCAAAAAAGCAGAAACAAAAGCAAAAGTAAGATTGGATGATAAAAAAGTAATTTTAACTGCTGATATTGGTGATTATTATTTTAACGAAGATCGCGCATATTTTCAGGACAACGTTAAACTTTATGATACAGCAACAACTCTCACCTCTAATATTTTGAACTACTATAAAAATGAAAATCGTGCTGTGGCGACAGGCGATGTTAAGATAATTGATTCTGAAAATATTATCACTGCTGATACAATCGAGCATTATCGCGGTGCCCGAATAACTTTTGCGAATAATCATGTTAAGATTACCAACAACAAAAATAACACTGTTATTTTGGGAGACCATCTTGAAGATTATGCCCAAAGAAAATATACAGTTGTAAATAAGAATCCAATTTTTATTCAGATAGACACAACTTTTACAAAGCAAATTGATACGCTACAGTCCTCATCTCAATCAGATTCAAATTCAATCGTAATAGATACGCTTTTGATAAAAGCGCTTGTTATGGAATCGTACCGTGATACATCAAATATTTTTAAAGCAAGAGATTCTGTAGAAATAGTTCGCGGCGGTTTTGCATCAAAGAATGATTATACAATTTACTATAAAGATGATGACAAGATCATTACAGAAAAATTGAAAAATGCAAAAGTTCAACCAATACTTTGGTACGAAAATTCACAAATAACAGGTGACTCGATTACAGTTTATCTCAGAGAGAATAAAATTCGTTTGCTTGAAGTAGATAAAAACTCATTTATCCATTCACATCACGAAATTTATCAGAATCGGTTTGATCAAATATCGGGCGAAAAAGTCTTAATGGATTTTGATGAAGGTAAAATCAGCAGGACCGAGATTTACGGAACTGTTTATGCTATATATTATCTTTACGACGATGACCAACCGAATGGATTAACAAAATCGTCTGCGCAATCTGCAGAAATAAAATTCAGCAACGACCAGGTAAGCGAAGTAAAATTGTTTGGCTCTCCAACAAGTGATTACTACCCGGAAAATATGGTTGAAGGGAAAGAACGTGAGTATTTACTCCCACAATATATTATTTTTATGAACAGACCAACTAAGCTTAATATGCTTAGATCTATTTCCGAAGAAATTAAAGAAAAATTTTAATATGGCAGCCACAAAACTCAGCAGTGAAGAATTAATAAAAATATACAAGAAACGTGCAGTTGTAAACAAAGCATCCATTGAAGTCTCGAAGGGTGAAATTGTCGGGTTGCTTGGTCCAAATGGAGCAGGAAAAACTACAACTTTTTATATGATTGTTGGAATGATTCGTCCAAACAAAGGAAAAGTTTTTCTCGATGATAAAGACATAACTAATGTTCCCATGTACAAAAGAGCAAAAATGGGAATTGGTTATCTTCCGCAAGAAGCATCAATCTTCAGACGACTTTCTGTTGAAGATAATTTATTTGCTGTACTTGAAATGATTGGTCTTTCAAAAAATGAGCGATTAGAGAAATGTGAAAAACTTTTGGAGGACTTAGGAATAAAACACATCCGCAAAAGTATGGGTTATCAGCTTAGCGGAGGTGAAAGAAGAAGAACTGAAATTGCACGCTCCCTTGCGACTGATCCAAGTTTCATTTTGCTTGATGAACCCTTTGCTGGTGTTGATCCAATAGCTGTTGAAGATATTATGACTATCGTTGCCAATCTAAAAAATAGAGGTATAGGAGTTTTAATTACAGACCACAACGTACATGAAACTTTGAGCATCGTTGACAAAGGATATATTTTAATTAATGGAGTGATATTCAAGTCTGGTGATGCAAAAACACTTGCTGAAGATGCTGAAGTAAGAAAACTATATCTAGGAGAGAAGTTTAAGTTAGACAGGTATTGAAATATTTCATGTTTTAATATTTGAAGTGATAAAATCACTTCATTGTTTTAAATTTGATTTGCACCAAAACTGCACCTAAAGCAGCGATTAACATTCCAATTCCTTCCTGTAAAGAAATCTTCTCATCTAGAAAAATCCAAGCTAATACTGCTATCTGAATCAACATTGTTCCATTAATAATACTTGATTCCATGGCTGTTAGGGTTCTTAATGTTAAATTCCAAAGAGTAAATGCAAAAGCAGTATTTATAACTGCAAGCCAAATTAAAAATAACCAATTATTTATGCTGATGATTGGTAATCCATTTAATGAGAATCCTACTATCAATAAAATTATTGCACCGACTCCCATGCTGATAAATGTTACCATAAAAGGACTAATATCTTTGTTTCTATTTATGTTTCTGCCAATTATAGCTGAACCAGCATTAGCCAATACCCCGATGAACATTATCGCTAATCCTATCACTTCATTTTTTAGAAGAAAAATTGGGAGAAAATAGATCAACACTCCGAGCAAAAAAAGAATTGTACCAGTCCATTGTAATGAAGTTGGTTTTTCGTCCAATATAAATATTCCCATAATTGCTACAACTATGGGAGTAAAATTCAAAATTAAGCTGACTGTAACAGAAGGCAGCAATGATAGCCCGAGAAACTGTGCACCCTGAGTGAATGCGTAAAAAACTAATCCTAATAGAATTAATTTTTTCCATTGGATAGAAGTAATATCCTTTATTTCATAAAAGTATTTTCTCTTAAAAAAAATAAATGGTAAAAAACACAAAAACGCTAACGAGTACCTTAATCCAGCAAAAGTAATTGGCGGAATTTCAATCAATCCCCATTTGATAATTATGAATGAAGTTGACCACAAAAACGTTACAAGCAATGCTTGAAGAATTGAAATGAGATGCGTCGGTTTATTTTTCATGCAAAATGTTGTTATTAATTTCTTGAGTTCAAGTAAATATGTGAGTAATTTTCATTATCGAAAATAAAATCTCTGCAAAATTATGAAATCTTACCTAATAAGTTTTTTAACGTTCACAATACTTACATTAAATTTATTTTCACAAACGATTCCGCCTAAAAGAGAATTCCGTTCAGTTTGGATAGCTTCGGTTACTAATATTGACTGGCCTTCAACGAAATATCTTACGCCGTCTGCTCAAAGAACTGAGTTTATAAATATTCTGAACAAGCATAAGCAAAATGGTATGAATGCAGTTGTAACTCAAATCAGACCATCATGCGATGCATTTTATCAAAGCTCAATTGAACCATGGTCGGAATGGTTGACAGGTACGCAAGGAGTTGCACCAAATCCTTTTTATGATCCTCTAATTTTTATGATTGATGAAACCCATAAACGTGGAATGGAATTTCATGCATGGTTTAATCCATATCGAGCCGTGTTAAATAAAAATACAAGCAATATATCTTCGACCCATATTTCGGTAACACACCCGGAGTGGGTGAGAGAATATGGTAACTTAAAAATATTGGACCCCGGTTTGCCGCAAGTTAGAGATTATGTTACAAACGTGATTATGGATGTCGTACGGAGATATGATATTGACGGTGTTCATTTTGATGATTATTTCTATCCATATCCTCAATCAGGTATAACATTTCAAGATTCCGCAACATTTGCTAATTACCCAAATGGTTTTACAAACAAAGACGATTGGAGACGAAACAATGTCAATCTCTTAATCAAAGCGTTGAGTGATAGCATTAAAGCCGTCAAGCCGTACGTAAAATTTGGAATTAGTCCTTTCGGGATTTGGAAAAATCAATCTTCGGATTCATTAGGTTCTGCAACTGCCGGATTTGAATCGTACAGTGGTATTTATGCTGACTCACGCAAATGGATGCAAGAGGGTTGGTTAGATTATATTAATCCACAGATATATTGGTGTATCGGTTACACAATTGCAGCTTATGACGTTTTAGTGGAATGGTGGTCTAATAATTATTTTGGAAAACATTTATATACCGGAAATGCTGCTTATAAAATTGGCAGCAGTAGTCCAGGTGCATGGCTTAATCCAAGCGAAATGCCAAATCAAATTAGGTTGAACCGCACTTATGATGATGTTAAAGGAATAAATTTTTTCAGCTCAAAATCAATCACGAATAATTTATTAGGAATTCAAGACTCTCTGAGAAATGATTTGTTTAAATATCCTGCATTACCGCCAACGATGTTTTGGAAGGACTCTATTCCGCCTTCAACTGTTACTAATTTATCCGCGGTGAAAAATTCAAATGGAGTTTTAGTTACCTGGCAAAAACCGATTGAGTCACCGGCAAAATATTTTATTGTTTATAGGTTTGATGGTCAAAGCCCTGTAAATATTAACAATCTAACAAATATATTAACTATTACATACAATGATACTATAAGCTATCTTGATGTAAAACCAATTTCTGGAACAACGCAATCAGTTACTTATGTTGTAACTTCACTTGATCGGCTCCATAATGAAACTCCAAACGACACATCGAATACTTTTAAGTTAGCCCTTTTAGTGTTTGTAGATCAGGAAGAAAATGATAAATCATTAAAGTTTGCTTTGATGCAGAATTATCCTAATCCATTCAATCCTTCAACAAACATCCAGTATCAAGTAGCCAACAACACAAATGTATCGCTAAAAGTGTATGATATCCTTGGCAATCAAGTTGCTGTTCTCGTTGATGAATGGAAAGAAGCTGGTAATTATGAAGTTGAATTTAACGCCTCTAAACTTTCAAGCAGCATATATTTTTATCAATTGAGAACGCAAAACTTCTTGCAGACAAAAAAGATGCAAATAATAAAGTAAGGTTTACTTCTATAGTAGGTTCGAAATTATTTAAAATATTGTTAGTTTTAATCAAGGTTTATAGAAATATTTTACAAAGTGTTACCTTCCCAAAATAATCAATTGTTTACATAAATTGAGAATAAGTGTTCATCATTAACGCTACTATAAAGAAACTAATCGCCTTAGAGAATAATATTTATCTGCTTCAAGTTCATTGTCCGGAAATTGCTTCTTTGATTAAGCCGGGACAGTTTCTGAATGTGAGAGTTTCCGAAAATATTTTCCCATTGCTTCGAAGACCATTCAGCGTCTGTGATGTTGATGGTGATTTTATTTTCCTAATGTTTAATATTCTCGGTGAAGGAACCAAGCTGTTAGCAAAAAAACATGCCGGTGATACACTTGATATCATAGGCCCGCTCGGTAATGGATTTAATTTCGATACAGAATATGAAACAGCAGTCATAGTAGCTGGAGGATTAGGTGCTGCACCTTTTCCATATTTGGTCAAAAAAATATATTATCACAAGAAGCTACAATGTTTTGTTGGCGGGAAATCAAGTCATGATGTAATTCAATATGGAATGAAAAACATTATGGTTTCAACAGATGATGGATCACTTGGATTCAAAGGCAATGTTGTTGAACTTTTGCAGAAAGAATTGTCTAAATCAGATTTCTCAAAAGCAAAAATTTTTGGCTGCGGACCTACTGCTATGCTTAGGAGTTTGAAAGAATTTGCACTCCATAATAACATTGAGTGTGAAGTATCAACTGAATGTGCTATGGCGTGTGGTTTCGGTATTTGCATGGGCTGTCCAATCGAAGCGGCTAATCAACCCGAAAAATATCTCTTAGTTTGTAAAGATGGACCTGTTTTCAATGTTCGGGATGTTGTATTATGAGTAATGTTGATTTGTCGGTTCAAGTTGGTCCATTAAAATTTCGGAATCCAATTTTGCTTGCATCAGGTACAGTAGGGTACGGAAACGAAATTTCAGAGTTCATTGATTTGAACAAGATAGGCGGTATTGTAACAAAATCATTAAGCTTAAAATCAAGGAAAGGAAATCTTCCTCAACGAATAGTTGAAACTCCTGCTGGAATGTTAAATGCCATAGGTTTACAAAATGTTGGTGTGGAAGAGTTTTTAAAAGAAAAAATTCCTTATTTAAAAAAATATGATGTAAGCTTAATTTGCAACATCGCTGCAAGCACCGTCGAAGAATATGTTGAGTGTACAAGATTATTAACAGATGAAAACTTTATTAAAGCATTCGAAATAAATGTTTCCTGTCCAAATGTAAAAGAAGGCGGATTGCAATTTGGAAACGATCCAAAAGCTGTTGGCACAATAACTCAAAGGGTGAAAGCAGTTACAAATAAACCTGTAATTGTTAAATTATCACCTAACGTTTCCAATATTTCTGAATTTGCTAAGGTGGTTAAGGATGGAGGCGGCGATGCTGTATCTGCAATTAATACTTTAGTCGGAACTTCATTTAACATAATTTCGCGTAAGCCAAAAATTAAAAATGTCTTTGGTGGACTGTCCGGTCCTGCAATTAAGCCAATTGCGTTAGCAAAAGTGCTGGAAATAAAACAGAAGATAGATATTCCTATTATTGGTGTTGGCGGCATAATGAATTGGAAAGATGTAATTGAATTTATGATTGCTGGTGCCTCAGCTATACAAATCGGCACTTTAAATTTTATTGATCCGACCGCATCTGAAAAAATAGTTAGTGATTTAGAAACTTATTGCGTTCAAAATAAAATTCAAAAGATTTCAGAGTTAATAGGTTCGTATATTATCTAAAACAAAAAATGGATTTAGAAAAATCTCTTAATAAATTATATTCTCTGCATACTCTTGGCGTTAAACTTGGACTTGATAACATCAGCCATTTTATAACACTGCTTGGGAACCCTCAAACCAAAATTAAAACTATTCATATTGCGGGTTCAAATGGGAAGGGAAGTACAGCGGCTTTTATTGCCAGCATACTCCAAGAAATGAAATTCAAAGTTGGGCTTTATACTTCTCCACATTTTGTTAGATTTAATGAAAGAATTAAGATCAACGGGAAAGAAATTCCGGATGAAAAGATTGCAAAATTCATAGAGAGTTATGAAGAAAATATTGATTTCTTCCAGCTTACATTTTTTGAGGCAACTACTGGACTTGCCTTTAAATATTTTTGTGATGAAAGAGTTGACTACGCTGTAATAGAAACTGGTTTGGGAGGAAGGTTAGATGCAACGAACTTAGTAAACCCTGTATCTGCAATCATTACTTCTATTAGTTTGGAACATACAGATATTCTCGGTGATACAATTAGAAAAATTACCGAGGAGAAAGCGGGAATAATTAAAGAAAATACAAAAGTTTTCATTGGCAAATTACCCGATGAAGCAGAAACACTAATCGAAAATAAATGTAGAGAAAAGAAATGTGAGCTTTACGATCTGAAGGACTACATCATCGAAAAGAATAACTCTGTAGAACTTTATACTGAAGAACTTGAGTTAGACGAGTGGATCATGCCCTTAAAAGGTAAGTATCAGAAATACAACGCAGCACTTGCTGCCTTGGTTGTGTCTAAATCGTTGGACAATGATAATTTTAGAGTAATAGAAAACGGCATAAAAAATGTTGTTAAAAATACAGGACTTCAGGGAAGATATGAATACTTCAATAGCAAACCCGATATAATTTTTGATTCAGCGCATAATCCTGAAGGTATAACTAACTTTTTAACTGAATTCAATCGCGAGAAAGTGAAATATTCACACAGTACGCTTTTATTTGGTGTGATGAAAGATAAAGCGATAAGAGAAATGTTAGTTTTACTCGGTGAATCGTTTGATGAAATTTACGTTACAGAAATTAATTATGAACGTGCATGTAAGATCAGCGAATTGGAAAATATTTCGAAGGAATTAGAGTTAAAAGTAAATGCAGTATATAATCCATCAGAATTTGTTTCAAATTTTAGGAATGAAGGACCAACTAAATGTCTTGTTGTATTGGGTAGCATGTATCTTTTAGGTACAATAAAAACAGACATGAAAAAGGTGAAAATATCTTGACATTATTTTCAAATTAAATTAAGTTTCAAGTGTTCCTCTTATTCCTTTCAAAAGAAAATCAATAAGTGAATTAAAAATTAGTATTACCTCAAAAAAATAAACAATTCTCGGAAAAAACTTGATTAAGTTTTGCCATCTAAGTATCACATATTTCTTAACAACTAACTTTTAGGATCTTATCATGCCCATGGATATCTCTGAACTCAAGTCAAAAAAAATCGTTGAGTTGAACACTATTGCCAAAGATTTGAACATCTCCGGCTACAGCGATTTAAGGAAACAAGAACTTATTTTTAAAATTCTTGAAGCACAAACTGCCAAGGACGGATTAACTTTTTCCAAAGGCGTTCTTGAGGTTTTGCCGGACGGCTATGGTTTTCTCCGCTCATCTGATTATAATTATCTGCCATCGCCTGATGATATCTATGTGTCACCGTCCCAAATTAAAAAGTTCAGTTTAAGGACAGGAGATTACGTAAGCGGACAGGTTCGCCCTCCTAAGGAAGGGGAAAGATTTTTTGCTTTGCTTCGTGTTGAAGCTGTAAATAATCTGGACCCAGATGCGATACGCGAGAGGACGCTTTTTGATAATCTCACTCCTGTTTATCCAACAAAAAAGTTGATTTTAGAATCAGCACCGGGTGAGTATTCAATGAGGATAATGGATTTACTGTCACCAATTGGAAAAGGACAAAGAGGTTTAATTGTATCGCCTCCCAAAAGCGGTAAAACTATTTTACTTCAGAAGATTGCAAACTCGATTACAAGAAATCACCCGGAAATTAAATTAATAATTCTATTGATTGATGAACGGCCTGAAGAAGTTACGGATATGGAACGCTCAGTTAAAGCAGAAGTAATTAGTTCAACTTTTGATGAACCGCCAGACAGACATGTTCAGGTTGCTGATATGGTTATCGAAAAAGCAAAAAGGATGGTTGAAGCAAAGGAAGATGTGGTTATATTGCTTGATAGTATTACCCGGCTTGCACGAGCTCATAACATTGTCGTTCCCCACAGTGGTAGAATTCTTTCAGGCGGTGTTGATTCAAATGCACTTCATAAACCAAAAAGATTTTTTGGTGCAGCAAGAAATACTGAAGATGGTGGAAGCTTAACAATAATTGCTACCGCATTAATTGACACAGGTAGCCGTATGGATGATGTTATCTTTGAAGAGTTCAAAGGAACGGGTAACATGGAACTTTTACTCAACCGTGATTTGAGTGATAGGAGAATATTCCCAGCAATTGATGTGAATAGAACTGGAACGAGAAGAGAAGAATTATTGATGAAAGAGGACGATTTGGCTAAGATTTGGATTCTTAGAAAAATATTAAGTGATTTTTCGCCAGTTGAAGCGATGGAATTCCTACTTGATAAAATGAGAGGCACCAAGACTAATAAGGATTTCCTAACAAATATGAATAGTTAAAATGCTAATAGGATTTTCCCCAATAAAATCCGCATTTTTTCTACTGATATTATTTTTAGTCAGCGATTTCATATTTCCGCAAACAGATACCATCAAGTATAAGTGGCCATATTCCCCAATGACTGCGCAACGTACCATTGGCGGAACTTTCGCCGAATATCGTTCCACAAGCGCAGCAGGACATTATCATAACGGTACTGATATGTCCGGTTCAGCAGGAACACCAGTATTAGCCGTATTGCCTGGGACTGTTTCCGTTGCCTATGATGATGGCGGTACAGGATATGATTCTTATGTTAGAGTAACCTCAACAATCAATAATCAATCGAAAAATATCACTTATTACCACACTCGTCCTGCAGTATCTGTAGGACAATCTGTTGTTGAAGGTCAACAAATTTCAACAGTGGCAATAGATCATACTCACCTTATTGACTATCGTTTAGGTGGGTCACTGTCAACATCTCATTTAAACGCTTTAAGACCTGGTGGCGGTTTAGCCATTTATGAAGATTATTGGAAACCAAATATTCGTTATGTGAAATTCTTTTTGGACAACTCAAATATTCAACTTTTACCAACTTCACTTGGAAGCAAAGTTGATATAATTGTCCATATACAAGAGGTAAGTAGTGTAGGCGGCTCTGCTGGTTCAAATAATGGAACATATAAGCTTGGGTATAAAATACTATCATCGGATACTCAACAAGTTATATATTCTCCTCCGGATAACGGTTTAAGATATACCTATTATAATAAACCTGATGACGCTTATGTAAATGTAAACTATTATCAACCTGAATCGAGTACGAGCAGCCATGTGTATAACGTTACTAATGGTACTGGGTCTTCGAATGTTGCATCAACGCAAATCGTTAGTAATAATTATTGGAACGTAAATGACTTCCCTTATGGTAATTATGTGGTAATGGTTTTTACAGAGGATACCCGCGGCAATGCTGATACAGTTTATATCCCTGTTACTACAACTGATATTGATTTGATTCCACCTGCAATACCCACACTCAAATATATTAAAAAGGATTCCTCTAACTATTTTACAATTGCATGGAACCCTCCAACTGATTCTGATCTCAAAGGTTATAGACTTTATTATAGTATAGATGGAATAAATTACAACATAAGGGATAATGAAACTGTACTAACTAAAGGGTTAAGCTCTAAAACATATTTTTACAATCAAACCACTCCATTATTCCTAAAGCTTTTTGCGGTTGATACTGCTGCAATAACTAATGTAAGCACGCAATCAGATGTTTATGGGATCAGGATGCTAAATGATGCCAAAAAAGTTTTGGTTGTGGATGGCTTCGATAGATTCGGTGGATCTGGAAGCTGGGCAAATCCATATCATGATTTTATAGTATCCTACGCTAAGTCTTTCAATTTAAGCTTTGAAACTTGTGCAAATGAACAAATTAATGGAACAATTACTCTTAATAATTATGATTTAGTAATATGGATTTTAGGTGATGAATCAACGACAGATGAAACCTTTTCAAGTGTTGAAAAAACCAAAGTGGCATCTTTTCTTGAAAGCGGAGGTAAGCTATTTGTATCTGGTTCTGAAATTGCCTGGGATTTGGAAGGAGCATCGTCGGCTACATCTCAAGATATTGAATTTCTCAGAAATTACCTTAAAGCTAAATATTTAGCTGATGATTCTAATATTTATGGTGTTTATGGAGTTGATTCCACTACCTTTGCCGGTTTAGGGTTTGGTTATGGTGTTCAAGGTAATGGTTCGCCATACATCGAAGATTACCCTGATATTATTGATACTTGTGGGGGAAGTAGAGCCATTTTAAAATATAATGGTGTTTCTACTGCAGGGATTGCCTTCACAGGCAGCTTTAATAACTCTGCCAATATTGGACAAATAATTTATCTTGCTTTTCCGTTTGAAACTATCAATCTTGCATCTGATAGAAGTTTGGTTATGGCTTCTGCATTAAAATATTTTGGATTGATTCCACCATCTGAAATAACGGATGATTTTTTAACACCACATTCTTTCTCGTTAAATCAGAATTTTCCGAACCCGTTCAATCCGTCAACTATTATTAGCTATAAAATTCCTCGTGAGGAAAAAGTTCGCTTAGTTGTTTTTGATATTCTGGGAAATGAGGTTGCAGTATTGGCAAATGGCAATCAGGCGGCAGGAAAGTATAACATTATTTTTAAGGATGATAATCTTTCAAGCGGAATTTATTTTTACCGGCTTGAGACAGAGACATTTTCACAAGTCAAGAAAATGATTCTCTTAAAGTAAAATTCACATTTTTTAATAAGACAGAAAATTACTTTGAGGAAAATATTATTACTAACTGTAATACTTGGTTTTGCAAGTATTCACAGCCAAAAACTTAATCAAAATATTTTTACAGACATTTATTCTATTCCCTCATCGCATTCTATCTCAAATTATTTTTTTTTCTACAAAATACCTATCCATAATTTAATTTTCACGAAAGGTAGCGGCGTTTATTCTACTTCAGTTCAAATATCTGTTGAACTCAGCGATTCGAACACTAAGTTTATTCAAAGGTATTTCAAAGAAAGAATTATTACTTATGACGATTTTGAGATGACTTCAAAACCGAATATTTATATTGAGGGAGTGATGCCATTTTCACTCGAAAATAATTCATATACTGTAACTTCAAGATTCTTTGATAATAATTCGCAGAAGGAGATATTTGTAAAAGACCAGGTTACTCAGAAAGCTATTACTGAGGATGTAGAATTTTTAGTTCCAATAATAGTTGAAAAGAATAAATGGAACTGTGTTGATAAATTGGTACGTACATTACCAAACTTTGGAGCATATGTTCCGTATAATAATACTTCGTTCGATATTTTACTTCCATGCACAGATACAACTCTACAAAATCTTTATGTTCGAGTAATTAGTCGAAACGATACTATTTTCAATAGTATAATCGTTCGACAGAATATAGAAATGCTGTGTTTTTCTGAGTGTAGCGGTAAAGTAATCGTAGATACTGCGTCTCTTTCTATGCCAACAAGTATTTTTTGTTTGACAAATCTGACCGAAAAACTGAAAGAAGGACAATTTGAAATTATCGTTTCTAAGTATGATGATTTTCAAGACAAGAAATTATTTAAACCGATAGTTAAGTGGTTAAATAAACCCAAGTCATTATCAAATCCGGAATCTGCAATTAAGATACTTAAGTTCATAACAACAGATGATTCGGTGAAGAAAATACTCCGAAGTGGTAATGATAATTATGATAGTTTACTCTACAACTTTTGGCATAAGATTGATCCATCACCGAATACAGAGTATAATGAGCTCATGGCAGAATATTATGAAAGAATTGATTACTCCTCTAATACTTTTTCAACTATTACTGGTCTAAATGGAATAGAAACTGATCGAGCTAAGATTTATATCCGCTATGGTAAGCCAACTCTAATCGAGAGAGGAACAAATACCAGCGGCAAAATTTCGGAAACATGGGTTTATTCAAAACTTCAACAAAAATTTACTTTTATTGATGAAAAGGGAACAGGTGAATTCATGCTTGTGGGTAAACAATGAGTGTTTTCATTTTTACATGCGGTGATATTAATGGAATAGGACCTGAAATTTGCATCAAAACACTAAACACTATCCGTAGAAGTTCAAGACATAGATTTATTTTTATTTGCCCTGAAAATGTCTTTTTCAATTCTGTTAAAATTAATAGACCTAAATTTGAGTATGACATTGTTGATTCTTATGGCAGCCTGTTTAAGAACAAGGTAACTATAATTAATACTGGAAATTATAAGCCTGATTATGGGACACCGAATAAAATTTCTGGTAGAGCGTCATTCAAAGCATTAGAAATCGCTTATGAAGTTTCACTTAACTTCAATGATTTAGCCATAATAACTGCTCCCGTCTCAAAGTTAGCATGGTCATACTCTAATATTAAATATTATGGTCATACGGAATTGTTTGCTAAGTGGTATGGTGTAAGAAACTATGCAATGATGTTTTTATCAAAGAAACTTAAAGCAACTTTACTGACTATTCATCAACCAATTCGCAAAGTATCTCGCTTAATAAATAAAACACTGCTTTCTGAAAAATTTGGCTTAATAGTTAATTCGCTAAAAAATGATTTCAAAATTAAATCACCCAGAATAGCTGTGCTTGGTTTGAACCCTCATGCAGGAGAAAATGGAATTATAGGTGATGAAGAAAAGAATATCTTAATACCTTTTATGAAGAATTACTCGGAGCGTGAATATTTTTTTGGCCCGTTTTCCCCAGATGCATTTTGGGGGGTGAAATCTTTTTTGAATTATGATATGGTGATAGGAATGTACCATGATCAAATTCTTAACCCATTTAAGTTGCTTAATTTTAATAGTGGAGTAAATTACACCGCCGGTTTACCAATTGTTAGAACCTCTCCGGATCATGGCACAGCATTCGACATAGCAGGTAAGGGAATTGCGAATGAGTCCAGCATGGTTATGGCATTTAAATTAGCAAAAATGATTCTACAAAACAGAAATTCTCATGGCCAAAACTCATAAGAGTAAAAATTATGAGAATGTTTCAAGAGTTTATGAACATATCATGCGGAAAGTTCGATACGATTATTGGGCAGACTACATTTATGCAATTTCGGGTGATAATATAAATGATAAATCTAAAGTACTGGAAGTTGCATCGGGGAATTGTCGTTTGGCAAAGTTCTTATCCGACTACTATCCTAAATTAATTGCTACTGATTTGTCTTTTGCTATGCTTCAGATGAATTCAAAATATAAACTCCGAAAAGTCTGCTGTGATATGACTTCATTACCTTTCAAAACAAAATTTGACCTGATCGTTTCGGCATTTGATAGTGTAAACTATCTCTTTACTAAAAAGAGATTGACGACTTTTCTAAAAGAAATAAGCGAAGTAATAAGTGGAGATGGAATTTTTACCTTTGATGTTAGTTTGGAAAAAAATAGTTACCGACATATCAAAGACCCAATTAGGAGAGGAACATATAAAGGATTGAAATACATTCAGGAAACAAATTATAATTCAACGAGCCATATACACAAAAATATTTTTTATATAACTTATCCTGATGGCTCTGTATTCAAGGAAATCCATACTCAAAAAATTTATTCGTTTGAAACATATTTCGAATTATTAGATTTGTCTGGACTTAGGGTAAAGGAATGTTATGATGCGTTTTCATTTAAGAATGGTAGTGCAAATTCACCTCGTGTCCAATTTATAGCAATTAAGAAATAACCATGCTTTCATTGAGTAATATAGATTTTAACTATTCTGGGCAATCTGTGCTTAATGAACTAAGCTTGTCGGTTGAAAAAGGTGAGTTTGTTTTTATGATAGGGAAAAGCGGGTCAGGTAAAAGTACAATTTTACAATTGATATATTTTAATTTATTACCATTCTCTGGTGAAGTCCAATTTGAAAATTATAATTCAAAAATTATTAAAACCAAGGATTTGCCAATAATTAGAAGAAAACTTGGAATAATCTTCCAGGATTTTAAATTGCTGAACGACAGAAATATTTATGAAAATCTCTCATTCGTTTTAGAGGCAATCAATACACCTCGCAAAGAGATAAAAAGAAAAGTCGCATCTGCACTAACAGATGTGGGATTACTTCATCGAAGATTTAGTTTTCCACGAGAACTTTCTGGCGGAGAGAAACAAAGAATTGCGATTGCGAGAAGTATTATCAATGAACCAATACTTATACTTGCTGATGAACCCACCGGAAATTTGGATCCTGAAACATCAAGTGATATTGTTGATCTTCTTTTAAAAATAAATTCAAGGGGAACAGCAGTTATTTTTGCAACTCATAATTATGAAATAGTAAAGAAATATCAACAAAAAATAATCAAGATTGAAAATGGTAAAGCACTAAAGGCAGTTCTAAAACCAAAAAAATGAACTATTCCAATTTTGCTTCAATGGAAGTGAGAATATGTGCGGTAACATCATCAATTGCTCCTAATCCATCCACAGTAACTAAAATTCCTTTTCTTTCATAGTAATCTAGAACGGGTCTTGTAGTCTTGTCAAAAACTTCCAATCTATTTCTTATTACTATTTCCTGGTCATCATCACGTTGGTAAAAGCTTCCTTCAGAGTTACATACGGGACACTTTATTTTATTTTCTATTTCATTTAGCGTAAAAATACTTTGGCAAACTTTGCAAGCACGCCGATTTGTTAATCTCTTTATTATTTCATCACTATTAGCTGTCAAATTCACATAAAAAATATTTTCAAGTTTAAGTTCAGCAAGTAATTTTTCGAGTTCTTTTGCTTGTGGTAGTGTTCTCGGGAATCCATCAAGGATAAAACCGTTTTTGCATCTTGGTTGATTTAACGTCTCGTTAATAATACCGATCATGATCTCATCTGACACCAACTCGCCGCGGCTCATAATCTCTTGTGCTTTAATTCCGAGAGCAGTTTTTTCCTTTACAGCTTCTCGAAGAATATCGCCAGTTGATATATGGGGAATGTTTAAACGACTAGCAAGCACTTTTGCCTGAGTTCCTTTACCAACACCAGGAGCGCCGAATAATATAAGACGCATGTTAAATCCGTTTTATTATTTGCCTAAAAATATCGGTTAAAATTTTCTTTATCAAGAATTACAAGATTAAAATCATTGCAATTTAATATTCTTTTTCCTTTGTTTTTTAAAGAATTCCCGCAGTAGGAAGCCGCATTCTTCTTCCCGCAAACCTGAATAAACTTTGATTTTGTGGTTCAATTTTCCTTCTTCCGCTACATTGTACACAGAGCCACATGCACCAAATTTATTATCATGCACACCGAAGTATATATTTTTAATTCGCGATGAAAATATAGCTCCTGTACACATCAAGCAAGGTTCAACTGTAACATAAAGATCGCAAGCCAAAAGTCTCCAATTCTGCAGGTGATTTGCCGCTGCTGTAATGGCTAGCATTTCAGCATGAGCAGTGGCATCTTTCAATTTCTCAACTTGATTAAAACCCCTGCCAATAATTTTATTTTCAAAAATTACAACAGCTCCTACAGGAACCTCATTATTTTCAAGAGCATTTTCAGCTTCTTTGATAGCTGCTGCCATAAAGCGATATTTAGTTTCATCAAATATCATTTCAGTTATAAACAAAAAATCAAAAGCCGTTTTGACTTTTGATTTTACTATTTTGAATTTTTTTAGTACGCCCAGAAGGATTCGAACCCTCAACCCTCAGATCCGAAGTCTGATGCTCTA
>CAYMKU010000028.1:0-2631 GCA_964391015.1 uncultured Ignavibacteriaceae bacterium
CATTTACAATTATATTTTGCACACGAAATAAATGAAATATTAATGCGTCCGACATACGCCCTTATAAACCTTACATATCTTAAAAAGAATTTCCTTAACATCAGAAAAAAGGTAAAACCATCAAAAGTAATGGCTGTAGTAAAAGCCAATGCTTATGGTCATGGTGTAAAGGAAACTGTTTTTGCGCTTAATTCGCTTGGTGATAAAAAACCGGAATATTATGCAGTTGCTTTTATTGATGAGGCAATTGAACTCCGCTCATTAGGTATTACAGAACCGGTTTTAGTTTTTGAACCTGTATTTGATCATGATGCTGAATCAATTTATCGTTTCGATTTAATTCCCACTGTGTTTACTGAGAAACACATCGAGTCTTTACGAAAAAATATACCTTCATACTTTAACAGAAAGCTAAAAGTACACGTTAAAGTTGATACTGGAATGAATCGCCTTGGAATAAATTTTAATGAAGCCGTACAATTTGTAAATAAATTGAGTAAAGATAGTTGCTTAAGTATTGATGGAATTTGCACTCACTTTGCAACATCAGATGAAAAGAATAAATCTTTTGCTAATCTTCAGCTAAAAAGATTTAAGCAGGTTCTTAATGAGCTAAAAATCAAAAATATAAATTATGGTTTAGCACATGCTGCTAACAGTGGAGCTATTCTCGATATGCCTGATGCTTATTTAGATATGGTAAGACCTGGCGTCTCTTTGTATGGTAATTATCCTACATTGGAGACGAGCGAATCAGTTAAGTTGTTTCCGGTGATGTCAATAATTTCTCACGTCGCATCAATAAAAACTATTTACAAGGGTGAGAGTGTAAGCTATGGAAGGAAATTTATCTCGAAAAGGAAAACTAAAATTATTTCTGTTCCAATTGGTTATGCAGATGGTTTTAGCCGTTCGTTCACAAATAATTTTAACGCAATTATAAGAGGGAAATACTATAACCAGGTCGGAACAGTTACTATGGATCGGATTATGTTTAATGTTAATAATGATAATATTAAAGCTGGGGATGAAGTAATTCTCCTTGGCAAAAAAAATAATTTGGAAATTACGGCGTGGGATTGGAGTAAAATACTGAATACTATCCCTTATGAAGTTACTTGTGGGATAAGTAAAAGAGTTAAAAGAATTTATATTTACTAATGCAAAAATATCTTCACAAAATCCGCCTTGTAACTTCTTTGGAATATGAATTAAGGATGTTTATTTCTTATACACAAATTCTTTATAAAAAGGACTCATGGATCTAGTCAAGCAATACGTTGTTCAAAGTATAACAACCGCATCCAGCAACATGCGACTGAGCAATCAGCGCATTGAAGTAATTGCAATGTTGAAAGATGTTATTTTAAGATCTAACAACCTTCAAAATGACCTCAACCAGATGAAAAAAATCACAGAGTTGTCAAAGTTAGCAATCAAGTTGAATGAAATTATTAATTACTTGAATGAAGGTAGCATAGATTTTTTAAAAGTAACAGATAAGTTTAAAGAGCATAGCTTTAATTTAATGAAGGATCTTAGTTGCATGCTCGATATGGTAAACCCGTACACATTCAGCCAGACGCTTGAACGGTTAAATGAGCCCGAGAAAAAAATAGTTGAAATTATTGTTGAACCAAATAATCGAAACTCAGATGCAGTAACTGTTGAATTATGTTCAGATAATTTAGACAGTAACGAAGAACCAAGTAAGGTAAAGCCTGAAATAAAGGAATTTGTTGCTCTCGACATTAACAAAGAAAATAAAGAACAAAAATCCTTCAATAATTTTGAATCAACTATCCTCAAACCTATAAAGTTAATTGATTCAATGCTTACTGAATTAAATGCTGACAGCGAGATTCCTATTGAGGTTGAGGAATATTCTAATTTGATGACAGTTAACGCTGAACTTTCACTAAAAAGCGGTTTCGAAATTTTATCACAAATGCATGAGATTATTGCTGCGGGTTTAGTTCACCTTAAAGATAAAACTCTTGTTCCTTCAAAAGAAGTAATTGAGTCGCTGCGAGCTTGCCTGATTGTAATTGTTGCGGTTGTGAAATCAAAGGAAGTTGACATTACAAATTATTTAAACCGTGCTGAAGTGTTTGGAAAATTTTTACAAAAGATTAAAGCAGAGGAGATTAAATGAATCTATTCGCATTAATTATGGCTGGAGGAGTTGGTTCAAGGTTTTGGCCGCGCAGCAAGGAGAGAACTCCGAAACAGTTGCTGAAAATATTTGGTGAGAATACGATGATTCAAGATACGGTTGAAAGATTAAATGGTATCATTCCTTATGAAAATATTTTTATTATTACTAATAAAGTTCAGCGCGAAGAAATAAGCAGTCAATTGCCCAAAGTTCCCCAAGCGAATATTTTAGTAGAACCATTCGGAAGAAACACTGCTGCATGTATTGGTCTTGCTTCGGTCATGATTGAAGCGAAATCAAAAGATGCGGTAACAATTGTCCTGCCTGCTGATCATATAATAAAAAATCAAGTTTCGTTTCATAATACGCTTAAATCTGCAGCTAAGTTTGCTGATGAATCAAAGGGATTAGTGACAATTGGAATTATTCCTACGAGACCTGAGACAGGTTATGGTTATATTCAAATTGATGAT
>CAYMKU010000028.1:2731-53926 GCA_964391015.1 uncultured Ignavibacteriaceae bacterium
TGGAATTATTCCTACGAGACCTGAGACAGGTTATGGTTATATTCAAATTGATGATTCAACTATTTCAGATAATATTCATAAAGTATTAACCTTTGCTGAAAAACCGAATTACTTAACAGCTGTTCGGTTTCTTGAAAGCGGCGATTTTCTTTGGAACAGCGGCATGTTCATTTGGAGCGTAGATTCTATTCTTGATGAAATAGGAAAGTATATGCCTGAACTTTACGATGGTTTAGAAATTGTGAGAAAGAGTCTTGATACACCGAACTTTGAGGAAGTGCTCACAAATGTGTATGGTCAGCTAAAAAATATATCAATTGATTATGGTGTAATGGAGAAATCTCAAAAAGTTTATTTGACAAAAGGTGATTTCTCTTGGAGTGACGTTGGAAGTTGGGAGGAAGTTTATCAACTATCAACTAAAGATGACGAGGGTAACGCTGTAATTGGGAATGTTTTTACTGACGGTACAACTGAGTCTTACATTTATTCTCCAGATAAATTCACTGCAGTTATTGGTGCAGAGAATTTCATCGTTATCAATACTCAAGATGCTTTACTGATTTGTCGCCGCGACAAAGCTCAAGATGTAAAAAAAGTAATTGAATATTTAAAGTTCAGTAAAATGAATGAGCATTTATAATTTTATTATTGAGACTGGGTAAGAAATATGAAGAAATTGTTTTTGGCTTTGGTCATCTGTTTTACGGTTTCATCGTTGGCTCAAAACTTAACGGGTAAAAAAATCTGCTTAGATCCTGGTCATGGTTTTATTCCCGGTCAGGCTTCAGTTTGTAGTGATGCTGAAACAAAAAGATTTGAAAGCTGGATAAATCATTATGTTGTTCCTCAACTTAAAATTTATTTGCAAAATGCCGGAGCAACTATTGTAACAACACGCACAGATTATGATTCAATAGGTGCTTGTATTACCCTCACTCAAAGAAAAACGATTGCAAACAATGCGAATGTGGATTTTTTTCATTCAGTTCATCACAATGCATACAATGGAACTTCGAATTACAGTTTAGCTCTTTTTAAGCAGCTAAATACAGTCGATTGTCCAACTGGTAACCCAGCATGGCCTGGTCAAGCTGACGTGATGACAACTATCGTATCGGGAAAAATTAATCAGGCATTACAAACAACCACAGGATACAGCCGCGGAGATTTATGTTTTTTGGGATTCAATCTCGGTGTGTTAAGTACTTTGAATATGCCTGGAACTTTAAGCGAAGGTTCATTCTGGGATTATCCCGCTGAAATCTTGAGATTAAAAAATCTTGCATATCTTAAAACAGAAGCTGAAGCAATTTATCATTCCTTACTTCAATATTACAGCGCTGGATTTCCTGCTCACGGGAGTTTAGTTGGGTTTGTAACAAATACTTTCACAAGCTCACCTGCAAAAAAAGTTACTGTTTCCATTGAGGGAACAAACAAAAGTTATTTGGTTGATTCACTTGGTAATGGTTTTTATAGGGTCGACTCACTCGCACCAGGAAACTATACCATTCGCGTGATGGGTCCGAGAGATAGTACATTTTCCACAGTTACGATTCAAGGCGGGAAAATAAATGTGAAGAATTTAACTATCACCCAAACTGAAATTGTTGGTGACGTGAAATTGACTGGTGTTATTTCCACAACAAATGCAGTTCAAGCATATTGGCTTAAACCATCGGGAACGGTAGATAGCTTTTATGTTTATCTTTCTGAAAATGGCTCAACCTGGGATACAATTCCTTACAAAAAAGTTGGTGGAACAGCAACTGGCACAGTCATAAGTGAACTTACCTCAGGAAAGACTTATTACATCAAAGTCAAAGCAAAAAACTCTGTGAGTGAAAGTCCTAACTTTTCCAAAACCTATGGCGGATATACATCAGCCGATGCGGTTAAAGTTTTAATTGTAGATGGATTTAATAGATATGGAGGAACTGGAAGTTATCCTTATCCAGATCACAATTTTGCTTCGCTTTATGGAAATCCATTAGGTGAGTTAGGAATTAAATTTGAAACAGTTTCTAATTATTTAGTTACAAGTTCTACCCAGTTTACTTACTACAAATATGTCATTTGGTTTCTCGGTGATGAATCAATAACAGATGAAACATTCAACGAGAGTGAGCAAAGCATTGTGAAAGCATATTTAGATTATGGAGGGAATTTGCTTGTAACCGGTTCTGAAGTTGCTTATGATTTAGATAATAACGGAACAGCGACAGATAAAAATTTCTTTAACAATTATCTGAAAGCAACTTATGCTGATGATAATCCAACTCCCAACGTGCCGTTTGCTTCAGGAATTCCAGCTTCCATATTTGAAGGGCTGAATGTTAATTTTGGTCAGACATATCCAGAAGATTACCCTGATGTTATAGTTCCTGTCAATGGAAGTACTGCAGCGATGCAGTACAATTCATCACAAAATGCAGCAGTTGTTTTTCGCGGGACTTTTCCAAGCGGAACAAATATTGGGAGATTAATCTATTTTGGGTTTGCACTTGAGACCATTGCTTCCGATTCAATTAGAAAAGATATTCTCTTGAGAGCACATAATTTTTTTACAGCCCCTGTTTTAGTTGAAGATGAAACAGAAATAATTCCCAAAGATTTTTCACTTTCAGTTTTTCCCAATCCATTTAATCCAACTGCAAAAATATATTTTAGAAATTCGGAAGCAGGGAAGTACCAAATAAAAGTATTTAACTTACTTGGTGAAGAAGTGTTGATGCTGTTAAATGATTATCTTGAAACTGGTAATCATGTTTTCGAATTAAGAATGAACAACATTCCATCAGGAATTTATTTGGTAAATGTTAGATCAGAAAATATTAATATTTCTGGCAAGATTGTTTTATTGAAGTAGTATTATTAAAAAAATCATTTCTAACGCAGCAAAAAGTTAATTACTAAAAATAATGCGCATATTAGATATTTTAATAATGTCACTAATATTTATTTTGCTAATTGGAGCGTGTAAATCCGAAGTTAATGAGTTTAATTTTGAAGGGCGAAAAATACTTTATACTCAAAGTAAAAATGGTGAAACTCAGTTAGTACTGTTTAACATTGATACTGGGGAACGCTTGAATTTAAGTCAATTTGAGTATAATGCGAGTGCATTTTATCGATTATATAATAACGGTAGAAACATTTTAATAGTAACACCAGGCAATCCCTCATTTTTTTACATATATGACATGATCTTAAAAAAGAAAAATTTAATACAATATCCTGGAGAAAGCAATATTCTCAGTACTTACTATAACCATATTATTTTTAATGATACTCTTTACTTTACAAATGAAAATAAAGTTATTTCTTATTCCTTAACAGAAAATAAAATAATCAAAAAATACAATTTCCAGTATCCAATTTATAGTTTGGCGGTTCAAAATAGTTCTAGTATGGCTATTAATTATTTTAGTATTGATGACACAGTATTCAATGTTGGTGAAAGAGTGCTATATCAGGTTGATTCTACATATGAAGCTATTGTATCTTTAAATAATGGTGAGCAGCCGAAATTTTCAAACGATGGAAAATATTTTGTTTCTTATCTTGATTTCAACCCTTATATAACTTCCATAACAGAATTTCCATCTCTTACTGCTAGGGAAATAAACAACCCTATACAGGATTCAATAATGATTTCAGGTGAATGTTTCTTTCTCAGTAATAATTCAATTGTTTTCCCAGGTAAATCAATTCACTCTTCTTCAGAAGGAAAGAATCTATTTTTATATGATTTAGAAAAAGATTCCATAATTAAGCAGCTCACGTTTGATAATTCCGTTTTGGAAATAAAAAGCACGTGTTATTAAATAATTAAAATTGAGATTGTCTCTACAGTATTCAATGAATAATAAAGGAACAGTTCGATAAGATTTCGCGAAATGACCTTTTTTAATGTTAAATATTTTTAATACGTTGAAATTATTATCGATTTTTATTTATGTTCTTGATATGTGGAAAAAAAGAAAACCAGCGGTCGCCAAATTCTGTCAGCCCACGCAGTTTCGGAATGCGATGCGTTTTTATCTGTGAACCAAATTATATCTTTTCCTAATTCATATCCTCTGCTCTGTAATGCTGCAATCATCATATCTGTTCCAGGTTCCAAATCTGCATCTATACCAACACCGCCGTTGTCAATATAAATCTTAATATCTTTTTTACTTCCGGAATAATTAAAAATGGAGTCAACATAATTCAGGTTTCTTATTTTAAATGCCGGTGAAAGGCAAGCAGCTTTAGAAAAAACTTCGGGGCAATTCCAGATTGTCATCATAGAAATCAATCCCCCCATTGATGAACCGCAGATTGCAGTATTTTTGCGATCAGGAAGTGTTCTATATTCTTTGTCAATAAATGGCTTAAGTTTTGAAGCGATGAAGTTCATGTACTTATATCCCAATGGCGAATATGAATACTCATATTCTCTATCGGATGTATTGTAAATTCCGACAATAATTATTTCATTGATTACACCAGCTTCGATAAGTGAATCTGTTACTTCATCAACACGCCAATCATATCCGAATGATGAAGTGGCAGGATCAATAATGTTTTGACCATCGTGCATGTAAAGAACGGGATAGCGTTTATTAATATCACTACCATAACTTGGAGGAAGCCAGACAATTATATCTCGTGCTTTCAAGCTATCACCTTCGAAGTTTAAATGATACTTAACCTTACCTGTTATTTGTCCGTGAATCTTTCGTTTTTCTATAGTTCTCCATTTAAGGATTGAAGTAGAAATGATTGTGTCTTTCAAAACCTGTAAAACAAAATTATCTGGAATTGAACCATCATTAGCAAGTGCTTCATGTTCCCATGAACCTTTGGTGAATTTGTATTCAAGAGTTTTTCCAATTGTGAAGTAAAAAGATTTTTCCCAAGTCGAATCGTTAATTTTATCAAGTAGAATAGATGATGGATCCCACTCACCAAGTTGAACATCATTTCCGGCAATATAAACTGATTCGTTATCATTGACTGAATGACTATAAACAATAAATTTCACTTCTTGAGATTTTTCCTGTGAAAAGATTAATGTGTTAAGTGAAAAGAAAACAAGCGGAATTAATAATTTTTTCATGATAGTTTTATTTTAATTTTTCAAAGTGCTGATAATCTTTTGTTCGTTTCCAAAAACCGCCCCATTGCCAACCGCGTTTAGTGAATTCTTTAACTAAAAAAGAATTTGCAGCAATTGTTCCCTGAAGGTCAATATTATATTTAGAATCGGAAGTGCCATTTCCTATTTGCGGGTTCAATTTTGGATTAATATCTATCGCTCGTCCTAAGGCATGAGATGATAATGCTTTTGTTCCTTTTACGTAACGATAATTAAATGCGGATGTGTTATTGTCTTTTATGGAAAGCTCATCCGACCAGTTGTATTTGCTGATAGGAATTACCTTAGAGATGGGAAATCTTTTCTGTTTTATTATTTCGAAAATCTCGAGTAAATCTTTGGCCAAATCCTTATGGATCAATATTTGTCCAAGATGAAGTTTGTTGTCGAACGAAAAATATTCAACAGATAATAATTTGAGGCTACTCTTAATTTGCTCTGGCAGTTTGTAATTAATAAATATCTCCTCAAATTGGAGATTTGAATCTACTATAGGTTCTTCCTGATAATTCGAAACAAGTATTTCTACTGGCTGTATGATTAAAAAAATAAATGGGATAATGAAAAAGTTTATTTTATTCATGGATAGTACGATATGATTAGTTTTTCGTGAATAAAATTATTTAGAGTTCTCTTACAAAATAAATATATTTGGCACGTCAAAAAATAAAGGAAAAATATGAAGTATTTAATGTTCGTCCTGCTTGCAATTGGTATGATTGGATGCGGCAAAAAAGCTGATGTTGTTCAGTTAGATTCAGGTGTGCAGTATGCAAATGATTCGCTTGGAACCGGAAGAGAAGCAAAATTCGGTGATTTAATTTCAATTCATTTTAAAGCTTGGATTATTAGAGATTCAAGTAAAATATTTGAAGACTGGTCAAAGGATTCAACTAGATTAATTGCGTCAATAGGAAACTCATTTGATTTTGGTCAGCCGATAAAAATTAAACTCGGCGATTCAGCTTTTATAAAAGGAGTTGATGAAGCTATAGTAGGAATGAAAAAAGGCGGGTTGCGTACAATTATAATTCCTGCAAAAAAAGCATATGGAGATATGGGGTACGGACCTATTCCACCAAACTCAAGCTTAAAAGTAGTTATCAATTTGTTGGATGTTAAAGATGCTGTAGTTGCAAAAGCTTGGGAGATAGATTCTACAAAAATTATGACTTCAAAATCTGGCTTAAAGTATGTAATTATACAACCTGGAATGGGCGAAAAAGCGGATTCAGCAGATTTGTTAACAGTTCATTATACCGGTTTCCTTACAAATGGAAAAATATTTGATAGTTCTGTTGAGAAGGATGAGCCGTTCAAGTTCAGATTGAAATTACAGCCAGTAATCCCTGGTTGGGAAGAAGGAATAAAATTGCTTGGTAAAGGCGGCAAAGCTAAACTGATTATTCCCCCAGATTTAGGTTATGGAGCTGTACCCATTGGAAGTATTCCTCCGAATTCGACATTAATTTTTGATGTTGAAGTTCTTGACATTCAAAAAATGGAAGTTGCTCACAAATAAAATTTTATTAGAGATAGGGCTTGTTGATAGTAACTCATCCCAAAAAGATTGAGGTGGTTTAAAACATGATAGAGCTTGTAAATATTTTCTCTGAAATTATAGCCATCTTTCAGCGGAAAGAATTCATTATAGCTTGAATAAAAATCTTTTGTGAAACCGCCGAAAAGTTTTGTCATTGCAAGATCTGCTTCGCGGTTGCCATAATAAACTGCGGGATCAATAAGACAAGCCCTTCCATTTTCATCAGCGATGTAATTTCCTGACCACAGGTCACCATGAAGCAAAGATGGTTTTTCATTTTCGCTTTTAAGAATAATATCTATTTTATTTTCCAGTTGAATAAAATATTTCCGAAAACCTGAATCAATATATCCATTTTTTTCTGCGAGTTTAAATTGAAACAATAGACGTTTGTTGAAATAGAATTTTGTCCAATCATTTTGCTCAAATTGATCTGAAAGATTTTTTTGCAGAGTTGATCCAATGTAATTGTTTTCATGAAACCCGAAAAAAGGAGAATTGCATTGATGCATTTTTGCGAATGCAATTCCAAAATCCTCGAAGAAAGTTTTGGATTTTTCTTTCTCATCAATGTATTCCATTAAGATGAAGTTATGATTTACCAATCTGACAATCGGAACTCTAATTGAATGGCTCTTATCTATTTCTACCAAACCATTAGCTTCTTTCGTAAACATATCGCTTGGAATATTATTATTTACCTTCAAAAAATATTTTTTCCCGCTGTTCATATGGATAACTGAAGTATCACTTATACAACCGCCAGAAACAGATATTGAGGATTCTATTTTGCTTTCCAGATGCTGTTCAATCAGAAATTTTATTTCATTCGGTATCATCTCTCATCAGTTTATTGAGTAATCCTTTGCATGAATCTTCAAGAATATCGAGAACAAGCTCAAAGCCTTCCGCACCTGAATAATAAGGGTCCGGTACTTCGTCAAAATTATTTTTTGAGTAGAAATCAGTCATCTTGAAAATTTTGTCAGAATATTTATTGTTTCTGCTCAATGATTCTAGAGAATTGTAGATTTCATTATCCATTGTAATTATTAAATCGTACTTCTCAAAATCTTCCTGTAAGAACGGTCTTGAATTACCTATCAAATCATATCCTCTTTTAGAAGCATGTTTAATCATTCTTGGATCATAATTTTCACCCTCATGGTAATCAAGTATTCCAGCTGAATCAACCTGAAATTTTCCATTTAAATTATTTTTCTCAATGTAATTTTTAAGGATTCCTTCGGCGGCGGGAGATCGGCAAATATTGCCAAGGCAAACGAATAGTATTTTTTTCATATAATAAAACGACTGAATTTCAAATTTATATTTTATAGTTTTAGCACAAAGAATTTTAATTTTATAGACACAATGGTGATTATTTGTCTATGATGTTAGACGTTTAAAAATTTCATACTTTAATTTAGCGCTTATTTAGGTATTATTAAGCGGCATTTTACTTGAAGTTACTGAAAAAATTTTGAGGTATAAAAATGAAGAGATTAATCTTATTACTCGGTATAATCATGTCAACAAATCTTTTTGCTCAACTAAACTGCACAAGCATAAAATTGGGCTTTTTTGATCCAGCTGCAAGTACGGGTGGATTTATAATTGGTTATGAAGGTGGTAAAATTATTGATGAGCACTTAATTGTTGGCTGGAGCATTGATTGGTTTCATGCTAATTATGTTGATAAAAAACTTGTAAGTGATTTAAACTCAGCTTACGGTTTTGGTGAAATAAATGAATTAAGGGCTAAAACAAATCTCCATGAATTTCCGATATTAGCAAACTTCAGAGCAGAGTTTCCTGTGGCTCCAATGACAAGAGTCTATGGAACTGGTGGTGTTGGTTTAGAATTTCTATTAACAAGTTACCGACGCTTCCAAAATCCTGATGATGATCAGCTTAAAGCTGCATTTGATTTTAGTTGGCGAATAGGTGTAGGCGTTCTTTATAGAATTGGCAGCCGTTCAGAAATTTTCGGACAGATAGATTATCATTCTTCTGAGCCAAGCTGGGAATATGAAGTTAACGAAAACACTTCAAGCAGAAGAGTGTTTGAACGCAGCTTTGATATGAGTGGTGTTATGACTCGTGTTGGACTAAGATTTTTTTATTAATATGTTTATACTGAACAGGCAGTATTTATAAAAATTGTTAGATGAAATATCTAAATATTTATCTTGCTCCTAATACCAAATTGAAAGTTATCTCATTTCCATCACGAAGGACAACGACATCCACAGCATCCCCTGGTACAAATTCTTTCAATGCATAAACGTAATCGTAAATATTCGTTATTTTTCTCCCACCAAATTTTATCATAATATCACCGCCTTTTAACCCGCCTTTTTGAGCAGGACTTCCTTCACTTACACCAGAAAGTTTAAATCCATCAACGTTTGTTGAATAATCCGGAATTGTTCCGACATAAACTTTCCAACTTCCAATATTTTCACTTTCTTTTCTCGGAACATTTACGTAGCTAGGTTTTGATTCTTTGTCTATTATTATGGAAGCTATATCGTAAACATAATTAACAACATTTTCTTCACCAGCAAAATTTATTTTATCTGCATCATCGGATGGTCTGTGATAGTCGGGATGAGTACCAGTAAAGAAAAATAATACAGGAATTTGTTTACCATAAAAGGATGAATGATCACTTGGTCCATATCCTTCGTCATTGAATGTAAGCTTAAAGTCATAAGTGTTTTTATTATTTAATAAATCTTTCCAATCTTTAGATGTGCCTGTACCGTACACAATCAATTTCTTCTCATTATCAAGTCTTCCAATCATATCCATATTTATCATAGTAATCATCTGGTTTGATAGTACGGGGGAGTTGTTTACGAAATAATTTGATCCGAGTAAACCCAATTCTTCTCCAGAAAATGTTACGAATATTATGCTTCTTTTGATCTGATTTTTAAAAGAAGAAAATTTCTCAGCTAACTCAAGTACACCTGTCGTACCTGATGCATTGTCATCAGCACCGTTGTGAATTAATTTTTCACTGCCCCGATACAAAGAACCGGTTTCACCATAACCGAGATGATCGAAATGCGCTCCAATAACCACATATTCATTTTTTAATTGAGCATCATTTCCCTCAATGTAACCAGCAACATTCCAGCTAGTTTTTTCTAATTCTTTAACTTCAGTACTTAATTTTACATTGACATTTTTGAATTCGAATGAAGCAGGAATCTTTTTCTCGGACATTTGTTTTTGGTATTCGCTAAAATCTAGATTTTGTAATTTGAATAACTCATCCACAAAATTCCTTTTGATGTGAACAGCAGAAATATCTTTTAATAATGCTCCGCGATCATATCGAAACTCCATCAATTTATCTTCTTCATCTTTTGGGAAATAACCGTTGGTAAAAATGATCCCAATTGCGCCTTTGTCTCTTGCAACGGTAGCTTTCTGTCTAAATGAAGAATATTCATCAAATTTTGAATGAGGATTATCGTATTCAGGGCTGTATCGCATAACCAAAATAATTTTATTTTTCACATTAATATCAGCATAGTCATCATAATTTAATTTAGGTGCTGAAATTCCATATCCGGCAAAGACCAAATTTGCACTGACTTTTTTTGTTCCGGAGAATGGAGCAGTGATAAAGTCTTTTTCAAGCGCAAGATTGCTTTCTTTTCCAGCAGAGATTAATTGAACCTCATTGTTATTACCTAATTCTAAGCCAGCTATAAATTGAAATGGTTCAAGATATTCATCCCCCAATAACGGTCTTAAACCATAGCTTTCAAATTCATTAGAGATATATTCTGCTGACTTTTCACATCCATCTGTTCCAGTAAATCTTCCTTCTAAGTCATCTGAAGCGAGATACTCTATGTGCGCTTTGATTTCTTTTGCTGTTATTTCAGGATTTCTGTCCTTATCACCATCATGGATAAATCCAAATGTTAGGACAGATATTATTGTAAAACTAAAGATTAATCTTTTCATATTTAGTTATCCTTTCAGAAATAAGCAGATGATGCTTGTGAGTATTATACTATTCAATCCAATCAGCAATAAAAATATTTGTGTCCCCAGGTTTAAAGCCAAATCTGTTTGAGGCAAAGACGAGTTTTTTTCCGTCACGAGTAAACATTGGAAAACCATCAAATGTTTCGTTGAATGTAATTTGTTCTAATTCACTTCCATCAATATTAACAATATACAGATCGAAATTTCTTCCGTTGGTACTATTCATGTTTGAAGAAAATATTATTCGTTTACCATCAGGATGAAAGAAAGGGGCAAACGATGCTTTACCTGCATTGGTAACTTGTTGAATATTTTTCCCATCCGAGTCCATTACATAAATTTCCAAAGCACTTGGTCGAACCAAACCTTCCATAACTAACTCATTGTAATCTTTAAATTCTTTTTCTGTTTTTGGTCTGCTTGCTCTAAAGCATATTTTTTCCCCATCAAGTGAAAAGAATGCTCCACCGTCGTATCCTCGTTCAAACGTAAGTCGAGTTTGTTCCGAGCCATCTAAATTCATTAAATACAATTCAGGATCACCATCTCGGGTTGATGTAAAAATTATTTTTTCCCCCAAAGAAGAAACTGTTGCTTCGGCATCGTATCCATAAGCGTTTGTTAATTGCCGTAAATTTGATCCATCGGAGTTAGCTAAAAATATATCGAAGGTCTCATATAATTTCCAAACATATCCCTTTGATCTATCAGGTGGAGGGGGACATTCATCGCCAGCTAAATGAGTTGAAGCATATAAAATTGTGGAATCGCCCGGGAGAAAATAAGAGCACGTGGTTTTTCCAAAACCTGTCGAAACCAATTTCTTGTTTGAGCCATCAATATTCATTATAAATATCTGATCACACTTTAAATTACCGTTCGTACTTTGATAAATTAATTTTTGTTCATCGAAGGATAAATATGCTTCGGCATTCTCGCCTGTAAGGGTCAGCATTTTGATATTCCTCAAATGTCTTTCACCTTTCATTAATAATGTGTCCAAAGTATTAATTTCTTGGCAGAGGGCGACTCCCTCGGTTAAAATGCTAGATATTATAAAAACAAAAAATAAATGTGTTTTAGTCATAGTTTTAAGATAATATTAAAAATAATGTACTTTATTCGGGAACGTGAACTAAAAAATATTTTTTTGCTGTTTCGCCAATAGATTTTGCTTCACTAAATGTCATGTGCATTTTTTCAGGAGTATCATCATCATGGCCTGCTTCAATGATTGCAAGATCAGCATTTTTAGCATTTGCTACAATTTCTTTACAATATGCTGTATCACCGCCATAACAAATTTTCTTTTCCTGATATGTGAAAGTGTAGCCAATAGCAGGTACTTGTCGAGTTTTTGTACCATTTCGTAAAAGCTCTTTGTGAATTACAGGAAATGGTTTTATTAACATTGATTTCCGAGTAAACAATTTTTTATGATTAAGCTCGCACAATTTAATTTCATAATTAGTGGTTTTAGAATATACTTTTTTGAAAGCGTTAAAAATACTTTTTATTTCAACACATCCTTTAGGGAAATAAATTGATAGAGAGTTTTTTTTATTCATCACCTTAAGATAGGTGAGCAGTGACCACACACCTCCAACATGATCATGATGACCGTGTGAAACAAAAATATCTGAAATTTCTAAAATATTCTTTGTACCAATTTCTTTATTGAGATCACGCAAAATTCCATCACCAGGATCTATGATATAATGTGAGGTTCCCGCTTTTAGCAAAATGCCAGTAGCAATATTGGGAATTGAGCAGAAAATTTTGATTGAGAAATTATCTTCTTTCCAGGCAAGAGGATATTTAGTGATGTGTTTCATCGTTCAGTGTTTGAAATAAATTATTTTTTATTATAGTATTTACATGTTTTGATGTTTGCACACCGAGCAAAGATATTAAAAGAATAATTCTCAAAATTGAATCCAAGATCCTTAGCCAACTCTTGAGGAATTTTTTCCGGGAAAACATTAGTAAATTCAACAATGCGTCCACAATCCATACATATTAAATGATCATGGGTTTGCTTCTTGAAGCTTGCTTCATAGCGGGTTATATTATCTCCAAAATTTCGTTTAGTTAGTAAATCGCATTGAACTAGTAATTCAAGTGTTTTATAAACAGTTGCCCGTGAAACTCTGGAATTTCGATTCTTCATAATAATGAAAAGGTCATCCGCTCCAAAATGACCATCATAATCCAATGCTGCATCCATTACCTCAAATCGTTCAGAAGTAATTCTATTCTTACCTTGTTTAAGAAATCCTCTAAGAATTTCAGCGGCTTGTTTATGTTTCAAATTATCGTTCAATTTTATCTAAAGTAAAAATATACTTGTGAAAAATTAATATCAATTCAAAATATTGATTAATCTATGCCTAAAGCTCTCAATCCATTTACAGATATAAAAGCAAAAATATAAGCAGCTGCACTAAAGATAATAATTTGTAAAATAGGTATTCGCCACCCACCTGATTCTTTGCGTGATACAGCAATTGTTGATAGGCATTGCATTGCGAAAATAAAATATATAATTAAGCCAATAATCGTTGAAGTTGTAAATAATTTTTGACCAGTTACTTCAACTTTAGCATTTCTCATAGCACTTACAATAGAACTCTGCAAAGTTTTTTCATCGCTTGTAACTCTAAATATTAAAGCAAGAGAACTGACAAATACTTCGCGGGCAGCAAAAGCAGCAATCAATGAAACTCCTACTCGCCAATCCATTCCTATAGGTGTCATTACTGGCTGAATAATTTTACCAATATCAGCGGCATATGAACTAGATAATCTTTCAGATTTGGTAATGCTCATTGCTTCATTTTCGCTTAGTCCAGTTTTATCAATTTTGGGGTTTACATTTGGAAATGTAGTAAGAACCCACAATATCAACGAGAGAGTAAAAATGATAGGTCCGGCTTTTTTTAAATAGGTTGTTGTACTTGTAATTGTATTGTTTAATACAACTTTTAATTTTGGTGCTCTATAAGCTGGCAGTTCAAGTATAAAGGAGGAATTATCAACTGCTTTAATTAATGTGTTTCGCATTTTATTGATTATACCGGCAATTACTACTGAACTTATGATACTAAAAATATAAATTGTAGCAAGAAGAAAACCGCCAATCCAGGACTTTTCTGCGGGGAGAATGAATGCAAGCAATAATGCATATACAGGTAATCTTGCACTGCAGCTCATTAGAGGAATAATAAAGATTGTTAATAATCTTTCACGTCTATTAGGTATGGTACGCGTTGCTAAGAGTGCGGGAATTGCGCATGCAAATCCTGATAACATCGGGACAAATGATTTTCCATTTAATCCGATTTTAGAAAGAGGTTTATCTATTAACATTGCCCCGCGAGCTAAATATCCTGTATCCTCAAGCACGCCAAGAATTAGAAATAGAATAATTATCTGTGGTACGAAAACTAAAATTGATCCTGTACCACTTATAATCCCATTCGCAATTAAATCCCCAAACCATCCGTATCCCAATAATCTCAGCGATTCGTTTGAAATCATTCCGAAAAAGCTATCAACCAAGGTAATAAGAGGATTAGCTAACCAAAAAATAGAGGTAAATGTAATTGTCATTACTAAAAAAAATACAACTAATCCCCAAATTCTGTGAAGCAATATACGATCAATCTTTAGTGTGCGTGCATCAATTTTATAGCAATCAATTTTACCCTTTGGGTCAACTAAGATTCTTAACTGCTTGTTAGCTTTGGAGATATTTGGTGACAGGGTGTCATCATTAATACTAAATAATACTTCAGATTCGATCTTTTCAATTTTTTTGAAAGTTTCAATTAATGCGTGAGATCCTTCGCTAAAACTTGTTGCTTCTATTTTTTGGATTTTGTTTTTTTCTGATGAAAGCAAAAACTCGACCTTTGAAATCAATTTTTCAACGCCATTACCATTTCTCCCATTTATTTTTACGACTTCGCAACCTAACAATTCGCTCAGTTTAGAGGTATCAATACTTATTTTTTTTTTATGAAGAATATCCACCATTGTAAGAGCAATAACTATTTTGAAATTAGCTTCTTTCAACTGTTTGACTAGTAATAAATGGCGAGATAGTTGACTTGCATCCACTGTTGCAATTACTAAATCAGGGGTACCCAATTCTGGATGTGAGTACAAACAATCCACTGAAACTTCCTCATCTGGAGAATTAGGAACAAGACTTACGATACCAGGAGAATCCAGCAAATTTGCATTCAGAGAAAATTTTGATTGGAATTGTCCCAGCGAATATTCTACTGTTGCGCCAGGATAATTTACTGTTTTAAAATTATTTCCGCTTAATAGGTTGAATAGAGTTGTTTTGCCCGAGTTTGGAGGTCCCACTAATGTAATAAGTGGGTTATGTACTGTAGGAAGTAAGCTCATTTAACTTTTATGCAATTAGCTTCGTTACGACGAAGTGCAACCAGAGTTCCTCTAATTGAAAATGCTAATGGATCATTAAATGCCGATGAGTTTATAAGTTCAATCTCTTGTCCTGGTGTGAATCCAATTTCTATTATTCTTCGCGAAGAGGGGTGAGAAAAATCAATATTAGTGATTATTACTTTTTCCCCAAATTTCAATTCTGCTGCTGATTTCATAGTATTTTTCTTTGTTATTCAGATTTAGTCTACATAAAAATAGTAAGGTTTTTTCTCTCAGTCAAGGTTTATATCTGCCCATGAAAATCAAAAACTATGATAAAGAATTGCGAAAATAAAGATTTTGACTCTTATTGATAGAGTTATGGCGTGGCGATACAGACTAATGGAATTGAGGTTCAAAAACTATTTGCTGAAAAAAGCTGCATTTCTTGACTTTTCAGCATATATTAAGCATATTTTGTGTGTATTAAGAAGTGATTTATATGTTTAACTATATTTTCACTTAAAGTAGTGGCACTTGAAATTTAATTATTCTCCAAAATTGTAAAATAATTATTAATAAATATTTTAAGGAACATAATGTTATCAAAGAATTACTTGCAAAAATCTAAGATTATACAAACATTTTTTATCTTATCAGATTCAAAATTTTTTTGGATCGCTATGCTAGCAATAATGACTGCACTTTCGGCGCAAATCACAGTTCCTGCCAAGCCAGTTCCATTTACATTGCAAACATTGCTGGTAGTTTTGTCAGGTGCTTTTTTAGGTTCACGTTACGGTGCATATAGTCAGTTACTTTATTTATTTATGGGAATACTAGGTTTGCCGGTATTTGCCCAAATTCCTGACGTGCCATTAGGATTTGCAAGAATTTTTGGACCAACAGGAGGATATTTATTAGCATTTCCCGTGGCAGCTTACTTAGTGGGGCTTTTGCTTGAAAAAAGGAAGAATTACTTAGCAACAGTTGCTTCAATGTTCGTAGGCGAATTGGTGATAGTTTTTCTTGGTGTTCTTCACCTTGCAGCATTTTATACTCATGATTTTCAAGAAGCGCTCAAAGTTGGAGGCGCAATCTTTTCAATATGGATGGTAATTAAAGTTTTTATTGCAGCGTCAGTATTCAGAGGTATTTCGATACTTTCTAAAAAGTAAGTTGCCATAAATTAATGACAGTGAGAAACATTTTATTTATTCTAGTATTCATAACTGCGTTAGCTTTCTTTGTGTGGAGTTGTCGCAACTTAATTAAATACATGTTTGTTGCAAAAAAGAAGGAAAACCGATTTGATAATATTGGGGAAAGAATAAAGAGAGTTTTAACAGTAGCTTTTGGTCAATCCAAGTTGCTGAGGGACCCTATAGCTGGTTCAATTCATTTTGTGATTTTCTGGGGATTTATACTTTTTTTACTTGCAGTGGTGGAATCAATTCTTCAAGGTTTTTATTCTCCATTCTCATTTAATACTTTAGGTCCATTATACATACCAATCACTTTAGTTCAGGATGTTTTTGGATTGTTAGTTATTCTTGCGATTATCCTATCATTTTTAAGACGTTATGTTTTTAAAGTAAAAAGACTTGAAGTTGATCACGTACATAAAATAGATGCTGCTGTCATTTTACTTTTGATACTAGTTGTTTGTTTATCAATGTTTGGGCAGAATATCTCTCATGTTGCCAAGCAGAATTTCAATTTAGGAACTAACGAATTAAGGCCTATATCATTAGCATTAAGTTCCTTGATATTCACATCAAATTCGAATGCCAACATTCCTTATGAAATTTTCTGGTGGATTCATATAATAACTGTTTTTAGTTTTCTAAATTACTTGCCGTACTCAAAACATCTTCACGTGTTAACCTCCATTCCAAATACTTTTTTTGCAACTATCGATTCTAAGAGGAATACGATTCAGCCGTTGAATTTTGATGATGAAAACGCAGATTACTTTGGCAGTTCAGACATAAATCAAATGTCATGGAAACAAATTCTCGATGGTTATTCTTGTACAGAGTGTGGAAGATGTACCTCTGTTTGTCCTGCTGCGACTGTAGGAAAATCATTATCACCGCGTAAAATTCTAGTTGATATCAGAAGAAGAACGATGGATAAAGCTCCTCTTACGGTGAAGGGGATAACTGAAAATGAAGTTCTTACAAAAACCTTAGTTCATGACTATATTTCCGATTCAGAATTGTGGGCTTGTACAACATGTAATGCTTGTGTTCAAGAATGTCCTGTGATGATAGAACATGTTGATTCTATTGTTGATATGAGGAGAAATCTTATCTTAACAGAATCAAAATTTCCGAATAGTTTAAACAACGTATTTAAAAGCATTGAAACAAATTTCACACCATGGGTATTTGATCAAGCAGACAGAGCAAGTTGGGCCGAAGGTTTGAATATCAAAACGATGGCTGAAGATTCGAACTGCGATTTACTTTTTTGGGTTGGCTGTGCGGGCTCCTTTGATAACCGGTACAAAAAAGTAACTCAAGCATTTGCAAAAATAATGCAAAAAGCTAGTGTCAATTTTCGTATTCTTGGAACTGAAGAAAAATGTAATGGCGATACAGCCAGAAGGCTTGGCAATGAATATCTCGCACAAATGATGATGAAAGAAAATATACAGACCTTGAACAATTATGGCGTAAAGAAAATAGTAACTGCCTGTCCTCATTGTTTTCATTCACTTGGGCGAGAGTATAAGCAGTTTGGCGGTGATTATGAAGTTACACATCACTCACAGTTATTAGCAGATTTGCTAAATTCGCATAAGATTAAATTGAAAAGTTCTGATGATAAATCTGTAGTTACTTACCATGACTCATGTTATTTAGGGAGATACAATGATGTTTATCAAGAACCACGTAAAACTTTAATGGAAGTTGAGGGTATTGAACTAGTTGAGATGAAGCGCAATAAGAGTCGTGGGTTTTGTTGTGGTGCCGGAGGTGGTAGAATGTTTCTTGAGGATGAAGAAGGTGGAAGGATAAACATCGAACGAACTAGCGAAGCACTTGAAACAAATGCTGATACTGTTGTTTCAGCATGTCCATTTTGCATGACAATGCTTACAGACGGTGTAAAACATTTTGAACGATCAGAAGATGTTTCAGTTAAAGATGTTGCTGAAATTATTTTAGAAAACATTAACTAACTAACTATTAACAATTAAAAAGGAGTACACAATGCAAAGATTCGAAGATCTTTTAAAAGCAGTTAATGAACTGCATACAGATTTTGAAAAATTCTTTATCAAAGGGCAGGCTGCGGCTGGAACCAGAGTTAGGAAAGGTCTAAGCGATTTGCGACGGCTTGCACAAGAGATACGCAAAGAAATTCAAATGGTTAAAGCTGATCGTAAAGGGCAAAAAGAATAACTTATCAGTTTCTTTGGGCTGCTGATATTATTTCTTAAACTTAATTCAGCAGCCATTTATTTTTAGTGATGAAGATTCTATTGTGTATCCTCACAGTTTTAACCTTTCTATCGCTTCGAAATTGCTTTGTATCAGATATAAAACCTAATTCGTTAGGGTCTTCCGACTCAACAATAACAGTTACCATTTCAGCAGTTGGGGATATAATGTGTCATTTACCCCAGATGGATTATGCAAAAATCGCCAAAGATAGTTTCGACTTTAATCCTGTTTTTAGATTGGTTGCTGAAAACTTGTCCAAAGCTGATTTCACATTCGGAAATCTTGAAACTGTAACTGCAGGTGAGGAATCACGATACTCTGGGTATCCAAGGTTCAATTCTCCGAGTGCACTTCTGGATGCATTAAAAAATTCAGGATTCGACTTATTGACAACTTCGAATAATCACTCTTTGGATAGAGGCGAAATGGGGATAAGAAAGACTATAAGTGAACTTAATGGTCGAGGAATTAATTATAATGGAACTTATGTTGACCAAAGAGATAGAGATTCGGTTAGAATATTTAATATTAAGGGTATCTCAATTGCTTTTCTTGCATATAGTTATGGAACAAATGGGAATCCTATTCCTAAGGGTAAACCTTATCTTATCAATCTTATTGATTATGGTCTAATCAGCCGAGATATTCAAACGGCTAAAAATAAAAACCCTGACTTGATTTTAGTTCACTACCACTTTGGAGAAGAATATAATCATGAGCCGTCAAACTTTCAGAGTGAAGTTGTAAAAAAAACGATTGACATGGGAGCAGACATTATAATTAGCGGTCATCCACATGTATTGCAACCAATTCAATTCATAAAATCAGAAAAAAACATTTTAGATTCTGTTCTGGTTGCATATTCTTTGGGTAACTTTATTTCTAACCAAAGAAAGAGGTACTCTGATGCTGGTGGAATACTAACGTTGCATATCGAAAAAAAATTGTTTGAAAATACAATTAGGATTTCTGAAGTGGATTTTGTTCCAACTTACGTTTTTAAAGGTAATACTGGTTCTAAAAATGAGTTTATAATATTGCCCTCAATAATTTCAAGTAAAAATCCTATATCAGCATACCTCAATAAAAATCATATTAAAAGAATGGAAGAATCAGTAATCGATACTAAAGAAGTGTTATCGAAATACTCAAAACGTGTCAATTATAAATAAGCTTGATTCTACTGTTCATCTATAAATTCAAATACCAATTGAATTTGCATTTAAAAATCTAACTATGTTAAAAGCTATTTTAAGTTAAATCATGTAACTTTGCAAAGTCTTATCATAAATAATATAAAGGAAATACTATTTGGTTTATAAAATTACGTTAATACCAGGTGATGGAATTGGACCAGAAATAACTAAAGCCACAACTAAAGTTTTAGGTTCTGCTGGTTTGAAAATCGACTGGGATGTTGTAGAAGCTGGATTGACAGCGTTCGAAAAATATCGAGATCCTCTGCCTCAAAATGTTATAGATTCTGTAAGTAAGAATAGGATTGTTCTTAAGGGACCATTGACAACTCCAGTGGGCAAAAGTTTTAGAAGTGTTAATGTAGCTTTGAGGAAAGAATTTGAACTTTATGTGAACCAAAGGCCGGCAAAAACTTTTAAAGGAATTAAGTCGTTATATTTTGATCATATCAATATAATAATTTTCAGAGAAAACCTTGAAGAGTTTTATTCAGGAATTGAACATTACATTGATAGTAGCAGATCAGCTGCAGAAACTATTGGAATTGTAACCCGTCGTGGTTCGGAAAGAATTATTCGCTATGCATTTGAATATGCCAGAAAGCATAAACGGAAAAAATTAACATTGGTACATAAAGCAAATATATTGAAATATACTGGGGGATTATTTCTTGATGTTGGTGAAGAAATTTCTAAAGAATTTCCCGAAATAAAATTTGAAGATAAGATAATCGACAACATGGCAATGCAAATGGTCATGAACCCATATCAATTTGACTGTATCGTGACTACTAATTTATTTGGGGACATACTCTCTGACCTTGCTTCAGGATTGGTTGGTGGTCTAGGTATGGCACCTGGAGCAAATATTGGTGAAGGCGCAGCAATTTTTGAAGCAGTGCATGGTTCCGCACCAGATATAGCAGGGCAAAACGTTGCAAATCCGTCTGCAATAATTTTAGCAGCTGTAATGATGCTAGATTATCTGGGAGAACAGGAAGCTGCGTCAAGAATTGAAAAAGCACTTTCGAAAACGATTGAAGAACAAAAATATGTCACTCGAGACATAAATAAGGAAACTTTTGTAAACACTTCAGAATTTGCTGATGCTGTGTGTGGGGCTATGGAATGAAATTAAAAAATGTATCTGCTCTTTCTTTAATATTTTTAACGGTGTTTGTTGACTTACTTGGTTTTGGAATTTTAATCCCAATCTTACCAACATTTGCCAAAAAAGAATTATTAGTTGATGAAACTGCAATTGGTATTGCTATTGCAGCATATTCACTTACGCAATTTTTCTTTAATCCAGTTTTTGGGAACCTTTCCGATAAGTATGGACGCAAAAAAATTATAGTGATATGCTTGCTTCTGAATGCGCTAGGATATGTTTTGTTTGCATATACACATTCATATTTTATGTTGTTATTTTCTAGAGTTGTTGCAGGAATTGGAGGTAGTAGCATAGGAGTTGCGCAAGCATATATTGCGGATGTAACCACTCCAAAAAATCGTTCTAAAGGAATGGGAATAATCGGGGCAGCATTTGGATTAGGTTTTGTTTTCGGTCCCTTAATAGGAGGAATATTATCAAAATATGGATACTATGTAACAGGAATGGCAAGTGCTTTTTTTTCATTTGGTGCTTTCATACTTACAATAATTTTTCTTCCTGAACCTATTCGCGGTGAATCTCGGAGAGTAGTAAGAGCAAGAAAATTATTGGATACATCTGCAATAAAATTAATATTTACTAAGCCTGATTTATCATTGCTGATGATTTTATTTTTCATCTTAACTTTTTCCGTAGCAAATATCTATGGAACTTTTGCATTACTTGGGTTTAAGATTTATCACTTTACTGATGTTCAAAATGGATATATTTATAGCATCCTTGGGCTTTCATCTGCAATTATTCAGGGGGGATTATTGGCACAACTTTCAAAAATATTTTCGAAGAGAAAGTTAATTTCAATTGGAGCATTTTGCATGATGGTGGGGCTAGGTTTAATTCCTTATGGTGGAAGTTTTTTAGGATTGGCATTTATTGTAATTATTTTGTCTTTGGGTACAGGTTCGCTTCAGCCAACTTTGCTTAGCTTGATTTCAGAAACAACTTCAGAAGCTGAACAGGGTCTTACGTTGGGGGTTAACCAGTCGCTATCCGCATTTGGACGAGTTTTGGGCCCGCTTTGGGGAGGATTTGCATTTGAATATTTAGGTTATCCTTTTCCATTTCTTACAGGAGCACTTTTCAGTCTGTTGATTTTGATATTGAGCATTTTATATCTGCCCAAAATTCTGCATCTAAGAAATAGTTCAACAAAGTAGTTTATTACATGTTCTCAGTTGGAAATATAAAAATCAAAAATGCTATTCTTCTTGCACCTATGGAAGATATAACTGATCTCTCATTCAGATTGATATGCAAAAAACTTGGAGCAGATATAGTCTATACTGAATTTGTTAATTCAGAGGGATTGATTCGATCATCTGAGAAGACACATGCAAAGCTGAAGATAAGTGATAATGAGCGTCCCGTAGGTATTCAAATATACGGGGGAAATATTGAATCAATGGTTGGAGGGGCAAAAATAGCAGAAGTGGAAAACCCCGAACTAATTGATATCAACGCTGGCTGTTGGGTAAAGGACGTTGTAAACTACGGTGCTGGTTCTGCATTGCTCAAAGATCTAGATTATCTTCAGAAGTTAGTTAAAGAAATTGTTGATGCTGTATCCATTCCTGTTACAGTTAAAACTCGATTGGGCTGGGATGAAAAAAATATTCAGATTTTAGATGTTGCTAAACGAATTGAAGATGCCGGTGCTAAAGCAATTACTGTTCATTGCAGAACAAGGAGTATGGGAAATAGAGGAGAAGTTGACTGGACATGGATTCCCAAAGTAAAAAATGTTGTTAATATTCCAGTCGTCTTAAATGGAAATGTTTTAACTGCCAACGATGTTAAAAAAGCTTTTGATGAAACTGGAGCAGATGCTGTAATGATTGCCCGCGGTGCTATCGGTAATCCTTGGATTTTCAGAGAAGCAAAAGAGCTTTTGGTTAATGGATCGATTTCTTCTCACATTGATACTCAAGAAAAAATAAAAATTTGTTTAGATCATCTTCACTTATCAATAAAATTAAAAGGTGAAAGAAGAGCAGTAATTGAACACAGAAAATTCTATTCCGGTTATTTTAAAGGATTGCATAATGCATCCAAAATTCGAGCGGAACTTATGCTGAAAAATGAGCTAAGTTCAATTGAAGATTTGCTGCTGAAATATATTGAGGAATTATCGCTACACAATATTCAACCGCAGGTACTTTGAAAGGTAACTACTTACAAAAATTTGCGCGTGTCATTTCAACGATTTTTATCCCACCTACATTTACAATTATTGCTTTTGTTTATTTAGGATTGACATTTGAGAGTGAGCCAGCTAAAAAAGTGTGCGTAATTGGGGTTGCAATCCTCTTCGGATTTGTTTTGCAAATTACTTCTTTCATTTTTTTTTACAGAAAACAATTTATTAGTGATGTTGATGCTAAAAATAAAAATGAAAGGACAATTCCATACTTTGTTTCAATTTTAATTTTTATTGTTGGCTTAATGCTTATGATTGTTGGTAAGGTGAGTAGTGTTTCAATCGCTTTTTGGTTTTGTTATATTTCAAACACAGTTTTCGTGATCTTAATAAATAGATATTTGAAAATAAGCATTCATGCGATGGGCGTTTCTGGACCATTAGCTTTATTTTTATTTTTTATTGGAATTAATGCATTGATCTTACTCCCAATATTGATAGCAGTAGGGTGGTCAAGGATAAAGCTAAAAGTCCATTCAGTTATGGAAATTTTTGCAGGTGCAATATTTGGTTTTGTATCTGTGTATCTACAATTATCTCTTTTACTAAATAAATTTTGAAGGCAAAAAGAAGACAGTGATAGAATTATCAAAACATGATGGGATAGCGATTCTTAAATTAAACCGACCTGAAAAGCGAAACGCACTTCACCCTACAATGGTTTTGCAAATTAAAGGTAGGCTGGCAGAGATTTCCCAAGACAAAGAAACTAAAGCATTGATTATCACTGGAGAAGGGAGTTCATTTTGTGCCGGTGCTGATCTTGAACACTTGCATGAATTACTAAATTATTCGACAATTGCTAATGAGAAGGATTCAGAATCACTTGCAGAAATGTTTTCTATTATTTACAATATGTCAATTCCAACAATTGCTGCTGTCAATGGACCTGCAATCGCCGGAGGGTGTGGCTTGGTTTCTGTGTGTGATTTTGTTATTGCTGATTTAAATAATGCCAAGTTTGGTTTTTCAGAGGTCAGTATTGGCTTTGCTCCAGCTATAGTATCAATTTTTTTAATTAAAAAAATTGGTCTTAGAAATGCAAAAAGAATGCTGTTAACTTCAGAAGTTGTTGCTGCAGATGAGGCGAAAGTTTTGGGCTTGGTGGATTTCTTATCGAATAATGTTCTTGAGGATTCCATAGGTTTTGCCAAAAAATTATCAAAAAATTCACGATCAAGTTATTCATATACAAAGCAGATGTTGAATGACATAAGTGATTTGAACATTGATGAGGCAGTTAATTACTGTGTGCAGCTAAATACAATTAGCCGATCATCTGAAGATTTTAGGGAAAGAATCAAAAAATTTCTAAACAAATAATGATGATAAATGAACATTGAACTGAGAGAACACATTCGAAGTGTAAAAGACTTTCCGAAAAAAGGAATAGTCTTTCGTGACATTACAACATTGTTTAAGAATCCAAGTGCACTAAAGCAAACCATTGATGAGTTGTATGCGTCCACAAAAGATTTAAGGATTGACAAAGTTGTTGGAATTGAATCACGTGGTTTTATCTTCGGTGCGTTGCTTGCCGAACGGCTTAATGTTGGTTTTGTTCCAGTAAGGAAACCGGGAAAACTTCCGGCAGAAACAGAAAAAGAATTTTACGATTTGGAATACGGAAAGGATTCAATTGAAATTCATAAAGATGCAATTGAGCCAGGAGAAAAAATTTTAATTCACGATGATCTTTTAGCAACTGGTGGAACGGCTAAAGCAACAATAAATTTAATAGAAAAATTAAGTGGGGAAGTAGTGCAAGTTTTGTTTTTAGTTGAGCTGTCTTTTTTAAAGGGTAGAGAAAAATTGAAGGGTTACAATGTTAAGTCATTGATTGATTATACGAGCGAATAATGAATAGTTTGGATTTTTATTTCCAACCTTTTGGTGAAACCACAACTGCAAATTCACCTTTTAGAGTATGCTCGGTAATTTTTGACTGGATTGATTGAGAAGTTCCTCTGATTACTTCTTCAAATTTTTTGGTTAGTTCACGGCAAATTACAATTTGTCTATCGGGTATTACTTCAACTAATTCGTCAACTAATTTTTTAATTCGGTAAGTTGATTCATAAAAGACTATTGTTCGTTCTTCTTCAGACAACCGCTTGAGATTTTTTTGTCTTCCTTTTTTATTTGGAAGAAAACCCTCAAAAACAAATGAATCACTTGGAAAACCGCTTAATGAAAGAGCAGTAATTAAAGCCGTAGTTCCTGGAATTGAGGTAACTTCAATATCATTTTTGATAGCAAGGTTTATCAATCTTGTTCCCGGATCAGAAATTCCTGGGGTTCCGGCATCTGTAACTAAAGCACATAATTCACCTTGCTTGATTCTATCAATTACTTTTTGTGCCTTGAATTTTTCACTTAAGGCATTTAATGAAAATAATTCCCTTTTGATTTGCAGATGATTTAGCAGAATAGATGTTACTCGTGTATCTTCACAAGCAATAAAGTCTATGGATTTAAGTGTTTCAATTGCTCGAAGTGTAATATCTCCGAGGTTACCAATCGGAGTGCTGACTATGTAAAGTTTTCCAGTCATTTAATTTAAAATGATTGCGGCTCCATTGAGGAGCCGAACCATGCAAGTAGTTATTGATATTTTTATTTAATTGACACTCGAAAAATAAAATATTTTAATTGAATATCAAGTTCAATTTTCATTGCTTTAAGATGCTGAAACGAGTTCAGCATGACAGTGAAAAAGCAATCACACTCTACTTCTCCTCTCAACCATTTTGATAGTCAGATTTTCAAGTTCCGCAAGAACCGGTGCATAAATATCTTTAGTATTTGGGATTCTAACGCCAACAGCTTTTATTCTTCCATCGCACATCATTGCAGTTGCAATTGCCATTGGTAAACTAACTGTTCGTGCCATAGATGAATCACCATGTTGTATCCCAAAATCAATGAGTGTTGATGTCATCAAGTCTTTTGATTTGTCTTTGTTTTCAATGATAAATCTATGTCTGAGGAGAAGCAAATCAACTTCGCCTTCTTTGAAGTAAAGTTTTTCTTGCATCCTATCGCTTAGCATATCAAGCAAATTATCTGCCTTTGGAATAACTTCATCGCTGAACAATCCAAGCCATTCCATCCTTTCAATTATTTTTGAATTTGTGACAATTCCAACTTTCTTTGCAGCAAGTTCTTTTAAGTTGTCTGATTCTTTTGCTTTAAGTGCATAAGCCAGTGCTTTCTTGAAGGTACTTCCTTTTATTGAAGGAACAGGAGTTTCATCAACTAGACCTAAATTAACGATGGCTCTCAAAGTTTCGCACCAGCCGATATTGCGATAAGTTCCTCGTTTAACTGTATGAGCATCTTTTAGTCCGTACAATTCCTTGTAAGGAGTGGAATCGCGATTTGGATAAACTTCGAATTTTCCTAGTCCTTCAATATCTTCAACTTCGGGATTTGCAAAAAGATTTTTGCTTTCCACATCAACTGTCTTTCCATTTTCATAATACTTTGCGGAGTTTCTTGATGCAAGAACCACGCCTCTCGGACTCCATGAAAATTTATAGCCAAAGGGATTGTCATTATCTTTTGGTGCAGGCAATCCGCCGCAGTAAGAATAAAAATGAAGAACTTTACCACCTTCGGCTTCAACTTCATGAATAATTTTCATTGCAGACATGTGATCTATGCCGGGATCGACACCAATTTCATTTAGGAACAATAGATTCTTTGCCTTCACTTTTTCATCAAGAGCTTTCATTGCTGGACTGACATAAGAAGTTGTAACCATATGCTTACCATGTTCAATGCAAAGCTCTGCAACGATTAAATGGTGTGTCCACGGTAGCAAGCTGATCGCAATATCATGATCCTTAATCAGTTTGGCCAATTCGTCTTTATTTTCAACGTTTACTTGAACAGCTTTTCCGTTCGTAAATCCTTTAACAAGTTCTTCGGCTTTACTTACTGTTCTCGATGCAACGGTTACTTGAATATTTTTTTGTTTCAATAAGTAGTGTACTCCCGGTCTTGAAACTAAACCGGCACCTAATACTAATACTTTTTTCATTGTTACTCCGATTTTAAATATTGATTAAGATATAAATAGTCTTTTGTTAGTTTTCCTTTGTGAACTATGAGTGCTTTCTTAATGGGATAAGAAAGTTCAAGCTCATCAAAACTTTTTTCGAAATCTGTATGATAGATTTCATAAACATAATTTTTCAGAACATGAGAAAATTCTGCTGAAGCTTCCTTTGGGAATTCACATGGTAAATTGTCTATCGCCATTACAGTAATTCCATTTTTTGCAATTCCATTTTCGTACTTATCTGCATTTGGAAAATAGGTGTAGCAAGGGTTTGCTGGATCGGTGACATCATTTGTAATTTCTATCCCGCCAAGAAGGTCGCAGCTAATGTCGCCAATTATTTTTAGCTTAAGATTCGGATTTTCAGAAAGATATTTTTTTGTAATTAATCGCGGGCTCTTATTTGTCCATAAAATGCAATTTGCTAGTACATCAAGGTAGGGGATATATTGTTCGAAACTGGATTCATATTTTTCTGGTTGAGTAAAATATTCCCTGAGATCAAACTTACCGTCCTTTTTTCTAACGGTATGCTCTTCCCTAAAAACTACTTTAATAAAATGATTTCGTTCGTTCTTTAACTGATTATAATTTTTAAGTAATTCTTCGGGCTGAACAGTTTTGGTCGGAAGCAAATCAAAAATTTCCTGAGCACCCTGAGAAACATTGCCATAGCCAGCAAATCCAATTACGATGGGAGAAACATCTTCAGGAACTCCTTTGGCTTTTATTTCTTCACCAATTTTCTTGATCTCGTTTACAGCTTCTTCAATTGAATCGTATTGATATGGTTGTTTAATTTTTACAAGAGGAGTTGAAATTCCATTAAGTTTTAGTTTTTCGGCAAATGCATGAAGAGTTTCAATAATTCCAGCTTTGCCTGCGTATCTCCCAAAAAATATTAATCGTTTGTTAGCTTCGTCAACTATCCGTTCATAATCAATTAGATTACAATTTTTATTCATCAGAGTTTTTAGCATGGGCATATTGTGTGGCTGTCCCTTAATGACATGCGAAAAGTAAACATATGTTTTGTGTTCAAGAATCAATTCAGAAGGAACTTCCTTAACACCAAATATTAAATCAGCATGATTTAAATTGTCATCTAATTCAGCGCCAACTTTAATATAATCTGCATCATTAAAAGTGCGAATTTTTGACGGTTGAATTATGGCGCGCAGTTTGTATTTCTCAATTAAAGTTTTGATGTCTTCGGGAATTAGTGGCGTTCTTTTTTCCCATTCGTTCTTATTTTCTCTTCTGATACCGATTATCATGAACAAATCTCCGAAATTAAAATTAAAAGCAAATGAATTTTCCTGCTTGATTCAGCAGATAATGAAGTGAAGGAACAGAAGAATTAAAAAACGTTTTCCCAGGAAGAAATGAAATAGCTTTGATGCTTTTTAAAAGCTACCGGCGAGTACAAGGTATTTAGTGTTGAAAGCATCATCTTGCATTATTAATCTAAAATTACGTTATAAAATAAAGATTACGCAAAATATTTACAATACATAACCACTCAAATTTCAGTTAGAATTTTTGTTATTTTTGTCGCAGAGATTATTTTAAATTTATCAACAATATAGGATTATTATGGAAATCAGTAAGATATTAAAAGAACTGGGAATTGAAGAAAAAAATTACGGTTCATCAACAGGACAAACTTGGGGAAAAACAACTTCAGAAGGTGAACTAAAAGTAATATCGCCTACAGATGGAAAACATATCGCATCGGTTTATCAAGCATCGGCTAAAGACTTTGAGAACATTATAAATACTGGCGATGAAGCATTTAAGATGTGGCGAAAAGTTCCAGCACCAAAACGTGGTGAAATTGTTCGTCAAATCGGAGTACGTCTTCGTGATTATAAAAACCCGCTTGGAACATTAGTTTCTTATGAAATGGGAAAATCAGTTCAGGAAGGGTGGGGAGAAGTTCAAGAGATGATTGACATTTGCGATTTTGCTGTTGGTATGTCACGTCAGCTTTATGGTTTCACGATGCAGTCGGAGCGACCTTCTCATAGGATGTATGATCAATATCATCCTCTTGGAATGGTTGCGACAATCTCGGCATTTAATTTCCCAGTAGCCGTTTGGTCCTGGAATGCAATGATCGCAGCAATATGCGGTGATGTTAATTTGTGGAAACCAGCTTCCAAAACTCCATTGGTAGCAATTGCCACACAAAAAATTGTAGCTCAGGTTCTCAAAGAAAATAATTTACCAGAAGGAATTTTCTCGCTGATTGTTGGAAAAGGTTCCACAGTTGGTGAAATGATTTTGAACAGCAACAAAATTCCTATGGTTTCAGTTACTGGTTCCACACCAGTTGGAAGACATGCTGCAGAAGTTGTATCGAGGAGATTTGGTAAAACAATACTCGAACTTGGAGGAAATAATGGAATTATAGTAACCCCGGATGCCGATCTCAAGTTAGCTATTCCAGCGGTAGTGTTTGGATCAGTTGGAACTGCTGGACAGAGATGTACAACTACAAGAAGATTGATCATTCATGAATCCATTTTTGAAAAAGTTAAAGAATCAGTAATTAAAGCTTACAACACTGTTAAGATTGGCGATCCTCTTGATGAAAAAAATCATATGGGACCGTTGGTTGATAAGGAAGCTGTTGATACTATGCAGAAAGCTCTTGAACAAGTGAAAAAGGAAGGTGGCAAAATCTTTTATGGCGGAGAAATTCTCTCTGGAAAAGGTTATGAATCAGGCTGCTACGTTAAACCATGCTTAGTTGAAGCTGAAAATCATTATAAAATTGTTCAAGATGAAACCTTTGCTCCGATTCTTTATTTGATTAAATACAAAGGTGGAGTTGAAGAGGCAATAAAGCTTCATAATAGTGTTCCCCAAGGATTGTCTTCGGCAATTTTTACTAATAATCTGAGAGAAGCAGAAGAATTTTTATCTTGTGCTGGTTCTGACTGCGGAATTGCAAATGTGAATATTGGAACTTCAGGTGCAGAAATTGGCGGTGCCTTCGGTGGTGAAAAAGAAACTGGTGGTGGCAGAGAGTCTGGCTCGGATGCCTGGAAAGCTTATATGCGACGTCAAACTAATACAATCAATTATTCTACTCAATTGCCTCTCGCTCAAGGTATTAAATTCGATATCTAAATATTCTAAATAGTTGGGAAGTGGTTAAAGGTAATCACTTCCCAAAATAATGCACAATCTTCAATTACTTTCTCACCCAAAAAATTCAAGCTCTAAAGCAAGTTTAGTTTAAAACTTCATTCAATTATTAAATTTTTTCAAAAAACTTCGATGGTATAATAGTTGTGATTTTATGTTTAGGAGATTTATGTATGGCACATTTAAGCTTAGAATCATTTTATTCAGCTGATCGTGATTTAGAGTTAAATCAATATTATATCCTTGCAGGAATAAAAGAGTTTAGGAACGAATTCAATAAAAAGAAGCTATATCCTTCATTTACTAATCTGCTTAATCTTACTTCGCAACTTCAGGATATAATAGAGCAGAAAAATGATTTGGAGTACAAATTCTCTAAAAAAATAAAAACATTTGATTTCAAGAATAATAAAATAATTTTTGAAACAATCGAGACTGAGCAGCCTGAGATCAATTGTTTATTCGACTTAATTGATTGGTCGCTGCCTCAATTGAAGAGTGTTATTGAAGAGGCATTAGTAATTTGCGAATATGTGGAAAACAACTTAATAATTGAACAGGTCGGAATACTTCCTATTTATAAGAGCGAAGGATATTTCATCATTCCTAATAATGAAATCTCATTATTGCAAGTGCATAGATTTGAATGCTCATTGTTTTCTTCTGACTATGAAAAATACCGCGCCTTAAAGACTAAATTACTGAAAACTTATGAAAAGGATTTGTTGAGATTGCCTCTGGAAAATCTTAAGCTTGAACTCATAAAAGAATATAGAGATTTACCAAATCCAGCGACATTTCGATGTGAAACTGAGCTTGATTTCCCCTTTACTGAAACTGTTTTCCCTATTGCTAAACGTAAATTGATGTCCGCTATTATACAGATTCAAAATTAAAAAAGTTTATCCGGTAGTTAAATGGATTAAATCTGATAAAATGTAAGCAGATTCGTTCAGCAATACATCTTCAGAGTTTGATTCTTTTGGTGGGATCTCTTCTTTGTTGATTAACCTTACAGTACTTGACTCTTGCTTTACCTTTTTTTGTTTTTCCTGCCTCAAATCATCTTCATCCTTTTCTTTTTCTCTGACAGATTCATTAAGAGAAATCATATTTTTCTCACGTGTTCTTTTTGTTTCATTCACCTCTTCAATGAAAGATTGAAAGCGTATATCAGATTTAATTCTCGAATCATGCATGTTTTGTAGGAGTGATATGTAACCTTTGATGTTCATGTAAGGATTATATTTAGCGGACGTAATTTGATCCCAAGGTAATGCGCTTGTTTCGGAACTTTCACCAAATTCGTGTGCATCAATTACCGATGGAAAATTGATGTCGGGAACAACACCCAAATGCTGGGTGCTGCCTCCACTTATTCGATAGAATTTTGCAATGGTTATTTTAACTTGCCCAAGCTTATTTCCGGTTTTACCCATCATTCTATTCAAATCAATTAAATTTTGAACTGTGCCTTTTCCGAATGTTTGTTCGCCAAGAATAATGCCTCTGCCATAATCTTGAATTGCAGCGGAAAATATTTCAGAGGCAGAAGCACTGAAGCGATTTACTAATACTGATAGTGGTCCATCATAAACAATTGATGGATCAGGATCTTCTTGAACATCAACATTTCCGAATGATTGTTTTACCTGTACAACTGGTCCATCTTTAATGAAAAGTCCTGTAAGCTCTACGGCCTCAGTTAGTGAACCACCGCCATTGTTTCTGAGATCGATAACAATACCGTCAACATTTTCAGTTTGTAATTCCTTTATCAGTTTGCGTACATCTCGTGTAGTACTTTTAAAATTACGATCACCCTTTTGCTCGGCTTCAAAATCGACATAAAATGCTGGAATGGAAATGACGCCGATCTTATATGGAACATTGTTATTGTTAAATTCTAGAATCTGTTTCTTAGCAGATTGATCTTCGAGTTTAACTTTATCACGAATAAGTCGTATCTCTTTGGGATTAGCGTTTACACCATCGCTTGCTTGAAGAATTAGTAATCGCACAACTGAATCTTTTGGACCGCGAATGAGCTTAACAACGTCATTTACTCGCCAGCCAACTACATCAACCATTTCACCATCATCACCTTGAGCAACACCAAGGATTTTGTCATCGCGGTGAAGCAAGTTGCTTTTGTACGCTGGTCCACCTGCAATAACTTCAACAACCTTTGTGTATTCATCTTCTGCTTGAAGTTGCGCACCAATGCCCTCGAGTGCCCTGCTCATGTCAATCTTAAAATTTTCTGAAGTTATGGGCAGAAAATAATTTGAATGCGGATCGACTGTCTCAGTGTAAGCGTTCAAATACAATTGAAAAACATCTTCGCTTTTAGTTTGATTAATTGCTTTACGAATATTTTCATATCTCTTGGTTAAGGTTTCAACAATAGAATTCCAATCTTTACCAGCAAGTTTAAGATTCAGAGCGTCATATTTAATTCTTTTTCTCCAAAGGTCATTTAATTCGTTAACATCAGCGGCCCATTTAGAATTGTCTCGCTGTAATTCGAAATATTCATCTGTGGAATAATCGAATTCATTTTTTAAGATTTCAGTTACGTAGTCTATTCGTTCATTCACACGTTTGCAATAGATATTGTAAATATCATAGGCAAATTTTAGTTTTCCCTCAATTAAATAGTCGTCAACTTTATATTTGAATGTTTCGAAATTTGAAATATCAGATTGTAAAAAGTAAAGCTTGCCGAAGTCAAGAGAACTTATATAGCGTTTTAAGATTAAAACAGAGACTGAATCATTAAGACTGAATTTGTTATAATGGTACCGAGTTAGAACAGTGTTTACTAATTGCTCTTCTTCCACGAAATAATCTTGAGGAAATAAAAGATTGGTTGAATCTGTAAAATTCAAGGAATAAGCCCTCAAACTATTTGCAGCTAAAAACAATGATATGGTTATTAGGTATAATAATGTTAAACGTTTATTGTTCATATTTCCTCAGGTTAAAAATTCTTAATTTACTTTTGCTAATTAAATGAATTAAATGTTATAAAAAAATAGAGAATTACTGATATGAAAATATGTTCAGTAAATTTTGCTGAAAAATAGAAGATAAATTTTACCATGAATTTTTCCTTCATTTTTTTTGATATGAGTTTCTTATAAATTTCGTTAGAGAACTGAATTGTTTGTTCATTTTCCTTTTATTTTAATAGAGTAAAACCAATTAACAAATAAATTATAAAGTAAAATCATTCCGTGTTGGAATGGAAATTGTTAACGATGGGTATAAAGCTTACGAGAGAAGATATCAGCGGAGTTAAAAGATGTCAAAAACTAAAGAGATATTACAAAAAAAGGCGCAGAGCAGAGAGCCATTAAAAGAATCAATTGATGAAGAACTAGAACAGTCTAATTTGTCTGAACCAGACGAGCCCCAAACTATAATTAATGAAGAAGGCAAAGAAGTCTTAGTGTTCGAGGACCCGCTTCATTCAAAGGAGAATAGAAGCATTGTAAACTACTCTATTTTCCGAGGGAAGTGGGAATTTGAGAACATTGATGATCTCGATGAAGAAGATAACGAAAAGTGTGCTGTTCAATTTACGCCTTTGAAAGATTCATCTAGCATAATAATAACTTTCAAATCACTTAAGGATCGAGTTGAATTTATGGATTCGATATACAGTGATAATGAGATGAAACAAATCGGTGGGGGAATGCGGCTGGAGAATCTTGCAAACTCAAAAATACTTCGAACTACAGGTGGTTTAATAGGAATTGGTTTGGCTGGTTACGGATTGTACAAATTATTCTTTGGTAAAAAGGAAGAAAAATAAAATCCTGTTTAGATTCTAAATCTTAAAGCTTGGATGCTAATTCAAAAACCAGATTAGCATGGGTCGAAACATCTGTTACCTTAATGATTTTAGCTATTATTCCACTTCTATCAACTATAAAAGTTATTCGTTTATCCTTACCATCTTCTCTAAGCACTCCATATTTTTTTGAAACTGTTTTCTTTTCATCTGATAGAAGAGGGAAGTTCAGGTTATACTCGCGGATAAATCTTTTCAGTTCTTTTTTTGTATCTGTACTAATTCCCAATACAACAATATTTTTCTCTTTGAATTTAGGGTAATCGTCTCTGATTCCACAAGCTTGTTTCGTACAGCCAGCGGTGCCGGCTTTCGGATAAAAATAAATTACAACTGCCGACTTTCCTTTATACGACGAAAGCGTATAAGTTTTTCCGTTATAATCTTTTAAACTGAAGTTGGGAGCTTTCATGCCTTCTTTTAGGTTCAATTCTTCTTGGGCACTCATATTTGCAGATGATAATAAGATAGTTAACAGCACAATTATCTGTTTGAAAGTTTTCATTTGAAATCCTTATTAATCTTTTTCTACTGTTCTGTTAAAAATAAAATCGACATTCTTTAGCGTCTTTTTGTGATCGAAAATAAATTTTATTTCTGATTCGGTTAAATACTTTCTAATGGCCTCAGAATTATTCAATTCATCTTTCAAATTCTTTTGTTGATCACTCCACACTGTCATGGCACAATCCTGAACAAGTTTGTATGAATCTTCGCGGGAAACACCTTTATTAATTAATGCTAATAATATTGATTGTGAAAAAACCAACCCACGTGTTAGTTGAAGATTCTTCAGCATGTTATCCGGATATACTATTAAATTCTGAACAAGTTTTATTGTTTGATGAAGTATATAATCTAATGCAATAGAGCTATCAGGAATTATTATTCTTTCTGTAGAAGAATGTGAAATGTCTCTTTCGTGCCAGAGGGGGATATTTTCCATTGCTGCTAAAGCATTGGCTCTTATGATTCTTGCAATGCCAGCAATTCTTTCACTGATTATGGGATTGCGTTTATGCGGCATTGCGGATGATCCTTTTTGTCCCTTAGAAAAATATTCTTCTGCTTCGAGCACCTCGGTTTTTTGCAAATGTCTTACCTCAAGAGCAATTTTCTCTAAGCTTGTAGCGATTAAAGCCAAAGTTGTCAGAAATTCAGCATGTCTATCACGTTGAATAATCTGAGTTGAAACTGGAGCCGGCTTTAAACCGAGTTTTTCACATACATAACTTTCCACTTGTGGTGAGAGATGCTCGAAAGTTCCGACTGCGCCAGAAATTTTTCCAACGCTAATTGACTCAATTGCTTTTTCCATCCGTTCTATATTTCTTTTACATTCTTCAAACCACAAAGCCAATTTCAGACCCATTGTGGTTGGCTCAGCGTGAATTCCGTGCGAACGGCCTATACAAATAGTGTATTTAAATTCAATGGCTCTTTTTTGCAAAATAAGTTTTAACTCATTGAGCTTTTTAAGTAAAATTTCTCCAGCGCTTTTCATTTGCAGCGAAAGGGAAGTATCAAGTATATCTGATGAAGTCATTCCATAATGAATATGTCGTGAAGGTTCGCCCACATACTCAGCCACGTTTGTAAGAAAAGCAATGACGTCGTGCTTAGTCGTTTCTTCTATTTCTAAAATTCTATCAGAATTGTAATTAGCTTTTTGCTTAATAGCTTCAAGATCTTTTTTCGGGATGTCTCCCATTTCGTATCTTGCTTCACATGCAAGTATTTCAATTTTTAACCAAGTTGAAAACTTAAATTCTTCCGACCAAATTCTCCCCATTTCGGGAAGGGTATATCTTGCAATCATTATTTTTTTTCCAGTGTCATCTTTTTAATGAGTTCCTTATTATCTCGAAGTAATTTCAAGGTGATGATTTGTCCGGTTCTGAATTCTTGAAAAACACCAATAAGTGTTTGTTCATTATTAATTTTATAATCATCAACTTGAAGAATAATATCACCGACGTTCAATCCGCTTCTGTAAGCGGAAGTACGTGGTAAAACCTGAGTTATGATTACTCCTCTTGTATCATTTAAATTATAGTAATTTGCAATGGTCTCATCAAGCGATTGAATTCTGAGTCCAACATCAAAATCACGATCTATTTTACCATTTTCAATTAGTTCATCAGTAATTCTTTTTATCTTGTTAATAGGAATTGCAAAACCTAAACCGATATTTCCCTGCGAACCATTTCCTCCAGTAAAAATAAGAGTGTTCATCCCAATAACTTGACCTAAGCTGTTCACAAGTGGTCCGCCGCTGTTTCCTCCGTTGATTGCTGCATCTGTTTGTAACATGTTTAGGTAATAACGGTTATTTATTTGTTCAAGATTCATTCCTGTTGCACTAATGACTCCCACAGTAACTGTTGGTTTGTCGTTAATCTCAAATAAGCCAAATGGATTTCCTAAAGCAATTACCCATTCACCAATTATAACTTCATCAGAATTACCAAATGATATATAGGGCAAATTATGTTCTTCGATTTTCAACAGACAAATATCAGTTGATTGATCTGATCCTACAATTTTTGCTTTATAATGTTTACCATTAGTCATGGTTACGGTAACCTCTGATGCATTACCCGCAACATGATCATTTGTCACTATGTACCCGTCTTCTGAAATAATAAAACCTGAACCGAGTTCCTTTACCTTCTGACTAAAAGTCCCTCTGTTACCAAAGAATTGTCTGAAAAATGGATCATCAAAAAAAGAGTTAAATGGACTTTGATATTGCTGTATTTGCGTAACATTAATTCCCACAACAGCTGGACTAACAGTTCTCACTGTTTCTGTTAAAATGTTTTTTCTTGTTTTAGTTATTTCATCGTTTAGTTTTGATTTTTCCTGATATGATGTGTTAGTATAAATTGTTTCCGCATTATTCTTATTTTCTTCTGAACCACATGAAAATGCCTGTGTTGAAAAAATTGTCATTAAAAAAAAGATAAAGTTGAATTGGTTTGTGTTACCGAATTTCATTTTTAATTTCCCTTTTGGTGGATGATTTAACAGATTTAAATAATTCTTGAAGAGGTTCAGTATGTTTTGAAATTATGACCAAAAATAATCCTATCGAAAATAAAACTAAAACTGCTTCTGAATCGGCTTTGGGGAAAGTATAATTAATTGTTGTTGGAGCTAAAATTAGGATTAGAATTAAAGTTATAACTGACGCTACTACATTAGCTATTGTTATTTCTTTCTTCATAAAATAAAAGCTTATCCAAAGGATCCCCCAAATTCCCAAAGCTAAGGGAAAGATTATGGCAATTCCCCCCGCTGCTGATGCCAATCCTCGTCCGCCTCTCAACCTAAGCCAAGGATTATAACAATGAGAAAAAATACATGCCAGAAGTGAAGTAGCAAATAGGGAAAAATCGCTGAGAGAAAATATTTTGAGAATTATTATCGGAAGCATTCCCTTAAGTAAATCGAAAATTAAGACAACACCTCCAATTAATTTTGAATTAGTTGCCTCAAAGGAGTTCATTGCACCAACGTTACCCGTTCCTTCATTAGTAATATCCAAATTTCTTGTTCTCTTTAGAATTAAATATGCAGTTGGGAATGAACCAATAGTATAACCAATAATTAAACTAAAGAAATAATTCATGCAGAAAATGACTCATTAAAATTTATAGAATTAAATTAATAAAAATCCCATCTCAAAATAAAACTAAATCAATCAGTAAAAAATTCACGTCAAGCTTACAATGAGATGGAACCATTTACACATCTCAATTTGAACAAAATATTCAAGAACATTAGCATCTAATTTTATTTATCTTATAATTAAGATTTCCGCAGATGAAATCTCAATTTTGTCTCAATATAAAATGGTATAGATGTTGTCACTTTCGCTTCGACAAATATTTTTAATCAATGTTTAATATAGGGGAAGAATTATGAAGTACGCATGGTTATTTGTGGTAATGTTCACATCTGTATTACTCATCTCATGTTCTGAGCTAAAGGACGATCAATCAATTGTCTCTTCACAAATGGAGAAGACCTCAGGGTGGATTTCAAATAATGGTGGCTTTGCCGCTATGACGAAATTCGAACAAATTCCTGTGAAAACCTGGTCTCCAACTTCAACTGAAGAGGGGATCGAAATTACGCTTGGTACCAGCATGAATGAAGTGGATAATGTTTTTGCAATTGTAGAACATTCTGACTTGTCCCAATCAGAACTGATATTCCTGCAAAAGGTAAATGATGTATGCATTTTACCTCGAATCTCAGATTACGATATAAAGGACATTAGAGTTTATGGAATCAATACAACAAGGGAGATAGGCCAATACCCATTTGGTTATCTATTTTCATTCCGAAACTTTAATGCTACTTACTGGGATGATGGAGGTTCTTCAGTTAAAGTTTTTGCTGAACAATGGAACAGCAGTTGCGCTGATTTATTTGCGGAAATCAATTCAGATACTGAACAATTGCTTGTTTATATCGGTAATCCAAGGTCAAAAGATTTTGAACTTCCTAAATTTGGATTGACAAGAATTACCGGAATCAACTTATTTGCTACACGTGGAAATAGTGAGTTACCGTTAGATTAACACGATGAATAAAAAGAGAAAGATGAAAAGACCGGTTAGTACCGGTCTTTTTTTTATTAGAGGCGCCGGTCGGATTCGAACCGACGAATAGAAGTTTTGCAGACTTCCGCCTTAGACCACTTGGCCACAGCGCCATAAAAAATAAAATCCACATCTGTGGATTTTTAGAGCGGGAAACGGGACTCGAACCCGCGACATCAACCTTGGCAAGGTTGCGCTCTACCAACTGAGCTATTCCCGCATATTTAATAAATTATTGAATAACTATCCTAAATATAATTCTATGTGTTTATTCTTGCAAATATTTAGCAATCCAGGAGCCATATTTCAGACTCCTGGAATGAAAAAATACTATTTACTCAACATCATCTTTTTAATTTGAACAAAATTTGGTGCTTCAAGTTTATAAAAATAAACACCACTTGATAAGTTTACTGCATCGAAGGTTACTTGATAACTTCCGCTTTCTTTGAATTCATTTATCAGCGTAGAAACCTCTTGTCCTAACGAATTGTAAACTGCAAGACGAACATTACCAGCTTGTGCTAGACTAAAACTAATGTTTGTTGATGGATTGAAAGGATTTGGGAAATTTTGAACTAACTCAAATTTAGTTGGGGCTAAAACTTGAATCTCCACTTCATCTGAGAAACTAAAACGTCCATCAAAATCAACTTGTTTCAACCGATATGTGTAAATACCTGGGTTAACACTATTATCAGTATATGAATAGTCGTGTGCTTGGGTGGTTGTTCCTTGACCATTAATAAAACCAATGGTAACAAAGTTAGAATTATCTGATTTTCTTTCTATTTCGAAAATTCTGTTATTGGTTTCTGTGGCAGTTCTCCATTTTAGGTTTACTTGACCATTGGATGTTGAAGCAGTAAATGAGGATAGTTCAACAGGTGTAACTATTGGGTGAGAACTCTTGTAGAGTTTTCCTCCAGCTCCGCCACATAGCCCAACGTTAGCATCGCCAAAAAATCTAACGACGTACATATTTACTTCAGTTAAATCTTGAACCCAAGCTGTACCGTTATTACTAGTTTTATGAATTCCAGTTGATGTTGCAGCCCAAGCCCAGGAAGTTCCTTGTACATAATCTAAACCATTAACAGTTCCTATAGCTGTTGTTTGAGCAGCCCAAGTTGCACCAGCATCGGTTGATAAATTAACTAAAGTTGTTTGACTCCAGAAACCAGCAATACCTCTGCCTGTAGCAGAACCAAATGCAATTGTTCCAGGATAGGCAACTGAAGTAGTAGCGAAAGTCCATGGACCATCAGGACCATTTGTTGACTTATAAACTCTATTAGCTGAAGTTGTAGCTGATCCACCAGTGCCAAACCAGCATGTATTTCCAATTCTATAATATGAACCATTTGCACCAAAAACGGTAGATGCAGGTTGCGTTGGCAAATTAGGAGCTAAAGCCCATGTTACTCCACCATCTGTAGATTTTACTATGTGAAAATTTCCACCAATAGGATCACTTAATGACCACAATAAGGTTGAGGAAATATTATCAACAAAATTAAACCATGCACCTGAAGCTGTATAAACTTGTGTCCATGTTGTTCCACCGTCAGTAGTTCGCATTATCTTTCCATCACCGGAAGATGGTCCGAGTGAAACGACAGCAACTGTAGAACTAATTGCTGCAACGGAATATGCGCCTGCTCCAGCATTTCCTGCTGCAATCCATGTGGCACCACCATTTGTTGATCGAGCAACACCGCCATTGGCATCGCAAATCCATACATTGTTTGCGTCAACATAATCAATTCCCCAAATATCTCCTGTTAAACCTGAAGATACTGAGAACCAATTTTGTGCTTGCAAGCTTAATGCACAAGCAAAAATGAGTACCAGAATTTTTTTCATATAAAGCGCTCCCTTTTTGTTTTTGGAATAAAGTTAATTATAAACTCAAAGAATCGATATTATTGATCAAAAATACCCTCATTGAAATCTAATAAAAAAAAAGATAAAATACTTCAAGTGCTAGGAATGGAAATCAAACAGGAGTCATATTTCAGACTCCTGAATATCTGAACACTACTTGTTGACGATCATCTTTTTAATTTGTACAAAATTTGTCGTTTCAAGTTTATAGAAATATACACCACTTGATAAACTGCTAGCATCAAAGCTGATTTGATATATACCACTTTGCTTAAATTCGTTTACTAAAGTTGTTATTTCCTGTCCCAGTGTGTTGTAAATAGTTAGACGAACATTCCCGTCTTGAGCTAAAGCATAGCTAATCGTAGTGGAAGGGTTGAACGGATTGGGGTAATTTTGCGCTAAGTTAAATTTAACTGGAGAGATAGCTTCAACTTTAACTTCCTGTGAGTAACTATAACGGCCATCGAAATCAATTTGCTTTAGTCGGTATGTATAAACACCTGATTTAACATCATTATCCAAAAAAGAATAATCATGAGCTTGAGTTGTTGTACCTTGACCGTTTACAAATCCGATGGTAACAAAATTAGAGTTGTCAGACTTTCTTTCAATCTCAAAAATTCTGTTGTTAATTTCAGTTGCAGTTTTCCAACGCAAGATAACTGAACTACTTGAAGCTGAAGCAGTAAATGATGTCAGCTCAACAGGAAGGATAGTGGTATTATATTTATTAATAGCTGCATCAGAATTAGTTTGCAAATCTGCAAGATTTGTCCCGGCAACGATGGCAAAATAAACAGTAACAGAAGCACCCACTGCAATACTATATGGACCACTTCCAAGAATTGTTCTCATATCACCATTTGCACTGATTGGCTCATTAAAGAATGATGACATCCAAGTGAAAATTGAGTCTCGAACTGGACCAGAACCAGTTCCAAATGCGCTATTAGCAGTAACTCTTGCACCTGCAAGTCCATTTAATGCGACGAATCCATAGTATCTTGAATCAACAGCCCCGCCATTTTCATATTGATAAACTAACTTTCTAGAAACATCATATCCACCACGATTTAAAGCATAATTTGCTACTCCCACGTCCCAATCAGAGAAAAGTCCTACATACAATCCATTTAGAGTCGTAGCAGAAGCATTGGTTACTTTGTATTGCAAGAAAACGTATTTATCACCAGTATTCGACATCGATTTTTGCTCAACAGTTATACCAAGTTTGTTTGCAACTGGCGCTGAATTATCATTAAGGACACATGTGGCAACCTGATTGAAATTAGGCAAAGAGGTAAATGAACCAAATGCAGTTGCAGTTGCCCAATCCTTCATAACTGGTTGACTGCTGCTCGTAAAACTTCCAACATTACCGACTGTTGTTGTTATTGAGTTGCCTACTATAAGTCCTGCAGTATACATTGCATCGGGACCGCCGAATGTTACCCCGCTACCAGTAGAGGCATCAAAATTATGACCAATGTACCCATTATCGTACATTGATACTGCCATTTGACTTGTGTTGTGAGTTAGAATGGTTTGAGCAAATAGGGAAACCGTAGCGAAAAAAATAAAGAAAAGAACGCGGGACAATGAGTATGCTCTTTTTAGCATAGGACCTCCTTTAGTTTATTTGTGAGTAATTCCTGTTATGAAAATAATTTAATTAAAAGTTAATGGAGTAATTCTTTATTGGTATAATAATAATAATCTGATTTAAATGGCAATACTTTTTTATAATAAATTTATCGCAGAGAATGCTCTAATTTGCATAAACTGGATGATATGCTTAATGGATTTATTATCTTTGATTATTAAATTTTAATGGTATGTACGAAAAAGAACGGCAAGAATTAGTTGATAAACTAAGCGAAAACGGAATAAATGATATTTTTGTCCTAAAGTCTATGGGTGAAGTTGAAAGACATAAATTCATTCCAGATGCGTTATTTGCACACGCTTATAAAGATGTGGCACTTCCTATTGGGTATAGTCAGACAATTTCACAACCTTACACTGTTGCGTTTATGACACAGGCATTAAAGGTTAAACCGAATTCAAAGATTCTTGAAATTGGTACAGGCTCGGGTTATCAAGCAGCAATTTTATACAAGATGGGTGTGAACGTTTTTAGCATTGAGAGACAATTTGAAATATATGATCGTACACGTAAGCTACTTGATCAGCTTGAGATCAGAGTTAACACTAAGTATGGTGATGGTACTATTGGATGGGAAGAATATGCTCCATACGATGGAATCATAGTGACCGCAGGTTCGCCTTCTATTCCCTCATCTTTTAAAAAACAGCTCGCAATAGGTGGAAGATTAGTAATTCCTGTAGGTGACAAAGTTTCTCAAAAACTCAAAATAGTTACAAAAATTGCAGAAGATGAATTTGAAACGATAGATGTTCCCGAATTTGTTTTTGTTCCACTTATTGGCAAAGAAGGTTGGAACCAATAGTTATAGTTATTGTTGGTCCGACATGTTCCGGGAAAACTGACTTAGCATTCGATCTTGCAAAAAAATTGAGTTCAGAAGTTATTTCAGCCGACAGCCGACAAGTTTATAAATATTTAGATATTGGAACTGCTAAACCGACAGAATTTCAGAGGGAAAGAATAAAACATCATTTGGTTGATTGTTTTAATCCTGATATAAGTTTCAATGCAAGTAAATTTTCAGCAGAAGCTGAGAAAATAATTTCTCAACTGATTAAAGTTAGAAAGATACCCATTGTAGTTGGTGGCTCCGGACTATATGTGAAGGCGTTAGTAGATGGAATTCTTGATGAAGTGGAGGTTGATGAAAACTATCGAAATGAATTGTACGAGCTTAGAAAAAAATATGGCAATGAATATCTTTATGAAATATTAAAGAAAGTCGATTGTGAATCTGCCGACAAAATGTTGCCGCAAAATTGGAAACGGGTTATTCGTGCTTTAGAAGTATATTATTCAACTGGGAAGCCAATTAGCTATTATTATTCGACTCAGAAGAAAAGAGAGTATTACTCTTTTAGACAATATAGTCTTGAATGGAATCGTATAAAACTATACGAAAATATTAATGAAAGAGTTGACGATATGATTGCCGATGGGTTAGTAAATGAAGTGAAATTCATTCTAAATATGGGATATGATAAGAAGATAAACTCATTGAATACAGTTGGATACAAAGAGATAATTGCTTATTTAGATGGAGAAATTATTTTAGAAAAAGCAATTGAACTAATCAAAAGAAATACTAGGCGCTTTGCCAAACGTCAAATTACATGGTTCAAGGCTGATAAAAGAATAAAATGGCTGACTGTAAATTTGAAAGAGGATTTGTTAAGCCACAGCGAAATGATAATAAAATCAATGATTAATGAGATGGATTTATATGAAAGAGAAAATTAAAATAGCTTCGGGACAAGGGTTCTGGGGAGATTTAATTGATGCACCTTATCATCAAATAATTAAAGGTGATATAGACTATCTTATAATGGATTACCTTGCCGAAGTAACAATGTCTATTTTACAAAAACAAAAAAGTAAAAATCCTGAATTGGGTTATGCACGAGACATACCCGAACTGCTTAAACGAATTCTTCCTACAATTAAAAGTAGGGGAATTAAAATAATTACTAACGGTGGAGGTGTAAATCCTCAAGCATGTGCTGAAGCATGTCTTCAAGTAGCAAAAGAGGTTGGCATTAGCGGACTTAAAATTGGGATTGTTGTTGGTGATGACCTTAAAAATCGTATTGATGAAATCATTTCTTCAGGTTGTGAATTACTAAATATGGATAATAGAGTATCAATTTTATCAATTAAAGATAAAATACTCAGTGCTAATGTTTACTTTGGTGCATTTCCAATCGTCAAGGCGTTACAACTTGGCGCTGATATTGTGATAACAGGAAGAACTACAGATACTGGGTTAACCCTTGCTCCTATGATTTACGAGTTTGGTTGGGGCGAGTATCAGTTTGATTTATTAGCAGCCGGAACAGTTGCTGGACATATTTTAGAATGTGGTGCTCAAGCTTCAGGCGGTAATTTTTTAGGTGATTGGAAATCAATCAAAAACTTTGCTGAAATTGGATTTCCAATTGCAGAGGCATTTCCAAATGGAGAAGTAATCATCACAAAACATCAAAATACCGGAGGCAGAGTTTCATTTGAAACGGTTGCTGAACAGCTTGTTTATGAAATTGGGAATCCGAAAGAATACATTACTCCAGATTGTATCGCAGATTTCACATCTATTAAGTTAAAAGATGTAGGAAAAGATAGAGTTAAAGTGTTTGATGTTAGAGGAAATGAAGCAACGGAGTTTTACAAAGTATCGTGCTCATATGCAGACGGCTATTCTGCAGTTGGAACATTAACCTATTCCTGGCCTGATGCATTTACAAAAGCAAAAGCTGCGGATAAAATTTTAAGAAAGCGACTTGAAAATCTAAATCTAAAGTTTGACGAAATTAGAACAGAATTTGTCGGTTACAATGCATGTCATGAAACCTTAGCACTCGAATTGTCAGAAGATAAAATAAATGAAATAATGCTTCGTGTTGCAGTTCGTTCACATGATTATGATTCTGTGGAGAGATTTGGAAAAGAAATAGCTCCGTTAATTTTAACTGGTCCGCCTGCAGTTACAGGTTTTGCAGGTGGCAGACCGAAACCGAGCGAGGTTGTTGCATATTGGCCTGCACTTATCCCTAAAAGTTTAGTGACTCCAATAGTTGAGATAATGGAGGTAATATGAAAAAAGTTAAGTTAATCAAAATTGCACATGGTCGTAGCGGTGACAAAGGGAATGCTGCAAACATTGGTATTATTGCATATGACGATAAGGGATATGAAATCATTAAGAAGCATTTGACTGCGCAAAAGGTTAAAAAGCACTTTAAAGGAATTTGTTTTGGTAAAGTTGAAAGATTTGAACTTCCAAACATTCGTGCTTTAAATTTTCTATTACATGATACTTTGGGTGGTGGTGGAACCGTTTCACTAAAGCATGATGCGCAAGGTAAAACACTTGCTGCAGCATTGCTTAGGATGGAATTGGAAATATAATGAATGGATGAATGACTGAATTGTTGAATGATTTTAGAACTAGTTAAAAAATTTATTAACAAATGTTGTTTAATTCATTTGGAAAGATATTATGAATCCCATTGCTGAAAAGTATATAGAAATAAATAAGAACATTAACAGAGGTTATAGAAAGTTGGAAGTTTGGAAAGAAGCAGTCGAACTTTATTCCATAGTCAATACTAAGATCAAAACTATTAATGAATTATCCTTTAAAACGAAAGCTCAAATTGAAGATTCAGCATTATCTGTTTCTTCAAATATTGCTGAAGGGTATTGCAGACGCCATTTAAAAGAGAATATACAATTCAACACTGTCGCACTTTCTTCGTTAGGAGAAAACTATTCGCAAATATTTGCACTTCTCAACGCTGAACAAATTGATGAAGAATGGTTCAACCAATATGATAGAGTGCACTATTCATTGGAAAATAAATTAGTCAAATTGAATAAATCAAGCATAGAAAAATTAATGAGCAATTACGATTGGAGAAATGATTATCAAGTTAGAGAGTTAATAGAAAAGTATAATGATGTTTAACAAATTATCCATTCAGTTATTCACTCATTCAAACAAATCTACCTGAGGAGTATATGTACGAAGAAGAGCTAAAACAGCTAAACTCACAAAAATTAAGAATTGCCAACCTACGAGGTTATCTTTGACGTAGATTCTAAAGTCGAGAAGCATTCTTCGTTACAAAATCAAACGACTGCTCCAAGTTTTTGGAGTGATCAAATTGCTGCACAAAAAATATTACAAGAAATTAAATCTCTTGAAACTTGGATTAATCTTTGGAAAGATGTAAATCAAAAAGCAAACTCGCTTGAAGAATTAATTTTACTTGCTCAAAGTGAAAACGAAGAATCATTTTATGAGGAGATTGCAAAAGAATTAACTGAACTTGATAAATCCATTGAAGATGTTGAGTTCAAAAATATGCTTAGTGGAAAAGACGATGAACGAAACTGCATCTTGACAATTCACTCAGGTGCCGGTGGAACTGAATCGCAAGATTGGGCTGAAATGCTGATGCGAATGTATGTTCGATGGGGTGAACAAAATGGTCATAAGATGACATTAGTTGATATTCTCGAAGGTGAGGGTGCGGGAATAAAATCTGCAACTATTGAAGTTGAAGGTGAATATTCATATGGTTATCTCAAAGCCGAGAATGGTGTCCACCGTCTTGTAAGAATTTCTCCATTCGATTCTAACAAAAGACGACATACAAGTTTTGCATCTGTCTTTGTTATTCCGGAAATAGATGATACAATTGAAATCGACATTAATCCTGCTGATTTGAGGATTGATACTTATCGTTCTGGTGGTAAAGGCGGTCAAAATGTTAACAAAGTTGAGACGGCTGTAAGAATTACTCACGTTCCAACCGGAGTGGTTGCTGCTTGTCAAAGTGAACGTTCTCAACTTCAGAATAAAACAAATGCAATGAAGATGCTTCGATCAAAACTTTACCAGATTGAACGTGAAAAGCTTGAAGCCGAATTGGATGAAGTTGAAAAAGGTAAAATGAAAATAGAGTGGGGAAGTCAGATTCGTTCTTATGTTTTTCATCCTTATAACATGGTGAAAGATCACCGAACAAACGAGGAAACTTCAGATGTGTTTGGTGTAATGGATGGAGATATAAACAGATTTATCAAATCATATTTGCTGAAGTTCAGCAAAGCTTAATTTTATCCTAAGCAATCTCTCTTTTATATTTTTCAACAACTGTTCTGAGAACAGCCGGATAGTCGCTCATGATTCCGTTTATTCCCATTTTAACTAGACATTTCATTTCAGATTTTTCACTAATCGTTGCACACACAAGATAATTAATTGCTTTATCTAATCCTTTTTTGATCATTCGCGCAATTATCTTAATATCGCTTTTCATAACGCGGCGATAAGTTGCCCAGCTTCCAACTGTTATTTGTCGTGGTCTCATCATCAGAGCAAAATTATTCTTCTTCTCTAATGCGACATTAACAGCACTGTGCTTTTTAGGATTTAAGATTACGCCCGGAGGTAAATCAGTATCCAATAAATAATTATTATTAGGATAATGCTTTTTCATAACCTCAAGCACTGCCGGTTCAGCAGTTTCAAGGACTATATTAAACTTAATATGATATTTATTTCTAAACTCTTGAACTTTTTCCGCAATAGTTAAAACTAAATTTGCTTCATCACCTGGAACTTTAATATCAAGAAAGATACATTTTAGCTTTTCTTTGCCAACACTCCATACAAAAAATTCTTCCAAGGTTGGAATTACTGCCTGGACTTGTTCTCCATTCCCATTTTCTTTTAAGGTGAAATGATAATGTTCTCTCACTTCCTTTAGAGTTAACTGATTGATAGGTTTTTTGTAAGCATCAGGAAGCGGTAAAGGTTTGTATTTCATATAAGGTTCGAATCCATTCTGTCGAAGAACCGAAACCATCGAACCAGGATCCCAATCGTGATAGATAATTGGAATATTATCTTTTGTTAAGCAAATATCCATTTCAAGAGCATTCGCATTTTCATTCAAAGCTCTTTCGAAAGAAGGAATTGTATTTTCAACTTCTTCAGCAGGAGAACCGCGGTGACCAATTATTAAAAAAGGTCTATCGACTAATTTTCTTCTTCGGATGCGAGGACAAAACCTGGATATTTCTGCAAACCAAGAGATGATTAAAGTGATTAGCTTCATGTCAATTCTTTTTGATAAAAATTAAATTGTTCTATCTTTCATAATAAAATATGGAATTTTAACCTCGATGAAAAAGAAAAAATCACTTAAAAGAAACGTCCGCAAAAATAAATTACAGCTTGAGCAAAAGCGAAAAGAAAAACGGAGACAAGATTTTTTCGATAGCGTCTATTCTATTGTTGCAAAAATTCCTTATGGAAAAGTTACAACATACGGGCACATTGCTGAAGTTTGCGGAACAAAAGCATCTGCAAGAACAGTCGGCTGGGCATTAAATGGAGCTAAAGATTCCGGCTTACCTTGTCATCGAGTTGTAAATAGATTCGGTGCGCTGACAGGAAAACTTCACTTTGGCAGTTCATTCCTAATGGAAGAATTATTGCGTTCAGAAGAAATTGAATTTGATAAAGATGGAAATGTTAGAATGGAAAAATATTTGTGGATACCGAAAGATAGAAGAATCTCAAAGAGAAAATAATATATGTCACTCTTCGATGGCTGAGTGACATTTGATTTAATTGGTCTTAATCCTAATCTTAATCATCATCTCTTAATTTCGCTTACCACTCATTCGAATATCTTTTAACTTCAACTGAAGAAACTGCAGCATCTAAACGAAGGTAAATTTTATTTTTTGCAGTATCAAAGTTTTCAGTTCTGTATAAATCAGAATTAATTTTTCTAAAATCCTTAAAATGTTTTGATGATAACGAAACATCCGATTTAATCTCACATCCGGAAGAATCTGGTATCAAAATTTTAATTGATGAAGCACCCGCATCAACATCTACAATTGTTTCAGGATATTTATCTCCAAGCTTAAGCTCTAATGAAGCAGCACCAACATCAAGCTTTGCCGTGCTAACTTTGTATGGGCTTAAATCGAAATTAATCTCAGCAGCACCAAGATCAAAATTCATATTCCATATCGGGTTCGGGTTCAAATTCATATCAATTCTATTTCTGTTGTGACCTTTTTGCAATTTAAATTTTGCTTTTTTCATCCTCACTTCAATAGCAGTTCCATCACCCGAATCATTTCTTGTTAAGATATAATTACTTTTATCACCGAGAGCAACTACAGAAACTAAATCAGCAGTTGCCTCATTAATTTTGAAAATACCAGCACCCGCATCAACTTTCAAATCGGCGTGTTTAATATTCTTTTCGAATGACTCTATCATTCTTGTTGTGTCAGCATAACTGTAGCTGTCACCATCGGCAAATTCAAAATCAATTCCTTTGTTGCAAATGTTCATACATGATTGACCCGCTCCATAAATAGATAATGCAAGAATGATTGCTGCAACACCGGCAAATAAGAACTTAACAAAGTCCGTTTTAATTATGTACGAAATTCCCCAAAGTATTATTACCAACGGCCAAAATTTCCACATTGTGCCAAGCTGAATATTAAGCAGCGATAAATTACTTAGCAAAATTAAAGTGCCGAGCATAACGAGAAATAATCCCCAGAAAACATGTTTTGGTTTCATGTTCGTTTCCTTTTTAATTTCCTTTATAATTTAAGAGCAGGCTGGCTCCGATAGCAATTAATATCAAGGGCCAGAAATCTGAAAAATGAAAGTGCGGAATAAAATTATCTGCAAAGAAGATACATCCGATTACTATCAAAACTATTCCAACGTTTCTATGTCTCTTAGATTTCTTCTCTTCCAAGCTTTTGAAGTATGCAGAAGCAGCATCATTTGTTTCTGCTTTTGCTTCCGTTGAAGTTGGTGAAGCATTTGTTGAACTGAAATTAGCAGCACCTTCAAAAACGAAAGGAGCTTCGGGTACGATTATCCATAATATTATGTATGCAATAAATCCCGAACCGTGAAAAAATAAGCTTACAACAAACAGCACGCGCACAAGCACAGGATCTATATCAAAATATTCTGCAAGTCCTCCTGCAACTCCGCCAATGACTTTATTCTTTACTGAGCGATGTAATTTTTTGTTCATAATGTTATCTCCGCTTAAATTTATTCTTACGGTGCTAATTTCATCTAAATATATTTGATTATAAAGGTTATTAGGTTAGTCGGCAAAATGATTTGAGGAATGGGTTGAAAACAAAATCAATAGTACAGTCATAAAACTGATCAGATAGTTTATTACAGATTCAAATCAGCGTCAATCAGTCGAACCTGTGTCATCTGCGTGCCATTGATCTCATTCTGCAAGGGTCTGTAAAATAATGTGTGTAAATGGGGATAGAGTTAGAGTTAAAGAGAATCATTAAGTCTGTGGTCAAAAATAATAGATAAATAAGATAAAACAACCGCCCAATCTTGTACAGACCTAACCGTCCATTTTTTTGATATATCTCTATAAGCCAGATAAAGCATTTTTTTCAAAGCATCATCACTTGGAAAAATGCTTCTCTGTTTTGTAACCTTTCGGAACTGACGATGCACAGCCTCTACTGCATTTGTAGTATAAATAATTTTTCTGATTTCATCCGGGTACTTAAAAAAAGTAGAAGCATGAGCCCAGTTCTGTCTCCAAGTTCTGATTGATAAAGAATATTTTTTACCCCAGTTTTCTTCAAGTCTGTCAAGAGCAATCAAAGCAGCTTCATCAGTGGGTGCCGAGTAAACTTGACGAAGTTCTTTCATAAATGATTTTTGATCTTTGCTTGCAATGTATCTGAGAGTATTTCTGATTAAGTGAATAATGCAT
>CAYMKU010000029.1:0-52028 GCA_964391015.1 uncultured Ignavibacteriaceae bacterium
TTACCATTTTTTTTATTACTTTTGAAAAAATAATTTTAATCAAAAAGAATAATCCTGATGACTGAAAATTTTGAGAAATTAGAAAAATTACGCGTTCCTGAATTGGATGAAATTCTTGGTATGCCATTTAAAGTTCTAAAAGATGGTTTTGTTCGTGTCATAGATTATTTGGGCTCGGATGAATCAATTGTTCAAGCAGCGCGAGTTTCTTATGGAAAAGGGACAAAAAAAATTAGGGAGGATGAGGCGTTAATTCGGTATTTGCTTAGGCATCAGCATACGACTCCATTTGAAATGTGTGAGATTAAATTGCACGTTCGTGTGCCTATGGATTGCTGGAGACAATGGATTAGACATCGAACTGCAAACGTTAATGAATACTCTACTCGCTATTCAATTGCAATTGATGCAACAGAAATGACAGAAGCTAATGAATGGAGAAAACAGGCAATTACTAATCGGCAGGGTAGTGAAGGATTTCTCGATTCTTCTGTTGGTGAAGAACTAACAAAACAAGAGACCGAACTTCACCAATTAACAAGAGAAATTTACCAGAAAAGAATTGATACCGGCGTTGCAAGAGAGCAGGCAAGAAAAGATTTACCTCTTTCAACATACACAGAAGCATATTGGAAAATTGATTTACAAAACCTCCTTCATTTTTTAGAATTGCGGATGGAAGTTAATGCGCAACTCGAAATTAGAAAATATGCAGAGGTTATTTGCAATGAAGTTGTCAAACGTTGGTGTCCAATTACTTGGCAGGCATTCTGGGATTATCGGATGAACTCAATGACTTTTTCTGGGTTGGAAATGAAAATAATTAATGCGATGCTAAAGGGTGAGACTAAAAAGATAAATGAGTATGCGAATGAATTCGGATGGTTGAAAGAAGATGGATCAAAGAAAACAACAAATCGAGAACTTTTCGAATTCGAAGAGAAACTCGAAAAACTAAAAGTTCAATCACCATGGTAAGCTGCAAGTCTGATACTTGATGTTAAAGATCATAATCGCGGCAGTTTCGAAAAATAATGTTATTGGAAGATCGTCTGGCGAAATGCCGTGGTATTCAAAAGAGGAATTTCAGCATTTCAAAAAAACGACTCTTGGTTTTCCAGTAATTATGGGGAGAAAAACTTTTGAATCTCTTGGGAAACCCTTAGAAGAGAGATTGAATATTGTTCTTACTAAAAGCTCAAATATGAAAGAAAAATTTGATGAGATAGTTGTTTTTAATGCTCTGAAGGATGTGTACAAGTTTTGTGAATCTCAGAATTATAAAAAAGTTTTTGTGATAGGTGGTGGTCAAATATTCGCAAAGGCGATTGATGAAACTGATGAGATGATAATTTCACACATGAATTTTAATGCGGAAGGTGATGTATTTTTTCCTAAGATTGATTTGAAAAAGTGGAACATTACCTCACATAGAAAAAGAAAAGGTTTTGAAATAGTTACATATATGAGAAAAAATTAGTGTCAAATAAAATTCAAATATTGCCTGATAGTCTTGCAAATAAAATTGCGGCGGGTGAAGTAATTCAACGACCTGAATCTGCAGTGAAAGAGTTGCTTGAGAATGCTATTGATGCAGAAGCTAAAACAATTGAGGTGATGATTAAACGTGCAGGTAAAGTGCTTATTCAAGTTTGCGATGATGGACTGGGGATGTCCGAAGACGACGTTGTGGTATCTATCCAAAAACATGCAACGAGTAAAATTTTTACCTATGAAGATTTGGAAGCGATAAAAACTTTAGGTTTCCGTGGTGAAGCTTTAAGTTCAATGGCAGCTGTCACTCAGCTTGAAATTAGGACTGAACGCAGGGAGGATGAAATAGGAACATTGTTACGAATTGATGAATCCGGAAATCTGGTTAGGGAAAAAGGTTCATTTGCAAAAGGTACGTGTGTGTCTCTCAAAAATCTTTTTTATAACACACCTGCACGCCGCAATTTTCTTAAGACCGATGCGACAGAACTTAAGCATATTATTGACACATTTAATAAAGTTACATTAAGTCACCCTAAAATCCACTTTAAGTTTTATAACGATGATGAGATGATCTTTGATTATCCTGCTGGAACACTAGAGAACCGAATCAAATCAATTTTTGCTGATAACATGCTTGATGCATTGCTTCCGGTGGATGAAAAAACAGAATTCATGAATGTGCATGGATACATTGGCAAACCAAGCTTACTTAAAAAGAGCAAGGGGGAGCAGTATCTTTTTCTTAATTCAAGATACGTTATAAGTAAGCAAATAAATCATGCTGTTTTCTCATCTTATGAAAATTTTCTTGAAAAAGGTGATTACCCTTTCTTTATTCTTTTCTTAGAAATTGACCCTCATCATGTTGATGTAAATGTTCATCCGTCTAAGCTTGAGGTTAGATTCGAAAATGAAAAAGATATATACACCTTTATCATGGCAGTTGTTAAAAGAAGTCTTGGGCTACATGATCTTGTACCTAATATGAGTTTTAGTGAATCTATTGTTCAGACAGAAAAATTAAAACAGAATATCTACTCAAAAACTGAAAAAGAAGATTTCTCTGACAGACCATTCTCACGAGAAAAACCATCGCTTTCTAAGACCGTTTTTAGTGATAAAGAAATTGATTTGCTTTTCAGCTCTCTTCATGATGCTGGGGATAATACTAAAGATAATATTTCTCATCCGTTTCAGGAAGATAAACAAAAGGAAATCGGTAGAACTGAAATAAAGTCACAAACATCTGAATCCGTAGAACTGCCTTTTATAATTCAACTTCACAAAAAGTATATTCTCTCTCAGATCAAGACTGGTTTGATGATAATTGATCAGCATGTTGCTCATGAGAGAATTTTGTATGAAAAAGCACTTAAGCGGCTCGACGCTGACCTGCCATTCTCACAGCAGTTGCTTTTTCCGAAAACTATTCAATTGGATCCTGGGCGTTATCAGGTATTGAGAGAGATAAATCCTTTATTGCAAAAACTTGGTTTTGATATTAAATTTTTCAGTAAGAATACAATTGTAATTGATGGTGTATCTGATGATGTTATTGCAGGCATGGAAGAAAAACTCCTCTTGGAAATTATTGAAGAATATACTTCTAACCAAAGCAAGAAGAAATTGGAGGAGAGAGATAATATTGCAAAATCATATTCTTGTAAAGCAGCAATAAAATCTGGTGATCGACTTTCGGAAAGTGAAATGAGACTCCTCATTGATCAGTTATTTGCAACATCAATGCCGTATGTTTGTCCGCATGGCAGACCTATTGTTATTAAAATCTCTTTAGATGAATTTGATCGAAGATTTGGAAGAACTTCTTGACATGAGTATTAAATTGAATTATCAAAAGGATTACTGATGAATTCAAACTATAAAACAAAGAGAACTGCATTTCAAAAAATAGCTGAAGCTGCAAAGGCTTCAGGTATGAAGTTTACAACGGTTAGTGGTGAACCGATTGAAATTCTTTATGGTCCAGATGATATTGAAAACATTAATTATTTGAGTGAGATTGGTTTCCCGGGAGAATATCCTTTCACCAGAGGAGTTCATGCAAATGGCTATCGCGGGAAAATATGGACGATGAGACAATTTGCTGGGTTTGGTTCCCCAGAGGATACAAATCAGAGATTTCACTATTTACTTAATCATGGTCAAACAGGTTTATCTGTAGCATTTGACCTGCCAACCCTCATGGGCTGGGATTCAGATTCGCCAATGAGCGAAGGTGAAGTTGGGATATGTGGGGTTGCTGTTTCTTCTTTAGAAGATATGGAAATTCTTTTTGATAAAATTCCCTTGGACAAAGTTTCTACTTCCATGACTATTAATTCTCCAGCAGCTATGATTTTTGCTTTTTATCTTGCAGTTGCTAAAAAACAAAATGTGGATTTTAAAAATTTAAGAGGAACGCTTCAGAACGACATCCTTAAAGAGTACATTGCACAGAAAGAATATATTTATCCACCTTATCCTTCCATGAGAATTATTGTTGATATGATTGAATACTGTTCGGGGGAAGTTCCTCAATGGAATCCAGTTTCGGTAAGCGGCTATCATATTCGGGAGGCGGGTTCAACATCAGTACAAGAACTTGCATACACCTTGGCAGATGGATTTGCTTACATTGAAGCTTGTATTGAACGCGGAATGGATGTAGATGAATTTGCACCAAGAATTTCTTTCTTCTTTAATTCTCATCTCGATTTTTTTGAGGAGATAGCAAAATTCAGAGCCGCAAGAAAAATTTATGCAAAAAGAATGAAAGAAAAATATGGAGCAAAAAATCCTCGTTCATGGTGGTTAAGATTTCATACACAAACCGCAGGATGCACTTTAACTGCTCAACAACCTGAAAATAATATTGTTCGGACTGCTTTTCAGGCATTAGCCGGAGTTTTAGGGGGCACACAATCGCTTCATACAAATTCAATGGATGAAACCTTAGCTCTTCCGAGTGAAAAGGCAGTGAAGATTGCATTGAGAACTCAGCAGCTAATAGCTTACGAAACTGGTGTAATCAATACTGTTGATCCGCTTGGCGGAAGTTATTTTGTGGAAGCATTAACTGATAAAATGGAAAAACAAGCCAACGCAATTTTTGAACAGATTGATGCAATCGGTGGAGTAATCCCAGCTATTGAGGCAGGGTATTTCCAAAAAGAAATAGCTGACTCAGCATACCAGTACCAAAAAGAAGTGGAGCGTAAAGAAAAGTTTATAGTCGGCGTGAACGAGTTCGTTGAAGATAATGAAAAGATTGATATTCCGATTCTTTATATTTCGCCTGAAGTTGAAAAAAAACAACGGGAGAGATTGATTGCATTAAAAACTAAGCGAAATCAAAAGACAGTTGAGGAAAGTTTGGGAAGAATAAGAGCATCTGCCATAGAAAATAAAAACTTGATGCCTTTTTTTGTAGAAGCTGCATTGAATTATGTTACTCTTGGTGAAATGACAGAAGAACTAAAAAAAGTATTTGGCGTTTATGAAGAAACGGCAGTATTCTAATGTTGAAGATTTATTTTAATCTGTTAAGAGTTCCACAGTGGATAAAAAATTTTTTCATTTTTGTCCCGCTGATTTTCTCTCAGCACTTATTTGATTTGAATTATGTTAAAATTTCTGTGCTTGGTTTTTTTATTTTTTCTTTTGTCTCAAGTAGTATTTATATCATCAATGATTTAATTGATATAAATGAAGACAAAACCCACCCGATAAAAAAATTCAGACCAATCCCTGCAGGAGTAATTTCTAAAAGTAAAGCAATTACTATTGCAATTGTGTTTGCAATAATTTCGTTTATACTTCTTCAGTTTACTAATGCATATTTCGGGATAGCGGTACTAACATACTTCTCAGTTACTATATTATATTCGGGAGGATTAAAGAACATTGTCATACTTGATGTATTCACAATTGCCTTAGGTTTTATGCTGCGAATTTTAGGTGGGGCGTTTATAATTAATGTTGAAATATCTAGTTGGTTAATTTTGACTACTATGTTTATTTCTCTTTTCCTAGGTGTTATGAAACGACGTTCCGAATTGAAGTACGTAACTGGAGAAGATAACAGCACAACCCGAAAAGTTCTGGTTCATTATTCTGCTGATTTTATCGATCAAATGTCAACTGTGACATCAGCAGGTGTGATAATTTGTTATGCGCTTTATACTGTATCGCAAAGGACGGTTTCGATATTTAATACCGAGCACTTGATTTATACTACGCCATTCGTAGTTTTTGGAATTTTCCGATATATGTATTTGGTTTATATCGGGAAGAAAGGTGAGAATACTTCTGAGTTGATATTAACGGATCTTTCTATGATTATTAATCTATTACTTTATTTTTCGTCAGTTGTCATAATAATATATCGTTAGAAGATCTGTGGAACGGGTAAAATATTTATTTGTCGTTCTCATTTCGTTTGTGAATATTTTTTGCTGGCAGCAAAGCAGCAAAACATTATTAAAAATTTCTGTTGAGGATGTTAAAGTCGAGTCTTGGTTGAATTTAATGCCAGGTGGTCCCGGTTCATTTCATATTACTGGCGAAATTAAAATGAAAAATCAAGGCGAGCAAGAAGTTGATAGTTTAAGCTTATCAAAAATTTCTATTCTTCAAAACGATAAGCAAATTTATTCTTTTACTCCGATTTTCAAATCGAAAATAGAAAGTAAAAGCAACGAACTCATGGTGGGAGAAGAAAAAGATTTTTTATTTTACACTCAAACAGGCCTATCAATAAATAATGAATTGAATACTGATTTGCCGATCAAAATTGTATTATTTTTTAATTATGGGAGTTCTGTCCTTCCATATGAAATTAAAGATCTAAAAGTTGAAAAGATTTATTGAGTGATTAATAATCTTTTCATATTGTTAGTGCTTCTTGGGTTAAGTGCTTTTTTCTCTGCATCAGAAATTTCGTTTATACTTTCAAATAAAATTAAAATTGAAATTAAAGCCCGGAAGAAAAGCTTAGCGGCTAAAAATGCTCTTTTCTTTAGCCAGCACCCGCAAAATTTTTTCTCAACAATGCTTATAGGAAATAATATTGCAAATATTGCATTAGCATCCGTTAGTGCGGTCTTGCTTTCGACAATTTTTAGTTTAGATGAGTTTTCTATTCTAATTATTTCTACGACTGTGATTCTGTTTTTCGGGGAGCTTATCCCTAAATACCTTGGTCGCGAAGTTGCTGATCGTTTTATTATTATTGCTGCTATTCCGCTTAGGGCAGTCTCTTTTCTTCTATATCCTTTTGTAAAATTTTTATCGTGGGCATCTTCTTTTTTAACAAAAACCTCTCAATCAAATGATAAAGAAATTAAAAGTATTTTCAACCGCGAAACAATAAATTTGCTTGTCAGAGAAAGCCATGAGGCAGGGATTGTTGATAGTAAAGAAAGTGATATAATAAGCAAAGTTTTGAATCTTGGTGATCAAAGAGTTTACGAAGCCATGCGTCCAAGAACAGAAATTGTGGGCGTTGAGATAAATCAAACCATTGATGAAGTCATCTCTGTATTTATTGATTCAGGGTACTCAAAACTTCCGGTGTACGAAGAAAGCGTTGACAATATTAAAGGAGTAATTTACTTATACGATGTTTTTAATTCTCCGGAAAGCATTCAAGCAATATCGAAAAAAATATTGTTTGTGCCGGAGACAAAAAAGAGTTTTGAAATGTTAAACGAATTTCTTTCCAATCACATTTCAATTGCTATTGTTATTGATGAATTCGGAGGAACGGCGGGTTTAGTTACGATGGAAGATATTATCGAAGAGCTTTTCGGTGAGATACGAGATGAATATGATATTGAAGAAGATATTTGCAGAAAGATTGCCGAGAAGACATATTTAATTAGCGGTAAGGTCGAAATTGATTTCATTAACGAGAAATATAATCTGGAAGTACCATTAGGTGATTACGAAACAATTGCGGGGTATATAATTACATCTATCGGGCGAATTCCAATCCAAGGTGAAACTATAAAAGTTGATCATTTTAATTTTCTTATCGCAAGAGTTTCAAATACAACGATTGAAGTGGTTAAGCTCATTGTTGAATCTGACCACGATTAATAATCTAACATCTTAATAAAGAAGAAGCATTTACATTTCAGCTACTCTTATCCACGGAATCAAGCAAGTTATAATTGTCAGTTGAAAATATTTGAAGTAATTTTGTACACATTATTTTAGATAAAATACTCGGGAAGATTTTTTTATTGTTAAGTTTTGAAACGATAGCTAAGGAACAGAATTCGAAAGCGCGTGCAGGAAGATTTAGAACAGCACATGGAGAAATTGAAACTCCTGTGTTTATGCCTGTTGGAACTCAAGGAACTGTGAAAGCTGTTAATCAAGATTATCTGAAAAATCATCTTAATGCTCAAATTGTTCTTTCAAATACTTATCATCTTTACTTAAGGCCTGGAACCGAAGTTTTAGAAAAAGCTGGTGGTTTACATAAGTTAATGAATTGGGAGCACCCAATTTTAACTGACAGTGGCGGGTTTCAAATTTTTTCTTTAGCTGATTTAAAACATCTTAAAAAAGACGGAGTTGAGTTTAAATCACATCTTGACGGGTCGAAGCATTTCTTTACTCCGCAAAAAGTTTTAGAAATCCAGCGGAGCATAGGTTCGGATATTATGATGGTTCTTGATGAATGTACTCCTTATCCTTGTGAGTACGAGTATGCACAAAAGTCTGTTAAGCTAACTTCAGATTGGGCTTCTAAGGCAAGGGATATTTTTGGAAATTCAACTTCAAAGTATGGATACGATCAAAATTTATTTGGAATTATTCAAGGCAGCACATATAAAGATTTGAGAGAAAAATCAGCTAAAGAAATTGGTTCTTTGGATTTTGATGGTTATGCAATAGGTGGTTTGGCTGTTGGTGAACCAACTGAAACGATGTATGAAATGGTTGATTTTACTACTGATTATATGCATGAAGAAAAACCGAGATATTTGATGGGTGTCGGAAGACCTGAGAATCTTCTTGAAGGAATTGAAAGGGGAATAGATATGTTTGATTGTGTTATGCCGACTCGTAATGCGCGCAACGCATACTTGTTTACATGGAATGGAGTACTTTCGATGAGAAATGCAAGATATAAAAATGATTTTAATCCCGTTGATGAAACATGTGAATGTTATACCTGTAAAAATTTTACTCGTGCTTATATCCGACATCTGTTTATAGCAAAGGAGATTTTGGCTCTTGAGCTTGCGAGTATTCATAATTTGTATTTTTACTTAAACTTAATGCGAACTTCTCGGCAAAAAATTATTGATGGTAATTTTTTTCAATGGAAATCAAAAATAATTAATAAACTTTCTGTAAATCAAAATAATTTGGAGGAATAATTGGAACTTTTAATTGCTATGGCACCTCAAGGTGGAGGAAGTGCAAACTTAATCAGTACCCTGATAATGTTCGGAGCCATTTTCTTAATTTTTTATTTTATGATAATCAGACCGCAACAAAAGAGAGCGAAAGAAAGAGAAAAAATGCTCAGCAATATGCAGAAGGGTGACAAAGTTGTAACGAGCGGTGGTTTGCATGGTACAATTGCTGGCCTTGATGAAAAAACTGTTCTTTTGCAAGTTGGCGATAATGTTAAAATGAAGTTTGAGAAATCAGCAATTGCAAGTATTGTTACTACTAAGGAAATCAGTAGCTAAAATCAAAAAAACTTTAGACTCTTATGTTTTGTACAATCGAAGAAGCCATTGAAGAAATAAAGCAAGGCAGAGTAATCATCATAGTTGATGATGAGGACCGTGAAAACGAGGGTGATTTTGTTTGTGCTGCAGAATATATTACTCCTGATATTGTGAATTTTATGGTTACTCATGGAAAGGGAATGCTGTGTGTTGCATTAAGCGGTAAAAGATTAGATGAGTTGGGATTACCTTTAATGGTTGACACAAATTCCGCTTTGCATGGGACTCAATTTACAGTTACGGTTGATGCAATTGAAGGTACAACAACCGGAATTTCTGCTGCAGACCGCGCATTGACAGTGAAGAAATTAATTGATCCTAATTCTAAAGCAACTGATTTTGCGAAACCAGGGCATATCTTTCCGCTCAAAGCATTTGAAGAAGGGGTTTTACGAAGGGCAGGCCACACCGAAGCTGCGGTTGACCTTTGCAAACTTGCGAAAATGACCCCAGGAGGAGTCCTTTGTGAAATTCTAAAAGATGATGGTGAGATGGCTCGCTTACCTGATCTTCAGAGGATTGCAAAAAAGTTTAATTTAAAAATTGCTACTGTAAAGGATATTATTACTTACCGCATTACAAAGGAAAGATTAGTTGAAAAGATCACCGATATAAATTTTCCAACCAAGCATGGTGAGTTTCATCTTTATCTTTATAAAAATTTGCTCGACCAAAAAAAGCAAATCGCCATAGTAAAAGGGAGAATCAATTCTACAGAACCGGTGCTTGTTCGCATGCATTCAGAATGTTTGACTGGTGATGTATTTCACTCCTTGCGTTGTGATTGCCATGATCAGTTAAATTCAGCTTTAGAACTAATTGAGCAATCGGGAAATGGAGTTCTTGTTTACATGAGACAAGAGGGAAGGGGAATTGGGCTTGCCAATAAAATTTTAGCTTACAAGCTTCAGGATGAAGGCAAAGATACGGTGGAAGCAAATGAAACACTTGGCTTTAAACCTGACCTTAGAGATTATGGAATCGGTGCACAAATTCTTCTTGATCTTGGTGTTCGTAAAATTCGATTGCTTACCAACAATCCTAAAAAAGTAATTGGGTTGAAAGGTTATGGATTGGAAATTGTTGAGCGTGTTCCAATCGAAATGCCTGCAAACAAAAATAATGAGCGCTACCTAAAAACAAAACGAGATAAGCTAGGGCATATTATTTTGCAATAGATTTTAATAAACCTCCGAGGTTAGTGGAGTCATTGACTCACCAAAACCTCGGAGGTTTTCATCGAGAATATGAACATGAAAATGTTATTTATATTTTTTATAGTTGGCTTTTATTACAGTATTTATTCACAAACAACATTACCCGAAGCGAGAGAAAAATGGAGTAAACCGGAAAAAATACAAGCGATACAAGATTTCAGATGGGGTAGTAATCAATATCCTTGTGTTAGTTGGGATGGAAAGACTATTTATTTTAATAGTTCAGCAATTTATTATACAAGGTTAACAGATACCGGATGGTCATTTCCTCAAAAGTTACCGGATCAATTAAATTATCCAACATTTAAAAAGAAACCGTTGATTTCGCCAGATGGCAATCAATTTCTTTTTGAGCAGTTTTCAACAGGTCAAATATACAGAAGCTATTGGAATGATACGTTGAACGATTGGGATACTGCCAGAGTTTTACGAGACAATGGAATAGGTTCTGGCTGGGGCAGATGGAGTTTGGGCAATTTCTTAGATGATACTACACTAATATTACTACAAAATGACGAAGGAAGAATTACTTATTACAACAAAGAAATAAAAATTTTTAGTTCCCCACAACCTTTTCCATCTGAACCTCTTCCAATTATGGGTGCACTTGGACATTGGGTCTCACCTGATAGAAGGAAATGGTATAAAGGAACAGGCACTAGTTATAATACATTCGACATTGAGGTTTCCTACTTTATTGATAGTACTGGAGGATTTGGTCTACCTTTTCGGCTAAATATATCATACTTGTCTGATAGTCTCTTTAATATAAATGAGATAAAGGGTAAGAACGAATACTTCCCATTTCTCACTCCTGACCGAAAGTTAATGTATTATATGGCCAACTACGATAGTGGTTTTGGAACAACGATTTACGTGAGCAAAATGATAGTTGATGAAAATGGGGATACAGTACTTACAAACATACGAGATGATTTAGGATTACAACAGCCTAAAGATATTAATCTTTTTCCAGCTTACCCAAATCCGTTTAATCCAACAACAACAATACAATACTCATTGAATGAGAATGGATTTGTTAGTCTAATTGTTTATGATGTTCTTGGCAGAGAGTTGGCCACTTTAGTAAATGAATACAAAAATACTGGCATACATTCGATAAATTTTGATGCTGGCTTTTTACCTAGTGGGGTATATGTGTATCGTTTGAATGTAAATAATTTTAGTGCGATCAAGAAGATGATAGTTTTGAAGTAATATTATTTTCAGAAACCTTCGAGGTTAGCAAAGTATTAACAACGAGCAACCTCGAAGGTTTCAGTTAGCTACAGCAACTCTAAAATATTTGTATTAACCACCGTTTCTGATTTAATTCCTTTTTCAAGCCCTTTTGGGGTAGGTACTTCCATTGAATATGAGATTTGAATTTTACTATTCGTCTTCGATCTTTGTACACAACCCTTTGTTAAATTAAAGTAGATTTTTCCTTCAGCATGTGTTATTGGTTTATTAAAAGTGTAAGTTGCCCCGCGATCCTTAACCTTATTATTTCCGGAGATGTTTGTTTTGAGTCCGGCATCAATAACAGCTATTTTATCATTTCCGAGCAATTCCAGACTTTTAACCTGATAAGTGCTTGTGTTTTGAATTTGGAAAACCATCAGCTTTGTCGGTTCTTGGGTATTTGTCCAGAGAGAATCCTTGGACATCGTTTTATCAGTTAGCTGTCTAAACACTTGTACAACTAATGGCTTGAGTGCACGTTCAATCATATCCTTTTTTAGATAATCTTTTTCAGCTGAACTTATTGAATCGGCGACACCTTTTAATTTGACAAACTCATTTACTATTCTATCTGCTTTATAAATTTCAACTATATCACCAATTTTATTTACGCGCACATTAAAAGGATTATTTAATACTGATACATACTCAGAATATCTAACTCTATCTAGCGAATCGTTTGACGTAGTGGATTCAAAATGAAATTTCTCTCCATTTGCATCTGCTTCAAGCTTTACCGACGTAATGTTAAAAGCCACTTCGTAAATATTGTCAACATCAATATCCAAAATTTTTAAGTTTATTAGGTAGGTTATAGTTTGTTTAACTTTTTGGGAAAGGATGGTATCATTAGCATTAACTTGTTGAGTGTTTTCGGCGATGTTCGTCAATCTATAGTTATATTCTTTACCTTTTTCGAATCCAAAATTAATGTGAAATGACTCGTTCTGATTTTCAAGCTTAACCGTTTTAATTTCAGTAGTGTCAACTGAATATTTATCCTTTACATCAATTGGTCTTTCAGAGTCTTTTTTGCATCCAGTAAGAATAAATGTGAATGCTAAGATTATTATAAAATGTTTCATTTAATTTTCCTTTTAGTATAATAAATATTTTTCGCGTACTTGCTTGAATTTGTTTAACTCACTTTGATAAAATTCAATAATTTCATCAGCAGTGATGCCACTCAGAATTTTTTGACGAATTAATCTATCGCCGCACAATCTATCGAAAGAGTCGTCTCTAAACTTGAATTCATTCGGAAATAATTTGTTGAACGCAACGATCAATTGAATTCCAAATTTAACTGATTCGAACTTTTCTCGATCAACCACTTTAATTTTTATTCCGTGGCATTCTTCATTTTTATACTTTGGATTAGCAGCGATGCCGGGGATTTCTCTAGGTGTGAATGTAATCGGTTCGAATTCAACACCATCAATTTTATAACTTTTTAATTCATTGATTAATCTATCTGAATTTATATACGGCGAACCAATTTTTAGAAACGGCTCATCAATACCTCTGCCTTCGGAAACATTAACTCCTTCTATTAAACACGTTCCTGGATAAACTATGGCAGCATCGAGTGAGGAAATATTTGGAGAGGGTTTAATCCAACCGGGGTAAAATTTATCATAAGATAATTCTCGGTCCCAATTTTTCATTTTGATAACGGTTAAATCAACACTGAAGGCCTCTCCAATTAATTTTTCGCCCGCAAAATATTTTGCGAGTTCACCGACTGTCATCCCATGAGCAATTGGAAGAGGAGCAATCCCGACAAAAGAGCTTAACTCCGGTTTTCTAATTGGACCATCAACATAAATTCCATTTATAGGATTTGGTCTGTCGAGAATAATTATTGGAATATTGTTTTCTGCTGCTGCTTGGATAGTATAAAATAATGTCGAAATATATGTATAGAATCTTGCGCCTACATCTTGAATGTCAAAAATCAAAACATCTATATTTTTAAGCATTTCTTTTGTTGGTTTTTTATCTTTTCCATAAAGAGAAAAAACTGGAATTCCGGTTTTAGTATCAACAGTGTGAATTATGGTTTGACCAGCAGAATTGTCGCCGCGGATTCCATGCTCAGGTCCGAATAATGCTTGTATCTCAACATCCTTCCTGGAATGAAGTGTATCAACAAGATGGACTCCATTAGAAAGTACCGCAGTGTGATTAGTAACGATTCCTAATTTCTTGTTCTTTATTAAATGAAAATATTCATCTAGAAGTTGATCGGCACCAAAGCAAAAGTTGTTTTTACTTTGTTCTTGACATTGATTTGAAGCAATCAAAAGAAGCCCAAAAGTAATTGCCAGTAAAATTTTCATCATTTTTTGTTTAATAATAAGGGCAGCAAGTGCGCTGCCTTAAAATATATTTTTATTTTGTTTTTTAATTCAAATCAGCTCTTGAGTTGAAAAGAAATGAGCGATTTCAATTGCAGCGTTTTCATCTGAATCGGATCCGTGAACAGCATTTTCTGCTTTATCTTTTGCATATAATTTCCTAACTGTACCTTCCTCGGCTTGTGTTGGATCAGTAGCTCCGATAAGTTTTCTGAATTCGACAACAGCATTTTCTTTTTCCAATGCAATTGGAACACAAGTGCCAGAAGTCATGTATTCCACCAGATCATTGTAAAATGGACGATCTTTATGAACAAAATAAAATACCTTTGCTGATTCCGAAGACATCTTGATCATTTTTATTCCTTTGATTTTGAAACCAGCAGTTAAAATCATTTTAATAATATCACCGATATAATTTTTTCTCACAGAATCGGGTTTTAGTATTGCTAATGTTCTGTTTCCCAATATGAACCTCTAATGTTTTAACATGTTTTGAAAATAAATATCACTTTTTCTTTTTGATTGCGACTTTTGGTTTTACTGTTCTACTTTTTTTCGCGGTGGTTTTAACCTTTTTATTCAACTTCGCTTTTTTGGTTGGTGTAACTTTTTTTAATTTTTCAATTGCTTTTAGCATGGTTATTCCAATCTCGGCAGGGCTTTCGACTACAAAAATTCCTGCTTTCTTCATTGCAGTCATTTTTTCTGCTGCTGTTCCTTTCCCGCCGGAAATGATTGCTCCTGCATGACCCATTCTTCTTCCTGGCGGCGCAGTTCTTCCTGCAATAAATCCGACAACAGGTTTGGTAACATTTTTTTTAATAAACTCGGCGGCTTGCTCTTCTGCTGTACCACCGATTTCGCCAATCATTACAATTCCTTTTGTGTCAGGGTCTTCATTAAATAATTTTATAACATCAGTAAAGTTAGATCCGATTACAGGATCGCCTCCGATGCCAACACAAGTTGATTGTCCTAATCCAACATCAGTAAGTTGTTTCACAGCTTCGTATGTCAAGGTTCCACTTCGTGAGACAACTCCGATCTTTCCCTGCATATGAATAAATCCAGGCATAATACCTATTTTGGCTTTGCCTGGGGAAATAATTCCTGGACAGTTTGGTCCGATTAGTTTCACATTTTTGTTCCGAAGAGAATTATACACTCGAATCATATCTCTTGCTGGAATTCCTTCAGTTATGCAAACGATTACTTTTATTCCTGCACCAACGGCTTCAAGAATTGCATCGCCAGCAAAGGAAGGAGGAACAAAAATTACAGAAGTGTTAGCTTTCTTTTCTTTTACTGCGTCAGCGACTGTATTGTAAATAGGAATTTTGTTTAGAAAAAGTGTTCCACCTTTTCCCGGAGTTACTCCTGCGACTACTTTGGTTCCGTACTCAATCATTTGTTGAGTATGAAAAGAACCCTCATCACCGGTAATTCCTTGAACTACTAATTTTGTATTATTATCGACTAAAATGCTCATGAATTTTCCTTTAGCGAATAAAATTTGGTTAGTAAAAATACTGAAATTCTTTAGAAGTACGAACTAAGTGGAACTTATAATTTTATATCCGATAAGATGCATAACTTCTGTGTTGCCCATTTTGAATGGTTCTTCTTCAACGAAATGAAATCCGATTTTTTTGTACCATTCCAATGCTTTAATATTATCTTTCATTACTCCAAGCCAAATTTTATCGTGGTTTAGCTTTGAAGCTATTGCTTCGGTTTTAAGTAAAAGTTTTTTACCAATTCCATAACCTTGAAATTCCGGTAACACATAAAGTGAAGAAACATAAAATCTTTCTGTAGGCTGATCGCTGAATAATTTCATCCATCCGACCGGTGTTTTCTCGATTTCAGCTAAAATACCCATTGTATCGGGATTATTGAAAAGCTCTAACAGTTTAGCTTCGCTATAATAATTTTCTAAATGAGTAATAATGTCCTTTTCGGGTATGAAATGGTATGTATCTTTCCACGTAACGAGTAAGATGTTCCTAACATTTTGGAAATCTTCTTTTGTCCAGTTGCGGAAAGTAATTTCAAATTGTTGTTTCATTTAAGATGAAATTAGCCATCTGAAAGAGTTTTTCTTCTTCAAATTGATTTGCAAGAAGTTGTAAACCAATTGGTAAGTTGTCTGAGTCTTTCCCTATAGGAATGCTTATTCCAGGTATTCCAGCAAGATTTGTAGAAGTCGTATAAATGTCACTTAAATACATTTGCAATGGATCGTCCAACTTCTCACCTATTTTAAATGCAGTTGTTGGAGTTGTTGGGGTAAGAATAACATCAACCTTTCTGAATGCTTCATCAAAATCATTTTTAATTAACCTACGGACTTTTTGCGCTTTGCGATAATATGCATCGTAATATCCGGCAGACAAAACATAAGTGCCGAGCATTATTCTTCGTTTGACTTCTTTGCCGAATCCTTCCGATCTTGATTTTTTGTACATGGTTAAGAGTGAATCGTAATTATCGGCTCTAAAACCGTATCTTGCACCATCATACCTTGCTAAGTTCGATGAAGCTTCCGCAGTTGTGAGTAAATAATAAGCTGCAATGGTATATTCAGTATGGGGGAGGGAAATGTCAATTATCTCAAATCTTTTTTCTTTTAGGAATGAAATCTTATCATCAATTACTTTATGAATTTCATCGTTCAATCCTGGCCCGAAATATTCTTTAGGGATTCCAATTTTCAATTTTTTATTTTGAAAACTGCTGGATGAAAATGGTGGAACCGGCAGTTTAGAAATTGTGGAATCGTTTTCATCATTACCAGAAATTGTCTCGAGTATTAAAGCCGCATCATAAATGTTATTTGTGAATGATCCGATTGAATCAAATGATGATGCAAAAGCAGTTAAACCGAAGCGTGAGACTCTTCCATAGGTTGGTTTCAATCCAACCACTCCACAAAACGCAGCAGGTTGACGAATAGACCCACCAGTATCAGTTCCAAGAGCTGCATCACAAAGTCCCGCAGCAACTGCAGCAGCCGAGCCGCCGCTTGAACCGCCAGGAACTCGTTCGGTATCGATAGGGTTTCTAACAAAACCAAAAGCGGAGTTTTCATTTGATGAACCCATTGCAAATTCATCGCAATTAGTTTTACCGATTATGATAGCGTCTTCATCAATTAGTTTTTGGACAGTAGTTGCTGTATAAATCGAAATGAAATTTTTTAGAATGTTTGATGAACAGGTCGTTTTGTGATCTTTGAGTTGAAGGACATCTTTAACAGCAATAACAAATCCAGCTGATTTACCATGTTTCCCATCTTTAATTTTTTTTTGAACTAATTCAGCTTGCTGAATCGCTTCTTTCTCAAAAACTTCGTTGAAAGCGTTGAGGTGTGTATTATCAAAAATTCTCTTGAGGAAATTCTCAACGTTTTTTTCAAGAAATAAATCTCCTGAAATAAGTTGTTTTAGTTTTTCAGAGTGGTTTTTATAGGTAAGCAATTATGTATAAATCAATAAGTAATACTAATTTTTATTTGGCAAGCATTTCAATTATTTTAACACTTTTTTCACCTGTGTGGGTATTTATGGATTCAATATACCATTTCATATTCCTATTTCCATACCATATAATTTTATAACTAAAACTACCATAACTATGCTTAAACCTAATAAATTTATTTTCATAACTCCATTTCATCTCATTTAATCCTTTAAAGTAAAATTCATCACTAGCATTACTTATACTTATCGTGCTATCGGCATTTAAGTCAATCTTGCCAACCAATTTATTTCCTGAGGTAATTTCTTCCATTTGAGACGTGGGAACAACTGCATCCGGATTATGCGTCCCATATTTTGTAGTTATTTTGTGGAGAGTCCATATTGATTCTAACAATGCATCAGTTTCATCAAAAACCAGTTCTCCTCCCCCTGTTAGTTGATCATCATTGCATCCAAAATGCATTGTATTCAGAAAAGTTGTTGTTACAAACACTGCAAACAGAATTTGACTTCTAAGCTGCATACCTATTTAATGTTTTTGTGTTGATTGTAGAGAAAAAATAAATGGTACTACTTTTTCTCATCTGTTGGCTTATCAGTACTTTTTATTTCATCCTCAACGTCCTTTAATCCCTTTTTGAACTCGCTCATTCCTTTTCCAATACCACGAGCAAGTTCAGGTATTTTCTTTGCTCCAAAGAGTAAAAGAACTACCAAAACTATGAGAATAATTTCTCCTGCACCAAGATTTCCAAACATGTTTTACCTCAATTAAAAATGTTGTTTGCTAATGAATTAAATATTAACGAACCATCTGTTTTCCCTAAAATTTTGCTGCTGCACCTTTCGGGGTGCGGCATCATTCCAAGCACATTTCCTCTTCTATTTACAATACCAGCAATATTAAACATCGAACCGTTCGGGTTGTGCTTCTCAGTTATTTTACCATCTTTAGACGAGTATTGAAAAACTATCTGATTATTTTCTTCCAGTGATTTCAGTGTGGATTCATCTGCAAAATAATTGCCGTCACCATGAGCAATTGGTATTTTCAATGGATCCTCTTGCTGAATGCTTTTAGTAAAAACCGTATTTCCATTTCTAACAGAAAGATAAACATCTTTGCAAATAAATTGTAGAGATTTATTTTTCAACATACACCCTGGAAGTAACCCAGCTTCTAATAAAATTTGAAAGCCGTTGCAAATACCTAAAACATAGCCGCCCGTTTCAGCAAAATCAAAAACAGAATCCATAATTTGAGAAAACCTGGCTATAGCACCTGTTCTAAGATAATCTCCATAGGAAAACCCGCCCGGGAGAATAATTGCATCGCAATTTTTGATGCTTTTATCTTTATGCCAGAGAAATTCTGCTTCGTAGTTCAGAATTTTCTTAATTACATAATAAGCGTCATGATCACAATTAGAACCAGGAAAAACTACTATTCCAAATTTAGGTTTCAATTCAATTCTTCAAGAGAAAATTCGTAGTCGTCCATTATCGGATTAGCAAGAAGTTTCTTGCAATAATCATTAACTTCTTTTTCAGCATCAGCTCTATTTTTTGTATCAACATTAAACTCGATGAATTTCCCGATCCTTGTATCTTTGATATTGGTAAGTCCTAAAAGTTCAGCACCTTTTTCTACAGCTTTGCCCTGCGGATCAAGAATAGAAGGTCTTCTTTTAATAATTACTGTCGCCTTGAACATTTTATAAAATCTACTTTTCAAGTAATTGAATTTATTTTTCAGGGCTAAAGCCAAATCTTTTTTGGAACATTATTTAACCCCAGACTTAAGTCTACGGTTACCAAGACTCCGACGAATCATTCGGACTTTAGTCAATCTACAAAACTTATTTTTTTCTTTGTGTTAATAAATAGTAAAGGTGTCGTAAAATTCCAAATAGAAGAATAATAACAAAAATATGGAACAATGCTTTGCCCTTTGTTATAAGCAATGCAAATAGGGCAATCACTACAAAAATTGCTGCTGCTGGTTTCTCCTTAAATCCTTTTATGCTTAGGCTTGGAATTGTGTCATATTTGATTTTGCTGACCATCAAGAGCGAAAGCAGAAAGATAAGAGGGATAATCAGTCGAGCATAAAATTCTGCGAAACCTATTCCTTCTTGATAGAAGGTAAGCATGAATGAAGTTAAAATAATTGCTGCTGTTGGGATCGGTAATCCTTTGAAGAATTTCTTGTCAAAACCTATAAGTTGAACATTGAATCTTGCAAGTCGAAAACCACCGGCAATCAATAATAAAGAGCTGGTTAAAATTCCCCAAACTTCGTATTGAAAAAGGTAAATGCTGTAAAATAGAAATGCTGGTGCAGTTCCAAAACTTACAACATCTGAAAGTGAGTCTAATTCAACTCCAAGTTCACTTGATGATTTTGTTAAGCGAGCCATGAATCCATCAAGAGTATCAAAGACAGCCGCGATTATGATCAGCCATGCTGCATAAAAGTATTTTTGTTGACTTGTGTTAATAATAGACAAGAAACCGCAAAACATATTCATAGCTGTGAATAAGTTCGGAATAATCGAAGGAGTGAATCGAAGTTTAGCCATCACTTGGTTGGATGTTCGAATAAAATGGTTTCACCTGCTTTTACATTTTGGTTCATTTCTACCTTAACTTTCCATTCATTTGAAACTATAACGTCAACACGACTTCCAAATTTAATCATTCCAAATCTTTTCCCAACTTTTACTGAATCGCCTTCTTTAATTTCATAAACAATTCTTCGTGCAATGAATCCGGCAACTTGTGTAAAGAAAACTTTTCCGAATCTGCTTTCAATTCCAAATTCTGCTCTTTCATTTCTCTCTGATGCCTTATCTTCGAAAGCCATTATGTAATCGCCCTGATGGTATTTTACATAAGCGACTTTTCCATCAATGGGGATTCTGTTAACGTGAACATTTAACGGGGACATGAATATTGAGATTTGTTTGGCTGGTCCATTTATAAATTTTTTATCTTCAAAATCCTTGATGATAATTATCTTTCCATCAGCAGGAGAAACTACAGCATTGCCTTTGATGGGTGTGATCCTTTCGGGATCGCGGAAAAAATTAATGGCAAAGATTAAAAACAAAATTGGTAAAATAATCAGGGATGCTTTCACAAAATTACTTTGAATAAAAAAGCTAATAATAATTAATAAGAAAACTATTATTGCGATTATTCCAAGTGTATTGTATCCGTATTTTGTTATCATTTATAAAATCAACTTATTTATAGAAAAATATTCTTTTAATTGACAATTTACTCTAATTTGTCGATTAGATTTAAAAATTTTAGTTCAATATATTTATATATACAAAAATAAAAATAATAACGATTAGTCGAATTTATCTTATAAGGAGGTATTTTGTTAAAAGGTGGAATGCAAGGCATGCTAAAACAAGTGCAAAAAATGCAAGCTGAAATGCAGAAAGTGCAAAGCGAATTGGGAAATCTAACGATAACTGAAGAATCAGGTGGTGGAATGGTTAAAGTTACTGCTAATGGAAATAAAGAACTCGTTTCATTAGTAATTGACCCACAAGTGATAAAGAGTGAGGAGAAAGAAATTTTAGAGGATTTGATTGTTGCTGCTGTCAATAAGGCAATTCAATCTGCTTCGAAAATGGCTGAAGAAGAATTGGCAAAAGTTACAAAGGGAATGATTCCTCCTGGTCTTAATATTCCTGGATTGTAGAATTGCAAATAGCTGAACCACTACAAATTGCCATTGAGGAATTGAGCAAACTTCCTGGCGTTGGGAGAAAGACTGCACAAAGATTGGCAATACATTTATTAAAGAGCGAATTGGATTCGGTTGAAAAACTCCTCTCTGCCATTAAGAATCTTAAGACCAAATTGCGATTCTGCAATAGATGTTTCAATATTTCAACCGAGGAATTGTGTAATGTTTGTACCAATCAAAAACGTGATCATACTATTCTTTGCGTTGTGGAAGAAGCAAGCGATGTTATTGCAATCGAAAAAAGTAACGAATACCATGGGTGTTATCATGTACTTAGCGGAGTGCTATCTCCATTGTCTGGTATTGGACCAGACGCACTGCATATTAAAGAGTTGTTGAAAAGATTTGAAACAGAAGAAATCCAAGAAATTATCTTAGCACTTAATCCTGATACTGAAGGAGAAGCAACTTCTCTTTATCTTGCAAAACTGATAAAGCCACTTGGAGTTAAAGTTTCAAGGATTGCAAGAGGTTTACCAATTGGTGGTGATTTGGAATTTGCAGATGAAGCTACAATTGGTCGTGCTGTTATTGGCAGAATAATCATCTGAATTTTCGGTGGTTATTTGGGAAATAAATTTAATGAGACTAATTCCTCAAGAATTATTATCATTGCAAAGAAATGAAAAAAGTATTTTTTCTATTTGTATATCTTCTTACAGTTGGCGGTTGTGATTTATTCACTACACGGGAGCCTGAAACTCCACAATTGCCCAGGAATGATTATCCAGCAGCAGTTACAACTGATATATTGATTACAAATTTTATCAATTCAATTAAGAATAAGGACCTCGAAAATTATTTAGCATGTCTTTCTGATCCTTCTTTCACAAGTAAAATTTTTTCCTTTTTACCTTCAAGTGAAGCACTTTCACAATTTCCTGCTTTGGGGGACAATTGGACTAAAATTAATGAATCTCAATATTTTAATAATTTGAAGGTAAGAGTACCTGATGAATTACCGATAACACTTAGCTTATCTAACTCAACTTCAAGCGTTCATGGAGATAGCATAACATATGTTGCTTCATATTCTTTGAATGTGCCGTTGAATGATGTGACTATTCCATCAAATTATCAAGGTGAGTTGATATTTGAGCTTATTAGGGATTCAAGGTCTGTGTGGACGATTTATTTTTGGCGTGATATCAAAAGGAACGATTCACCTAGCTGGAGCGAATTGAAAGGGAGGTTTTATTAATCTTCCTTATAAATTGGGAGTGTTGTTTTTTGTTGTTATAGCTGGATGTAAAAACCCATTTGCCCCTTCATTAGAGACGAATCCAGATGAAAATGGCTCAACACTTTCTGACCTTAAGAGTGTTGATGGTATTTTTAAAAATTTTCAGTATGCTTACGTTTTTAAGGATACTACAATTTATGGCAGATTAATTGCGGAAGATTTTCTCTTTACTTATCGTGATTATGACCAAGGAATTGATGTATCGTGGGGCAGAGATGAAGAAATGAAAACCACTTATGGTTTATTTCAAAATTCCCAACGCTTGGAAGTAATTTGGAATAATGAGGTATTAAATGCTCAAGATTCATTGAATGCAACAATTATCCGGACTTTTAATTTAACCATCACATTCAATCCTACCGATATTATTGTTATTAATGGAAGAGTAAACCTTTCACTTCGAAAAAATCCAGTTTTTGGTACATGGGCTATCGTAAGGTGGATTGATGAATCCAATTTTTGAAATGCAATTAACTCTATGATAATCTTTTGGATTAAAGAAGCTTTTCGGATTTTTGGGAGAGCCAAATCGCTATTCATTCTATCCTTAGTTTCGTTAAGCATATCAACTATGCTTATAGCTGCCTCATATTATTCGATTGTTTTGTCTCAAAGAATTGAAAAGAAAATTAAAAATCATTTTAGATTAAATATTTTTCTTGAAGATTCTTTGACGACTGAGAGTGTAGAAAAGCTTATGGCTGAGATTAATGGGAAAAGGTTTTCATCTGATGTAAAATTCATTAATAAAGAAGCAGCGGCAGAAACATTTATTAAAGATACGGGTGAAGATTTCCGCAAGATACTTGATTACAATCCTCTCCCCGCGTCACTTTTGCTAACCTTAAAAGCTGAATATGTTGAGAAGGACTCGATCGAAATTATTATTAGAGAGTTAGGAGTAATGGCAGGGGTTGATGAAATTGTTTTTGAGTCTGATGTTTTACAAAAGCTTGTTACTGTACTTGAGCGACTTCAGAAATACATTTTTATTCTGACAGCAGTTTTGATACTTATATCAATTTACATTTCTTACAGCACAATTAAACTGGTTATTTCACTTAAGAACGATGAATTTGAAACCATGAAATTGGTTGGTGCTAAACTTTCAACTATCAAGATGCCGATTATTTTTAATGAATTGTTAACTGGGCTATCTGCAAGCATTGTATCTTCAATTATCATTTACTATTCGTTTGTAGTATTAAAAACATATTATCCAGATTTGTATGAATACCATCCTCCAGTAGAAGTCTTTGGATTGATAATGTTAATAGGTCCCGTTATGAGCATCTTAGTCTCTGTGTTTGTTTTGAGGAAAATTAACCTTAAAATTTGAAGATGAGTTATTATTTAATAATTTTATCCGTCAAATTTTTTCACATCTTTAATTAGATAATGTACAAAGAGCCTAAAAAACTATGTTGTAAAAAGATCATGCAAAGCTTTATGCTGCTACTTCTTATGATTCTTTTTCTGCCGAATGATTATTTTTCACAAAATAATCCTGATTACAAGGAGCGAAATTTTCAGAGTGTCTCGGATTCATCAAGAAAAGTTATTACAAATGGAGTTGGTGAATCAAGTATAGATCCTGGTGATTATAAGGTTGGTCCCGGTGAAAACATTTTTATCTCAATTAGCGGCATAGAGGAAATCAATCTGAATCTAACAATCAATGCTGAGAATTATTTATTCATTCCTAAGGTTGGGGGAATAAATTTGAAAGGATTGACGTTAACACAAGCTAAAGAAAAGATCAGAGCAATTCTTGAAAAAAATTATCGAAATGTTGAAATATTCATATCATTGGGGAATCTTAAAAAAATTAAAGTTTTTTTGGTTGGGGACATTCAAAAACCATCGTCTCTTGTAATTGAGAGCAATGCTAAACTTTTGGATTTGTTGTTAAGTTCTGGTGGGTTAAATCCCACATCAAGTTTAAGAAATATTCAGATTAAAAATTCAACAGGCGAAATTAGATATTATGACTTCCTTATTTTTTTACGATACGGTGATAAAAAAAATAATCCATTATTAAATGATGGTGATGTCGTTTTTGTTGATAAAACTGATAAAGTTATTACGATTTCTGGAGCTGTAAAATTTCCTGCAACTTATGAGTTTCTTGAGGGAGAAAGTGTAGCTGAGTTAATCAAACTTGCAGGTGGCTTTTTGTTCAATGCAAAAACTGATTCTATTGAAATAATACGCTATGATGAAAGCGGAAAAAACCAAAAGAGTTATTATCACTCCTATCAAAAAATAATTCAAAGTAAAATGTTGTTAAATTTTAAAGATCATGTTATCATTCGTACAATTCCTGAATATTATCTTGATAACTTTGTGCGGATAGATGGTTGGGTGAATTATCCAGGAGTTTATAAAATAATTGAAGAGAAAACCACTCTTTCCGAGATAATCAAAGAGGCAGGGGGATTCCGAAAGAATGCCTCGATAAATGATGCTTCGTTATCAAGAACAACCGGTGAAGTAGATATTGATCCAGAATATGAAAGACTAAAGACAATTCTCCGTGCAGATATGACTGATGATGAATACGATTATTTAAAAGCAAAATCACGTCAGAGAAAAGGAAAAGTTGTGGTTGACTTTGAGGAATTATTTGTGAGGAGCAATTTTTCAGAAAATGTAATTTTAAAACGTGGGGATGTCATAAATGTTCCTGAAGCAAAGAATTATGTTACGCTACTTGGACAAGTAGTCAATCCTGGAAATATCGTTTATAATAAAAATTATTCAATTGATGATTATATTCAGCTTGCAGGTGGCTTTGGTTGGCGAGCCGTAAAGAGTGATGTTAGAGTGATCAAATCTAATACTGGCGAATGGGTTGATGATGAAGATGTGGAATCAATTGATCCCGGAGATACTATCTGGATTCCTGAAAATCCACCTGGACCAAAGTTTTGGGAAGTTTTTACAACATCATTACAAGTTCTTGGTCAAGTTGCAGCAGTTGTTGCCGCAACAGTTGCCGTAATTGTTGCAACGAGGTAGAAGTATGAGTTATCACGAAATTCTTAACACAATAATTTTCTACCGTAAGCCAATTTTGAAAATTACAATTTTAACATCTCTTTTCCTTTTTCTCATTTTACTATTTGTTTACCCGTCGACTTACGAAGCTCAGGTTACAATTCTTCCTCCAGAAAAAAACAATCAAATGGGTGGTCTTGGTAGTTTGCTTGGGGGAGAGGATATTTCAAGTTTGATTACTTCAGGAGTATCAAACGCTAACTCACAATTATTTATGGAAATGCTTAAGAGCCGGACTGCTGCACTTTATGTTGTTAGAAAGCATAACCTGGTAAAATTCTTTAATTCTAAAAACGAAATAGAAGCATCGAAAAAATTGTCTGAAAAGCTCAACTTTGATTTAAACAAGGAAGGTATAATTAAATTAAGTATCAGTACCTCAACTTCATTTTTCCCAATATTTTCTTCGCAAAGCGATTCCATAAGAAAACTTTCTGCTGAATTATCAAACGCATTTGTAGAAGCGCTTGATATAATAAATCGCGAAAAGCTTTCCTCAAAAGCAAAACGCGCCAGGATATATATTGAATCCCAGCTTAAACAAACAAAATATTTGCTTGACTCAGCTGAAGGCACATTGATGGTTTTTCAAAAAAAGAATAAGACAGTATCGCTTCCTGAACAAGTTAAAGCAGCAATCGAATCCGCAGCCAATCTTAAAACTGATATAGTTAAGACTGAAATTGAGATGGGTTTACTCGAACCAAATCTTAGGGAAGATAGTAAAACACTTTTAACTTTGAAGAGTAAATTACACGAATTGCAAAGCCAATACAGTAAAATGGAAATGGGAAATCAGGATTATCTTGTTGCATTTAAAGATGTTCCTGGAATTGGAAGAGAGTTGGCTAAACTTGTTCGTGAAGTAAAAATACAAAATGAAGTTTATTTGCTTTTGCAGCAGCAATACTTCAAAGAGAGAATTCAAGAAAACCGTGATCTTCCTACTGTTGAAGTGTTGGACGAAGCAATTCCACCAGTGCGAGCTTCTGAACCGAGAATAGTTTTCTCAACTGTACTTGGTGGAATTTTTGTTTTCTTGTTTATGTCGCTAATTTTTATTGCTAATGAAATGAAAATTATAAATTTTAAAAAGAATAAATCAGAGGGGTAAAAATGTATAAGCACACCGCAGTGGTAACTGGAGGAGCTGGTTTTTTAGGTTCCCACATTTGTGATCGGTTGCTTTTAGAAGGGTTAAAAGTAATCTGCATTGATAATCTTCTCACAGGCAATGTCGAGAATATCTCACACTTGTTTGGAAATCCAGATTTTCATTTCTTTAAGCATGATGTTACAAATTACATCTTTGTTCCTGAAAGAATAGACTACGTTTTGCATTTTGCATCTCCTGCGAGCCCTAACGATTATCTCAAATTTCCAATTCAGACATTAAAAGTAGGTTCACTCGGAACTCATAAAGTTTTAGGTCTTGCTAAAGAAAAGAAAGCACGTTTTCTTCTTGCTTCTACATCGGAAGTTTATGGTGATCCGACTATACATCCACAAAATGAAGATTATTGGGGTAACGTAAATCCAATTGGTCCTCGTGGTGTTTATGACGAAGCAAAAAGGTTCGCTGAAGCTATAACTATGGCCTATAATCGATATCATGGAGTTGATACTCGTATTGCGAGAATATTTAATACTTTTGGTCCTCGCATGAGGTTGGATGATGGTAGAGCATTGCCTGCTTTCGTTGGTCAAGCGCTTCGTGGAGAAGATATATCTGTATTTGGAGATGGTTCCCAAACACGAAGTTTTTGCTACGTGTCTGATTTGATAGATGGAATTTTTAGACTTCTTATGTCAAATGAGATTCACCCAGTTAATATTGGTAATCCATCTGAAATAACCATAAAAGCATTTGCAGGAGAAGTGATCAAATTGACAAGGTCAACAAGCAAGCTTTCGTTTCAAGAATTACCTGAAGATGACCCTAAAGTTCGTCAGCCAGATATATCGAAAGCAAAACAAGTGTTGGGCTGGGAACCAAAAGTCTCAAGAAGTGAAGGGTTGAAAATGACTATCGAGTATTTTGTGAAAAATTTAAATAAAGCCTGATGTGTCCAATTTGTAAATGCAGACAAAAATCTTTTATTGGCATTCCAAAAGTAAGTTTAAAAGCTCAAAAAGTTATCCATCATAAGTACAATATTGTAAAGTGCAGTAAGTGTGAAATTTACTATGTTGACCCTGTAATAGATTTTTCGAAAGAACAATGGAATGTCTTATACAATCAAGACTATTTCCCAAAGATGAGTAAATGGTATGACAAGAATAGAGCAAAAGACAGGAATATTAGATTTAATTTTTTAGATAATTTTTCTACTTCAGGAGGGAAGAATTTTTTAGATGTTGGATGTGGTGAAGGGTATTGCTTAATAGAGGCCGAAAAGAGAGGCTGGTTAGCACATGGAGTTGATATTATGGATAATCGAATTAATGTAGCAAAAAATAGTTCGATTAAATTTTATAATTCAAATTTAATTGATTGTTACTTCCCGGACAGTTTTTTTGATTTTGTTTACATGGATTCAGTTCTTGAACATTTAATAAATCCAATGGAATACTTATTAGAAATTAAAAGAATATTAAAAAAAGGCGGTACCATTTACATAGGTATTCCGAATGAAGATTCTTTACTGAATGAAGTACGAAGGTTTATTTATGGAATTAAAATGAGTAAGCAAACATCACGGCTTAGACCATTTGAAACGCCTTATCATGTAGTTGGTTTTAATAAACGCTCCATAGAATTTGCACTAAACTTGGCGAAATTTGAAATAAAGAAAATTAGAAATTTTGCTTGCCGATTAGAATTTTTAAGAGCTAGACCATTTTCGAAGGAATTCTTTAAATCACTTCTGTTATTACCTATTTATTTGCTCGCTGTTCCATTTAATAAGGAGGTATATTTAGAAGTTTATGTTCAGAACAAATAAACCAAAATAGCGTACCTCCAATTCGATGAATCAAAAAATAACAACCACAATTGCGGGTGCTTCAATTTTCATAACTATTATTACTTTTATTGGGAGGGGATTGGGCTTTTTTAGAGAAGTAATTTTTGCAGCATCATTTGGATTAAGTAGGGAATTTGAAATTTATTTGGTTGCCACAGTTTTGTCTTCTGCTATAAACATTGTATTAATTGTCTTAGGTCAAAACTATTTTGTTCCGAATTATTTTAAAACGAAAGGAAAAGCAGAAAGAACATCTTTTTTTAATCATGCATTAACCATTTTTTTATTTGGAAGTATTGTTATTGCTTTATTATCTTACATTTTTTCAAAACAAATTATTGATTTTTATATTAGTGTAGATTCTGTAACTTCAAAAGCTACTGCTTTAAATATTTTCATTTATTTTCTACCCACAATTCCATTAACAGCAGTCATCTCTATCTTTTTTGCGTTTCTTCAATCTGAAAAAAATTTTATTGCACCAGTTATTTCGAATTTGTTTACAAATATTTTTTTAATCGGTGCTGTGCCCTTACTAAATGATAAGATGGGAATAATTGTAATACCAATATTTTACTTAGTGGGTACAGTATTTCAGATGTTATTCTTATTTATGATAGTGAACAAAAAAACTTACATCCAGATCACATTTTATAATTTTAGCTCAGAACAGAATAAGACCTTGGGATTTTTTCTGCTTTTTACAATAATTATTGAAATTATAGGGCAGATGTTTATAGTAATTGATAGATATTTTTTAAATGCAGTTGAGAAAGGTGGTATTGCTGCATTAAGTTATTCAGCCACTTTATATCAATTACCTATAGTCATTTTACCTTTTGCCATTTCAACGGTATTGTTTCCTTCATTTTCAGAATTAATTCAAAAAAAGGAGATGATTGAAGTTGGGAAAAAACTAAACAAATCAATTTCTGTTTTAATTTTTCTTACGATGCCAATATCTTTTATATTCTTTTTCTTTGGTGAATTTATTGTGATGATACTTTTTCAGAGAGGTAATTTTTCATTTTTTGACAGCATCATTACTTCTAACACACTTAAAATATATTCAATTAGTCTTGTTTTTTATGCCATATATTCAGTATTAAATAAATTTTTTTTCAGCACATCTCTTCTCAATGAACTCCTCCTTATCATTAGCGGCGGGTTATTGCTTAAAATAATATTAAACATTTTACTTGTTAAGACACTTTTTCAAAATGGACTAGCACTAAGTACATCTCTAACTTTTGTTTTGTATTGTATACTAAGCTTAATAATCATAAGAAAAATAAAGATTAGTTCATTCTTTTTCTTTTCAAAAAATTTATTTTTTTATCTAGCAAACTGTGGAATCAGCATTATCATTGTTTTTTTGATACAAAATAATTTAATATTTAAAAACAATATGTACATAACAAAATTTGCGAGTATAATAATTTTCGAAATTCTTTTTTTATTTAATTGCCACTTAATTCAGGATAATTCTTTTGTTCTAATCATCGATTCTCTAAAGAATATAAAAAAACATTTATTCGTGAAAAAATAAAATAGTACGAAAGTAAAATTGGAACTCACTCCAATACTAATAAAAAATAAAGTATTTAACAGAATTGTATTAATTGTTATTAATTTTGTTTGTCTGTTAGTAAGAAAAATAAATAGCCTGAAACCAAATAAAAGTGGTAATATTGTAATAATAGCTCTGCATAAGTTAGGAGATTCAATTTTAGGTGCATATGCAATAAAAGAAATTGAAAAACATTATAAAGTAAATGTAAGTTTAGTCTGCTTTGATGAAATTTATGATGTTTACAGTATCATCTTTAAAAAAATTAATCTCATAACATTATCTCGGTCAGATTTTTATTTTGAACAAAGATTTGCAAGAAAAAGGGCAAGAAAAATTGTTAATTATCTAAAACCGGAAATAATTATTGATCTTACAGGCTCAATTGCTTCGGCATCATTGATTTTCAGCAGTCGGGGGGAAAAGATTATTGGTATTAATAATTTTCTTTTTAGAAAATTATATGATGTCTATGTTCCAATCAGAAGCAAACCACATTTAGTGGATATTTACTTAGATGTTGTTAAAAGAATAGTTCCCACCAATGAAGGCCTAAAAAATTTAATTCATGAGCAATATTTATCAAATAGATATATAATGATACATCCATTTGCTGGATGGGCTGCGAAAGAATGGAATTTTAAAAAATTTATAGAACTTGCTGAGTTTCTTAATGGAAGAATCGAATGCATAATAGTTTTTCCATCCGAAAAAATGAAACTAGATATTGTCAATGAATTGGAAAATAAAAAAATAAAGTATTTTGAAACAAAGACAATGGTTGATTTAATTAAAATAACAGAACATTGTTTGGCATTTATTGGAAATGATTCAGGCCCCCTTCATCTTGCTAATCTTTTTGGTAAGCCCACTTTTTCAATTTATGGACCTTCAAATCCGGATTATCACTTGCCTGTTTTGGGTATTAACGAATATGCTATAAAAAAAGTTGTTTGCTCTCCTAAAGAGGGAGAGAAATTATGCTTTACAAATGGCGGAAGAAATGGTTGCCCATCCTTTGAGTGTATGAATTATTTATCAGTGCGAGAAGTAAGCAAGAAAATTTTGAACTTTATAGAAAGGATTGCATAGAAGTAGCTGTTTGGAATTATTTTAGAATTGTTTCGTATATCATAAAAATATCATCCTACAATTTCTTTCTGTTTAGATTTCATAATCTTGTACACATAACTTAGAATAATAAATATAAGCCAGAATGGGAGATCCCTTGAGAGATATCCATAGCTGAGAATGCCACCGACTTCAAAAAAACATCTAAAGATTACTGCAATCCCGATTCCAATTATAGCTATAGATAAAATATACGTGTTCTTATTTATGTTCTTAGATATAATCATTGTTTTAAATGCTAAATAAAAGAACACAATAAATAATAATATAGAAGAAATTAAACCTATTATACCATTTTCAGCAGCCATAAAAATAAAAAAATTATGGGGACTTGGTCTTTTCCCCAAATCCAAAGCTCCTGCTTCAATAAATTTGTATAAGGTATTTGATGGGAAAAACGTGTAAAAGTGGTTAGGAAATTCATCTGGTCCTACCCCAAAGATAAAATTTTTTTTGAACATCTCCATCCCAGAATACCAAAGATCGTCTCTGGCTTTTGTATCTTGTAGTTTTAGGAAAAGTAACAGAAAATTGTGGGTAAAGGGTATTTGGAAAAGAACCATTAATGATGTGCAAATAGTTAAAATTAATTTAATAAAGATTTTTCCTTTTAAAACTATTAGCACAAATGAAATCCCTAAAATTAATGAGATTATAGCTGCACGTGAACCCGTGATCAAAAAAATTATGAAGTTATTGATGAGTACAAAATATAAGAATAATCTTTGCCCCTTGGTTTTGAAAAGATCAGAGAGAAAAGCTGCTACTGTCAGAATTGTAATTATTACAAAAAGTAATCCGATGAAATTTGGGTTTCCGTATATGCCAGTATATCTCGCCAAAAAACCACTAATAAGAAAAAGCTCAAACCCACCTTTTATAAAGTCAAAATATAAACTAAATGAGGTTACTAAACCGGCAATTATTATTGATAAGATATATTTAATGACCATTTCTTTGCTATCAATAAAGCTGTAAATCAAGTAGCATATCAATAGAAAAATAAAGAATCGCGACAATGCTTCCAAACTAGCTGTTGAATTTGAATGGAATGCTGTTACAGCAAAAGATATAAAAATAATTATAATGACAACGGCTGATTCCTTAGGAACTTTGGGAAATTGATTTATCTCCAAACCATATCTCTTAACAAAAAGTACAACCAATAAAATTGTAAAAAAAATTGTTATAATAATTCGAATATCACCTACTACCGTATCTGTTAAAACAACAAAGGAAATAATTATTCCTAAAACTAATAAATCATTTCTGGATTGATAAAAAATAAGTAAGACTAAAAGAACAACAGGTAGGAAGAGTAAATAATTAAGGGTAAATAATAAAATTAAAACAAGACTAATGCACATCAGATAAGGATTTATAATTAAATTGCTAATTTTGTTCATACGTATCTACAGATTTATTCTGATATAATTACTTTTTAACACATTAATCAAGTTTATTGAATCTTTTATTTCTAATTTAATTAATTATTTATAATTACTGCCAAAATAATATAAAAATCAATTGGAAATTATAAAGCTAATTTTTACAACAACATTTTCATTATTAAGTATAGTCGGCTTTTTTTATTTTTTTCGAAATAAAAACCAATCCCTACTAAAATTTATTGCAATATTGGGAATATTAGGAAAAATAATAGGTGTATTAGTTATCTACATATTTTTCCCTTCAATCAACCAAGAGTCAGATGCGGCGCTTTACTATTTACCACAAGTAAAGCAAGTTATTGCGGGAAACTTTCCGTACATAGATTTTCAAACCAGTTATTCTATCTTATTTCATTATTTTCTTGTACCAATTGTATATGTTTGGCCTTCTGTAGGAGCTATAGCATTGATGATGGTTGTTTTGGAAAGCGTCATGGTTATTTTTTATCTTTCGATAAGGTACAAAAAGAAGGATTATTTGAGATGGTATGTTGTTTTCCTTTATACTTTTAATCCTATTTCAATCTATTGGATAATAACAGGATACAATAGTATCTTAATTAGTTTCATAGCACTGGTTGGTTTCGCATTATTGGAATACCATAAAGATTTTTTTGCTGGAGTAATCATGACGTTTGGTTTTTTGATCTCTAAATTTTTAATTATACTTATGTGGCCTGGGTTTATCCTATATAGAAAACAAAATTGGTTAAAACGTAACTTTCCTTTCCTTTTATTAACAATTCTCTTAGTATTTTTGTTGATGAACGGGATAGATGTTTTAGAGCCAATTAAATATGAAGCAAAACGAAGTACAAGTGGTAATCTGTGGTTTTTAATTCTCTCAGTAGCACCCAGTATTAAAAGTACGACCTTTTGGGATATACTTCCTGGGATAACTTTCGGAATAATTTTTATTCCGATTTTTGTCACTTTTGCTAAAATAAACTATAATCATGAAACTCAATCCTTTGAGATCGTTTTTGCATTTATATCAATTATTATTTTGTTGTTTATGATAATTAGTAAAAAGACTTATCCATTTTATTTACAAATGGGTTTACTCTTTTTAATTCACACGACTATAAGATCAAAACTTTATATAAAACCATCTGTTTTTCTAATTAGTTTTCTTGGTTCAATAACTACAATTGAGCCATATTTATTTCAGTCATTAGGATTTCCATTAAAACCCCTTTTTCAAAACAAATTATATTTTATTCTTTTATGCATAGATATATTGATGGTATTATCGTATTCATACTTAATATACATTTGTTATAAGCTGATGACAAGATTTGAAAAAAAATCTATTTTAAGCTGATATTATAAGGATACAAATAATGAAAAACACATCTATTCATTTAAAACATAAAATATTTCAGAAAAACTATGCCAGGATTGAGCTTAATTTTTAGTAAGGGCGACCTGCTAAAAAAAAGAGAATTGATCGAAAATTCACTTAATTCAAATAACCATTTGGAAAATTTCAGTTCCAAAATTTATTTACTTAATGAAAATCTTTTTATTGGTTGGAATGATTATCCAGAATATCCGATTGAGCTAATAGAAGAAGATTCGCTGGCTATAATTATTGAAGGTAAAATTTATAATAAAAGCAAGGGTTTAGTCATTTCTGAATTAACTAAAATTATAAAAAATATAAATCATGATGATAGGAGGGATGAATTTAGATCATGGGTTCTAGATACAGATGGAGATTTTATTTTAGGAATACGGGACAAGAACACTAAAAATTTTTATTTGCTTAATGATATTTTTGGGCGCTTGCCTATTTATTTCAAAATAGTAAAAGATGGTATAATAATCTCCAGGCACTTAAAATTTATTAAGCAGGTGGCTAAAGAATTTGATTTTGATAAAGTAGGTCTTTCCCAATTTCTATTATTTGGTTATATGCTTGGCGAAAGAACTCTGCTGCAAAATGTAAATCATTTAAGACCCGCAACTCTATTATTAATTGAAAATTTTAACGTAAAAAAAGATATTATTCACAATTTCAATTTCCAGATTCGAAATCATACAAATGTTTCACTAGATGAGAATATTAATAACTTAGCTAATCTGTTTAGTAAAGCTACGATCAATCGTTTAAATAACTATAAAAAAAATGTTATTGCACTCAGCGGAGGGCTGGATTCAAGATTAATTGCGGCCTGCATGTATAAAAACAATATTCCTTTTGATGTTTCAACAATATCCTATAAGAATGGATATGGAGTTGAGGAAATTGAAGTTGCACAAATACTGTCTAAAATTTTCAACTCAAAATTTAATTTGTTTGAAATCGGACCTGCTATTGGTCGAGATATATATGAGCTTCTTAGAATTAAAGAGGGGATGAATTCTTTGGCAACAGCTCCCATGTTGCAGTTTTACCGTATGGTAAAAGATTTTTTTGGAAGCGAAGTAAATTTTATAACAGGTGATAATGGTGACAAGCATATATTCACGATAGATCGCCCACTAAAAGATTTTAAATCTATTGAAGGATTATCTGATTATATTATTGATGAGAATTCCATAATTGACATAGATATTGTTTCTTCTATTATTGGTATGGATAAGAATATTTTTAAGGATGAATTAATAAATATTTTGAAATCCTTTCCCGAAGAAGATCTAACACAAAAGTATCTTCATTTTCGGATAATTGAGAAACCATTTAAATATGCTTTTCAAGGTGAAGATAGACATAGGAACTATTTTTGGCATCTGACTCCTTTTTGGTCTATTCAATTTTTTAATTATATAATGAATTGTTCTGACGAAGTTAAAATAAAACATCAACTCTTTGGCAGTCTGATAAAAAAATATTCACATAAGGCAATTCAACTGCCATATACAAATTTTAAAAGCTCGGTAACATCATTTAAAGGTAAAGTATTTATGAATTTGGTCTATCATGCCTATCCAAATATTCCAACCAAATTAAAGAAGCGATTTAAAGATGGATTTTTTGGAAGCAACTCCAAGATCAGGAATGACGCTGTTCTTTCAGTTTGTATTAAAAATGCTGTGGAAGGTTCTGATATTATTTCTAAGTATTTAAATTTAAATGATGATGTATTAAAAAAATTTAGGAAAGTAATTCTTTATAACATTTTAACGATTACTTCAGCTATTGAAGATTTTAATGGTATTGATCCATTTAAAAAATTTTTAGATGAAGACTTCTAAAATAAATTGAATTGATGTATTAAATCCTAAAATGAAAATATGAAGATATAAATGTCATCAAACATTTCCCGAATTAAAATATTACTTCTAGCAGATGTTAACTCTCCACACACTACGAAATGGTCAAATTCGTTAAATGATCTGGGTTTTGAAGTCGCATTATTTTCTTTGGGAAGGTGCAAAAATAATTATTGTGAATTGGACATTAATGATAAGCATTTATTCAATCTTGACTTACCTTATGAACTTCAACAAGGACCAGAAATTTCTATCGCAAAGTTTCGTTATCTATATGCTTTAAAAATATTAAAAAAAATAATTACTAATTATTCACCTGATATTCTACATGCTCATTATGCATCAAGCTATGGATTACTAGGCGCCTTATCAAATTTTCGACCATATGTTATTTCAGTATGGGGATCTGATGTACTAAGTTTTCCTAATCAATCATTTGTTCACAAGAAAATTCTGAAGTTCAATTTAAAGAGAGCTGATCAAATTTTAGCTACAAGTAATTTTTTGGCAAAAAGAACAAATGAATATACACACAAACAGATTGGCATTACACCATTTGGAGTTGATGTCGATAAATTTATTCCGACAGAGACCAAAGGACCATTTAATAAAAAAGATATAGTTATTGGGACAATTAAATCATTAGAGAAAACTTATGGAATTGATACATTGATTAATGCTTTCAGTATTGTCAGAAATAAATTCAAAGATTTACCATTAAAACTATTAATCATAGGCAGTGGTACAGAGGAAATTAATCTCAAAAAATTGGCAGAAGAAAAAATTGGAAAGAGCGATTGTATTTTTACTGGGTTAATAAATCATAGTTTAATACAAAATTATCATAATATGATAGATATCCCGGTCTTTTTATCAAAGCAGGAAAGTTTTGGAGTATCCATATTAGAGGCGATGGCGTGTTGTAAGCCTGTTATAGTCTCAACCGCAGGGGGGCTTCAAGAAATTGTTGACGATGGCCAAAACGGTTATATTATTTCACCGAATAATCCTCTTGAAGCAGCAAATGCTATTGAAAAATTGATCAATAATCCAGAACTAAGAATCATGTTTGGTAAAAATGGAAGAGAAAAAGTTCTTACCTTTTATGATTGGGGTAAAAATGTTGATTTGATGATTAATGTATATAAAGATATTTTAAAAAATAATAACTAGTATAATAATAATGATTAGTTAAATTTGATGGGTCAGCTGTTGATCTCAGTGATAATTCCTTGTCGGAATGAAGAAAAATATATCGGTGATTGTTTAGCATCACTATTGAATCAAAAAAATATCAACGAAAAATTTGAGATATTAGTTGTTGATGGAATGAGCCTTGATAACACGAGAAAAATTATACAGAGTATTTCAAAAGATAATCCACAAGTTAAACTTATAGATAATCCCAAACTTCTAACTCCATATGCACTAAACATCGGCATTAAAAATGCTAAGGGGCAATTTATCGCCATATTCGGTGCCCACGCAGAATATAATTTAGATTATCTAGCTGTTTGTTTGGAGTTGTTTAATAAGCATCCAGATATTTCATGTGTTGGTGGACCAATCATTAGTAAAGGAAGAAATTCCTTTGCTAAGGCAACTGCGTTAGCTATGTCCAGTATTATTGGTGTTGGTAATGCAAAACACAGGTTCCCTGAGTATGAAGGATACGCAGAGATGGCTTGTTTTCCAGTTTTTAAGCGAGATGTTTTTAGCAAATATGGCTTATATGATGAATCTCTAACCAGAAATCAAGATGATGAATTTTGTTTTAGGATAACTAAAAACGGGGGCAAGGTTTTTATTTCACCGAAGGCAAAAAGTAGTTATTACGTCCGAGAGAATCCGATTTCATTATTTAAACAATATTTTCAATATGGTTTTTGGAGAGTTGCTGTTCTTAAAAAACATAGAGTACCTATTTCCTATCGGCAACAAGTTCCCATATTGTTTTATTTGACTGTTATATTGTTGGCTATTCTAGGCTTGGTATTTAAGAATTTAATCCTTGGCATATTTCTCCCCATTCTTTATTTATTAATCGTTTTTTCTTCAAGTATTTCGGTTTTTATAAAAGAGAAATTCGGTGTAGCAATTAAATTTCCTTTTGCGGTATTAGTATTACATTTTTCCTATGCTATAGGATTTTTTAGTGGTGTAATTAAATTTTTAGTATTTGATAATTTAAATAAGTAGAAATTGTGTCGTCAGAATCTGAAGAAATAATCCGTCGTTATGAACGTAGAAAAAATATCCCAGCTGGTAGATATAGTCCCTTAAATGCTGCAACCTTCATGAGTGAGCAAGAGAAGGAACGGGCACTAATCAAGCTTATTAAACAAGCTAAACTTGAACCGCTTCATAACAAGAAATTACTCGAAATCGGGTGTGGTGGTGGTGGCAATCTTTTGCAATTTATTCGCTTCGGGTTTGATCCGATTAATTTAGTCGGTAACGACATTTTAGAAGAGAGATTATCAGAAGCAAAAAGGAAAGTATCTAATCAGGTTAGTTTTTATGAAGGTGATATTCTGAATCAAGTTTTTAATGACGGAACTTTTCATGTTATTTTTCAATCTATGGTATTTTCATCAATATTAGATGACGATTATAGGCATCAATTGGCAACCAAAATGTGGACTTGGACAAAACCAGGAGGGGGGATAATATGGTATGACTTTATTTATAACAATCCTCTAAATAAGGATGTGAGGGGTGTGACCAAACAGGAAGTTAAATATTTATTTCCAAGGGGTGAAATGACGATATTCAGACTTACTTTGGCTCCTCCGATAAGTCGGGTTGTGTCTAAATTCCATCCAATCCTGTATACAATATTCAATTCAGTTTACTTTTTACGAACGCACATTTTATGTTTTATCAAGAAGAATTGAAAATTTGAATATACTTTTTTATTCTATATTTTTAACAAAAACATTATAAAAATTACCTCAATTTTGGAACCTTCTTAAACTTACTAAATAAACTAGAGCATGAGATCAAACTACCTCGTATTTGGAGAACCAATAATCGAGAAAGAGGAAATTGCCGAAATACTCGATTCGTTAAATTCAGGTTGGATTGGAACTGGGCCTAAAGTTGCTCAATTTGAATCTGATTTTAAGGATTACGTAGGATCCAAATATGCTGTTGCTGTTGCATCTTGTACAGCGGGTTTGCATTTGTCAGTACTTGCAATGGGTGTAACTCCAAGTGATGAGGTAATAGTCCCGACAATGACGTTTGCGGCTACTGCAAATGCAGTTGTTCATGTCGGTGCTAAGCCCGTGTTTGTAGATGTAGATAAATACGAAATGACTATTGATACAGAGGATATTCGCAAAAAAATAAGTTCTAAAACAAAAGCGATAATTCCGGTCCATTTTGCAGGTCGAGCTTGCAATATAACTGGTTTGCAAAAAATTGCTTCTGAATTCAATCTTAAAATTATTCATGATGCAGCGCATGCTGTAGAAACAGAATTTAACCATAAAAAAATTGGATGTTATAAGGACATTTCAAACTACAGTTTTTATGTTACAAAAAATATTACAACGGCTGAAGGTGGGATGATTACTACGGATGATGAAGAATTAGCACAAAGGTTAAAAATTTATGCACTGCATGGTATGTCCAAAGATGCTTGGAAACGATTTTCTGATGATGGTTATAAGCATTACGAAGTAGTTTACCCAGGCTACAAATATAATATGACGGATCTTCAAGCGGCCATTGGAATTCAACAATTAAAGAAGGTGGAAAAATTTGCTAAAAGAAGACAAGAGATTTGGGATAAGTATAAAGCCGAATTATCTCAACTTCCTCTTATTTTACCACCTGAACCTGCTCTAAACACATCTCATGCATTACATCTATTTACTGTTATGGTTGATACTATGCAAACCAAATTCACACGAGATAGGTTAATCAACGAACTTCATCGGATGAAAATTGGTGCGGGAGTTCATTATATAGCATTACATCTTCAACCTTACTACCAAAACACTTTTGGTTATAAGACAGGTGATTTCCCAAATGCAGAATTTATTTCTGAAAGAACCTTTTCTATTCCATTTTCCGCAAAATTAAAAGATGAAGATGTTGAGGATGTTATTGCTTGCCTAAAAATAATTTTAGAATAAATTATTAATTGTCTTATAACAAATCAAAGCCTGAGAATTCTGTGATTAGATTTTCCCATATTAAATAGTAGCATATAGAAAGATTATTTTTTGTATTTAATAATAAGATGCTTTTTGAATTGTGTTAACTCATCAGTATTTTTAAACACAAGTTTTTTGATACTCATGTCCGATGTGGTTGTGGAATAAGTTCATTTACTGTAATTGGTTGTTTAATAAATAATTTATCTCGACATTTTCTGTTGAACATAAGTTATGGCAAAAAAGGTAGTTTTATTAAAAGGTTTACAGACATATTAATCTCAGTTTTAACCATTATCATAACTTCGCCAATTCTGCTTATTGTTGCTGCAGCAATTAAGTTGGAATCGCGCGGGCCTGTGTTTTTTAAACACGAACGAACTGGATATAATGGCCAAAAATTTTTAATGTATAAGTTCAGAGGAATGGTACAAAATGCCTTAGAAATTGGTCCTGAATTAACTCAGGTTAATGATCCAAGAGTTACAAAAGTTGGGAGAATACTAAGGAGGACTAGTATTGACGAAATTCCTCAGGTGATTAATGTTTTAAAAGGTGAGATGAGTATTGTTGGTCCTCGTCCTGAAATTATTTCAATTACTTCAAAATACAGTGACGAACAAAGAAAGATATTTGAGTTTATACCTGGTATTACAGGCTATTCCCAAGTAAATGGGAGACAAAAATTGACACCTGATCAACGCGTAAAAATGGAAGTTGAGTATTATACAAAAGCAAATTTACTAACTGATTTAATTATTCTTCTAAAAACATTTGAAGCGATAGCGACCAACCACGGAAATGTTTGAACCTTAAGATGAAATTCGCAAAGTTTCAAACAATTATTATATTACTTTTAAACTACAATTTTATATTTCCACAAGTTGAAAACATTCCCGCTAATCACTCTGTATATAATTTTCTTAACAGAATGTATATCAGCGGTTTTCTTGATGATTATGATAATATAGTTCTGCCGCTCTCCAGAAAGCAAGTTGAAATTGCTCTACTTAACATCCAAAAAAGAAAAAGCAATCTAAACCAAACTGATCAATTTTTGTTGGATAACTTGCGTCAGAAATTTGGAATCTCAGACAGTAGCAATGTTATTGGCTTCTTTGATTCATTCCCGAACAAATTTTTGAATAATTTGATTGCAGCAAGTGAAAAGCATTTATATTTTTATCATGATTCAATTGTAAAATTCAATATCGATCCTGTTTTTGAAAGTAAGTTTATATATTCGCATGACAATCAGAACACTAGTACATTGTTAAATTTCGGGGGAAGGATAAAAGGTTCTTACGATGATTGGCTAGGGTTTTATGTGGAAGCAGCTAATGGTTCTGTTTTTGGAGATAGAGCAACGGCCAAACTTGATAAACGAATTGAACAATCATATACTTTTAACAACACGAAAATAAATTATTTTGATAACACTCAAGGTTACATCAAATTTCAGAAAGGTATAATTAATCTTCAACTCGGCAGGGAAAGAATTATATGGGGGGCTGGACAAATTAATAAACTTATTCTTTCTGATAATCCTCAAATTTTTGATTTTGTAAAGTTTCATTTGAATTACAAAAGTCTCAGTTATGAATTTCTCCACGGATGGTTGGTTATGCATCCAGAGTTTATTAAGATATACAACGACATCAGCAAAGAAAAGAGATCTAAATATATTGCTATCTCACGATTGGGGATAAATCCGAATTATGATCTATTTCTTGGTGTTTCGCAGATAATTATTTATTCTAATCGGCCATTTGAAGTAGCATATTTAAATCCTTTTTTATTTTGGGAATCAGCACAACGCTCCATGAATGATTTGGATAATTCATTTCTTTCTTTCGATGGTAGATATAGGATCCATAATGGACTGATGCTTAATGCCTCAGCAATTTTTGATGATATTAATTTTAGCAGATTATTTAAGGGTGAATGGAATGGGCATAATAATGGTTTTGCATGGCAGACTGGAATTACAATTACAGATCCGCTCCTTTTTAGCAACTTGGTATTGGATTTAGAATATCTTCAACTTAGGCCTTATATCTTTTCTCATCCAGGTTATTCAGAATCACTAACATATACAAACAATGGTTATCGATTAGGAGTTGATTTAAATCCTAATTCAACGCTTTTTTCTGTCAAAGTATCGTACAATGTAAACGAACGATTAAGCCTGTCGTTTTATTTTCACCATTTGTTACATGGGAACAATGAGTATGACTCCGTTGGCAATAGAACTCGAAATGTTGGAGGAAATATTTTCGAGTATTACACAATAAATGATTCAAAATTTGCCAATTTGCTGGACGGTGTGCTTGAGACTGAAAACAGATTTCAATTCGGTTTTGATTGGGAATTATTTAATGGTATCTATTTAAAATTGAGTTGGGAGAAACGAAAAAATTCTCTTGACAGTGCAAAAAATTTTAATGTAACGTGGGGTTCTTTAAGTTTTAATTTTGATTAATTCGAACTGTTCAGTACAATCGTCTCAAGAAGAGGATTAACACTCATTTTTTACCCTTGCACAGAAAAATTTATTCATCTAAGTTTCAATAAAATATTCCGGAAATAAATGAAACAAATCACAAAGCAAATTTTATTTATCGTTTTTATTACCACGCTTGTTAACTCACAATCATATAAAATCATTGAATCCACTTCAACTTTCATTAAGGTTAGTTTCAATTTTTCAAATCAATATTCCTTAAGAGATACGAGCATTGAGGGAAGGACATTAACGTATATTGCTGGGGAAGACTACAGCTCAAGAAAATCAGGTGAACCTTGGTTACCAAGCGTAAATGTTAATGTCGGCATTCCTTTTAGTGCAAAACCAACTGTAAAAATTCTGCAGATTGAGCAGGAAAGATTTCCGCAATATTTAATCGTACCGATTCTTGACTCTATAAATCAGGATTGGAAATCCTTGCATTACGATGAAGGAATTTATAGTTCAAATGCATATTTCCCAATGCAAGCGGCTGAAGTTCAATCGTTATTTTCTATGCGATATGCGAGAGCGGCAGCTGTCAGTATTTCTCCCTATCAGTATAATCCGATCACGAGAGAACTTTTGTTTAATAAGAAAATTACAATCCAAATTGATTATAATATGGCTCCTACTATAGGAATGATTTCCGAAAATGTTGATGATATACTTACAAATGATTTTGTTAACAACTCTGTCATAAATCCAAAGGAAGCCAAGAATTTTGTTTCAAAAGTAAGGGAGTTAACCAATAAAGCATCTTCGGATTCATTCTGGTACGATCCACATAAGAATTATTTTAAAATTTATTTAAATAAAAAAGGTGTTTACAGAATAACCTATGAATATTTAGATACAGCAGGAGTTCCTGTCAATGGATTGGCATTGACTAAATTGGAATTAATAAATGATGGCAAAAAAGTTCCAATTAACATTACGGATTCAGACAGTAACGGTGTTTTTAACTCTGGAGATTATTTTCAATTTGTTGGCTATCCTCCTACAGCAACTCCATATTGTACTTCTAATATTTATAATTACGAGAATATATATTGGTTCTCGTACCAAGCAGATTCTAGTTACCAATATAGCTCTATAGATGGATTCCCAACAAATTTTGATAATAATATAAAATACACTTTAAAAAGTCTTCATTATGAAGAAGATCTGCTTTATGAACCTCTGGGGTATGCTCCCAATGATAGAAGAGATTTCTGGTATTGGGGGACCGCTGAGGCCAGAAATGGAGAACCTTATGGAAACTTTACCCATTGGATGACAGACAGTATAGCTTGGTATATAAATGAAAGTCAGCCACAAGTTACTTTAAGAGTAAATATGCAGGGCATTACTTACACTAATTGTCCGAATGGCAATGGACATAGCGTAGTTGTTAAATTTAATACTAATCCTGTAGGAAGTATTCAGTGGAATGGCCAAAATTCTGTTACTTTGGAGTGTAACTTTAATGTTGGTTTTTCTGGAGCTGTGATTCCTTTATATGGTGAAAATAAATTTGAGGTTGTTTGCGATGGGAATGTTTGCACATCTGATGGAAGCGATATCATCCGGGTGAATTGGTTCGAATTTGATTATTGGAGATGGAACTTGGCGCGCGGAAATAATTTTATTTTCAACTCGCCACCCAATAGAACCGGAAAAAATACTTATTATCTGTATGGTTGGTTTGGCAATAATATGAAAATATATATACCGAGTCGAGGCGAGTTGATTGCGAATCCCTGGATAAAAAATGATGCCGACTTATCTGTTTACTTTGCTGATTCAATAGGTGAACGAACAGAGTATTTTTGTTACTCAGATGAATTCTTTTTGACACCCGATTCGATTTTAGCTGATCAACTATCTGATTTACGTAATTCAACAAATCTTGCTGATTATATAATAATTGCGCATCCAAAGTTTAAAGAAGCTGCTGAACGATTGGCGGCATTTAGAACAAATAATTTACCTGGGTATTCTACAGGTCGAGTAAAAGTAGTTGATATCTATGATATATATGATGAATTTTCATATGGTTTGTTGGATCCTTTAGCGCTAAATTATTTTGTTAAATATGCATTTGGGAATTGGCAGTCACCTGCGCCAAATTATGTAGCCCTTTTTGGCGACATGAGTCATGATTATAGACCGATCTATGTTAGTAATCGTCCAAATTTCATTCCATCAATTGCTGTTCAAACTCCTGAATATGGTCAGGCTCCTAGTGATAATGCAATTGTTTGTGTAAGTGGCAATGATATTGTCCCTGATTTGGCGATAGGAAGAATTTCGTGTGAAACCGTTGAGGAAGCAAATATTTTAGTTGACAAAATTATTAATTATCCCACCGATAACGCTAAACCATGGAAGGAAAATATTCTACTTATAGCATCGGGGTTAAATGCTCAAGACGAAGCTCAGTTTGGGTTTAATGATGAGAGCTTATTTCTTGATGATGAATATGTAATTCCTAATGGGTTTACTTCTGCAAAAGTTTTCCGATATCCCAATAAACCAAGGCATTTTCCATTTCAAGGTGAGGGACCTAGAATCAGAGAAGAGTTTAATCGTGGAGCAATTTTAGCTAATTACTATGGACATGGTGGAGGTGGTCAATGGGATCTCGTCTTTACCACCGACGATATTTATCAACTAAATAATGCTGGACGACTCCCGATGATTACGAGTGTAACATGTTATACAGCCCATTTTGACAATCAGGATATTTTCGGTGAAATTTTTAATAAAGTGCCAGGTAAAGGCAGCATTGGTTTTTTTGGCAGTTCAGGCCTCACTTGGTGGCAGGCAGGTATAATTATAAATAAAGAACTTTATAAAGAAATATTAGAAAGACGGAATTATGTTTTTGGATTAGCTGTTATGAAAGCAAAACAGAGCGTTAATCCATCTAGTTTTATTGGTACACAGATTTCTCTACTGACACTTCTTGGAGATCCAGCACTTGAACTTGCATTTCCTAAATATCCAGATTTTCAAGTTAATTCTATTGACATTTCTATTGAACCTAAAAATCCATTGAAAGATGATACAGTAAAGATATATCTTAACTATAGAAATTTAGGGGTTACTTTCCAAGAAGATTCAGTTACTCTACAATTCTTTGATAATTCTGTATCTCCAGAAAATTTAATTGCAGAGATAAAAAGAGGAAGTTTTGGTCAGTCTGATTCAGTTACAATAATGTGGATACCAAAGAATGCGGGATTACATTCCATTATTACTAGAATAAATGAAGTAGATACTTTATGTGAGTTAGATCATTCAGATAATATTGCTACAACGAATATTGCTGTATTCAGTTTTGGAAAACCAAATATTGTAAGACCAATAAACGGTCACTTTCAGAGTTCTCCTAATGTAGATTTCATTTTCACCGATATAGGAAAGCTATTCAACCGAAATTTCTCCTATGTAATAGTGATTGATACTGTTCAAACGTTAAATTCTAATTTCAAAATCACCTCACCAATTCTCAATGAATCGGATGGTATTGTTCATTGGAAATCGCCTTCTTTAGCAGGTGGTGAATATTTTTGGCAAGCTACAATTTTTGACCAAAGCGATACAAATAAGTCATTCTTGAATAGCTTTTCTATAGAGAGTACAATTGGTTCTGGTTATTCTTCAAAGAAAAGTCAATTAAAGAATTACCAGTTTGAAAATATGTTTTTTGATGAATCTCTAGGGAGTCTAGTACTAAATACTGATACTTTACCGCCACATCCTAATAATAAGAAATTACTTGACACTATTAATATTACATTGCCTGGAGATACATATGGTATTTCAACTTTAACGACTGATGGTACATATTTGTACTTCGGCCACATCCCATATTTTCGCGGAGGTCAGAAAACTAAAATTTACAAGATTGGGACAGGGAATAATTTAACAGTTCGTGGATTTAATTATGGAGCAATACAAAATTTAGAGGTAAATATAAAGCATCAGTTATTTTATCACCAAGATGGATTTTTGTATGCACCTACTGGTGATGATAGTTCGCTCTTAAAAATAAATCCAATTACAGGTGATACAGATAGGATATTTCTAAATGCTAGATTATTACCTGCTTTGGATGGTCGTATTGACAGTATTGGATACTATCTAACTTCTGATGGAAATTTTGTATATAATATTTCAGCAGGTTTTGGTAGCCTGAGAAATAAATATACAATGAGAATACTGGATCCATCAAATTCGTGGAATCAACTTGGGAATGATATTACATTTGCTGGAAGTTCTGCTCCCGGTTTTTCTGGGTTTTTTGTTGCGGATGGATTTTTATATACCTATGAAAGCTCTAACTCTGGTTATATGAGAAGGTTCAAACTGTCTGATGGTAGTTTTGAAGAAGAGTGGTTAACAGGTGTTACGTTTCAAAGTTATTATTCTTGGACTTACGATTGGTTGAACAATTTTATTTATGCTTCGGTCTATAGAGTAGGTGCAGCATCGTACAAACCTGGTTTTCATAAATTTGTTGGTAAATATCAAGATGCGTTAGGAAACGCTACATCAGAAGAAATTGGTCCGTCGGTTAAATGGAAGAGTTCTGTTTATAATGTAGATGCCACGGGTTCCACAGGGACCTATAATGTTTTGCTCTTAGGTAAAAATAAAAATACAAGTTCATGGGATACTTTGTCCTATAGTGTACCTCCAAATTATTCACTTGAAAGCATTAGTACATTAACATACGATTATCTTAAATATCATTTTGAATTTGTTGATTCGTCTTATAACCCAAGTGCGCCATTCAAGCTTAAATCATTATTAGTTAATTATGATGCTGATCCTGAGATTGTTTTAACACCGAAAGATCTAACATTTTCAGCCGATACGCTACTTCAAGGTTTTCCTATAGATATGGAATTAAAAATTAGAAATTTGGGTTATGCTACAGCAGAAAATCTGAACGTGAAGTTCTATCTAAATGATGCTGACTCAGCATATGCTTCTGAGTATTTAAATATTCCATCTGACTCGACAAAAGTCATTAAAAAGACTCTTCCAACTTCTAGTTTAATATTTGATAACAAATTTAAAGTAGTGGCTACTTCTCCCGTACCAGAATTTTATACATTTAATAATATTACAGAAAATTCCTTTTTTGTTTCGCGGGATTCTATAAAACCATACTTCTCAATTACGCTAGACGGTAAAGAAATTGTGGATGGTGATATTGTATCTGCAAAGCCTGAAATTTTAATTGCTCTTAAAGATAACAGCCCATTGCCGTTGGATACATCTCTCTTTACTATTATTTTTGATAATGTTCCGTTATCCTTTACTAGACCTGATTTAGAGTATAGTTATACTCCTTATCCTAATTCGGAATTCAAGATTCAATGGAATCCCACTTTAAAAGACGGCAAGCATATTCTTGAAGTTTTAGCTAAAGACGCCTCCGGGAATTTTTTTGATAGCTCAATATCAAGAACAGTGTTTTATGTTTACAACGATCCCGACTTACTCTACATCTACAATTACCCGAATCCGTTCAGGAATGATACATATTTTACTTTTGAGCTACGTGGGACAGTTGTTCCTGATGAATTCAGCATTAAAATTTACACTGTTGCTGGACGTCTTATAAAGCAAATCACGGTTCCACCATCTGCGATGAACATTGGATTTAACCGAATATATTGGGATGGCAGAGATGAAGATGGTGATGCAATTGGTAATGGAGTTTATTTTTACAAAATACTGAGCAAATTGAACAACGAAACCAAAGTAATTACTCAAAAATTGGCAAAAGTTCAGTAATTCGATATTTTCACGTCAAGATAAGTACTTTTTTCCCAGAGCTAGGCATTATTTTTGTTCCATATGGCTATTTTATAATAAAACTTAAGGATAAATATGTGTGGAATTGTAGGTTACATCGGTGAACAGAATTGCATACCTATTCTTATCAGTGGACTAAAAAGACTTGAATACCGCGGTTATGATTCGGCTGGAATTGGTTTTTTTTCTAGTGGTTCAACCTATGTAATTAAAAGTAAGGGGAAAGTGTCTTTACTCGAAGACAAGATGAATTCACATGTTTATGAATCAACGGTTGGAATTGGACATACTCGTTGGGCGACTCATGGTGTACCGAATGAAATAAATGCACATCCTCATTTTAATTCCAGTAACAATTTGTTGATTATTCATAATGGAATTATAGAGAATTACCAGACAATAAAAACAAGTTTAAAAATTCAGGGTTATAATTTTATTAGCGAAACCGATTCGGAAGTATTAGCCCATTTGATAGACAGCTTCATTAAAAAGGGTAATTCGCTTCTTAAATCGGTTAGATTAGCTCTGAGTGAAGTTGAAGGTACTTATGGTTTAGCTGTTATTTATGAAAAGGAACCGGATAGAATAATTGCTGCAAGAAAAGGTTCACCGCTTGTACTTGGCATTGGTGAGGGTGAAAATTTTATTGCATCAGACGTATCTGCAATTTTAGCGCATACTAAACAAGTTGTTTATTTGGAAGATGGGGAGATCGTTGAGGTTTTTAAAGATAGATTTATCACAAAAACCATCCATGATGAAGAAATACAAAAGGAGATTCATGAAATAAGTCTTTCTTTGGATGAGATAGATAAAGGCGGCCATCCCCACTTTATGCTTAAAGAAATTATGGAGCAACCTGAATCTGTAAAAAATTCAATGAGAGGAAGATTGCTTTTTGATGATGGGGATTCTAAACTTGGAGGTTTGGATAATGTTTTAGAGAGATTATTAGGTTGTAAAAGGATAATAATTTCTGCATGTGGAACATCATGGCACGCTGGTTTGGTTGGTGAATATATGTTGGAACGATATGCACATATACCAACTGAAGTCGAATATGCATCAGAATTCAGATATCGAAGTCCAATTATTTATCCCGATGATGCAATATTTTTTATTTCACAAAGTGGAGAAACTGCTGATACTTTGGCGGCAATGCGTGAAGCAAAGAATAAAGGAGCACTCGCTTTAGGAATTTGTAATGTCGTTGGCAGTTCGATTGCAAGAGAAAGCTTAGGTGGAGTATATACACATGCCGGGCCTGAGATTGGGGTTGCATCTACAAAAGCATTTACTTCTCAATTAGTAGTATTATCGTTGATTACGCTTCTATTGGCAAGAAAAAGGGGGATGAATCTGAATGATGGTCAGATTATTGCCGAGGAACTAAGTAAAATTCCAGAGAAGATAGAAAGAATTCTTAAACTTAATAACCAGATTGAATTCATTGCTTCCGAGTTTCAGGATGCTAAAAATTTTCTATATTTGGGGCGTGGATTTAATTTTCCTGTTGCTCTTGAAGGTGCCTTAAAGTTGAAGGAGATTTCTTACATTCATGCTGAAGGTTACCCGGCTGCAGAAATGAAACATGGACCAATTGCACTGATAGATGAGAATATGCCTGCTGTGTTCATTGCTCCAAAAGATTCCACCTACGATAAAATAATAAGCAATATTCAAGAAGTTAAAGCTCGGAAAGGTAGAATTATTGCCATCGCAAGTGAAAATGATAATGAAATTGATCATCTTGTGGACTATACAATAAAAATACCTGATACTACAAGTATGCTTATGCCGTTGCTGACAGTAATTCCACTTCAACTTTTAGCATATCATATTGCTGTTAAAAAAGGACTAAACGTAGATCAACCACGTAATCTTGCAAAAAGTGTTACTGTAGAATAAAAGGAAATATATGGCTCGAAGAAACGTCCTGATTATGGGAGCTGCCGGTAGAGACTTCCACAATTTTAATCTTTACTATCGCAATAACAAAGATTTTAATGTAGTTGCTTTTACAGCAACACAAATTCCAAATATTGAGGGTAGATTGTACCCACCCGAATTAGCAGGAGAGTTATATCCGCAAGGAATAAAAATTTTTGATGAATCGGAATTAATTGAGCTTGTAAAGAAATTAAAAGTTGATGAGGTTGTTTTTTCTTACTCAGATGTTCCTTTTAATTATGTAATGACTAAGGGGAGCATTGTAAATGCTGCAGGTGCTGCATTTACTATGTTGGGGACTAATGGAACAATGGTAAAAAGTACAAAACCAGTTATAGCCGTAATTGCAGTGAGAACTGGTGCGGGAAAATCTCAAACATCCCGAAAAGTTGTGAATGTTTTAAGAGAACATGGGAAGAAAGTCGTTTCGGTTCGGCACCCAATGCCTTATGGAGATTTAGTTAAGCAAAAAGTTCAAAGGTTTGGTTCACTTGAAGATTTAAAAAGACATAATTGCACAATAGAAGAAATAGAAGAGTATGAACCACATATTGCTATGGGAAGCGTGATATATTCAGGAGTGGATTATGAAGCTATACTGAGAGAAGCTGAGAAGGAAGCAGATGTAATCATCTGGGATGGTGGAAATAACGATACTCCATTTTATAAGTCAGATTTGGTTTTTACAGTTGTAGACCCACACAGACCTGGTCATGAAATTTCATATTATCCGGGAAACACTTCTCTACGACTTGCGGATGTAGTAGTGATTAACAAAGTTGTTTCTGCGCAACCGGAAAATATCAGGATTGTTAGAAAAAATATTTTAGATGTAAATCCTAAAGCAGCGATTATTGAGGCGGCTTCTCCAATATTTGTTGATAATCCGGATATTATTAAAGGAAAGCGAGTACTTGTTGTAGAAGATGGTCCAACTCTTACTCATGGTGAAATGGAATATGGTGCAGGGATGGTAGCAGCATGGGATTTTGGAGCCAAAGAAATAATTGATCCCCGACCTTTTACAGTAAATTCGATTTCGCAAACATTTAAAAAGTACCCTAAAATTGGTAAGCTGCTGCCAGCAATGGGCTATGGTGATGAGCAAATCAAGGACTTACAAGAAACCATAAATAGAACTGATTGTGATGCTGTAATCATTGGAACTCCAATTGATTTGGGTAGGATTTTAAAGATAAATAAACCAAGTACTAGAGTGCGGTATGAACTTCAAGAAATTGGCAGTTTAACCATTGAAAAAATCTTGGCTGATCGTAAATTGATTTAGACAATTTTTCTCTCCTCTTTTGAGATTACTTCAGAAATTTATATTTTTACTTATAATTTTATAAGGGCAGATAGCTCAGTCGGTAGAGCAATGGACTGAAAATCCATGTGTCGGCGGTTCAATTCCGTCTCTGCCCACACTAACATTGCGAATTCAAATCGAGTTCGCAATTTTTGTTTTGGGGAAAAAGACGAAAAATCTAACTGGTTACCTTAAAAATTGAGGCAGAGTAACCAAAAAAGTAACCACCTATTTAATTACTTTTCAAAGATTCAAAGAGCTTAAACGAAAATAGCCCGAAAGAAAAATTCAAGGCAGACTAATACCTAAAAAACCT
>CAYMKU010000030.1:0-49929 GCA_964391015.1 uncultured Ignavibacteriaceae bacterium
ATTGATTTAATTAAACAACATAAAATCGGATTATTTGGAGCTATTACAAGTAAGCCAAAAGATGCAGCAGAGAAAGAACTTGATCCTTCATTAAAAGGAAAAGGATTACAATATTTTAGTCCAATAGTTGGATTAAGACAGCATTTTGATTTAGATCTTTGCGTAAGACCATGTAAATCTTTCATTGGCAATCCCCTTAACTTCATCCGCAAAACCGCAGATGGAAAATTTGAAGAGCCCTCAGTCGATACGGTTATCTTTAGACAAGGAACCGAAGGTCTCTATTCAGGAGTTGAATGGACAAATCCACCGAAAGCAGTTCGTGATGCTTTTGAAACCCATCCGAAGATGAAAACCTTCAAAGATGTTCCGAGTGAAGATATGGCAATTTCCACAAGAATCGTCACGAGGAAAGTTACTCAACGATTACTTCGTGAAGCATTTGAATATGCGAAAAAATATGGCTACAAAAATGTAACTGTCTGCGAGAAACCAAATGTACTCCGCGAAACTTCCGGAATGATGTGGAGTGAAGCGAAGAAAATTGCAAAAGATTACCCTGGGATCGAATTGTGGGATACCAACATTGATGCGCAAATGATGTGGTTAACCAAAAATCCTGAATCCTACGGAGTGATTGTTTCTGAAAACATGTTCGGTGATATTATTAGTGATGGTTTCGCCGGGTTGGTAGGCGGACTCGGTTTTGCTTGCAGTGCAAATATTGGTAAAGAGTATGCGGTGTTTGAACCGACTCACGGCTCGGCTCCAAAATATCAAGAACTTAATCCTTCAATTGTAAATCCGATAGCAATGATTTTAAGCGCTTGCATGATGTTAGATTATATTGGAGAAACCGAAAAGGCAACAAAAATTAGAAATGCTATTGCTAATGTTGTAAAAGAAGGAAAAGTAAAAACATACGATATGCTTAAGTTAAAGGGCGGACCTGATGTATTTAAACAAGGTGCATGTACAACTCAGCAGATGACGGATGAGATAATCAGCAAATTGTGAAACGTCAAAAGTGAAATGTGAAAGATCTATGCAATTTAAAAGCTTATAAAGTGAGATGCTGAAATTAAACCATAAAAAATTAACTGTTTGGATCAAAACCACCGAACTTATTAGTCAAATATATTTTTTAACAAAAGATTTTCCTAAAGAAGAGATCTTCGGAATTACTAATCAACTCCGTAGAGCATCAGTATCAATTGCATCAAATATCGCTGAAGGATCAGCCAGAAGCAGCAAATTAGAAAGAAGAAGATTTTTTGAAATTGCAAGATCATCGCTGGTAGAAGTCGATGCCCAAATTGACATCGCTAGAAAATTAGGATATATAAAAAATCAAAATTTAGCTGATCTCGAGACGTCAATTAATCATACTTTCGCATTACTTTCTAAGATGATTACAAACACTTAATATGACAACAGAGTTAAAAGAATCATGTTTTATAACAAATGTTTGATCTTTCACGTTTGACGTTTCACTTTTCACTCATACACTAAAGGAGCAACTCATGCGCGAAAATGTTCTAAAAATTTGGTCTGAAATAAACTGGATTCAAAATAAAGAATTAAGAGAAAAGGTACTCGATTGCTGGGTTTATGCAATTGAAAACAGCGTACTCTCAATCGAAGATCTTGAAGTAATTCCCTTCTCTTTGTTGATAAAAGATTGCAAAATCTCTTTTATGAATCATAAAAGAACAGCAGTTCAACTATCTGTTGACATCGCAAAAAGAATGAAACAGAATTTTGGCAATGAAATTCAAATAGATATGGATATGCTGATTGCCGGTGCAATTCTCATTGATGTAGGTAAGCTAGTAGAATATGATAAAGTAAATGGGCAGTTAACAACAAGTAAAGCTGGTAAGTTACTTCGTCACCCTTTCAGTGGAGTAGCAATTGCCGACCGTTTCGGTTTACCGCCGGAAGTTCTTCATATCATTGCATATCATGCAAAAGAAGGTGATTTGGCAAAACGGAGTACTGAAGCAATCATTGTTCACCATGCAGATTTTGTTTCGTTTGATCCGTTTAAAGCGTGAATCGTGAAAGGTGAGACGGAAGACGATATATGTTAGATCTAAATCATAAACGGCTTGATGTTTGGAAAGCAAGTGTAGATATTGTTAAAGTAGTTTATGAATTAACTCAAAAGTTTCCTAAAGACGAGCAGTACGGAATTATTTCTCAATTAAAACGCGCTTCTGTTTCAATTGTTTCGAATCTTTCTGAAGGCTTATCAAGAAATAGTAAACTTGATACTCGAAGATTTCTTCAAATAGCAAGATCATCGCTTGTAGAATTAGATTCACAGATTGAAATATCACTTGAACTAAAATTTTGTAAACAAGATGAAATCAAAAGTCTTGAAGAACTTTCAAATAGAGTTTTTGCTATGCTGACTAAAATGATAAAAAAATATTCAGAATAAATTCGTCTACCGATTCACGTTTCACTTTTCACGGAGAATATATGAGTCAAACCTTAATAGAAAAAATTGCACAAAAATATGCAGTAGGATTATCACCCGACCACGAAGTTCATGCTGGTGATTATCTATCCATCAAGCCCGCTTATGTAATGACACATGATAATACTGGCGCAGTTATTCCAAAGTTTAAATCTATTGGGGCTAAGAAACTTTTCAATCCACAACAAGTTGTAGTAACACTCGATCATAATGTTCAAGACAAGAGTGAGAAGAATCTCGAGAAATATCGAGCGATAGAGAAATTTGCTAAAGACAACAACGCTGATTTTTATCCTGCCGGAAGAGGAATCGGTCATCAAATTATGTGTGAAGAAGGTTACGCATGGCCGGGAACTATGGCAGTTGCATCCGATAGTCATTCAAACATGTATGGCGGTTTAGGTTGTTTGGGAACTCCAATTGTAAGAACAGACGCCGCTGCGATTTGGGCTACAGGAAGAACTTGGTGGCAAGTTCCTCCAATTGCTAAAGTAGAACTAACAGGAAAACTCAAACCGGGTGTAACTGGCAAAGATGTAATTATTGCTTTGTGTGGATTTTTCAATCATGACGAAGTGTTAAACCATGTGATTGAATTTGTTGGAGAAGGAATAAAAAACATTTCCATAGATGACCGTCTAACAATTGCAAACATGACTACTGAATGGGGTGCATTAGCAGGAGTTTTCCCGGTTGATGAAATTACAATTCAGTGGTTGAGGAAAAGATCTGAGTTTATTACCAAAAGAGGGTTAGAAAATGTTGCATCCGATGTTGATGGAAATGGAAAGCATCCACGAATAAACGAATCAAAGATTTCCGCACTTGCGCAGAATATTATCAAAGCTGATGAAGATTCTTTCTATGCAAAAACTTTATCGCTGGATTTGAGCACGATTCAACCTTTTGTTTCCGGACCTAACACAGTTAAAGTTGTAACTTCAGTTCAAGAACTTAAAAAAAATGTGGTTAAAATTAACAAAGCGTACTTAGTTTCTTGTGTAAACAGCCGAGTTGATGATATTGCCGAAGCTGCAAACATTGTTAGAGGGAAAAAGATTGCAAATGGAGTTAAGTTCTACATAGCTGCTGCTTCAAGCGAAGTTCAAGCAGAAGCAGAAAAACGCGGAGACTGGCAAGCACTAATTGAATCTGGTGCGATACCGTTACCCCCAGGTTGTGGTCCATGTATTGGACTTGGAACCGGATTGCTTGAAGATGGTGAAGTGGGAATCTCAGCTACTAATAGAAATTTTAAAGGAAGAATGGGATCGGCTAAAGCTCAAGCATATCTCGCTTCTCCAGCAGTTGTTGCAGCTTCAGCAATAGCAGGACACATTGACTACATACAGAACTATGATGATAAGTCTGTTTCAACTAAAATCATTACAAATCAGAAAAAAGATTATAAAGCCCAAAAAGTTCATATCATTAATAATTTTCCTGAAAAGTTTGAAGGTGAACTCATCTTTTGTTATCAGGATAATTTGAATACAGATGGTATTTATCCTGGCAAATACACTTACATTGATGATTTTACACCTCAGCAGCAAGCTCAAGTTGTTATGGAAAATTATGATCCCGAATTTGTAAAGATTGCTAAGGAAGGCGACATCCTCGTTGGAGGTTTTAACTTCGGGACAGGAAGCTCGCGTGAACAAGCAGCAACTGCACTCAAGTATAAAGGAATAAGATGTGTAATTGCCGGTTCGTTGAATGAAACATACAAACGCAATGCTTTGAACAACGGATTTTTAATAATTGAATGTCCACAACTCGTAATTGATCTGAAGAAAAAATTTGGGACAGATAATTTGACCGTTGCAACTGGAAGTCAAGCCACAATAGATTTTGTCAATTCTGTCATTCATTTTAGTAACCAGCAATATGTAATTGATCCCGTCGGCGAAGCTGCACAAGAGTTAATTGTCGATGGCGGCTTGGAAGAGTGGGTGAAGAAGAATCTTTGAGTTTATAAAATGAAAGTAAAAAAAGAAATTACTGGAAACCATAGAAAACTGGAAGCTAATATCAAAGAACTTATTATTAATGGTTTAGAGATTGTATCCGATAACTATCAAATAAATAATCAAAAGTATCGAAGCTTAAAGTTGTTATTACTCGAGTCATTCCTGTTGAGAAGTTGTGCGTACTGGGAGAACTTCTTAGAAAAGGAAATAATTCTTTTGATTAAATTAAATCCAGAAACCTTCAGACAGTATTTTGATTTGCCATCCTCTGTATCACTCAATCAGAATCTAATCCGCGCTATACTTATTGGCGACAAGTATCGTGATTGGCACGACATTCAGGCATTAAAAAGTTATTTCAATAAGATAATTGATGCAAAGATTAATCCATTTAAGCAATTATCAAAAGAACAATTAGACTCCTTAAATTTCACATATATTTTACGAAATTATTTATCTCATTATTCGGAATACTCTAGGCAAAAATTGTTCTTAATATATAAGGAATATCATTCTTATAAAAAATTTATCGAGCCTGGTAGCTTTTTAATAAAAGAAAAAGGGAAACATTTTGAAGCGTTACTACATAATTTCATTCTTATCTCTGTAACAATGAAAAAAATAATAGGTGTATAGCATGTCTTCATTACAATTATTAAATGATCATTTATTAAAAAATGAGATCACATTTTCAGAACCATTCTATTATTCGAAAGATAAAAAGACAATAATGGGAGAAGTTCCGTTTAGTGAAATATTATTTCTTGATTACCGTGACACAGAAGCCGGAAGTAATCCACGCGAATTTGCTGGTATAAAAAACACGAATATTAAAATATTAACCAGTCTACTAGCAAATCCCGCACATTTATTTAGATTTTTACATTCTGGGGTTATTGTGTCGCTTATTGGAAGCACAATCAAAGACAGCTCGATACTATATGATGAATGTTGTTTGACAAATGGAAACCAAACCAGATTTATAATTCTTACTTTGGTTTTTCTAAAGTTATATTTTGATAATTCCTCATTAACTAATCTTAAACAAAGTGATATTAATGGATTCTTTAACCAGCATTTTAAGGATAACCAAAAGTCGATTTCAGTATCAACGTATTTACGGCATAATAAAGTAAATCAGGTCATTACCTTTTTAAAAAAATCCAATACATTTTTCAATCTCTTTAAGTCATTCGACTTACTGCAATTTTTAAATTGCAGAATTAGAATTCAACTCAATATCGTCAACAATATACTCGATGATTTAGAAGAACAATCTGACGCTTATTCAATCGGAACATTGATAGCTGAAGCAAATAATGATACGCAAAATGTTAGGGCTGATGATATATTTGGGAATAAATATAAATCTGACCTTGAAGCTAAAATATTTAACAGTTTTTTAAGCAGCAATGATAAAACTGAAATTGAGTACCGTTTTGGAGAAATAGCTGACAAAAGAGATAAAGTTCATATACTTACTTTATTACGTCCAGTAATAGCAACAGGTATCCTAACAAAAGAAAAAGATATATTTATATATACAAATCAAAGGGTACCCATTTATAAAATATTTGAGAAGTTATTACAGCGTCAAAAAAATAAAAATATAATTACTCTCATCTCAGCTTTAATTCCTTTTTTATTTAATATGCGAAAAAATTTGGTTAACCCAACGTTGGATAGACATAAACGTGAACTTATTAGAATTTATAAAGAAAAAGCACTTTATGGCGATTTAGATGATAATAAAATTATTGGGAAAGAGATTCAAAAGTGTAAAACAAATGATCAGAAACTTTCACGTCTAATCAGAACTGTGGTTGACCATAACATAGAACATATTCTACCTGTTTTGGTATATAAATTAAGAAATTTAATCTTTTGGGATAAAGATGTTAATCAGATAAAATTTAATATTCCAACTGATAAAATATCCGAATTCATAAAAGGACTTACAGAAATAATTTATGAGAAATATGTTGAAAAAAAATTAGAAGGTTTGCCAACTTCCCTTACGACATTAGTCCGTAGCAAGGATTTTTACGATCTTGGAAATGAATCATATAAAACTTACATAAGATTATATAACGCAAAAGAAACAGATTTTATTTCGAAAAATAGGATTATTATTTAATTTGAATTTCTGAAAAATTAAATACCAGGTTCAACAGTCGGGAAAATTCTTCGATTAACAATTAAACTATTTAGCAATTCAAATTCATAAAGGCTCAAAAAGTATGAACAAATCAATTTCACGACAAATATCAGAATTCGCAGTTAATCTTAAGTACAAAGATTTACCGGAAAATGTAGTTCACGAAGTAAAACGTTATTTATACGACTCCATTGGATGCGCTTACGGTGCCTATCACACAAAAGATGTGAACATCATGCGAAACATCTACAAAAAAGTGAAAGGAGCGAAGGAGTCCACAGTTATTGGATTCGGAGATAAGCTTCCTGCGGTTAATACAACGCTCATCAATTCTTTGATGATTAGAGCATTGGATTTCAATGACATATATTGGAAAGAAGATCCATCTCATCCGTCAGATATAATTCCCGCTGCATTATCAGTTGGAGAAATGGTTGGCGCATCAATGAAAGATGTAATCACTGCAATAGTCCTTGCTTACGAATTTGAACAGCGGCTTTGCGAGTTTGCCGTTCCCGGAATTCGTGAGAGAAGATGGCATCATGCAACACTTACTCAGTTTGTTTCTCCAATTGTTGCCGGCTACTTACTTGGATTAACAGTTGATCAAATGGTAAATGCAATTGGAATCAGCGGAAGCCACAGTCATACAATTGGATGTCCAACTGCAGGAAAACTTACAATGATGAAAAACACTGTTGACCCGATGGCTGTTCAAGCAGGAGTATTTGCTGTTCTGATGGCAAAAGAAGGTTACTCAGGAACTGAAGCCGTGTTTGAGGGTAAAGAAGGGTTCATGGATTGTTTTCTTGGATGGAATGTTAAAGATCAAAAAGTTGAACCGCTTCCGATGAAAGGCAGAGAAGGTTTAGGCGAGTGGAAATGGGATGTTGACAAACTGATTGGAAATTTGGGAAAGAACTATAAAATTCTCGAATGCAGCATGAAAGCTTTTCCGACTGAAGCATTGACGCACACTCACATTTCTGCAACTTTAAAAGTTGTAACCGGTAATAACATAAGCTATGATCAAATCGAATCCGTAACCGTTACAACAATTGCAAGAGCATGCGATATTCTCTTCGATCCGCACAAATATAGACCTGAATCTCGTGAGACGGCAGACCACTCACTCCCTTATTGCATTGCTGCTGCGTTAGTTGATCATAAAATAACCACCGCCTCTTTCTCCGAAGAAAAATTAAAAGATCCCAGAATCTGGGAAGTGATAGATAAAATTAAAGGCGAGGCATCTCAAGAATTTGAAAAAATGTTTCCTGCTAAACAGCCGTCAAAAGTTGTGGTTAAAACAAAAGATGGAAGAGAATTTTCAGAATATCTTGAGTATCCTAAAGGTGATCCGCGCGAACCAATGACGATGGAAGATCTTGAGAATAAATTTAATGCTCTTTCTGATGGATTATTATCGAAAAGAAAACAAAAGAGTGTTCGCGATATGATTTTCAAATCTGAGAAGTATAAAACAATTGACTTTATGGAAAAATTAAATATTGAATAAAGATTATCAGATTGCTGCATTGTTATATTGTTAAAAGTCTACAGAAACAATTCAACAATCAGATAATTTAACAATTAAACAATGTAACTTAGGTTAGAAAAAAATTATTATTATCAAAATTGTTAGACTTAAACATGAAATTAACTTCAACAAAATCCTTAGCCGGCAAACGAGGTGATCAAATCCGTTCTGATTGTTACTTAGAATTAGAACTAAAACGATCAGGTGGAATTAAAATCGAAATGAGAAGTAAGGTCGAATCTATGTACGGTGATTCAATAAAAGCACAACTTACTGAGATGTGCAAATTTTTCAATATTAATCATGCCGAAGTTCTTTTAGAAGATGCTGGTGCTCTTCCATTCACACTTGCAGCAAGATTTGAACTCGCTGTAAAAAGATTGCTTCCAGAATTGGACAAAGAATTTTTCCTTCCGATGAATGAAAAGAATTATTCATACACAACAAAAGACCGGCTCAGAAGAAGTAGATTATATCTTCCTGGCAATGAACCAAAGTTTTTCATTAATGCGGGATTACACTCCCCAGATGGAGTTATTCTTGATCTCGAAGACAGCGTGGCACATTCAGAAAAAGATGCCGCTCAATTATTAGTCAGAAATGCTCTGCGATCTGTAGATTTTTATGGTGCAGAGAGAATGGTTCGCATCAATCAAATGCCAATGGGGCTTAATGATTTAAGGTTTATCATCCCTCATTATGTTAATGTAATTCTTATTCCTAAATGTGAGTCTGCGGATCAGATTACTGAGATTGAACAGGAAGTGCATCGTTTGAAGCGACTTCACAAAATTAAGAACGATATTTATTTCATGCCGATACTTGAAAGTGCATTAGGAATTATGAAAGCATACGAAATCGCAACAGCTTCACGACATAACTGTTCACTTGCCATCGGACTTGAAGATTATACTGCAGATTTGGGAACTCAAAGAACAAATGAAGGTCGTGAAAGTTTTTTTGCTCGGTCAACGCTAATTAATGCTGCAAAAGCTGCTGGTATTCAAGCTATCGACACAGTTTTCTCAGATGTTGCTGATATGGAGGGACTGAGACAAAGCGTGCTTGAAGCGAAAGCTTTGGGTTTTGAAGGTAAAGGTTGTATCCACCCAAGACAAGTCCAAGTTGTACACGAAGCTTTTGCGCCAACTGTTGATGAAATTGAAAAAGCGAAAAAAATTGTCTTGGCATTTGAGGAAGCTGAAAGAAAAGGATTAGGAGTTGTTTCATTAGGAACTAAAATGATTGATGCACCGGTAGTAAAACGTGCACAAAGGACAATTGAATTAGCAGTGATGAATAAAATAATTTTTAAAGATTGGAAATTGGAACTTTAGAGACAAGCCATCATTAGTCATTCATGGTCATTTACTGTCGAATAAGGTTTGTATGAAATTAGAAGAATTACAGGTTTATAAATTATCTATGGAAGTTGCAGAAAAGGTTTGGAGTATAGTTGTTGGATGGGATTATTATTCGAGAAAAACTATTGGTGAACAATTAGTTAGAGCTATTGATTCTGTTTCAGCAAATATAAGCGAGGGCTTCGGTAGATATTTTTATAAAGAGAACAAACAATTTTGCTACTATGCGCGAGGTTCATTGTTCGAAACGAAAACCTGGTTACAAAAATCACTCAACAGAAAATTGATTGATGAAAAGAATTATTTGGAAATCACACAAGAACTCGAGATAATCGGAGTAAAATTAAATAACTACATTAAAACAATTGGAAAAACTATAAATACAACGAATGGCTAGTTGACTATGAATGACAAATAATGACCATAATTGACTTTCATCCAATAACAAAAACAATTTAACAATACAACAATGAAACTAGTTAAAAATGCTGCGGGAAGATTAGTCCCAACAACGATCAATAATCAAAAGTTAATCCCATTCAAAGGTGTTGATAAGTATAAACCTTCAGGATACAAAACTAAACCACCAATCCGCACTTGTATTGATTATCCTGAAGATGGAAATAAAGTTTTAAAGAATTTGAAGGAAGCACTTAAGAAAGCCGGCTTAAAAAATGGAATGACAATTTCAACTCATCATCATTTAAGAAATGGCGATGCTCTTACAAATCACCTTTTCGATACTATCAAATCAATGGGAATTAAAAACATTCGCTGGTTTCCAAGCGCCTCGTTCCCTTGCCATGAACACTTAATAAAATATCTTGAGGATGGCACGATTCATCACATTGAAGGAAGCATGAATGGTCCTTTAGGAAAATTCACATCCGAAGGAAACATGAAAGGAATTGGGGTTTTACGATCTCATGGTGGAAGATACCAAGCCGTTCAAGATGGTGAAGTTCATATTGATATTGCTGTAATTGCATCACCAACTGCAGATCCTTTTGGAAATGCTAATGGTGTTACAGGCAAATCTGCCTGCGGTTTGATAGGATTTGCATTAGCCGATTCTGAATATGCTGATAAAGTTATAGTTGTAACCGACAATCTTGTTCCCTTCCCTTGCATTCCTTGGCAGATTCAAGGAAACAATGTTGATTATGTTGTGGAAGTTGAAAGTCTTGGTGATGCTTCGAAAATTGTTTCCGGTACAACAGAAGTGACAAAGTCACCAGACAGACTTTTAATTGCAGAATATGTTGCAAATTTTATTGAAGCAGCAGGAATAATGAAGGATGGTTTTTCACTTCAAGCTGGTGCCGGTGGAACAAATCTCGCTTTTGTTCTTTTTCTAAAAGAAAAGATGAAAGCAAAAGGAATCAAATCTAGGTTTATGCGCGGCGGCAGTACCAAATATCTTGTTCAGCTTCTTGAAGAAGGATTAACAGATTATATTTTGGATGGTCAGACTTTTGATCTTGAGGGTGTGAGAAGTATGAGAGAAAATCCTCGTCATGTGAACACAAGCCCATTCACAAGCTACAACTTTCATGGCAAAGGAAATTTTGCTTCGATGGTCGATGTTGCTGTACTCGGCGCAACTGAAGTTGATGTGAACTTTAATGCAAATGTGGTTACACATTCCGATGGTTATTTGCTTCACGGAATTGGCGGATGGCAAAATTGTCTTTACTCAAAATGTACGATACTTGCTATTCCATCTTTCAGAGATAGAATCCCAGTAATTGTTGATGAAGTTACAACACTTGTTGGACCAGGTGAACTGATTGATGTTATTATAACAGAAAGAGGAATTGCAATTAATCCGAGAAGAAAAGATTTATTAGCAGCAGTAAAAAATTCCACCTTACCTATTAAATCAATTCACGATCTTAGGAAAGAGGTTGATGAAATTTGCGGCGGTGTACCTGCAAAACCTAAAGTGAATAAGAAAAAAGTCGTGGCGGTTGTGAAATGGGTTGATGGAACTGTACTCGATTCAGTGTCTCAGGTTTATCCAAGGAAAAATGTAGTTCTTCAAAAAGGCGGTGGAGAATAATTTTTTATTAAAATATTTTAAGTACTTTGTACTCACTTTAGAATAAATTTCTAAACACATCATACAAGGAGAAATTGAATGGAAAAGTCTCGATCCTTTCCGGTAAGATCCTGCCAACAAAAATTGTTTGTTTTTTTTACATTACTTTTAATACTACCGAATTGCTGTTCAATATATCCACAAACAAATGAAACTAATACAAAATATTGGGCACAGTATGATAATAAAGAACTGGGGATCGCATTTAAACATCCGATGAATTGGACAAAAAGAGAGAGTAAAAAAGGATTGATGCTAATCGCATATGAGGACCAGGTTGGACCAGCACAAAATTTGCAAACTCCCACACTTATGATAAGCAAATTATTTGGCGTAGATATACAAAAAGTAGATGATATTTTAAAAAACAAAAACTTTACAATAAGCAAAATAGGTAAATATAAAACTTTCGAATCGCATGTATACTTCCCAGAAAATGGTTGGCTCACAACTCTAATCGAGGTAGAGAGGGATAAGACATATTTTATATTTGCTATAGAACCCTACGGTGAAAATGAACCTTGGGGACCTAAAATGAAGAATATCTTTTTAAAGATTTTAGAGACAGTTGAATTTTACTAAAATCCTATTCCAACTACGCTGGAAATAACGGATGTCGCAAACCATTTCGTGACTACAACAACTACTCAGTCATGAAAGGGCTCATGACAGCAAGGAATTCTAATCAACCACCACGCAATGCACTAACAATATTCAATCTTGCTGCACGAACAGAAGGTAAAAATCCACCTAAAATTCCCATGAATAGAGCGAAGATCACCGAAGAGATGATGATTGATGTATTTAATGAAAATGAAAATGCCAGTTCGGCAAATGAATTCCAATTCAACGTAGAGATTGAGAAGAACTGTAAGAAAGATGCTAGAAAAATTCCGATAACACCACCTATCAATGCAATCAATAAAGATTCAAATAGAAAAGCAGTAAGAATACTTCTTCGCGTGAAACCTAACGAACGAAGCGTCCCAATTTCTACAGTTCTGTTCGCAACAGCAGCATACATAGTTATCATAGCACCGATTGTTGCTCCGAAACTAAAAATAACAGTTATAAATATTCCAAGAATTCTTATAAAGCCGGCAAGAAATTCTGATTGCTCAGCAAAATATTTTTGCTCCATTTTAGGTTCGAAAGGTAGAAGTCGTTTATCAGAATCAAAAGCTTTCTTAAATTTTTCAAAATTGTTTACATCATCTAATTTCAAGGTCATAGTCGAAACGCTTGTTCCACGATTAAACGCACTAAGAAGCTGCTGATTATCACCCCAAAACTCCGATTCAAATCCGCTTCCGTTCGCCTCAAAAATTCCTACTATTGTCCATAGATCACCAGCAAATTTTATTTTATCACCAATGTTTGTTCCTTCAAATTTTTTGTTGATGGATTTCCCAACAATCAATTCTCTCAATGAGGGATTAAACAACCTGCCCTCGATAATTTTCACTTGAGGTCGCAGCCGGTAAACCATTTGTGAAACTCCCCGAACGGTAATATTGCTCATTCCACCTTTTTTAATTTCAAGATTGATAATCACAACAGGTTCTGGTGAAACCAGTAAATTACCATCGAGAGATTTGGCAACATGAGGAAGCGTTTGAATTAAGTTTTGCGTATCACCATCAATGATGCTGGTTATCTCACCTTGCGAAGATTTTCTAAGAACCATCACATTATCAGGCGATCCTGTAGCAACAAGTGTCTTCTCAACTCCATAAGCCATCATCAAAGCCGCAGTAAAAACAAAGACGACCAACGCAATACCAGTTACTGTAATTATTGCCGTAAGCTTTCGAGTCTTAAAATTTCTAAATGTGTACTTAAATGGTATTTTCATAATTCTACTCGATTTTTTTATCCTACAAACCTAAATCCTTCAACGATCTTAGTTTTAAGAGTACGTTGAATTGGGAATATTGCGGCAAAAATTCCAATAAGGATTGCCGCACTTAAAGCCATGATTGTCGTTATTGGTTCAATGAAGAAGAAGGGGAAAAATCCCTTAGGAATTGCCTGCTCGAACCCAGCAACAATGGGATAAGTTAAAGCTATTCCAATTCCTCCGCCTAATATAGAAATCAGTAACGATTCACCAAGAATGAGACCAGTCAAGTGAAAAGTTGAGAAACCTAATGTTTTAAATACAGCATATTCTCTTGTTCTTTCCCTTGCTGCCATTATCATCGTATTTGCAAGAATCAACATTATTATTCCAATAATAAAGAAAGACATTAAATTCATTGCGGTGATAATAGCACTTGAAGCCGCCACGAATCCTTGAGTGAACGCTTTTTCAGTTTCAGTTTTTGTCTCGGCAGATGAATTTTTAAATAATGCATCTATTTGATTTGAAATAGCTGCTGATTTATTCGGATCCTGAATTTGGACAATATACCAGCCAACAAATCCAGCACGAGCTGGAGTTTCAACTTTCATTCTCTCATCAACGTACTGCCAATGAAAAAGCATTTGTGTATCATCAGTATTTTTATTTTGAGGGCGGTAAACCCCTCTAACGACAAAATCCCATCTTCCCGGATAAATATCTCCATCAAGTGTCATGACATCTCCGATTTTGATGTTGTATTGCTTCGCAATATCTGACCCAATAACACAGGAATTTCTTTCTTTTTTAAAGGTGCTTAATTCTTCTGGTGAAATTAGAAACTCAGGCATGACATCAAAAATTGTTTCTGCATCAACTGCCATTCGTGCAAAAAAATTATTTTTATCTTTATACACTCCTCCAAACCAATTAGCAAAACTTACAGTCTGAACACCGGAAACACTCTTAATTTTTTCTTTATAAGAATATGGCAAAGGAAAAATAAATGAAACTGCTTGCCTGGTTATCAAGCGATTTGCAGATGCTGCATCTACACTTGAATCCCACACAGTAACTACAGTCCGAAGAAGCCCAAAAGCAACAACCGCAATTGTAATACCAACAATTGTTAAAACTGTCCGAAGTTTGTGCCTAAGTGCATTTTTTAAAATTAATTTCAATACTTTCATATTAAACTCCTACTAAATCACCTTTTTCAAGATGACGTACAACGCTTGCTCTTTCAGCAGCATGAGGATCGTGCGTAACCATCAAAATTGTTTTATTGAATTCCTTATTTAATCTCTCAAGCAAAGTTAAAATTTCAGCAGCAGAGTTTTTATCAAGATCACCTGTCGGCTCATCGGCAACAAGTAAAACCGGATCGGTTACAATCGCACGAGCAATTGCAACCCTTTGTTCCTGCCCACCAGATAATTGCTTTGGATAGTGTTGAATGTGATTTCCTAATCCAACAATATTCAGAACTGTCTCAACATGTTTCTTTCTTTCTGACTTTGACAACTTAGTCAAAAGAAGAGGTAGTTCAACATTTTCAAACGCTGTGAGAACAGGAATTAGATTATAAAACTGAAAGACAAAACCAACATTATTTGCTCGCCATTTTGCAAGGGCTGATTCACCAAGGTTTGAAATTTCTGTCCCCGAAACAACAACTTTACCCGAAGTTGGTTTATCTATTCCTGCAATTAAATTTAAAAGGGTAGTTTTTCCTGACCCCGAAGGTCCCATCAAAGCCATGAATTCACCAGGATTCACGTTTAAGGATAAATTGTTAAGAACAGGAATTTCAAAACTGTCCCTCCAATATGATTTAGAAACATTTTGTACTTGAATAAGTTCTGACATCTAAACTCCTATCAATTAAATGAATATTATAAAACTTTTACTTCAATACCGTCTTTTATTTTCTCGTTTACCTTGTCGATTATGCTTTCGCCTGTATCAATACCAGAAATAATTTCAATATCATCACCGAATTTTCTGCCTAATTGAACTTGAATTTCAACTGCCTTTTCATCTTTAACAACAAAAACAACATCTCGCCCATTTCTTTTAGCAACTGATGTTGAAGAGACTAATAGAATAGGTTTTTCTTTGTCTTTATCTTTCTTCAATGTTAAGAAAGTAACCTTTGCACTCATTTCTGGAAGCACACGGTTGTCGTATTCTTTAAAACCAACTTTCACTAATACTGTTGCTTTAGATCTATCGGCTGTAGGAACAATTTTAGCAACATAACCAGGATAACTTTTCTCAGGATATGCATCAAGCACAATTTCGCACTCCTGATTCATAATAATTTTTTCGATATTAGATTCTGAAACATCGGCTTCCACTTGCAAGGATTTCATATCAGCCATTGTAACAACAGCGGCTCTCGAATTTATGCTTGCACCAAAGGGCGAAACAATTTCACCAACATCAGCATTTTTAGTTAGCACGGTTCCATCAAATGGTGATCTTATTAGAGTATTTTCTAAGGCAACCTCGGCAGCAGTAACTTGTGCTTTTGCAAGATCAATGGTCGCAAGTGTACGATTATAGCGCGCTTCGGCTGTTTCAAATTCTTGCTGCGAAATCAACCCCTTAACAATTAATTCTTTCTGACGTTTATAGAAATTCTCTGCATCTTTCAAATCAGCTTCTGCAAGTTTTAAATTAGCTTTAGCTTGATCAAGCTGGGCTTTGATATCATTATCTTCAAGACGAGCAATTATTTGATCTTTCTTTACACGGTCTCCTTCAACCACTCCTAAAAAAACTAACCGCCCAGTACCTTTAGAAGCAACCGCAGCTTTTCGTTGTGCTACTACATAACCGTTGGCATTTAATACTGCACTTGAATAAGAGCCCGTTTGCAAAGTAACGGTAGTAAGTTTAACCTCTTCCTTTTTATCTAATAGACTATTGACATAACTATAAGCAAAAAAAATCAATGCCAACAACACAACAAAAATTATTACCCTTGTAATAATTTTTTTATTCCTATCGGGTGGTCTTTTAACTTCACTTCTATCTATTCTTAAGGTGTTTAAATCTATGTTTTTGGTTTCCACAACAATTCCTATAAAAATTCGAGCGAAAAATGAAAAGGAATGGTCGAAATATAAAAGAAAGTAGGATAAAGAATAAATTTTTGATGATAGGTAGATTTTAACTGTGATGAGTAGATCACAATTTAAGCTTATTTAAGCCGCCGCCATAAGTGGCAATCCAAATTAAACCATTTGCATCCCTTGCCACTGCTTTAATATGTGAAAAACTTATCAATGAATTATTCCTGTTATAAAAAAATAAAGGATTTGCTCCCTCAATCTGAAATAGTCCTTCGTTGGTTGAAATCCATTTGGTATTTGTTTCATCAATATAAATATCCTCAATCAAGTTTGCATCCGTGCCAATATACATGCTTTTCCAAATATTTCCATTATACACTGATACTCCTCCACGTTTACCAACACCTGGCAAGTGACCAAACCATATTTCATTATTTGTAGAAACACAATTTGTAATAAGGTTGTTAGTAGGAACTCCAGGAACGGAATCTAAAAATGAATTACCAAAAAAACCGTTATTGAATTTGAAAATACCAGTCGCGGCTGTTGCAAGCCATTTATTTCCATTTATATCCATGGCCAGATCATTTATTACTGCAAATTGTGGCTCAGTATTAACAATAATGGTATCATAAAGCAGCCAATCAACGCCATTGAATTTAACTAATCCTGCTGGTGTTCCCATCCAAACAGCATTGCCCTCAAACTCAATTGAGTTAATGATATTATTCGGAAGTGCAGAATTATTTTTCGTATAGATTTTCCATGAGGAATTATCAAAAACAGCAATTCCATCATCCGTTCCAATCCACTTTTTGTTGTTATAATCTACTGCAATGCACTTGATATTATTACTTGGGATAGGAGAATTTGTTTTAGAAAAATTGGTGAAAGTTATCCCGTCGAAACTAATTAACCCCTTGTCAAGACTTCCCAACCATTTAATATTATTAATATCTACTTCTACACATGTAATAAGATTCGATGGAATCATAGAATTAGAAGTCTGATAATCGACCCACTTCGAAGTGTCTCTTAGCTTAAAATAGGAAGTTGCAACAACATTACTCTCAACTATTACACGGAGAACCCCTGAGCGATAGTTCATTTTCTTATATTTAATATCATAAACACCCGGTCTCACATCTTTTAACAGGAACGGTGTAATCTTCTGAAGACTAGAATCGTTTACGTAAATTTCAGCACCGGAAGGATCAGATGTGAAATTTATGCCGCCTGACATTAGTGGATTTGAAGAGTAGTCAACAAAAAATTCTTTTAATCCTGGTTCTTGCAATTGTACCGATATAGTTGTATCCCTGTAATATTTAAGCTTTAGAGTAATACTGTATCTTCCACTCGGTAGATATCTTAAACTATCAGGAGTAAAACGACCTGTATTTTTACCATTTTGAAAAATTGACGCTCCTCGAGGATTAGAATCTATATAGATAAATCCATAATAAATATCCTCATCTGAAGACAAAACAGTCACTTGTTTTTCACAAGAAATTATCATAAATGAAATAAAAAAACTCACCACAATTAAGTAGAGTAAAGTGTATTCCTTCTGAAATAAATTGATCATTTCTAATTCCCAATCAGAATATTGTAACCGAATGATTGAACGTACGTAGGTAAAAATTTGATTTTATATTCTCCTTCCAGGTATGAAGTAAAAATGCCATATCCTCCGTCAACATTTGTAAAATCATTCTCATCAACTCTCACTGTTAAATCATCGAGTGATCCATTTGTCGTTGAGTAATACCTCGAAAGATTTTGATCAAAAGCCAAAACATTAACAACAGCAAACTCATAGATCGTATAATTTTGTTTATTTGGATCTCCTTGTGAAATTTCTTCTAATGCCTTTGTAATCGATTGCTTCTGAATATTTAGGATTGATTGCACGCTTATTCCAGGATAAACTGGAGTCTCATGTCCTCCATTAGAATTATAATTAATAGGAACTTCCTTGGTCATTATGGTACTTATACCGTCTTTCTTTTTTGCATATGTTATTACCATTTTAGGATAGAAAAATTGACCAGTGAAAGCAACATTCCAAATGAATTGAAAGATATTTGAAGATTCATTGGAGATAACGTCTGAACTGCGCTGATCAAATAGAATCTTCGGTGGTGCTTTTGTACTGGACCTGATCCTTCTACCACTAGAGAGTAAAACTTCTACCTCAATATCTTTGTTCGGGATGAGTTCTAGTTTATCATTAAAGTAGAAATTAAGGGGAGTTTTATACCTTACAGTGTCAGATCTATTAATTGTACTGTCTTTAAAAAAGTAAACTGAATCGCCAATCAAAATTTTAACATCAGCATTTTTAATCGAAACATCATCAGTAATCAAACTTGAATTGAAGTTTGCTGGATTATAACTTTTTGATAGGAATAAAATTTGGGAGGTTGAATCACCTCTCAAAATGCAATTGAGAATATATTTTTCTTTAAAATCCCCATACGGATTAAAATCTTCTTCACAAGAAATTGCAAACAAACCCAGAACAAACATTAAATAAATTATTTTCATATTTCTACTTTGATTGTTGCTGTTGGAAGGAATGGAAGCATGTTAACACGCTCGCCTGTGTCCCGTTTAAAGTAAAAAATATTTTTCCGATCATAAACGTTTATAATATTGAAATCAATGTATATATTCATAAAACGAAAATGGAATTTCTTTGATAGGTTAAAATCTAAACGATGATAAATTGGTAACCGCCCCATGTTTTTGTTACCCAAAATTGGATATGGTTCGAAATAACCATTTGAAAAATTTGAACTATACAAATCAGAAATAAAATACTTATCATAGTAACCAATCAATCTTGTAAATGGTAATCCAGAAGAAAATGTCCAGATTAAACTTGCACTCCAATCGGAAAGAAAATTGTATTCCAAAAAAGAATTAAATGAATGTCTTATATCATATTTGGGATAAAAAATATAACCGTTTAGGTCCTTGTATGCATACCCTAATGTATATGCTGATTTAAAATTAAACGGAAGTTTTGAATATTCTAGGGAGATTTCACCACCGTAGGACTCTGCTCTGCCAGAAACTAAGTCATGTTCGAATTCATATGCCTTGTCCTCATTTATGAATGGCAAATTTATAGTTCTTTTATAATATCCCTCTATTTTAATAAACAAGTCAGGTATGAAGTTAGCGTCCAATCCAGCTATATAGTGAATTGCCTGAGATGTCTTAAGGTAGTTAGGAATTATTATCCATGGATCAAAAAGTGAGATGACTTCATTTTCATCAGTAATTGCTGAAACTTCTTGCTGATAGATTCCCCAAGCTACCTTCAAAGCAATTTCGGGAATCAATTGATAGGTTAAGCTCAAACGTGGTTCAAAATAAAATCCTTGATTAGAGTTTAATCCCGAGTTTATCCTTACGCCTGCATCAGCTCCAAAATTATAAAATCTTAATAATCTGTACTTTCCATACAAAGTAAAATTACCGCCATAAGCATCAATATCGGATTTGATTCCTTTCTGATTCTCAATTTCTAAAAGTGTGCTCAAAATTTTAAAATTGAACCCTGCACTAATTTCATCTTCACTATCCTGCATATACGTAAAATCCATATTCCCGGAAAAATCGCTTACTGAATTGTTCCTTGGCTTTAATTTACTTTCGTGTGGTATAACCTCCCCGCTAAAATGGTTAATGGAAATACCAACTTTTGAGTAAATTGGAGCATTGTGCACCTGAAACCATTCAAAACCAATAAGGTTAGTTGACCAATTAAAATCTTCCTCAAGAGGATTTTTTGAATCTAATTTATCACCACTCATAAAACCGAAAATCGAAAATTTCCCATTCTCAATTAAACCTGGATTTGAATAATTAATTTTAAAGGAAGCATCGTAAAAATCAATTGGGACATTTTGGTCATTCAAAAATTTTCTTAGGATTGAGTTTGAAAAACTTTTTCTCCCAGTAAAAATGAATGATCCATGAGGTATTGGACCTTCAATAAGTGCCTTCCCTGTAAGAAAACTTGAACTTGCTTTCAGAGAAAAATTATTTTTATTCCCATCTTTTGTCATAACACTTAGGACAGACGATAGTCTTCCTCCATACTCAGTAGGAAATCCGCCCTTGTAAAACTCGACACTATTAATCATTTCTGGATCGATAACACTAAACAATCCCAAGGCATGGAAAGGATTATAAATTGTAACTCCGTTAAGCAAAATAAGATTTTGATCTCCAGTTCCACCGCGAACATAGTATCGTGCAGAAACATCACTGGTCACTTGAACACCAGGCAAATATTGAAGCGATCTGAGTACATCGGTTTCGACCCCTTTTGGCAGAGTTTCTAACTGACGTAACGTTATTTTTTGTAAACCAATATCGGTTGGGTTTTTGTCATCAATTTTTTCACCTATTTTTTCAACAGTTTGAAGTTCAAGATTCTCCCTATTTAAACTGATATTTAATTGGGTAATCCTATCTGCTACTAATGAAATAGGAATTTTTTGTGTCTTATATCCGAGATAAGAAAAAATTACAGAGAAATTTTTGTTCGAAGGGATGTTATTGATAATATAATAACCTCGCGCATCTGTTGATGTACCTATTTTTAGTTCTTCAATATAGACATTACCATAAGCAAGTGCTTCACCATTTGTTGAATCAGTTACAAAACCGCGAAGCTTGCCATAATTTTGCGCATCTGCAGGTTTAATGATGATAAAAAAGAAAAAAAATAAAGTGTATAAAAAAAAGTTTAGAGGGTTCACAATGGTACCGATGATATTCTCAGGTAAAAACAATCATTACTGACTATAAAAGTAAATGGATAATACTTTAATTAAGATAGGAGAATTTATACTGCAAAACTATATAGGAATTTTTAAACTATGATACGATTAGATCGATCTGAAGTTTATGACTGTTTTTATGAATTCCCTTTACATTTTTTCATAAATATATTGTGATCATTCTTCCAACGTTGATAAATTACCTGGGTCTAAACCCAATGCCCTCGCTTTAAGTACACGTCTCATGATTTTTCCGCTTCTGGTTTTTGGCAACGAATCTACAACATCAATTTGTTCGGGTTTTGCAATTGGACCAACTTCATGACCAACATGCTGTCTAAGTTCCTCAATTAGTTTATCACTCCTAGTATATGCGGCTTTCAAAATGACAAAACAATGAATAGCATTTCCCTTAATATCATGAGGTAGTCCTATTGCGGCAGCTTCTGCAACTGCAGGATGGCTAACTAATGCACTTTCGATTTCAGCAGTACCAAGTCTATAACCAGATACCTTAATAACATCATCAACTCTGCCAATAATCCAGTAATAACCATCTTCATCTTTGCGAGCCGAATCACCAGTCAAATACATCCCCGGATATTTGCTCCAATATTGACTTACATATCTGTCAGGATCATTCCAAATAGTCCGTAACATAGATGGCCATGGAGTTTTAATTACAAGATATCCTTCCTCATTTGGTTTAACGCTTTTACCTTCCTCATCTACAATATCCATCTCTAATCCAGGGAAAGGTTTCGTCCCGGACCCCGGTTTTAATGGAACACAAGGCATCGGAGTAATCATAAACATTCCCGTTTCGGTCTGCCACCATGTATCCATGATAGGACATTTCTCTTTTCCAATCGTTTTGTAGTACCAACGCCAAGCCTCTGGGTTTATCGGTTCGCCCACACTTCCAAGGAGTCGCAATGAAGACAGATCATGTCTATTAGGCCAAGCATCTCCAAATCTCATTAAACCGCGAATAGCAGTTGGTGCTGTGTACAAAATATTTATTCCATACTTCTCAATCATTTGCCACCAGCGGTTTGGGTAAGGATGTGTAGGCGCTCCTTCATACATAAATGAAGTAGACCCATTCAACAATGGGCCATACACAATATAACTATGCCCAGTAATCCAGCCTGGATCAGCCGCACACCAATATCTATCATCCTCATGAATGTCAAATACGTATTTCAATGTTGAATAAGTTCCAACCATGTAGCCACCATGCGTGTGGAGAATAGCTTTTGGTTTGCCGGTCGTACCAGAAGTGTAAAGCATAAAAAGTGGATCTTCGGCATCCATTTCTTCAATTGTGCATGAATTGCCGGCTATTGGAAGTGCCATCAATTCATGATACCACATATCTCTGCCAGCTTCCATGTTTATAGACTCACCTGTTCTTTTCACCACTAAAACACTTTCAACTGTAGCAGCACGTTGAAGTGCTTCGTCTGCAATTTGTTTTAGTGGAACTATCTTTCCACGTTGATATGCACCATCTGCAACAATTAATACTTTTGATTGACTATCTTCCAATCTTTCATGCAGCGCTTCAACAGAAAAGCCGCCATAAACAACCGAATGTATTGCTCCAATTCTTGCACAAGCCAACATGCCAATCATTAGTTCGGGAATTCTTCCCATGTAAAGAGTTACCCTATCACCTTTTTTTACACCAAGACTTTTAAGAACATTCGAAAACCGACATGTTTCTCTCCGTAAAGCAAAATAAGAATATGAATGTGATTCACCTTTCTCGCTTTCCCATATCAAGGCAAGCTTATTCCTGCGAAATGTTTGTGTGTGAACATCAAGACAGTTGTAAGCAATATTTGTTTTACCGCCAACAAACCATTTATAAAATGGTTTATTAGAATCATCCAATACTTTATCCCACTTCTTAAACCATTTTATGTTTTCAGCTTCTTTAGCCCAAAATCCTTGATAATCCTTTTTCGCGAATTCGTATAATGACTCACATTTTGCATTCGCATGATCTACAGTCTGTTGTTTTGGATAGTAGATTTCTCCGGAAAGTCGATTTTCAGGCATATTGTTCTCCTAATTTTAAACTTTAATGAAGTGTTTACTGCCACAATCAAATTGCTTTACAATCAGGTGTGAAATTAAGATGAAGTGAATTGAAAATCAATCGAAACAATCACGAATAAAGTGTTACCACATCATATAAACTAATTGAAGATGACTACATTTTTCAGTAGTTTGATGTAGGAGTTAAACAATGATAAAAATTTCCTTCATTTTTTTGCTTCTTGGATCTTTACTCGCCTTAAATAGTGATAGAAAACCTAATATAACTTTGATAGCTTATGATGGTGCAATCACACCAGCTTGCTCAGATTTTATTAAGCTTGGAATTGAAACGGCCCAAAAGAATAATTCCGAGTGTTTAATAATTAAACTGAACACGCCTGGCGGTCTTCTAAAATCAACAAGAGTAATTGTCTCTGATATTCTTGAGTCAAAAATTCCAATAATTGTTTATGTTTCTCCAGGTGGAGCACAAGCTGCGTCTGCCGGAGTATTTATTACAATGGCAGCACACATTGCAGTAATGTCGCCAGGGACTAATATTGGTGCGGCACATCCCGTTTCCCTGCAAGGTGAACAGGACTCGATAATGTCTGAAAAAGCAACCAATGATGCAGCAGCTTTCATAAGATCAATAAGTGAAAAAAGAAACCGAAATATAAAATGGGCTGAAGATGCTGTAAGAAAAAGTTTGTCTTTAACAGAAACTGAAGCACTCAAGCAACAGGTAATCGACCTAATCTCTCCAAATATTGATGATATTCTTAAAAAAATTAATGGGAAGGAAATTGAAACCTCAGTCGGAAAAAAAATATTAAATACAACTAATGCGAGAATCAATGAAGTTGAGATGACTCTATCACTCAAACTTCTGACAATTCTAAGTGATCCTAACATTGCTTACATTTTATTTATGATTGGGCTTTATGGATTATTATTTGAAATATTTAACCCTGGCGTAATATTTCCCGGAGTGATTGGGGGTATTTGTATAATACTGGCTTTCTATTCTATGCACACTTTACCAATTAATTACGCCGGCCTGGCTTTGATTGTATTTGCAATAATTCTTTTTGTACTGGAAATTAAGATTATCAGTCATGGCATTTTAACCATTGGAGGAATCGTTTCTTTAATTATTGGTTCAATAATGTTAATAAATGTTGAATCAGGACTTGAAGTTGTCATTATTTCCTGGGAAGTAATAGCCCTTTTTGTAATTTTAACTGTGTTATTTTTTGCATTTGCTATTACACTTGGCATCAAAGCACAAAAACGAAAACCAATAACGGGCACACAAGGATTACTTAAAACTATCGGCGAAGCATTAACAGATTTGAATCCAACTGGCGAAGTTCGTATTCATGGAGAAATATGGAAAGCAGAAAGTTCTGAAGGTAAAATTGAAGCAACTAGTCCCGTTGAAGTTATAGAAATTAAAAACTTGAAGCTAATTGTTAAAAGAAAGCTTAATTGAATAAAATATTTCGAAGGAGGAAACTATGCAGTTTTTCGCAACATTTATAGCTGTAATTGTTCTTTTCTTATTGTTTATTATTTCAAACTCAGTAAAAATATTGAGGGAATACGAACGTGGCGTCATTTTTCGTCTTGGAAGATTAATTGCAACTAAAGGACCTGGACTCATATTACTAATCCCCCTTGTTGATAGAATGGTTAAGGTCAGTCTTCGTACAATTGTAATGGATGTTCCTCCGCAAGACATAATCACAAAAGATAACGTTTCATTAAAGGTAAATGCCGTTGTTTATTTCAGAGTTATTCACGCAGAAAAAGCAATTGTGGAGGTTGAAGATTATCTGCTTGCAACATCCCAGCTATCTCAAACAACACTTAGAAGCATACTTGGTCAATCGCATTTAGATGAACTTCTTGCAGAAAGAGAAAAAATTAATCATGAGCTGCAAAAAATAATTGACAATCAAACTGAGCCATGGGGAATCAAAGTTTCAAATGTTGAAGTCAAGCATGTTGATCTTCCACCGGAAATGCAGAGGGCAATGGCAAAGCAAGCAGAAGCAGAAAGAGAACGACGTGCAAAAGTAATTCACGCTGATGGTGAATTTCAGGCAAGTCAAAAGTTAGCAGATGCTGCAGAAATTATGAGCAAGCAACCTCAGGCGTTACAGTTAAGGTACCTTCAAACGTTAACAGAAGTTGCATCAGAGAAAAACTCAACTACGATCTTTCCTATTCCAATTGATTTGATTAAACCATTTCTGGATAGATCTGAATCGAAGGGATGACAAATTTCGAAATGCTTTTGACAATAAATATTTTTCATTAATTAATTTAAACACTAAAATAATTCAGAGGGATGTTGCATGTTTAAAATACTGCTTTCGTCTATTTTTTTGTTCAACCTTTTATCGTGTTCCGCACTCATGGAAGATAGTTCAACTAAAAACACAAAGAGCACACTTAAAAAGAGCAGTTCAAATCTAAAGTCAATTATCAGTAATGCACGGTATGATCTCGATAACATTCATATCTATTCAAATACAAAAGAATATATCGGAACCGTCATATCTACACGCGGAATATTTGTCGAACAGAAATTTTTAAAGGACAAGGATAGAAAATTTATAATCACTGGAAGCAATACTGGTTATGCAGGTGATTTCATTGTTTACTTGGATCATCCTCTCCAAAAGCAAAGCCAAATCGGCGAGAATATTCAGGTAATCTCAACAGCTTCCGGAATAAGAGTTTTTGGAAGGTTTAAGGGCATTGAAGAATATCTTACATATGACGGCGTACAAAAACAATTGCCTGCATTAGAAGCCATTGTGATATACAATATTGATGATAGGAATTATGAATATCCTGTTTGGGTAAATTTATTGTATGAATAATTACTCAAACAAGATTCGCTTTAACGATTAGTCTGATTCAATAATTAAATTTTTAGTTTAACAAACTTCGTAGAGACACCATTTATTAGATTCAGCTTTTTAGCTAATTCTTTATGTTTCTTTTCATCACCAACTATTTCTAGAATTAGTAATCCGCTTTCGGAACAATCATCTAATACACCATCATGAATTCCAAGCCGAGTCTTGATCAAACATCCCCATCCAGTAAGAATTTTTTGAACTGTGACAGCAGTTTCTTTTCGGTTACCGATCAATATCAATAGAATTTGTTTCTTCATTTTACCCTCGAACATATTAAACAAATATTTTCTAAGAAAGCTTATTGTTCAAAATCTAAATTGCGCGGAACGGTTTGTTCAACTTTATTTTTGAGTTGATCTGTTACAGGTGTATCTGCACCGACAACCTTCAGTTCAAATTTATCAAACCAAATTTGACCTCTTCCATCAAGTAAAACACCAAACGAAACTTCCGCGCTGTTAGCAGGCACATCCAGAACGACCTCATACTTCACCCAATCTGAATTACCCACTATAGGTCTGCTGCTCATGTTGTCAAAGCTGAGAGGTCTGCCTAAAACATCATCAACACGCATCCATAATCCTGCCCAATCAGCAACAAATTTTGCTTTCACATAACCCGAAAAACTGACACGTTCACTTTTGAACTTATCAGATTTAATTGTTTGCATCAAAGTTACATAACCAAGCGGCCTATTCACCACAGAGCTAAGTGAACTGCTGAAGTACCCCGAATAAGCCGTTGTATTATCCTGGGTAATTTCATAATCGCGAGGATTGCTTCCAGCCAAAACCCATCCTGCAGGAATACCCTTTGCAACTGAGAACGGCAGATTGACATTGGGAAACTGGTTCTCTTGAGCAAGTACAGAAATAGAAATGATAAGAAAAATAAATAACGTTTGGAGCTTTGTTTTCATGTTTCTATCCTCCTCTAGTGGTATTAATATTTTAATAATTTTTGATTTCTTTATATTGTTTAAACAGATTAAATAGTATTATCATCAGTAAACTTACAAAATACTTGCCAAAAGAATGAGACATTATAGATTGCAAAACTGCGAGGCTCACAAAATCTGATGTCGTGTTTTAACGATTTGTTATTGATTTAGGTAAAAACCGTTCATCATTTTCCCTTTCTAATATTCAGTTCAACTCTTTATGTTTGTGTATGTTAATAGAAAAAATTCAGGAGTAGCCGATGAAATTTATAATAATCTTTTTGTTAATAATCACTTCTCTCTCCGCTCAAAACAAAGCCGACGATGTAAAAACATTTTCACTTAAAAATGGAATGCAAGTCATCGTGCTTGAGGATCATTCAATTCCAAATGTTGCTATGTATTTGTTCTATAAGGTTGGTTCACGCAACGAGTATCCCGGTATAACTGGAATTTCACACTTCTTTGAGCATATGATGTTCAACGGTGCGAAGAAGTATGGACCAAAACAATTCGATATTACAATGGAAGCAAATGGTGGAGCAAATAATGCCTATACCTCAAACGACATTACTGTTTATTCTGATTGGTTTCCAAGAAATGCAATGGATCTAATTTTTGACTTGGAAGCTGATAGAATTGCTAATCTTAATTTCGATGATAAGATGATTGAAAGTGAAAGAGGTGTAATCCTTTCGGAACGAAGCACTTCATTAGAGAACAGTAACGAGACTTATCTTTTGCAGGAAGTTTTAGCAACTGCTTTCAATGCCCATCCATATACTTGGCCCGTAATAGGTTGGGAATCCGATATAAAGAATTGGACAAAGAGCGATCTTCAAAATTATTTTAAGACCTACTATGCACCGAACAATTGTGTGGTTGTACTTACTGGTGATGTAACGCTTGATGAAGTGAAAAAACTAAGTAAAAAATATTTTGAACCAATCACACAAGGAAATACTCCAAGAAAAGTTCATACTGTTGAACCAGAACAGCTTGGAGAGCGAAGGTTATACGTAAAAAAAGATGTTAGTACACCTCATGTGCTTGCAGTTTATCATGTTCCCCAATCTAATTCATCCGATTATTACTCACTCAATTTACTAAGTTCAATTTTGTCTTCGGGTAATACCTCTCGACTTTATAGCAGCTTGGTTGATCAAAAACAGTTTGCCACAGAAGTATGGACTGATTACGGACAATCCTTTGATCCTTTTGTTTTTATGATTTATTCAATTTGCAATGAAAACATCACACCTTCCCAAATTGAAGAAGTTATTTATGAAGAGCTTGATAAGATAGTTAATGACGGAATCAACGAAACAGAATTGCAGAAGGTGAAGAATCAAAAGTTAATGGAATTTTATCATGTGATGGAAACCATTAATGGTAAGGCAAATCAGATTGGAACATACCAACTATTCTTTGGTGACTATAAAAAACTTTTCGATGCCCCAAGCGAATATCAAAAAGTAACTTCAGAAGACATTAAAAACGCAGTGAAAAAATATTTTAACAAATCAAATAGAACGGTCGGCATTCTTCAAGCAGAAGGAGAGGTAAAATGAAAAACTTGAGAAATAATCTATTCGTATTAATCATTTTATTTGCATCAGTTTCCTTCGGCGGAAATTTCAAACTCCCCTCCCATGAAAAAATAAAATTAGATAACGGTTTAACTATTTATTTGATGGAACAGCATGAAGTTCCTCTTATTTACGTTTCTGCTTTAATTCCATGCGGAACAATTTATGATGGAGCCAAAAATGGATTGGCCTTTTTAACTTCAGAATCTCTTCTCTTTGGAACTAAGAGTTTTACGAAGAAACAAATTGAAGAGACGTTTGAATTTTATGGCGCAAATATTTCTACTTTTGCCGGGGCTGAGTTCATTAAAGTGAACACCTCTTTCGCAAAACAAGACCAAGAAAAACTGCTTCCAATTCTCCAAGAAATAATTTTAAGTCCTACTTTCCCGGAGGATGAGGTTGATAAAAGAAAACAGCGGCTCTTAGTAGAGCTTGACCAAGCAAAAGAAAGTCCAAGACAAGTTATTCGGGCTTACTTTAATAAATTTTTGTTTGCTGATAACGAGTTCGGAAACCCCGTGCAAGGTTCTAAAAGTACTGTCTCTGAAATAAATTCTGATGATCTTAAAAACTATTATACTGCTTTCTTCAGTCCTACAAATTCGGTAATCACAATTGTCGGAGATTTTAATTCTTCAGAAATGAAGAAAAAAGTATCAGATTTATTTGAATCATGGAAATCAGAAAATAGTTCATCAAATCCTATTCAAATTCCCAGCTTGGATTTTGGGAAAAATCGTGTTCTCCTTGTCAATAAAAATGATGCGAATGAAACAACATTTCTTATTGGTGCTAAAGGAATAAATCGTTCCAATCCTGATTTCACCGAAATTCAAGTTGTTAATACAATTTTAGGCGATCGCTTTACTTCGTGGTTAAATGAAGAATTGAGAATAAATTCAGGATTAACATATGGTGCAAGGAGTGCCTTCGTTACATATAAAAATATTGGTACTTTTTTCATGTCAACTTTTACAGCCACCAAAAACACCGAAAAAGCAGTTGACCTTGCCTTGCAGGTTCTTAATCGTTTGCACACGACCGGAATAACTGATAAAGTTCTCAGTTCAGCTAAGAGCTACATTAAAGGACAATTCCCGCCTGACTGTGAAACATCGGGTGCGTTAGCAGATTTATTATCCGCAATGCATTATTACGGTTTTGATGATTCATACATTAATAATTTTGAGAAGAAAGTTGATGAGATGACCGTTGCGAAGGCAAACGAAATCGTTAAGAAATATTTCCCGAAAGAAAATTTACAGTTTACAATTATCGGCAAGGCATCTGAGATCAAAGATATAGTTAAGAAATACGGTGAAGTAACCGAAAAAGAAATCACAGCGAACGGATTTTAAGTATTTTGTATGGAACATCTATTTGGATGTTCCACTGTTTGCATCAATTTTCGAAATTACCAGATGTAATTTTCTACAAAAGCATCTTTAGATCATACTCTATTTTTTCTTCGCAATAAAATGGCTCACCGTAATGGCTTCCAATTTGAAAACCATAAAACTGAGCTCTAGAAACCACATAATTTATAAATTGAGGTTTGCTGATAAATGTCTCCGGTTTCCTGCTTTTCGGATCAAAGAATTGTGAAATATATGCTTTTACCGCTTCCATTTTTTGCTGGAACGTTTCGGTAACATCTACGATAAAGGTAGGATTAAATACATAGGTCTGCATGTAATAAAAAAGTTTTTTCGGACGATACGGTTCTTGCTGTTTCTTATTCTTATATGTTTTTATTTGAATTAAGCCAGAAGAAAACATCGCGTGTTTAATCAAAGCACTTGCATCTTGATGATCCGGATGACGATCGCTGCTGTATGGAGCGAAAATAATTTTAGGTTTGTACTCTCTTATTTGCTGAATAACTTTCAGCAAATTTTCTTTTGAACGCCGTATATTTCCATCCGGTATGCCAAGATTCACTCTAACTGTGATGTTTAATACCTTATCTGCCTGTGCGGCTTCTTTTTTACGGGTCAATATATCCCCACGAGTACTAAGTTCAGCTTTTGTTAAATCAACAATGCCGACTTTATATTTTCCTTTGGTCAACTTTGCAATCGTACCTCCCATTGAAAGTTCAGCATCATCGGGATGAGCTGCAAAAACTAAAACATCAAGTGTCATAATAAATTCTTTCTTCAACTATTATTAAAACTCAATTCCAACTTATCTATTTTTTTTGTTGATTTCCACAAAGGAAATCACAATCTTACATTTGGATTGAAACTTTTGTAAAGACATATTAGCGGGAGATTGTACAAAAATCTTTACAAGGGTAATCTTTACGCTGCAAACAATTTATAATCATTACATTAAAAGGTAAGCAAATGAAATATCTTTCACTTATTGTTTTACTTGTGCTAGTTTCCTTGTCCGAAAATTTTGCTCAAAGTTATGCTTGGAATTTAATCATAGGCGGAAACAGCTTAGGAAATCCGATTGCTGTTGAGAAGAATAACTCTAACAACGTGTATTATGGAACAGGTTCACTGCTTTATAAAAGCTGGAACAAAGGATTATCCTTTACACAAATCGGAACAAACATTCCCAACTCTACAAGAGTAAAATGCGTGCTGCTTTCACCAAAAGATACCAACTTAGTTGTTTGCGGCGTGGAAGTAAGTTCAGTTGACCAAGTTGCTAAAAGCACCGATAGAGGAAATTCATGGACAATAGTTGGAAATTTTACCTTCTCTTTCTTTGGAATTCCTATCACTCAGGACTTAAAACATCCCGATACACTTTACACAATGGATAATGCTCGATTCCTCAGATCAACTGACTTTGGAAGCACGTGGACTGAAATAACTGCAAACGTTGGCTGTGCTACTCCTTGTGATATCGAAGTTTTTCCAGACAGCACTAACATAATTTTAGTCGGAGATAATGGAACCGGAATTTTTAGAAGTACTAATTATGGACAAACATGGACACAAATGTTTTCAACTTCAGGTGAAATACCTACCATTGCAACAGACAAACAACGCCCAGGAATTGCATGGGCTACTCGCTGGGGCGGAGGAGGAGGTTTCTTGAAAACAACAGATTATGGTTTAACCTGGACACCAATTTCTTTCTTCAATGGTTTGAATATGTGGGGTGTTGATGTTCATCCCAAAAACACAGATTACATTTGCGTTGGCAAGTACTCTTCCCCATCACAAATTTATATCTCTAAAGATGGAGGATTGAATTGGACAACTACTGCTATTGCTGGAAGCAATTATTCGATTTATATCGTTGACACTACGAATGTATTTGCGGCTCAGTCAACAGGATTTTTTAAGCTTGATGCTCCATGGTTCGTTCCTGTTGAACTTACAACTTTTGATGCAAAGGTTAACGGAAATAAAATCGAGTTGATTTGGTCAACGGCAACGGAATTAAATAACAAAGGTTTCGATATTCAAGTGAGTTCAGATAATAATTCTTTTACTAATGCTGGATTCACTCCAGGTTTCGGAACTTCAACTGAAAGACATGACTATAAGTTTGAGTTAAATGATTTAGCAGAAGGAAAATATTATTTCAGATTGGCACAAATAGATTTGGGTGGAAAGATTAATTACTCCAATACAATTACTGTCGGATTAGTTCTTCCTCACGAATTCTTTCTTTCACAGAATTATCCTAATCCGTTTAATCCATCTACTAAAATTAAGTACACAATACCAGCCCTCACCCCTCCCCTCTCCCTTAGGGAGAGGATGTCCGAAGGACAGGTGAGGGTAACGCTTAAAGTTTACGACATCCTCGGCAACGAAGTTGCTACATTAGTGAACGAAGTAAAAGAAGCTGGTGAATACGAAGTAGAATTTAATTCTTCATCTGGTATCAGGAATCTTGCATCCGGTATCTACCTCTATCGTTTGCATGTTGGAGATCTCGTTCAATCAAAGAAAATGTTATTCTTAAAATAGTTGTTGCATCATTGGCGAAAATGAAATACACATTAATATTAATAATTATTTTTTGTTCTGTTGTAATTTATTCCTCGATAAAGCACGAAACAGGCATGGTTGGCACAACAAAGCTTAATGGCGAGGGATGCACCTGTCATAATTCGCAATTGGACTCAACAGTTTCAGTTTGGATTAGCGGTCCAGACACACTTGAAGCCGGAGAATCTGCGACTTACTCAATATACTTAACCGGCGGACCAATGATTGAAGGTGGATACAATGTGGCTGTTCGCCTCGGATTGCTTTCTGCTGTTGATTCCTTTTCACAAATTATTGATCTTGAACTAACTCATACTTTGCCAAAGGTTTTTCCTTCGAATGATACTCTTACATGGGATTTTACGTACACCGCTCCTAATAATTCGGGCAGTGATACAATTTATTCTGCAGCACAGAGTGTGAACGGAGATGAAAATCCATCTGAAGAAGATAAATGGAATTTCGGAAGTAACTTTGTAGTAACTGTTGTTCCTCCAACTAATGTTGAAGTTGAGCCAAATGTTTCGTCATTGAGTTTTGAGTTAAAACAGAATTATCCAAATCCGTTTAATCCATCAACTAAAATTGAGTACACAATTCCGTCCCTCACCCCTCCCCTCTCCCTTAGGGAGAGGGTGTCCGAAGGACAGGTGAGGGTGACATTAAAAGTTTATGACCTTATTGGAAACGAAGTTGCTACATTAGTTAATGAAGAAAAACCCACGGGAAATTATGAAGTTGAGTTTGATGCTTCGCATTTATCAAGCGGGATTTATTTCTACCAGCTTAAAGCTGGGAATTATGTTGCCACAAAGAAGATGATTTTACTAAGATAAACCCCACCCCATCCCTCCCCTTTGATTAAAGGGGAGGGCGAGGGAAGGGTTTGCACAATCACATAAATATTTCTCTTACCGCTTTTCCTGAACTAAGCAACAACTAAAACTCCCAAAACAACTACTTATTTTTGCTCACCCTCTCTTTACTTTTGCTCGGTATTTATTTACACTTGCTCATTACCAGAGCTACTTTGCCTCCTCTCCAATTACTTTAGCAAGGTTTCTTTTTGCACTTGCCACTGCCGACTTTATTTTGCACTTCCTCCTTTTACAATAGCCACATATCTGTTTACACTTGCTCTCCACCCAATTAATGTTACTAAATATAGAGTTATAGGTGTTACATTCAGAGATAAAGGTGTCTCATATCAATAATAGTTAGCATAATATAGAATTAAGCAAGCTTACTCTATAATCAAGTTTATAGAATATAAAATCATTTTCATAAAATCAAAATTATATTGAATAAACTTGATTCTATATTTTATTTACCTAATTTTATATTCAATTCACCTAATTTTATATTTGGTTTACTTAAACTTATATTTAATTTATTCAATTCTATAATTAACTTATCTAAATATATAATGAATATACTCAAATTTATAATAAACTTACCTAATATTATATTGAGTACACTTAAGGGGAGAGTTGGCTCAAGAAAGTAGATAATTAGCGAAAAAAGAAAGAAACCGAGCTACTGCAAGCAGATAACGAGCAATTGTAATTGGATAGTTTGTTAGTGTAGTCAGATAGCAAGCAGTTGAAAAGTGATGATTAGCTCTAGAAAATGGATAGTTAGCACAAAATAGTTGAAATTGAGCATTTGTAACTCGACAGTAGGCAAAAGTAACTTAACCTCACCCTGTTTCCCTCTCCTTTTTATCCGCCTCTGGCGGAAGTAAGGAGAGGGACGAAGGGAGAGGTCTTTATCCGGTATCAGGCATCTGGAATCCAGTATCAAGCATCCAGTGATCAAAAAACTATTGCTTATAAGTATTGCCTTATTTAAGTTTTGATTACAATTTATTGAGGGCGCATTGAAAGATCAGCTCTACATAAGCACACCTAAACCGCTTGAGCAAGCAGAACTTGCTTGGAGAGTGGTGAATGATGGTAAAAGGAAATTAGATGCGATGTATACTATTGTATATCTGCACTTCATATTAAATAATAAGCATAGCATAAGTTAAATTATATAGTTAATCAAAAGGAAAAAGTTGATGAGTAGTTTTAATAAACAATTAGAAAGAAATCTAAAGGGAATTGAGTCGGAAAAGTTAGGAAAAATTGATGAAGCAATTGAACTATATGAAAGAAATATTGAGGAAAATTTTGATGGCAATCATCCCTATGACAGATTATCCAAGATTTACAGAAAGAAAAAGGATTTAATAAATGAAAAGAGAGTACTCGTAAAAGCTATTTATGTTTTTGAAAATATCGTCTATTCACAAAGGAGTGATAGATTACCAAAACTTAAAAGGTTTAAGGATAGATTAGAAAAAGTTCAATTTTTAATAAACAATAATGAACTTTCAAAGAATTGATTGGCTTTAAAATCAATGAAAAACAAATATTTACAATACTTACTATACTTTTTATTAATTGTTTTTTTGGTTGCAATTGCAAATATCACTGTTAACTATTTTGTATCAGTATCACCTTTGCCTTTCCTCAAAATAGTTGGTGATGATAATACATGGATACTCTTTAATAGTAGTGTAATTGGTAGTATAATTGGCGGTTTTGTAGCAGGCATAATCGCTTATCATATATCTAAAGCTCAAATAGAAAAAGAAAATGAAAACAATCTTCTTTACAGAAAATTGGAGTTGAAGTATTCAGTACAAGTTGATGTCAGTAGGAAAATTCTTGATATTATTGAAGCACTCTTAACGCAACACTATTTAGAAGCAAAATCCATTAAAAATATTTCTGAACAAATTGAAGAGTATAAAAAATATTTCATGAATAAAAATTCAATTAAAAACAAAGATAATCTTGTATCTCAGATGAAAGACTATTGTAGGAAAAATTATGATATGCTTTTTGAAGAAACTGTGAGGGATTTTGATTACCAATTTAAATTGAATCATATATACTCATCTTATACCATCATTATACTTGAATATAAATCATCATTCGAGAATATTCTAAATAAATTAACATCATTAAAAGATATCAAAATAGGTTTAAAGGAAATCTTCGGAACATTAATTCAGACTATTGAAGACGAAAAAAATATTAAAGAAATTGATTATTCCACTATGCTTAATCTTATCAATGTTTTTAGAAAAAAAGTAAATCTTTTAATTTATGAACTCACTTGTTTCAATGTTGATATACAGAATACGTTAGAGTTTCTTTTTAATGATAAAATAGCAAAGCCAGAATATCGTGAACAAATATAAAACTCATAAAACCTCCTTAATAAGTAAAAATCAATCGTATATAATAGTACCGCTAAAAATTTCCACAGTGGGAATTACAAAAAAGATCTTTGTTAACACTTCAATTTAATTAGTGTTATATTAATATTATTCAAAATATTATCCATTACATGGAGTTCACATGCGTTTTATATTCCTCATTACAATCATCATTTCATTTGCAATTACAATGAGTTCAAATCCACCTTCAAGCAAAAAAGCATTCATCAACGGAAAAGTTTACACCGTAAATCCCAAACAACCGTTAGCCGAGGCAGTTCTAATCGAAGGTAATAAAATAAAGTTTATCGGCTCAACAGAGGAAGTAAAAAACTTAGTTGATGCTTCTACCGAAGTGATTGACCTTAACGGAAAACTTATGCTCCCCGGATTTATAGATGATCATGTTCACTTTACAAGCGGCGGATTTTATCTTCAAGGAATTGATTTACGGGTTGCTAAATCAACTTCAGAGTTTAAGGAAATTATAAAAAAATATGCTGAAAAAAATAAGGGCAAATGGATAACCGGCGGCAATTGGGATCATGAAGCATGGGAAGTTAAAGATCTGCCAACCAAAGAAATGATTGACGAGTTTACAAAAAATACACCCGTATTCGTGGACCGCTTTGATGGACACATGGCACTTGCAAACTCTTATGCCTTAAAGCTCGCAAAGATTACAAAAGACACTCAAAGTCCTGAAGGCGGTTTAATTGTGAAAAATCCAAAGACAGGTGAACCAACTGGTGTACTTAAAGACAATGCGATGCAATTGGTTTATTCAATTATTCCACAGTCCACAAAAGAGGAAACATACAAAGCTGCATTAACAGCTCTTAATCATGTAAAGGAATTTGGAGTTACAAGTGTTCAGGATATTACTTACGCTCAAGATTTGTCAACCTATAAGAAATTGGAGAAAGAAGGTAAGCTGACTTGCAGAATTTATACTCGTATGCCGATAGCAGAGTATAAAAAATTAGTTAAGGATAAAATTAAAGTCGGTTACGGAAGTGAAAAGCTAAAGCTTGGTTCCCTTAAAGGATTTGCAGATGGTTCGCTTGGTTCAAGCACTGCATGGTTCTTTGAACCGTATAATCAAGATACAACAACATCAGGTTTAGCAATGGATATTGTTACTGATGGAAGCTTACGTCAGTGGTCGCTTGATGCAGATAAAAATGGTTTACAGCTTTCTGTCCATGCAATCGGAGATAAAGCAAACAACTATATGCTTAATCTTTATCAGGAAATTATTGCTAAAAATCCTAAGTGGGATAGAAGGTTCAGGATTGAACACGCACAGCATGTTAGGTTTGATGATATTCCCCGCTTTGCAAAGCTTGGTGTGATTGCTTCAGTTCAGCCATATCATTGTATTGATGATGGTGTTTGGGCTGAAAAGAGAATTGGACCTGAAAGGATTAAATACACTTATCCTTTCCGAACTTTTTTAGATGATAATGTTATGCTCTGCTTCGGCACTGATTGGACAGTTGCACCTATCAATCCCCTGCTTGGAATTTATACCGCAGTTACCCGCAGAACTTTAGACGATAAAAACCCGAATGGCTGGATTCCAGAACAAAAAATTACTGTTGCAGAAGCAATAAAGTGTTACACAATAAATAATGCTTTTGCTGCCTTTGAAGAAAATATCAAAGGAAGTATTGAAGTCGGAAAGCTTGCAGATTTAGTTGTGTTGAACGAAGATATTCTAACGATTGACCCCGTGAAGATTAAGGATGTGAAAGTTGATATGACAGTGTTCGATGGAAATATTATTTATAAAAGGTAAGCCACCCTCACCTTAATCCTCTCCCAGAGGGAGAGGAAACTTTTTATTCCTTCTCCCTTTGGGAGAAGGTTAGGATGAGGGATTCGCCCTAATCTAACATTAGCGGATAGATGAATCATCTAACCAAATATGCAAGACTACTCAGAAAAAATTTAACCAAAGAGGAAAGAATTCTTTGGCATAATTTGCGTTCAAGAATGTTCCTTGGGTACAAATTTAGAAGACAAAAACCAATTGGGGAATATATCGTTGACTTTTTATGCTTTGAAAAGAAATTAATAGTTGAATTAGACGGCAGTCAACACAATAAAGATGATAGCATAAAGAGAGATATGACAAGAGATAACCTCCTCACAAAAAACGGATTTAGAATTTTAAGGTTTTGGAATACTGATATTACAACTAATTTGAATGGCGTGTTGATGAAAATAAAAGAAGAATTGGAAATACCCTCACCTTAATCCTCTCCCAGAGGGAGAGGAGATATTAATTCCTTCTCCCTTTGGGAGAAGGTTAGGATGAGGGATTCAGAATTTAAATTGAACTGAAAACAAATTAGCACTTCCTAAACCAAGTGTGAAAGGAAGAAAAGCATAATCAAAACCAAGGTTACCCCACCGTAAACCTAAGCCACCAGTAAAACCACGTGATTCATATCCTGTTTGATAGCCGACTCGCAAAGCAATTAGCTTATCATACAAAACTTCAGCACCAAGATTGAAGTGAACATCATCTGCATCAAGATATTTCTGCAATTCAAGAACTGAGATCACATCAAATTTATTTTCCCCCAGATCAAAATCATATGCACCTCCAATTCTAAATTCGGCTGGAAGTTTTGTTTTTTCGTTTCTCAAAGCATTCATTGAACCAAGATTTTTAATTACAGCTGAGGCAGATAAGTTTTGAATTGGTGTTAAGTAATTAACTCCAACATCAAAACCAAAACCGGTAGCTTCATCTGCGAGCATGCCTTCGTATAAATATTTTCCGGTCAACCCAACAGAAATTTCATTACTAATATTAAATGCAGTTGATAAACTGGCAGAGAAATAATTTGCATCAAAAGTTGATTCGGGTTCGCCAGGCTTCATTCTTACTTCAATATCGCTGACACTTGTTACATTAACACCTACAGCAAACGGAGCTCCGAAGATAAAAGACTTTACACCGAGCATTTCACTTCTTACATCTTGTATCCATTCATTATGCATGAATAAAATTTCGCTATGTTCATTTAAAGCTAATTTGGCGGGATTATAATGTAAGGCAGTCAAATCATTCGAACCCGCCGCACCAGCATCTGCCATTGCAATATTGCGGGCACCAAATCCAAACTTTAGAAATGATAAACCGGAGTTACCTGCTGATTGAGAAAACATCAGACTGTAAAATAAAACACTAATGATTAAAACTTTTTTGATCATATCTTTTGAAACTTGTTTCTAAAATTTTGCGCTTAAACCAACAATGTGTCTGTCATAAGGAGAATACTGCTCAATCATAAATGCATAATCCACACCGAAGACTATACCCCCAAATTCTTTAAAGTATGAAAATCCCATAGCTGGTTTTGCGGGATAATCACTATTGCTTAGATTAAGTTGATCAATTCCTCCACGAACATAAAGATTTTCTATAAGATTATACTCAGCACCAAACCGTATAATATTTGTTTCAGCATTGCTGTTTTCAAATTCAGCTGAAGCAATTAAACCCAAAGTTTTATTTCTATAACTTACTCCAATTTTTTTCAACACAGGAAATTTATCCTCGGTAGTTGAACCTTGCAATTCATAAACTGGCGCAGTATCCCACTTGTATTTACTGTTTAAATCAGAAATCATAAGAGAGACATTCCATTTTTCATTCACCCGGTACAATGCTCCGAGATCAAATCCCACCGAATTGGTATTAATTTCTTTGTATAGTTTGTAGTAATAAAATTTAACTCCAATACCAATACTAAACTTTTCAGAAAACTTGTTTGCAAGCCCAAGAAAAAACTGATTTTCGGAAGTGGAAAGATCGCCTGTTTTAATTCCATTACCATCTCTGCCATCAATTTTACTTACACCTGCGTTAATAATTCCGATTGATACTCCTGCTGTTGCTCTTGGTTTAGAATTGTCAGTTAATGAATCTTTCGCAGAATAAAATTCAAACCGTCTCGTAAAATTTAAAAAGTTTAATGACCTATCTAATGATAAAAACGAGTAAGATGTTTGAAAGGAGTTATTTTCTTGATAAACAATTAAAGCTGGATTATAATATGACACAAGATTGCCTTCGACAATTGATGACATTGCATTCCCCATACCAATTCCTCTTGCACCAAACCCCATGCGGCTGAATGCTCCCGGCATGCTAGAAATTTTACTGAACTTCGGTTGTGCAATGCCAATTAGCGGAATCAAAATCAATATTGCTGAAAATTTATAAACGAACTTATTCATATTACTGCATAACTATAATTTTTCCGTAAAGAGGATCCCTATCGCCAATGTCAATTCGATAAAAATAAACACCATTAGGAACAATGTTAGCTGAATCATCTTTCCCATCCCACATTACTCTTTCAATGTCTGAAGAAATATTTCTCGGAGCGTTTTGAATTATTGTTCTCACATAGTTCATAGCAAAATCATATATTCTAATTGTTACGTTAGTGGTAATTCCATCAGTAGTATATTTAAATTTTAATCCTTCATCAATTCTCGGTGAGTATGGGTTTGGAAAGACATAAGCTTCATCCTTGGATATTAACGGAATGGAAGCAAAATAAACTTTCCATTTCCCTTCCCACATTGTTCCTGGAACCTCAGTGATTTTTGCTAAACCATCAGCAGAGCCAAGCCACACATCATTACCTTGTGAAGCAGCCGAGTTAAAAAAGTTTGTTGTAACAGCTAACTTTGACTGCTCATCGTATATCGAATTTGGAAGAATCCAAGTTAATCCTTTATTATTAGTTCTGAAAGCACCATTATCACTTGGAGCTATCACATTATTATACTTAAAACCAAAATTATGTACTTTCTCATCTTCTAAAAATGTTTGCCATGTTTCTCCATCATCAGTGGTAGAACTAACTCCGTAAAATTCAGTCTGACCTTCCGCTTTCCCAGTCGCAGCCCAAAGAGTTTGATCATAGGTATTCATCCCAAGCCCAACAACGAAATTACCACTAATCGGAAACGACTGATTGAGATGATTAAATTTTCTCCAACTTATTCCTTTATCAGTCGATTTATTAATTCCCCCAGCTGTTCCTACATAAAGCGTTGAATCATTTATGGAGATTACTGAAAATCCCCGATGGTTCAGATAACTTTCCTTCCCAAATTTACCAGCAACAGGTTGAAGAGAAAACCTTATCGTATCATTTGGTGATATAGTCCCCAGTGAATCAGATGGTAAAAGCACCCGCTGCCATGTATTTCCCATATCTGTACTTTTTCTCAGACCACCTGCATATGTCGTAATCCAAACAGTATTCGGTGTAAAGGCAATATCATAGATTATATTCTGAACTGCAACAGTAACAGGGAGTGCACGAACCTTAGGAAGATTTATTCCGTCATTTATTCCGTAAACAATTAATGAATCTCCTGGATCATCTACGGGTTGCGGAATCGTACGCCAAGTTATCCCGTTATCAATTGTAAAACGTAATCCACTACCGACAGGTAAACTGTTATTATCTACTTTTATTGAGTGTGCAGTTGCAGCCCAAAATGTACCTGAATACTTATCAAACCCAATTGCTGAAACACTCTCGGTTCCAAAAGCTAGCGTTTGATAAAAGTTTGTCCATGACATTCCTCTATCACTTGAAAAGCTAATGCCTCTACTTGTGCCAAGCCAAATGGTATCGTTTAATGTTAAGATATCTGTGATGTAGTTACTAGCCGGATTATCTGTCGATATTTTCTGCAATAGAGATTTTTCAATGATATCATATGACTCCGGTCTTACCTGCGCGAATAAATGAAAAGAAATAACTACTATAAATAATAAAAAGAAGATAATTTTGCGAATCATTGAACTTGTATAAAATGGGTGATGATATTACTTAATTTTTTCCCTCTATCTATTGCTCGGAAGATGAACTTCCATTGCCCGCTATCAGCAGTAATTCCAAAAGAATTCTTGTACGAATAAATTCCATCTTGAGGAGTTTGATCTCCAAATACGTCATAGTTCCCGTCATCATGCATAAGAAATTTTGTTTCCCCTTCTTGGTCAACTTGGCTCCCATCTGGTCGGAACAATTCAAAATATACTTTCTCAACGTCATTCAGACCATTTGAATCACTTGCAAAGACGCTAAATATAAATGTGAATCCTCTGGCAATTGTATCAGGAATAGCTAGATTTGAAATTATTGGCGGAATATTAGTCTGCCCATTATCATACTTAAATTTTTGAATGGCAACCTGCTTGGTTATTTTGTTTTTATCTTGCGCAAAATAGTTAATTGTGTAAACGCCTATTGGATAAAATTCACTAAGCGGGAATTTATTTGAAAAGGTATTATCTCCTAACACAAAATCACCATTCTCTATTTTGCCGTTATCAAGTAGGCTAAAAGAATTTTTGTTCAGTTTGCTTCCATCGGATGCATAAATATCTGCAAAAACGCTTCGCAAATCCGCTGACTTATTGAATGTAATTGTTATCAGTAACAATGAATCGTTAGGTATATATTTTACTGAATCAATAGTTCTAACCCCGGTAACCTGATAAAGTGCAGGGCTTTGATCAACCAACAAATCAAAATCTTTTTCGCATCCGAAATATATTACTGAAATACAAAGACTTGCTAAGAATATTTTTTTCATTATTACCAAAATCTAACTGTTATAGTCATAACTCAAGGTAAAATTTATTATCCTAATGGACTAATAATTATTGGATTGGGCGAAAATGAAAGCAGTAAAATGATGAAGCTGACATATCCCAGGATCATTCTTTTTGTATCGAGTGATTCCTCATCACTTATTGGTGGGTGCTTAAGCCGAATCACAAAATAAAGTACTAACGCCCAAAATAACCAACCGCTCCAGCCAATATTTAGGTTTAGTTCAAGCATAGAATCAACGAATCCGCTGATTCCAAAAATAAAAAGAAAAACAAAAGCAATAACAGCAATTTTAAAATGATTTTTTTCGCCAAACATCGTGTACGAAATATGCCCTCCGTCAAGTTGTCCGACTGGAAGCATGTTCATAGCGGTAATAAGCAAACCAAACCAACCAACGCATAAGAAAGGATAATGATAAATTTCTGACATTGGAGGAAAGAATTGAGAACTGCCTACAAATAAAAATTTAAAGAAAGAAAAAAGAATTGTATCTCCAAAAATTAGTTTTAATCCACTTGAACCATATTCGGCAGAAAAATAATCGGGATGAATAGATAAAATATAAGACTCACCTGGAATGTGCTGAAAACCGTAAGTCAAGACTATTAAGCTTGCTATGAATCCAGTAATTGGGCCCGCTATTCCAATATCAAACATTGCTTTTTTAGTTCTAACCGGTGAAACAGTTTTAATAACTGCTCCCATTGTCCCAAAATTTATGAATCCTGTTATAGGAGGAAACGGAATATAATAAGGAAGAGTTGCATCAACTTTATGATATTTTGCAGCAAAATAATGCCCAAATTCATGGCATGTAATAATAAAAAGAATAGAAAGAGAATACGGTAACCCCCTAAGTAATGTCTCAAATGAGTATGGACCAATTTGAGCTGTAGTCCACTCTACACCTGCAATAGTTGTAGTAATAAAGGTAATAATCAACAAACTAATATGAAGCCAGTATCTTTTCTTCTTCGGTTGATTGATTATCTTCGTGAAGTGTAATGAGGAGTCAGTCGAGTAAGAGTCGGACATATTAAAGTTCTAAGTTAAATCCTATTGACGAATACTTTTCAGCTATATCGAAGTATTCTCCGTGAATACTTTTGCCCGAAAGATAAGAAAATCTAATGCTAAAACCTCTGGAGTCGGGATTACCAAATTTCAATCCTGCAACAAGTGAATTACTGCCTGAGAATTTATCAATTTTGCCAAGCTTAAAATCATAAGCAACAAAGGGACTAAAAATAGCAAAGCCCATATCAGGTAAATAATAATCAAACCCAGCTTGATAAATTTCTTTTCCCAAATATTCAGGTGTAACATTAAATATATAGGTAAAGCCCGCATATAGTCTTAAAGTTTCGATTTTATAAAATGGAAAGATTTCCACAAACTCTCTACTGTAAACCTGTGGAGTTCTACCATCGCGCCATGAACTTGTTCTGTGATCGAAGTGTCCATCAACAAAGTGAGCGCTGATATGACTAAGGCGAAATCGAAAGCCATACTCATTAGTACCTTTATTCATTTTATATGCTGCATTAATACCGAACAAATAATCTATTGCATCGACAGGAAAATGAAAATCTCTTTCACTTCTCAACCGAGAATATGTGAAGAAATCCGTTCCAAAAGACAAAGAGCAGTTTTCATTGGTCATTAAATAAATATCCCTCGATATTCCAACATTCAACTGAAGCTCGCTTCTGCCAATTAGAAATTCAAATCCAGCTTTTGGCTCAATTACATTTGCTGTGAATGGTTGAATGTTCAAATCAGCAGGAAACCATTCTTGCTTGACTTGCGGATGAATACTGCTTATTAATATCATTACATAGATCAAAATCTCAGCTGAAAGTTTTATCATTTAAATATTAGAGTTTTTTGAATACTTGTAGAATCATTCTTAAATTTTCGAGTGTACTCAATCCTTGTTAATAATTATTTATTGAGGAAAGGTTAAAACAAAATTAATATTTCCTCCCCTTCCAATTAACTCTTTTACCCGTAAAGAGAATTATTGTAGGAAGCAATGTTACATAAACCAAATAATAAATTTCGAATGTGATGAAATACTTCAAATCCTTAACTAGCCCAAGCTTTATGTACGCAGGGAGCAAAAGAAATAAATCTGTTGCAAGTTTAAACAAAACTAAATAAAGCCAAGTCTTTGATAAGAATAAGGGAGTTAATAAAGTCAGAACATTGGCCAAATATCCAAAAACGAAAATCACATAACCTTCCCAGGGGGCTCTCAATCCACCTATAGACCATCTTTTTTTCTGGTGATACAATGATCTGATATCCGTACAAGCTGCTGATGTTACAAGGGCATCCTTGTTTAGCGGGTATATAATTTTATACTTTTTAAGCTTATTTATAGCTTTAAGCAAATTAAAATCTTCAGTTATACTAAAAGTAAGATTCTCATAACCACCAACTTCGAGGTATGCTTTCTTCCGATAAGACATATTATTTCCGATGCAGCTGATAGGAGTCCCCATGTTAATTGTACCTGCTGCTACAATTAAAAGATAGATAAAATCTATTGCCTGCATTCCAGAAAAATTACTATTTGCCGTTTGCGTAGTGAAACCATTAACCATTGCAACATCATCTTGGTAATATGAAACTGTAGTTTTAATCCAGGAAGGAACCATAACACAATCGGCATCTGTGGTAAGGATTATTTCTCCTGTTGCGATCTCAATTGCATTAGCCAAAGCATTCGTTTTACCTTTAAGTCTTCCAATCTCTTTTTTAGTTAAAATCTTCGTGAATTTAGATTTATTGAGAATAAAATTATCAATGATATTGCCAGTATTATCAGTTGATCTATCATCAACCAAAATTATTTGAAGTTTTTCTTCTGGATACTCAAGCTTGTCAAGCGATTTCAAACATTTTAAGATGCTCCGTTCCTCATTTCTTGCAGCCACTATCACCGAAACATCCGGTAACTTTTCTCCAGTAGTTCGAGAAAATTTTTTAGAACTGCCTATAATAAATAAAACGGACTGAATGAAATAGCCGGAAATTACAATTAGGAAAATTATTTCTATAATCAAGATAATTCTCCTAATAACAAGAACGCTTTTTGATCTTTTAAAGGATAGTTTTTCAACATTGTTTTATTTTGAAGAGAAATTTAATAAGATTAGAATGAATATTGTAGTGATGGAAGCCCCAAATACCACAAAAGAAAATTTTATGTACATTTATTTTTTATTACCGAGAAATTTCGGAAGAAGAATCGGTAGATAAAAAATTATCCTTTTATCACACCTATGGGTCTTAGCTTAGCAACTTTTTTAGTTATTCCTTCTTTATGCATTACATCAACAACTTCAGATACATCTTTGTACGCCTCGGGCATCTCCTCAGCAATTGTTTTGTAGCCAGTTGCCTGAATCACAATTCCCTTTTGCTTTAACTCATCAAAAAGATTTCTGCCCTTTGCATCTTTTACGGCTTTTGTTCGACTTAAATTTCTTCCCGCACCATGACACGAGCTTCCAAAGGTCTCAAGCATCGCTTTCTCTGTACCAACAGTTACAAAAGAGTACCTACCCATATCGCCTGGGACTAAAACTGGTTGCCCAACTTCTCGATATTTTGACGGGATCATCTTACTTCCAGGAGGAAACGCTCTTGTTGCTCCTTTACGATGAACGCATACTTTTTTTGTTTCACCATTGATTCTATGTTCCTCAATCTTAGCAATATTATGGCACACATCATAAACTAAGCTAAATCCCAATTCAGATTCTGTCATCTTAAATGTTTTTAAAAAACTTTTTTTAACAAGGTGCATGATTACCTGACGATTGTTCCATGCAAAATTCGCAGCAGATTGCATTGCACTCAGGTAGTCTTTTCCTTCCTTTGAATCAATCGGAGCACAAGCCAACTGCTTATCAGGAAGTTTATATCCGTAGGAATTGCTCGCTTTCAAAATTGTCTTTAGATAATCATCACAAACCTGATAACCGAGTCCGCGTGATCCTGTATGTATCTGAATTACAATTTGATTTTTGCACAAACCGAAAATACTTGCAGCTTTATCATTATAAATTTCTTCAACTACATCAACTTCACAGAAGTGATTACCTGAACCTAATGTACCAACTTGATCAATACCTCGTTCTATTGCACGTTGACTAATTGCATCTGGATCAGCATTTTTTAAAGTACCGCTTTCTTCTGTAAAATCAATATCTGATTGTTGACCGAGATCGTTTTCCAATGCCCAAACAGATCCTTTTGTCAAAACATGTCTTATTTCATTCTGGGATAATTTTTTGATCGCACCATGAGCACCAACTCCGGTTGGTATAGTTTGAAATAAGTTTGAGATGAGAGCTTCAATTTTGTCTTGTACAAAATTATATTCCAATGATGTAGCTGCAAGTCTTACTCCGCAATTAATATCATAACCAACACCTCCTGGAGAAATAACTCCTTCTTGCAAATCGGTAGCGGCAACACCGCCGATTGGGAAACCATATCCCCAATGAATATCAGGCATCGCTAAACTGTATTTTTGAATACCTGGAAGTTGCGCAACATTAATTACCTGCTGCAGTGCCTCATCATTTTGCAGAAATATTTCCATCATTTTTTGTGAAATATAAATTCGCCCTGGAACATTCATATCTCCTGACTTTGGAATTTCCCAAAGATTATCACTTAGTCTTTTTAATTCTATTCCGTTTATGATCATTGTCATTTTAAAATCTATCCCTCATAAATAAAACACGGATTAATAATATTCAAATATCAAAAATAATCCTCGTTGAAAATTTCATGCTCTTTTTCAGAATATTCATTTGATGATATGTTATGGCTTTGATCTCAGATTTGAGCTTGATCTGGTCCCGATTAAAATAACCACCCAGAATATTTGCGGATAAATTCCACAAATTGTTTTCTTCATAAATTTCAATCTGCTGGATTGAACTAATCACCCAGTTTGCTGACTGAAAAAGATAATTTAACTCACTTAAAAATGATACTAACAAAATTTCTAAACTATCTTCTTGAAGTACTAATGACTTATCAAGACAGTGCTCTATGTTTGTTTCATCTGATATTAATTCGCGTAATGCATTGGCAGATGCGATAAACAACTCATTTAATGAATCAGCTTCAACATCAAATGCAATATCAGCAGTATGATCTGTAAGATTATAAATCCAGTTCATTAAAATTCTGTGTAATTTTTTTTAAGTGCTACTATATTTTGCTAAACAATTCTTAAATTTCCAACAGATAAAAGACACTATTTAAATGCGAAAATTAGCAGATCATAGAAAAGGAATGTTAGCAGTAATTGTTGCAGCACTCTTGTGGAGCACTGGTGGGATATTTATAAAACTTATTTCGCTAAATGCACTTCAGCTTTCATGTTTAAGATCCGTTTTTGCTGCACTGGTATTTATAATTCTTTTTAGAAAAAAGCTTTTGGAAGTAAATACATTAACCATAATAAATGCCATATCTTACGCCGGAATTCTAATCTTATTCGTTGTAGCAACGAAAATGACAACTGCGGCTAATGCAATCTTTCTCCAATACACCGCTCCAATTTATGTTTTGATTCTTGAACCAATAATTAATAAAACCAAATATGAAATTGTGAATATAGGCACTATAGTTTTTTGCTTTGTTGGAATGTTTCTCTTTTTCATTGGAGAACTAACGCCTGGTCACATGGAAGGAAATGTGATTGCCCTCCTATCAGGAATTGCTTTTGCAGCTTTCTTAATTGGAATGAGAAAAAATAAGCCCGAATATCAATTCAGTTCTATCTTTTATGGGAATGTATTAATAACCATTATTTGTCTGCCATCTCTTTTCTCGGTTTCGAAATACACTCTAACAGATTTAAGTATGATTGCTTTCCTTGGAATTTTTCAAATAGGTATTCCTTATGCTTTTTTTAGCTATGGATTAAAACGAATCTACGCAATAGAAGCATCTTTAATCTCAATGATTGAACCAGTATTAAACCCGGTTTGGGTTTTAATAGGTTATGGTGAAGTGCCAGCGTTTTTAGCTATTGTTGGGGGAATAATAATAATAAGTGCAATTTCGATTCGTGCATTTCTTTTGGAATCCCCAGTGGTACAAAAAAAATTGAGATTGTAAGATTCTTCAGTCTAATTTATTTTCTGACCAAGTGATCCCCAACCAAAAATTTTGTCACGGAGCTAACCTTTCTATTTTCCACTTTCCCATTTTTAATTTATAACAAATCCGATCATGTAATCTATTATCTCTGCCGTGCCAAAATTCAAATTTTCTCGGGATAACTCGATACCCCCCCCAGAAAGGTGGCAAAGGAACATCTTGATTACTAAATTTCTTTTTCATCACTTCAAACTGCTGCTCTAAGTATTCACGATTAGCAATCACGCTGCTTTGATTTGATGCCCAAGCTCCCAATTGACTATTTCTTGGCCTTGTTGCAAAATATGACTGCGATTCTTCCTTAGAAACCAATTTTACTTTTCCACTGATTCTAACTTGTCTCACTAATTCATTCCAAAAGAAAAGTAACGTGGCATTTGGATTTTCACTCAACTCTCTTGCTTTATCACTTTCGTAATTGGTGAAAAAAACGAACCCCTTCTCATCATATCCTTTTAACAAAACAACTCTTGCTGACGGAATACCTTTTTTGTTAGCTGTTGCCAGTATCATGGCATCTGGATTTAGAAGTTTTAATTTAATTGCTTCACGCATCCACAATTTAAATTGAGAAAATGGGCTTGCGGATACAGTATGTTCATCCAATTCCTTGTATAGAGTTGATCCGGTTGGATAAATATCTTTACTTTTACTAATAACCTTCCTCATTAGAAAAATTTTTTAATTATAAACAACTAAATATTAATTCTGAAAAATTCATCATGCTTGATGATGTTAGTTGCAATAAAATAATTTTCTGTTTGTAATTTAATATAATAACATCACCTTAACTATAGTAGGTATATCAAGATTGTTAAATATTGAGGCGGCACAACTTTCTTGAAATAATCATTTCTCATGAGTAACTTACCGAAGAAAGATTTAGCCGTTACTGCGAGCGTAACTCAGTTGGTAGAGTGTCAGCTTCCCAAGCTGAATGTCGCGGGTTCGAGCCCCGTCGCTCGCTCAAGTA
>CAYMKU010000031.1:0-2553 GCA_964391015.1 uncultured Ignavibacteriaceae bacterium
ATTGCTAAACATATTCGGTATTCTTAAATTGCGTTTGTAATTGAATTCGTTTCTCAGAACAACTTTCTTATTAAATGAAATTATCCGATTTACTCCATAAAGACTTTATAATTGCTGATCTTAAAAGCACAGTTAAAGAAGATGTAATTAATGAATTAATTGATTTATTCAAGAATGACTCCCGTGTAATTGATTTAAAGAAAGTACGTGATGCAGTTCTTGACCGTGAGAAAATTATGTCCACCGGTGTAGGAAAAGGATTTGCAATTCCTCATGGCAAAACAAATGCTGTTAATGAAATTCTTGCTGCATTCGGTAAGACTGAAACCGCAATTGATTACCAGGCATTAGATAACCAGCCCGTTCATTTAGTTTTTCTTCTTGTGGGTAAAGATAACATGGTTTCAACACACATAAAATTGCTAAGCAGAATTTCACGCATGATGAACAAAGATGAGTTTAGAGAAAAGCTTGTTCATGCAAAATCAAATGATGAGATTGTTGAGCTGTTCAAAATTGAAGAGCAAAATTATTTTGATGTTTGAACAAAAAACAAAATTGCTAACCTATTCTTTCTTATTTCTGAAAACCTCAAATGATTAAAGCCGTAACCGGAACAAAAGATATTTTACCAGCCGACATTCCTAAATGGAAATATTTAGAATATGTAATTCAAAATGTTTTCAAAAATTTTAACTATTCTGAAATCAGAACTCCCGTTTTTGAGGAGACAATTTTATTTGCTCGTGGAATTGGGGAAGAAACAGACATCGTCGGAAAAGAAATGTACACTTTTCTTGATAAAGGTCAGACGAGCATTACTCTAAAACCCGAAATGACTGCATCTGTTATGCGTGCATACATTGAGCATTCTCTTGCAAGCAAGCAGCCGTTGACTAAACTTTACTACATTTCCCCAATGTTCAGGCAGGAAAGGCCTCAAGCTGGACGGTTTCGTCAGTTTCACCAATTTGGTGCTGAAGCACTTGGCAGTACATCACCGCTTCTCGATGCAGAAATGATTCAAGTTTCATATGATATATTGAAACGATTGGGATTGAAAGATTTGACTGTGAAAATAAATTCACTTGGTGTTCCGGAAGCGAGAGAAAAATATAAGAAAGTGCTGAAAGATTTTTTAAGTGATAAGAAAAATAAACTTTCAGAAGACAGCCGTAAGAGAGTTGATACTAATATTCTGAGGATCTTTGACAGCAAGATTGAGTCCGATCAAAATTTGCTAAAAGATGCACCGATGCTTTTAGATTACCTTGATGATGAAAGTAAAAATGATTTTAATCTTGTGAAAAATGTTTTACATGATGTTGAAATTCCTTTTGAAGTTGATGCAAAATTAGTGCGCGGGTTAGACTATTATACAAGAACAACTTTTGAGATAATTAGCGGGAAAGTTGGTTCACAAAGTGCATTGTGCGGCGGAGGAAGATATGATCTTCTTGCAGAACAATTGGAAGGAAAGCCGACTCCTGGAGTTGGTTTTGCTGCTGGCATAGAAAGAATTTTACTGGCTTGCGAGAATGAAAATTCATTAAACCTTCCTGATGAAAAATTAGATTTTTACATTGTAAAGCTCAGCGAAAATCTTTCCGCAAAAGTTTACGAAGCTGCTTCTATTTTAAGAAAAAATTTTTCTGTGGAATTTGATTATCTGAACAGAAGTGCAAAAGCACAAATGAGAGAAGCGAATAAGCTCAGCGCTCGCTTCGTATTATTTTTTGGCGGCGATGAATATTCATCAGGATATTTTTCTTTGAAGAACATGCAAACAGGCGAGCAGAAGCAAATTCCAATATCTGATTTAGCAAATATTACAACCGACTAGGTTTTATGCCTCTCAAAAAACCAAAGTTAGTTCCCAAAATTGCTAAAGCCAGGAAGAAAACTATTGAAAAGCTTAAGGAAGCAGTCCCACTCAAAAAAGAAGCCGAACTTGAATTTAATTGTAACATTTCATTTAGGTTCAATCCACAGAAAAAAGTGCAGCAATATCTTTTTGCTTTGGAAACCACAAAGCTTTTTTCAAGCATGAACTACGGCATTACAACACTAAGCAAAAAAGAAAAAAAGATAATTGACATAAGTATTCTTGGACTAACTCCTAAGCAGACATATTTCACTCAAGTTTATACCGCATTAGGTGAGGTGTTTTTTGAAGACCTTTATGGAGAATACACAGTGAACATCATAAAAAAAGATGGCAGCATAAACGGTGCGAAAGTTGATTTTAATGTTTTCAAAAAAGAAATTAAGCTGATTGAAGAATTTTTACCTGAGAAAAAAAATAACAGAAAGTTTTGTTCATTCTCAATTGACCAAAAAAGTTTCACATTCGAATAAAGGATGAAGAATGTATCCCGAATTATTTAAGATAGGTCCATTTACAGTTTACAGTTATGGCTTGATGCTCGGAATTGCCTTCATTGTTGCAAGCTATATTTTTACGAAAGAAATTGAGCGCAGAAAAATGAATCCTAATATTTCAACGGAAGTTACTTTAATTGCGATAATATTTGGAATTATTGGAGCCAAGCT
>CAYMKU010000031.1:2653-43681 GCA_964391015.1 uncultured Ignavibacteriaceae bacterium
CCAGATAATACTCCATTGCACCCAACTCCTGTTTATGAATTTCTAATCATGGCAATAATATTCTTTATTCTTTGGAAGCTTAGAAAGAAATTATGGTCAGATGGAAAACTCTTTACCGTGTATCTAATGCTTGCAGGTTTGGAAAGACTTTCGGTTGAGTTTATAAGACTTAATCCACGATTATTATTCGGATTATCTGAGGCACAACTTATTGCTGTTGCTATGATGATTGCAGGTGTAATTGGTTTTTCTTATTTCACAATGAATAGAGATTTAAAACGATTCGACCCTCCTCCGTTTATTAAAATTGAGACTAAGAAATAATGGCTCTGATTATTGGAAGAAAGCCTGTTCTTGAAGCAATAAATTCTGGTGAAGAATTAGACCAGGTTTATATCTTACACGATCAAAGAGGAGGGATAATAGATGCAATTCGTATTGCATGTAAGAAGAGGTTGATTCGATATAGCCAGGTTTCAAATGAGAAATTCAAACAAATCACTACAAATCCAAATGCGCAAGGTGTTGCTGCGAGAAAATCATCGCAAAAATATTTTTCTCTGCAAGAAATAATACAAGACAGCGCGCAAAAAAAATATCCATTAATATTAATGCTCGATACAATTCAGGACCCGCATAACCTTGGTGCAATTTTACGAACTGCTGAGTGTTCCGGAGTTGATGGAGTTATAGTTACCAAATATTTTTCTGCGCCAATTAACGAAACTGTTGTAAAAACTTCTGCGGGTGCTACCGAGCATTTAAAGATTTGTGTTGTTGATAATCTGGTTAATGCGATTAACGAGTTAAAGGCAAATAAATTTTGGATTTTCGGTTCATACCTTAATGAAGCAAAAGAATTTACTGAAGTGGATTATAAACTGCCTGCCGCTGTAATTGTCGGCAATGAAGAAAAAGGAATTAGAAAGCTTGTCTCTGAAAATTGTGACTTTCTAATTAAGATACCGATGTTAGGGAAAATTCAATCCTTAAATGTTTCGGTTTCTACCGGCATTCTTTTATTCGAAGTACTTCGACAGCGTAATAATTAAATAGTTGATTGATATTGCTAAGGTAAGTCGCGAGAGGTGAGAAGCAAGCGGTAAAAATAATTTCATGATTATTCCCTTTTGTTTCACTTCTTGCCTCACACCCGATCGGAACATTATGTGGCCCTTGACACATTAGACTGCTTACTCTGTGTGAAATAACACTATTCTTAGTTTTAATTAAGCTGCTAAAAATTAACTCCTCTCGTTTTCCCCTATAAAAAAATCAAGTGGATTTATTATCGCAGCAAAATCATCTTCTTCGTCTTAACAAAATCTCCAGTTTCCAATTTGTAGAAATATATTCCACTTGCTAACTGCGGAGCATTAAACTCCACTTCATAGCTTCCAGTTAGTATATATCCATTTACTAAAGTGACAACTTCATTTCCAAGTACATCGTAAACTTTTAGAGTTTGCCAACCGTCTGCTGGTGACTGCCAACTTATCTTAGTACTCGGGTTAAATGGATTGGGATAGTTTTGTGAAAGAGAAAATGTCTTAGCCGTTTCACTATCTTGAGTAATCGTACCTAAAGTATTTCCTGTCGGGTTTCGTTTATAATAAATTTCATGATTTGTACTTCCATGGCGTGTATCAGTCCACAGAACATGTGTAGAAAGACTGGAAACAGATATAGCAGTATTACGCGCCACACTTAGTGAATTTGACAATTGGGTGCTGTCTCCCCAACTTACTCCGTTATTGGTTGAACGTTTATAAAATATTTCGAAGTTTGATGAACCATACTGCCAGACAAGATGAACTATCGTTCCAGATAGAACGATGTATGGATTTTGAGACCAAAGTGGGCCCATTGTCAATCTTAAATCTACACTCCAGGTTATACCCGCATCTGTAGAACGTTTATAATAAATTTCATTGTTGCCGTCACGAAGATCGAGCCAGGCAATGTGGACACTGGATGATGAGCATGTTATTGAAGGTACTTCTGATATTGAAGCATCAACTGTAAGTCGAATATCAGTTTCCCATGTTTCACCACTATTAGTTGACCGTTTATAATATATCTCGTTATTCCCATCTCGACTGTCCGACCAAGCAATATGAACGTTTGAACCAATTGTTGATAGCGAAATATTTCCAGGAATTCCAGACGTATGTGATGTCAATATTGTATCATTACTCCATGTTGCTCCCCAATCATTTGAGTGTTTATGAAATATTTCAAAAAATCCATTTGAAACATCTCTCCAAATCAATTGTACATGGGAGCCTGAAGCAGAGACTTTTGCAGATGACGAAACATCAACATCGTTTGTAAGCCGGATATTCCCTCCCCAACTTCCGCCATTATCAGTAGAACGTTTGAAATAGATTTCAGGATTACCATCAAAATTATCTTCCCAAACAACATATACATAAGTTCCCGAGACTGCTATTGACGGTAGTTGAGAAGTTCCCAAGTTATTGGTAAGTCTAACATCACTCTCCCATGATACTCCATCGTTAGACGAGCGTTTATAATAAATTTCGTTGTTTCCTCCATCTCTTGTATCCTGCCAAACGACGTGTAAATAATTCTCATTTGATACAATCGAGCTGTTCAAGGAAAAGCCAGTACTATTTGTTAAACGAAAATCCGGCTGCCATTGAGCTTTGGTGAAAGGTAGCATAATAAGAAAAAAACTAAAAAATATTAATAGACTTTTTTTCATATAAATTCTCCCAACACCAATTATTATATAATTTTCAACGAATTAAAATCATTTTCTTAGTCTGAGTAAAATTGCCTGAAGAAAGTTTATAGTAGTAAACTCCACTTGCCAATCCTTTTGATTCAAACTCTATTTCATATATTCCCTTTTCTTTTAACTCATCAACAAGAGCCGTCACTTCCTCACCAAGAACGTCAAAAACTTTCAGAGATACGTGGGAGTTGCTTGATACTTGATATTGGATTTGGGTAGATGGATTGAAAGGATTGGGATAGTTCTGTTCAAGTGAAAATTGTCTCGACAAACTATTCCCTCCATTATCAACAGCAGTAATTTGTGATAATGGTCGTCGCCACACGCTATTTCCTTCAGTACCGACGAAAAGGTATCCGTTCGCAATAGCTAATGAATAAACGACCGCTTGCGGTAGACCAGTTGAAATTTTTGTCCAGCCGGATCCAAGATTTTGAGTGACAAAGATTCCATTATTATCAAATGAAGCAAAAAGAATAGAACCGTAAGGAAGAAAATATGAAGTCGGGTTTGATACTCCCGGAATGTTCGGAAGAACTGACCAACTTATGCCATCGTCAGTGCTTTTATAAATTTCTTTACTAAAATCTCTTGCTGCAAAAATGGTTGTTCCAACTACTGCAAATAAACCTATGCCAGTAAAGCTTGGCAGTCCAGTTGTTGGATTCCATGCAGCACCCTCATTCGTCGTCCGAAAGATTCCATTATTAGTTCCTGCGAGTATTGAACTTCCTGTATTTGCAAGACAATATGGAAACCAACCGGGTGAGACTGGAGACCAATTTAAACCTTCATCGGTACTTTTATGCAAACTACCCGCCGCAGCAAAAAGTACGTTGGATGTCCCAGTCAATGAAGTTACGCCAAATGCAGGCATACCAGAAACTGGAAGTGACCATGAAGTTCCATTGTCTGTTGAGCGATATAATTTTTCTGCACCAAGGAAAAACTTTCCATTATGTTGTTGAAACACAGAGGCATCTAAAAAATTCATGCTAATCCCAGCGTCGGAATTTTGCCAAGTTGCTCCATCATTGCTCGTAACATAAACGCCACTTCCAGCTGCAAAAACATTTGAGCCATTGGAAAGAAGAAGTGAATTTCTCGCGGCTCTCAAGCCTGTGTTTGTTGAAGCCCATGTCACTGCATTATCGGTGGATTTAAACACACCCCGACCGCCGCTTCCTGCGTAGAGAACTGAAGCATCCTTCAGCAGTCTATAAATATAACTTGTTAGCGTGACTGTGTCAGGCAAATTCCAGTTTAGGCCATTATTTGTCGAACGATAAATACCTTTAGCCGCAGCATAAATTGTAGTACCGTCAACAAGAATATCTGAAACACCGGAGTTTTCCGGAATCCCTGTGCCAAGTACGCTCCAATTCAGTCCTCCATCGGTTGACTTCCATACTTTCGAACCGCCTGCATAAATGTTTGCTCCATCAATGCGAAGCACATTCGCAGCACTAAAGCCCATAATGCTGGAGTTAGTGTTAGTCCAGGTTGCACCGGCATCGGTTGAACGAAATATACCTGCAGTGCTGTTATCTGTTGAAGAGCAAAGAATAGTACTTCCATTAATAATTACATCTCCGCAATATGTATAAGAGAAAGCATTGGGTAATCCAGTACTTGAGACAAACCAAGCTGCACCATTGTCAGTAGATTTATAGATCCCCTTTCCTGCTGTGGCGGCATACACAGTTGAACCATCAACAGCTAAACGCCGAACACCATTACCAGTCGGAAGTCCGGTTGTTGGCGTCCATGTTGCTCCATTATCAGATGAGCGATAAACACTAACAGTTCCGGTTGCGAGGAGAAACGAGCCGCTCTTCTTAATTTCTTCAACTGAAGTATATTGAATGCCATTACTGCTTTCAACCCAATTTGACCCATTGTTTGATGAGCGAAACACACCGCCGCCGTAGGTTCCTGCGAACATACTTGCCCCATCGCGAAAGAGTGCACTAACTGAACCAGCTTCAGGACCGGAAGTTTGTACCCATTGTGCCAATGGGGATTGGATATAGATTGAAAAACATAAAAATGTAAAAAAAATCTTTTGCATAGAACGCTTTCTTAAAATTAAAAATATATTTAGGGTTAAACTTGAAATACAGAATTGGTCTTCACAACTAAAAGATAAACGACTATATAGTGAAGTCTGATTGCCACAAAATTATTTGTAGTGGAATCAAGTTTTTAAGTACTTGATAATAAAAATTATTTCAACAATATCATCTTCTTAGTTTCTGTAAAATCTTCAGCTTCCAATTTGTAGAAATATATTCCACTTGATAAATGCGAGGCGTTAAACTCAATTTCATAATTTCCAGCAGGTTTATATTCATCAACAAGAGTTGCGACTTCATCCCCCAACACATTATAAATTTTCAGAGATTGCTGACCGCTGATCGGTGATTGCCAATGTATTTTGGTAGATGGATTGAATGGATTAGGATAATTTTGTTCTAAGCTAAACTTATCAGGAATTTGATTGCCTTTATCAGTAATATCAGTTGCGCTTCCCCAAGCTAAATCATCAATAAACATTTTGGTTCCTACATGAGGAAAACCAGTACTGTTAGAAGCAAAAATTGCTATAATGACAGTATCCGGAACATCAGCAGAAAGATAGGTGATATCAATACTAAATTGAGTGTATGTACCAACAGGACTTAAATTATTAGCTCCAACACCCATATATGTACCATTCTTCTTAAAGTTAGCTTGTACCTGAAGAAAATCACTTTGAACAGAAGTGAATTTATAATATCCTTTTAATGCACCTGGACGAAAATTAACTGCAAATCCTTCTGTATTTTCACCACTGTATAATGATGGCCCAATTGTGAATACACTGAAAAGCACAACATCACCTTCAGCAGCCCAACTGCCTGAGTGTGCATCGCTTGTTTTCAGAATTGTGATATAGCTTGGAGGGGCGTTAGTTGCTGTCCAATTGTTTGGATTTCCGCTTGCACTCCAGTCTTCAAACCCAGCATTTAATATTTGTGCATTAATTGTAAATGCACAGCTCGCAAATAAAAAGGAAAAAAATAGCACACGGTATTTCATGCAGCACCTCTTTAGTTTTAATGAATTTTAATATAATGATATGAGAAATAATCTTAACTGAAGATTAATTGTTGATGAAAATCAACTATTGGCAATTCAAAGTCAAGTGATTGAGATTCAAAATTAGAACAAGGGTGTAATTTTGTGAACCATCTCACAATTTTGAAGATATTGGGTGGCTTATTTAGTCAACAACATTTTTTTGGTTTCTCTAAATCCTCTTCTACTATTAGAAACAGATACAGCTTCCATCCTATAGAAGTAAGTTCCCGATGAAAAATTATTTGCTTTAAAAGTATATGAGTAACTGCCGGATTCTTTCTCCTCGTTTATCGGAGAAACAATTTCGTTCCCTATCAGATCATATATCTTCAAGCTAACAATGCTTCTTTCAGGAATTGAAAAACTTATTTGTGTTGATGGATTAAAAGGATTAGGAAAATTATTATGAAGAACATAAGAGTGAGGTGTACCTTCCATTAAGTTATTTCTTACATCAGTTAAAGCAATTACTATTGATGTTGAATCCCATCTTCTTGAAGGACTTTTGTAACCGGCATTCACTTTATAAGTTCCGGCAGAAGGAGCAGTCAAAGTGAATGGGTTGGTACTTGTGCTATTAATAACTGCAACAACACTTCCACTTGAATTTACAAGTTCACCTGCAACTTTGCTTGTAGTTCCACTTACTGTAACTCTTACCTGAAGGTTGCTAAGCATTGTAACGGATACAATGCCAGTTTGATATGTATGGCATCCTGATCCACTGCATCCTGATGTTCCATTCATGTTAGGTGTGCTGTAAGTGAACGGAATTATTAATGATATTATTACAAAGGTGAAAAGTAAACGATTTATATTCATGTTTTCTCTCAGAAATAAATTTACATTTACAATTTATTGCTAATTATTGATTTATCATAGAATAAAATTATCAATGATCATAATGTTTTTTAGACAATAGAAGAGGAATTGTTTGTGAGTTTTAAGAAGAGATTTTTAAAAGTGAAACTCACTTTTTAAATGAGTTTCACTCAAAAATTAATCTTTAGATTTTCCAGCTATAAGATTATAAGTAAATCCTGCGAGCAAAGCTCCAATAATTGGAGCAACCCAGAAAAGCCACAATTGCCCTAAAGCCCGACCACCGACAAATATAGCAGGACCAGTGCTTCTTGCAGGATTAACGGATGTGTTGGTGACAGGAATACTAATCAAATGGATTAGTGTTAAACCAAGGCCAATTGCAATTGGGGCAAAACCTTTCGGTGCCCTACTATCAGTACTGCCAAGTATAATAAGCAGAAACATGAAAGTCATAACAATTTCAGTTACAAATCCTGAGGAAAGAGAATAAAATCCAGGTGAATGATCAGCGTAACCATTGGATGCTAAGCCAGCATTAATATCAAATGCAGCTTGTCCGCTTGCAATTAGATAAAGAACTCCGGCACCTGCAATTGCACCTAATACTTGTGCAATTATGTAAGGAAGGATTTCTGACGCTTTAAACCTTCTGCCTGCCCATAATCCTAATGTAACAGCAGGATTAAGATGACATCCTGAAACATGTCCGATAGCATAAGCCATGGTTAAAACAGTTAAACCAAAAGCTAATGCTACACCGAGCAAACCGATTCCCACACCGGGGAAGGCAGCAGCTATAACAGCACTTCCACATCCTCCAAGAACCAACCAGAATGTACCGAAGAATTCTGCCAATGCTTTGTTGGTAATACTCATAAATATTTCTCCCAAAGGTGACTAATAGATGAGTTATTTCATGTTAAAAATAATTAAAAAGCTTTAACAAATACAATTCGGTGTGTTATGAGCATGAGACTCACCTGCTTAGAGCTAAGATGAGTCTCACCTAAGGATGATAAAATCTTAATGTAGTAAAATCATCTTTTTAGTATCAACGAAATTTTCAGCTTGCAGTTTATAGAAATAGATACCTGAAGAAAAATTTGAAGCGTCAAATTCAACTTCATAATTTCCAGCAACCTTATATCCATTAACAAGCGTAGCAACCTCATTACCATTCATATCATAAACTTTTAATAATACTTGTGAGGAATTTGATAATTGATATTTGATTCTAGTTGAAGGATTGAAAGGATTAGGGTAGTTCTGGTTCAGTTCAAATTCTTTTGGATTTTCAATTATTATTTCTACTATGGGACTATATTCAATTGAGCCATCCAGATCAATTTGTTTTAATCGGTAAGAATATTTTCCTGGAGACAAATTGAAATCTGAATATTCGTAACTTTTCGGTGAGTTACTGTTTCCTGCTCCGTTAATAAATCCAATTTTTTTCCAGGTGCCGCCAACTTTTGATCTCTCAATATCATAACCATAATTATTAGTTTCTGTGGCAGTAATCCACTTTAAAAGTACATTATTCTTATTAATCTTGGCAGTAAATGACACTAATTCCACAGGCAGAGTAATATTTGTTATTGATTCCCACCTTCTGGAAGGGTTTTTGTAACCAGCATTAACAGTATAAGTTCCTATTGAAGGTGCCGTCAAAACAAATGGATTGGTACTCGTTGCGGTTTGAACAACAACAACATTCCCATTTGCATCAACTAATTCTCCTGCTACATTACCCGTTGCACTTGATAGTGTAACTCTGACTTGAAGATTGCCGATAGCTGTTACAGACACAATACCAGCTTGTGAAGTGTGGCACCCTGAACCACCACATCCGGGTGTTATACCATTAAATCCCGGTTCTGAATAGTGCAAAGGACTGATTAAAATCGCAATCAAAATTGTTAAAATAGTCAGACTCGCTTTCATGAATTCTCCTTATTATAATTTTATATGTTTATTATTTATTTAACCTATAATGAAAACACATTAATTCATTAAGATTGTTATTGTCAGATTATTTTTTCCTTTAAGCTAATAAATTTATTATTAACTATAAACTCTTAGTAAATATCAAATATTTATAAATGAAGTGCAACGGAAAAATGAAGAACTTTATTTAGAATATGAGAAGAATAAAAATGAGATGGGATGTTGACATATTCAGATCCCTTTAATGTGAAGATCGAATATTTAGCTTAATTTTTACCTTTTTGTAGGATTTGATGTACCTATTCCTAGACTGCTATTATTAAATGCTAAACTAACATCGCTTCCATCCACAAAATCATCTCCATTAAGGTCCGATACAACATAACCAGATTGTCCAAGATTTGAATTGTTATAACAGTTTGAAACATCAGTTCCGTCTATAAACTCATCCTGGTTCACATCACCACTGTAAATACACCACTTTGTTCCTTTTTTTGTCATATTAAATCCAAATGCTTTAGAAGAATCGGTGGTAAAATTATAAGTCAAAGAATTTGAAATGAATGGATTTGCTGTTGAACTCCAGGTTTCAATTCCATTTCTATGTTTTAGAATAATGTAGTATGCCGTTGCATTGGTAACGGAATAAAAAATAGCCGAACCGGCTCCAGAAGAGTTAAGAACAATTTTCTTTTCCTCAACTAAGGTATATGGCGAAATTGAATTGTGCAATTGGATTGTAATGGAATCCGAAATCATTGATGAACCGTTAAATAATCCTTCTACCAGAGCGGTAAGGTTTAATGTGTATGATATCAAAGTTTGTCCACCATTAATTGCTCCTCGTGTTGCAGAAGAAATAAATGTTGTCCATGTAAAATCAGAATATCTATTTCCCGAGCCAGTCAATCCGAGTGAGCTACCAATTGGGGTCGAATTGGATTCGGAAACACCAATATCAACTGAAGTTACACCATTTGCAATACCACCAACCCCAGTAAAACTACCTTCATAGCTTAAAAACTGAAGTAAATTTCCATCATAACTTAAGGCAAGTCCATCTGGTGCTCCATTCTGAAGACCATTACTAGGATAAACAAATGAGAAATATGTAAACCCTTTGATGGAATCTACAACTCCCTTTGTAAAGGAACTCAATGGTGTTGTATTGTAGGATGATCCTCCGCTGCCATTATAAAGAACAACAGAAAACTTTGCTAAATCTGACGGTGATGTATAATTGTTTTGAATGATAACCTCGACAAACTCATTAACATCGGCATCAATATTATCGTAATGAATTTCATTTATCCAAGCATTAGGAAAAGTCGGAGATGAAAGTGTTGCCGCATTTACAGATGGAATTGTTCCATCAGTTTTATAATTTCTTTGAGTTCCGCTTCCGTTATATGAATAAATTCGAAAGTAATATGGTGTACTTGCCATTAGCCCCGAAAAAGTATAGGTATTCGAACTTGAATAAAGTACATTAACTTTAGCAGAACCATCAGCAAGGGTAGTGTCATCTGAGTAAACTGTGCCATCAGAAGGAGGAGTAAAAGTACCTGTGGTATTGGCTAATATTAAATAACCTTCAGGTAATTGACTCTCAATCACGGCATCTGTCCATGTTAGCTGAATGGAGTTGTGTGTTATTGTACCGGATGCAAAATTAAAAACATGATTTGTCGGTTCAATTGCTAAACCTGTATTGACAAGAGCATTAGTCCGAGGAACAGTTCCATCAATCTTGTAATTAATTTGTGTTCCAGTTCCATTATATGAATAAATTGTAAAGTAGTATGTAGTATTATTTATCAGATTTGTAAAAGTATAGTTATCAGGTGAGGCATACGAAACATTCACACAAGCAACACCATCTGAAAGATTTGTATCATCAGTGTAAGTGGAGCCATCAATTGGAATAAAATAATTGTCTTTACTATAAGCAAGTAAAAGATAACCGGACGGCACTTGTGAACCCGCAGCAGCGTCAGTCCAATTTACGGTTATTGAATTTGAAGACAATGATGTGGATAAATTTGTAACATAGTTTGTTGGTTCTGCTGAATAGGTAGGTGAGTATGTAGTTAGATTATTGAAGTTGATATAATTCACCCATTCCGGATGATCCACAAATGGGTTTCTATTCTGTTGAATAGATTGCACATAATTATTTCTATCAACTTCCCATTTATCAGGAGGATCTTGCTTATGCCAGGCGATCAATGTAGCTACATCTTGTGGGTCTTCTGAAAGGGAAGGTAGCCTGGTATTGTTGAGCCAATCGAACGTCCATGAATTTCCACTAAGTCCATCATACCTTACTACCATATAAAATAATGCTCTTGCAACATCACCTTTATCTGAGAATCGTGGTTCAAATACTAAATTACCACCGGCATCTGTTCCTGTTTTAGATTCCAGAAATGTTTGAGTTGGATTAACAACATTTCCGAATGGATGACTACCTCGATTGCTATTTGCAGTTTCATGAGTTGGGAAAAGATGATGCTGATCAGCATATTCGTCTCCTCCAGTTGAAGGATTGGTTGGCTGCCAACTGTGTGCAAAAGTATGCTCACGGTTAATGGGGAGATAAGTAAAAGTGCCTGTATATATATGTTCATAATTAGAGTAAACACAGAAGACAGACCTTGTTCCATTCCCGTTATTAATCGAAGCAAAATTTGCTATGTTAGTTTCATCAAATGAATCATAGCTTATTTTTGTATATGGACTTCTAATTCTTGTTTTTAAATCGTTTACGAAAGTAGGACTGGATGTTGAAATTGTGTTGTAATAATTCCCAGGTTGACTGAATATTTCAGTTACTCCAAGCAGTAAGAACATAATTGTGCAAGAAATCCTAAACCATTTCTGTGAAAACATTCGGATGCCCTCAAAAGATTTGTATATAATTTTACTTAAAGTTATTAAAATTAATTCGAGTAAAAAAATCCAAAAAGTGTTGAGCTAACATGCAGAATTATGCTCTCATATATTTTACTTGCCTAAACCTTGCCGATCAATAATATGTTATTAAATTTGAAATCGAAATAATAAGTCATCTCCTGTTAGAATATCAATTATCAAAATGAATAATCAAAGGACCAAACACCAAATACATTATACAGTAATCTTATTGATGCTCTGGTCTTCAATTTTTTATGCGCAAACCAACAGCTCCGATTCAAGCAGTAATTATTTTGATTCGAAAATAAATGAAATTGGCAATCAGATAAATTATTCTTTAGATGATTGTGCTAAACTGTCTGGAGGTGTTGCAAACTTTGATAATACCGATTTATTATATTCAACTGCATTTGTGCTTACTACTGCGGCTTCGTTTTCGCTTGATAAGGAAATGAAAAACCTTGCTGCGCGAAATCAAAATGCTAAAATGAAATCCGTTACTCATATTGGCGAACATTATGGCAGCGGATTGTATTCTGTTCTTCTTTCAGCAGGATTATTCACAACAGGATTGCTAACTGAAAATAAAAAAATAGAAACCACCGGCAGAATTCTTGGAGAAGCACTTATAATATCGGGTGCAGCCATTCAAATAATTAAAGTAGTAAGCGGAAGAGCCAGACCATTCTTAAACGAAGGACCATTTATCTTTAATTGGTTTGAAACAGATAATCCGCACAATTCATTTCCTTCAGGGCACACTGTTGTTGCTTTCACCACCTCATCGGTTTTGGCTGCAAGCATAAAAAATGTTTATGCATCAATTGCACTTTATTCATTAGCAGGACTTACTGCTTATCAAAGAATCTATTCAAACAATCATTGGTTTTCCGATACTGTTCTTGCTGCATTAATCGGAACGGTTGTTGGGAATGCACTTGTAAAAATTAATGATGATAGATTTGATGAAGAAACAAAAGAGAAAAATATTAGTCTTTGCCCAACCCTTAACTCTTCAGGATTACAGCTCACCCTTTCATTAAAATTATAAACTTTTCTATTTGCCTTCTGTGGCGGAGTATATGAACCACTGCGTGCTCAAGTATTTGCTCGAAGTTAAACTCTTCATTCCAGCGTGTGGTAAATTTAATTGAAAACATATTTGCTTCTATCTTTTCTCTGCGCAGTTCATAAAGATTGGTAAAATTGTAGTTCCACATATTTCTAATTTCAGTGGCAGCATCATTACTGTTCTCAATTTTCATTTCATCTGCTTTTGGAAAAGCTACTGTAATGTTCAAAGCGTTCAAAATATAATTTGCATAACCATAACCGGAACGAATAACATGCCTGCAAATAGTTTGAATTGATCTGCAATCCTCATCATTAGTTTGCGTATCAACTACTCTCACAAAATTTTCTTGAGGGACGTTACTAAGAACCCTTATCAATTCCTCCGTTGCTTTTTTATATTCAGCTATTATAGCGCCTAGTCCGCCTTGAAGTAAATCCATATTAACCTTTCTTTGAAATAAAAATTGTTATAACTTTTTGAGTCCACCATTATCGCCAAAGGCCATCGGGGATGATTGGTTATGTCACATTTATTTATTAGTCAGCTTCCACAAGAATTACTTTAACTGGCACGGCAGGAAAATGTCTTTTTAATCTTTCAATATCATAGACAAGCTGTTCGCCGTATGAGACTCCACTTGACATTTCGCTTTGAAGTGCGTGGGAAGGAACTATTTCAACTCCAACTTCTGCCTTATTTTCATTAAAGAAGTATTGGAATTTCGCCATATCATAAAACATAAAAGCATACTTACCAAACTGAACTTCGACTAAAACTTTTTCTTTTACAAAATCTATTTGTTTGAAAGCTCCTTTAATCTGAACATCACTATTAGGGATTGTAATTGTATAAGTATCTCGTAGTTCATTGAACCCTTTTTTGTTAAAAGTCTCTTTGAACTGTTGATTCATATCGGTGGGTGAATACAACGCTCTCCCAACCATAGTTTTCTCTTTACTAATTTTTGTTTTGGAAGATTTGACTTGCTTGATAACTTCGTAAATCTGTTGATTAAGTTTTGAATAACGAACTTGCAAAATTTCACTTCCGCCAAGATGAGAATACTCATAAACGACTTTCATAAATTACCTTCAAAAATTTGGGAAAAGAGATGCTGAATTATTACCAACACTTACTTTTTTTGGTGGAACATATTTCTCTTTTGTATTTGGATCAAACACAGGTCGTTCCATTGGTCTGATCAATAATTCACCTTCAATAGCAAGATTTATCCTTTCTTTTGCTACTTTATAATATTCAGGTAATATTTCAGCACCAATAGATTTTCTTGAATGAATTATTGAAGCAATTTGAGTAGTTCCTACTCCCATAAATGGGTCTAATGTCCAATCACTTTCATTAGTCAAAGAAAGGACTAATCTTTCAATAAGTTCTATCGGGAATTGTGCCGGATGAATAGTTTTTTCAATATGATTTGATTTAACATTTGGAATGTCCCAAACATCAGAAGGATTTTTTCCAAGCGGATTACCGGAAAGTTCACCCTTCTTCGGTCCTTTGAAGTGGCGCTTATTTGGATATTTAGATGGAACTCTCACAGAGTCTAAATTGAAAGTATACTCGTCGGATTTTGTAAACCATAAAATAACTTCATAGCGTCCGGAATATCTTTTACTTGCGTGTAAACCGTGACCGAAATGCCAAACAATTCTATTGCGCATTTTAAGATTTAGTTCATTGAAGACAGAATACAATAAAATATCGAGAGGAATTATTTCTCCGTTGTCTACGTAATTTCCGACTTGCCAACAGATGCTACCATTTGGAGATAAAACTCTCACGCATTCTTGGATTACTTTACTTTGAGAGTCTAAGTATATGTCTAATTTTTCCCGCTTCTCGTACGATTTACCAATATTATATGGTGGAGATGTAACTACAAGTTTTACAAAATCATCTGGAATTTTTTCTAAGATTTTTAGACAATCTCCATTGAATAAAACTACATCAGCTTTGGGATTGAATTTCTCTGATATATTCATAAACCACTAAAATTTTCTTAACAAAACTCGAGCTAATATACGAAAATCAAAACAAGATTTTGATATAATGTTTTTACAAAATAAGTAACACGACTTATAACTCTATGCTGCTATTGGTTGTTAATTACGAACATATATATGCACATAGAAGCTTGGTGTTTTTACTACTTATAACTTACAATTTGGGAAAGTAAAAATCAAAGTGATGATGAATGGTGGTTTGTAGGAAGACGTGAAAAGTCAAACGTGAAATGTGGAAACGATTTCTGGTAGTTGCGAAAAACTTTGAGTGACACTCAGTATTTTGTTGGTCAACTTCATAAAACAATACCTCGTTATCAGAATAAATTGATCTCATCTACATTTACAGATGATTACTCTCTGTTTAATATGGCTAACCTCCAAATGAAAGCTGCCTCCTCTCCAATTACTTTAGCAAGGTTTCTTTCTGCACTTGCTCACTTCCGACTTTATTTTGCTCTTCCTCTGTTTACATTTGCTAAATATCTAGTTACACTTGCCCTCCACACAATTTATGTTGCTAAATATAGAGTTATAGTTGTTACATTCAGAGATAAAGGTGTCTCATATCAATAATAATTAGCAAAATATAATATTAAGAAAGCTCACTCTATAAATAAGTTTATAGAATATAAAATTAATGTCATAAAATCAAAACTATATTGAATAAACTTAAATCTATATTAAGCTTATACAAAACTATATGAAGCATATATAATTTTATATTTAATTTACATAAATATATATTAAATTAACCTAAATTTATATTTAATTTACATAATCTTATAATTAACTTACCTAAATATATAATGAATACACTTAAATTTGTATTTAGCTTACCTAACTCTATAATTAGTGAACTTGAAGAGATAGTTGGCTTCAGAAAAGAAAGATTTCGTGCAAAAATGAAGAAACCTTGCAAAAGAAGTGTGAAACTGAGCAAAAAACAAATGGGAGTGACCTTCTGCAGAGTGAGAGGCAGCTAAATCATTTAGCAGACTCGTAAAGTAAAGAAGAGATGGAGCAAAAGAACAAAGCAACTCACCGAATGAACATTGACATGCTATTATTGATAACTTCATACAGACTATACTTTGTCACGGTGCGACCGTAACAACTGTGAATAATAAATATTTAATTGATATTGCCGTAGAAAAGCATTATAATTCATTAGATTTTTAGGGGCCCTAATGAAAAAAAAATACTTTTCATATTCTGGGTGTTTGCTCTACAACTTCCATTACAATTCTTTAGTAATAAAATCTATTACTATATCTTCCCAAATTATTTTGTTCATGAATATTCGAGCTCAAATGATTATGAATTATTTCCTTTGCCTCGTTTTATGAAAATGGTGTGCTTGTTCAAACCAAGAAAAGGTAAAAAGGAGGAATAAAAATGAATGTAAAAATATTTTTTTTAATTCTTGCCTCGGGATTATTAACCATAATAGCGCAAAACATTTCTCCCCAATTTTCCGAGCTTAAAGGAATTGTGGATAATACCGGAAATACGCATTTATTTTATAGAATCTATTCTAGCGCAAATGTCCAATATAATTTTAGCACAAGTTCCAATAGTATTTATGATTTAAATCTCACGAACTTGACTGATGAAGTCTATTTATATGACGGATCCTATTGCAATGGTTACATTGGATCTGGAATAAATATTTATGATTATGAAATTTGGAATGGCGATCTGCAGAAATATATTTATTGTGGGCAGCTAGTAAATTGTTTTGAACCTTATGGTTTCGTTTCAAGATACGATACAATTAATGTTTTAGGCGATATGTTTTTAAATGTCAATAAGATTGATATTTCAAAGCAAAATGATAGTCTTGTTTTAGTTGGACCTATGATGCTTAAAAGTATTGATGGCGGAATATCTTGGGATACTCTTTCACTAAATTATAGTTTCTTATCTCTTTCACCATTAAACGACAATATTATTTTCGCAGAAATCCCCTATCAAATCAATCAAACTGCTTTATATAAATCCATAAATGGCGGAAATACATTTAGCATAGTAGATACCGGGCGATACTGGAACACAGAATTTTTTTATGACATAGATGGTAATCATGTTTACAGATATTCTTCTGTAGGTTACCCGAATGTCTCGTTAAAAGCATCTTTCAATCAAGGAAATGCATTTACCTGGTCAACAATTTATAATTCTAATCGACATTTCTATGTTAGTTTGGATCCTTCGCTGTCTGGTTCTATTTATTTAGCTGATGGAAAAAGAATTTTCCGTTCGACGAATTATGGTAATTGGTTTTCTTTATTTAATGAAATTGATAAAAAGATAATCGGTATTTATAAAAAGCCAAATTCCAACAAGTTATATGCGGCAAGTAAATATAAAATTTATGAAATAACTATGGACTCGATTAAAACGATTAAGTCTTTACCATTACCCCAAGAAATACGTGATTATTATCCATTAAAAATAGGAAATGAATGGGTATACAACTATGTATGGTACACAACTCCGGTTACTGGAACATCAGATATTTATTTAAGAAAAATTACTAATGAAGTGTTAAAACCAAATGGTAAAAAGTATTTCGAGATTAAAGAAAAATATGTTCTTATGGGATTCGAGAACACAGTTTATGAAAGAGTAGATACAGCGGAAGGAAAGATATATCGGTATGAAGAATTTTGCCCTGGTTCAGAACAATTTATTGATGATTTAATTATAGAGGTTGGTGATTCAACTTTTGCAACAAGGTTTGGTTTTTGTATCGAACATCCTCCCACAGAATTTACATCAGAAATACCTTTTAATAAATGGGGAATTAGCAGCAATGAAAGAAAGTATTTATCGTGCGACTTATTGAGTGCAAATTATTCTCTTGTTAGAGATATTGGATTGTACTCATTTACTCTTGCGGATGATAATGGCGAGAAAGTGTATCAGTTGAAAGGAATGGTAAAAAATGGAGTTGTTTATGGTGATACCTCGCTCATTGTTGGAATTAAGGATGAAGATAATCAGCTCCCAACAGAATTTAATCTTTCACAAAACCACCCCAATCCATTTAACCCAAGTACAAAGATAAAGTATGCAATAAGCAGTAAGCAGTATGCGACTATAAAAGTTTATGATATACTCGGCAATGAAATAGAAACATTGGTTAATGAAGAAAAATCACCCGGCACTTATGAGGTAACATGGAATGCAGTGGGACTTCCAAGCGGAGTATACTTTTATCAACTGTGCGCCGGCTCGCTAATTGAAACAAAGAAGATGATATTGCTAAGATAACGACAAATGTCGTAATAGTATATAATGTGAAACTCAATTAAGAATGTATACTACTGTAGCATATTTGACCGAACTTTTTTGTAGAAGGAGATTAATTATTATGAAAGCATTTTTAATACATATGGCAATTTTAATTATTAATTTTCAAATTTATTCTCAGGACGATTCATTAGTTTGTATTTTTCCGTTAGAAGCTGGATTCCAGTGGAAATATGATTATGACGCTGAAAGCTGGGCTCTCGAACCTTTCTTTGAGACACACGATAGTGGTAAAATTTATATCATTATACTATCTAAGGATGTACAAACGAATATAACTATTTGGAATATTGAGGAGAAACAAGATTTTATACGTCATTATCATGCTTATTCCCCTACGCATGATACTACATACCGAGTTTTAAAAATTATTAATTATTTTCTTACTGAAAATCATGATTCAAATTATATAGTAAGCGGTTACTCGGATTCTAAAATTTGGACATTTGTTGGACTACATCGATACAGAATTGTAGATTCTTCGGGAACCTACAAAGATACAATTACTTCGTATGGTACTATTACGAAATTTACTTTTAAAAAGAATACAGGTGTGATTTCAAGATCATATAGTAGCCATAACGCTTATGCGCTACAAGTAGATCAAAATGTATTTCTTGAAAGTTATATATTAGGACTAAATGATAATGAGTTTAACTCAGCAATCATTGGATTTATTTTGTTTCAAAACCATCCCAATCCATTTAACCCAAGCACAAAAATTAAGTATAGTATTTCGTCAAACGTGAAAGGTGAGACGAAAAACGTTGTATTGAAAGTTTATGACATCCTCGGCAATGAAATAGAAACGTTGGTTAATGAAGAAAAACCTCCCGGCACTTATGAGGTTACATGGAATGCAGCAAACCTACCAAGCGGAGTGTATTTCTATCAATTAAGAACAGGCAATTTCCTCGAAACAAAAAAGATGATTTTACTGCGTTAGTGAAATGAGTTGTTACTCCTCATCCTAACCCTCTCCCACCTGTGGCAATAGCAGCGTTAAGTGGCAAGCCAAAGGGAGAAGGTATAATTATAGTGTTGTTATCTTAATCTTTATCTTCATCTTAACCTTTGATAAGTTTAAGGTGACAATTTTTTTATATATGGAGGTGTCTAAATGAAACTAATATTTACCCTTTCGCTACTAATGTTTTCTGTCCTTACTTTTTCCCAGCAAAAAGATGTTTACTATACGGATGTCTCTCCAGATGGAAAGACCACATCAACCTATAAATCGAATGATCTCAATTCGCAAGGCAAAGTTGAAAAACTTTCCTTCGAAATACCTTATGGATTAATTCCAGATTGGACTTCTACTTTAGAAAGACAAATCGGCGGTATGGCTTGGGGTGATTATGATGATGATGGAGATCTTGATCTTGCCACTGGTTGTTACTTTAGCAATTCCTTTCCTCCTGTTCCCGAGTATGAGGTGCTAATTTATAGGAATGATAACGGAGTTCTTACTACGACGCCTGCTTGGATTTCTTCTGATATGCGCTCAACTACCGATGTTAAATTTGCTGATCTTAATGATGATGGAAAACCTGAACTGCTTGCTGCAAATGGCGACAATTCCTTTGTTCCTTCTGTAATCTACTTTCAAGGAGCCACTGGATTAAACAATGTGCCCGGATGGATTTCGCAGGATAATAATTGGACTGTGGGCGCTGCCTTTTGTGATATTGATAATGATGGTGATCTCGATCTTGCTTTTGGTAATCAAGGCAACAGTGTTATACCTACAAAACCAATTTGCATCTTTTACAATAATGGCGGAACTTTTCCCACTGTTCCCAATTGGTTGTCGGCAGATCAAATGATTACAAACTCTGTGGCATTTGGTGATCTTGATAATCAACAATTAAGAAGGAAAGAGCTTGAGCTTGTTGGTGATGGCACAAGGTATTGTTATCCTCTTACACATTATCCAATCTATTCCATTGATACAGTTTTTGTTGATGATCAGCTCTATCATAATTATTGTTATGACCCCATCAGCGGATGGATTTCCTTTGGTGAAAGAATTCAATCCGGGTTCACTATAAGAATTACTTATAGATACGTTTCTAAGGGAGACCTTGCAGCTTCCAAATGGGTTAATTATGAAAGCGGAGTTTATTTTAATAATAATGGAACTATAAATACTTCACCGGGTTGGACTGTTGGGAACACTACAAGTCAGAAAGGAATTGCATGGGCAGATTTTGATAAAGATGGATATATGGATTTAGCAATATCAGGTAGTGGAGTTCAAACAGTTATTTATAAAAATAATAATGGAACATTAACAGGACCAGTGTGGACTTCAAATTCAGTTAATCCATCTGCCCAAGAGTTAATAACCGGTGATTTGGATAGAGACGGCTATCCTGAACTTGCAATTGTACATTTTGGCACTAAGCGAATAGAAATATTTAAGAATCGTAATGGAGCTTTAGATATTGAACCTACATGGTTGTATATAGCAGGCACTTCAGCAACTTCAATTGCCTTTGGTGATGTAAATGGAGATGGTGCACTTGACCTTGCGGTTGGTACTGCACGTTCTCCTGTAGTAGTCTTTCTGAATCAATTAACTGTTCCTGTTGAGCTGACTTTATTCAGTGCAAAAGTGGAGAATCATAATGTCAAACTAAATTGGGAGACTGCTATTGAGACAAACAACAAAGGATTCAGCATTGAAAGAACGAATGCTAATTCTCTTCAACCTGGAATATCAAAAACTTGGATTGAGTTAGGATTTGTGGCAGGCTATGGAACTACAACTAAACCTAATTCATATTCATTTACTGATGAAAACATTAAAGACGGCATCTACAATTATCGGCTTAAGCAAATTGATTTTGATGGAACAACAAAATATTCAAACGAAGTATTGGTAGAAGTAAAATTTATTCCTACCAAACTATCACTTGAGCAAAACTATCCTAATCCATTCAATCCTTCTACAAGTATCAAGTATCAAGTATCAAGTAACTCGCGTGTATCATTAAAGGTTTACGATGTACTTGGGAATGAAGTTGCAACATTGGTTGATGAATACAAACCAGCAGGAAGTTATGAGGTTGAGTTTAAACCAACAAATATGTCAAGCGGGCTTTATATCTATAATTTGAAGTCGGGCAATTATATTATTTCCAGGAAAATGATATTGCTGAAATAAACAGTACCAATACTTTATATTTTGCTAAATAAGGAGGCGAAATGAAAAATGTCATTCTTCAATGCGTGTTGTGCTTTGTGGTTATAACCGAGTGCTTTTCGCAAAAAATGGGCAATGAATATAGACTCAATGTTAACAACGTCAATCTTCCTCTAGACCGAAGGGGTGTTCTTGCTAATGTAAATATCCCAGATCCCGATCCATTAATCAGTGGGTCCGGTGGTAAATATGCGGGTGATGTTTTTCTTTTTTCTGGCGGTTTCTTTTTAAGTGGTCTTTACAACAATCAAGTTTGGGCTAACGCCGTTGCTCCATCCACCCTTGTACAAGATTATATACAAGGGGTAAATAATGATCCGACAAATCCCAATGCTGTTATCTATCGAGTTAGGAAGAATGATATTCCATTTAGCACAAGTTGGCAGGATTGGAAAGATGCAGTAAACCTTGATGCAGATTTTTATGACGGTAATGGAAACGGAATCTACGATCCAATTGACTACAACTCCAATGGTAAATGGGATCCAGCTGAAGATCGTCCTGATTTATTGGGAGACGAAACAGTATGGTGCGTTTATCATGATGGTGTTCCAGCGGCGCAACGTCGTTGGACTAATATTAATCCTTTAGGAATTGAAATACGGCAAACAGTATTTACGTATTCAAGCACGCAAGATTATTTAGGAAATATTATTTATTTGAGATATAGAATCTCAAATACTGGTTCCGTTACTAATTTATTAGACAGTGTTTATTTTGGGATTTGGGATGATGCAGATTTAGGTGATGCAGCGGACGATTTAATTGGCTGTGATATAGATCTAAAAAGTCAGTTTGCCTATAATGATGGTCCTGACATTAGTCCCGCATACGGAAATAATCCTCCAAGCTTTTTAGTTAAGCAATTATCTGGTCCACATTCCTATATTCCCGGTATTACGTTTATTGATGTAAACAGTAATGGTGTTTTTGATCTTGGTGTTGACACACCTTTAGATACTGCCTATAGCAACAGAGGACAATATTTAGGAATTACTTCTTACCCTGGTGCGAAAAATCTTAATCCTTCTTCAGCAATAATTTATGTAGGCGGAGATTCATTTTTGAATGATCCTAGTACCTCTCAGCAAGCAAGGTACTTTATGTTAGGGTTCACAAGAGCTGGTACAGAGGTTAATCCATGTACTTTTCCCTATGGGGTTGTTCTTGGTGGTGTTGATTGTAATACATTAAATAAAAAGTTTTGGTTTTCAGGAAATCCTGTAACTAATTATGGATGGATTAATAGTGTTCATGGAGATTTACGTCAGCTTCACAGTACTGGTCCATTTAAACTTGAAGCAGGAAAGCCGGTCGAAATATTTGTTGCTTATGTGGTCAATCGAGGAACAGACGCACTTAATTCGATCACTAAAGTAAAAGAGATCTCCAATTTTGCAGATGTTTTATTTAACTCCAATTTTGATTCAAGCTTAGTGGTAGCAGTTAGCGAAAATAGTGTGAGCGATATTCCAAATGATTTTAAGCTTGAGCAAAACTATCCCAACCCATTCAATCCAAGTACGAGAATAAGTTGGCAGTCGCCAGTAAGCAGTTGGCAAACGCTAAAAGTTTATGATATTCTCGGAAATGAAGTTGCAACATTGGTTGATGAGTACAGACCAGCTGGAAGATATGAGGTTGAGTTCGATGCGACACAATTATCAAGTGGAATTTATTTTTACCAATTAAAAACGGGAGATTACCTTCAAACAAAAAAGATGATTATATTAAGATGAAGATGTAAATCAAATCTTACCCTATTATAGAAGGAGATCAACAATGAAAAAAATGTTACTTCTACTTTTTGTTGCATCATTTATCACTTCAAATTTATTTTCTCAATGGAGGATGATGAATCCCCATCCAACCGGAAATACTAATTACATCGGCTCTGCGCCATCAGCTGATAGATACATAACCGTAAATGGTCAAAGTGAAGCAATAATTACTCACGATGGCGGACTGACGTGGAAGATTGTTCAAATTGGCGGTGATGGAATTTACAGAAGCTGTTATTTCTTGAATGATAATTTGGGATGGGCTGTAGGTTCATTTGCAGAACGGCTTCATAAAACAACTGATGGCGGATTAACATGGACTTGGCAAAGCGATGCACCGGATACGACTAAATACGATGTTTTTTTCATTGATGAAAATATCGGCTGGTCGATAGGATTCAATGGCTTCATTATCAAAACAACTAATAGCGGCGATAATTGGTTTTCACAATCGAATACTTCTCTAACTTCTCAAACGTTATATGGTGTTTATGCAACCGATGTAAACTCAGTTTATGTTGTAGGAAACAGCAATACGATCATTAAAACCACTGATGGCGGAATTAGTTGGAGTCTTATCCCACCAATTTGGGGAACATCAACTGATTATCGAGGTGTTTACTTTCCGCCAACAGGAACCGGATTGCTCGGATTTGTAGTCGGTCATCGAAATCGAATTGCAAAAACAACTGATGGCGGAAATACCTGGTCTTCAGTTTATGATGGCGGCGGTACAAATCAGCTCTGGGCAATCGATTTTGATGATACGAATTTAAATGGATTGGCTTGCGGCGGAACAAGTACAGTTTTGAGAACCACTGATGGCGGAAACTCTTGGAATCCGATTAGCGGATTTCCAACCGGAATCACTTTTTATTCGGTGAGATTTGGTGCAAACAATGTTGCATACTTATCCGGCAGCAGCGGATATTTTTACAAGACAACTGATGGCGGTGCAACGTGGAATTTGCTCGGTTACAGGTTTACAACCAGCAGAATTAGAGATGTCAGCTTTGCAGATAATTTAAATGGATATGTTGTCGGAACAGGCTTCGTTGCAAGATCATCGGATGGCGGATTCACCTGGACGCAGCAAGTTTCACCATACACAGGCGACATAAATGAAGTTGTTGCGCCATCGCTAAATCATGCAATTGCCGGATGCGATGCAGGAAACGTTCTTTTTACAACTGATGGAGGAAATAATTGGAATTTAGTTGCTACAGGAATAGCCGGAACTAATTCCGATATTCTCGCCATTGATTTTATTAATGATAATCTTGGAATCGTTGCGGCTTACAATGGCACTGTTGCTAAATCAACTAACGGCGGTGCAAGCTGGAGTATTATATCAACAATAACAGGTTATAATCCTTGGGATATGGATATGGTTGATTCTCTTTATGCGTGGGTTGTTGGAACAGGTGAAAGGATTTCTCGCACAACTGACGGCGGGCTTACGTGGACACAGCAGCTTGCAATCGGCGGATTAGGTACCTATGGTGTCTCTTTCATTGATAAAAATAGAGGGATAGCAGGCGGTACCGGAGGAAATACATACTTTACAACCAATGGAGGAGATTCTTGGAATTCATCTTCGACGCCGCCAGGCAATACTGTATGGGGAATTCATTTTGTGGAATCACCGGTGCTTGGAAGTTTGGGAATGACTGCCTGTGCAAGCGGTTACGTTTATACATCAACTGATGGAGGAGATAATTGGAGATTGGAGCCACGTTATACAATTTCAACTTTCGATGATATTTACATGACTGATGCTGCAAACGCATGGATTGTTGGCAACAGCGGAACTATACTAAAATATACTGAACCCGACAATGTGCCCGTGGAATTATTCGATTTAAATGCCTTCGTGTATGCTGACAAAGTAACCTTAAATTGGACAACAGCTACTGAGCTTAATAATTTGGGATTTGATGTTGAGAGGAAAAAATTATCTGCCGCAAATTCTGAGTGGGTGAAAATAGGATTTGTTCCCGGGAAAGGAACTTCATCGGAAATTTCCAATTACTCCTGTGATGATGAAAATTTAGTTCCCGGGACTTACCAATATAGAATTAAGCAGATAGATTTTAATGGTAATTTTACATATTATAATTTTAATAAGTCCATTGAAATCGCTGCTGAACTAAAGTTTGAACTCTCTCAGAATTATCCTAATCCCTTTAACCCAATCACAAAAATAAATTGGCAGTCGCCAGTAAGTAGTTGGCAAACGCTAAAGATTTATGATGTTCTTGGGAATGAAGTTGCAACATTGGTTGATGAATACAAATCGGCAGGAAGTTATGAGGTTGAGTTCGATGCGACACAATTATCAAGTGGAATTTATTTTTACCAATTAAAAACGGGAAGTTCTGTTCAAACTAAAAAGATGATGTTAATTCGGTAGTAAAAATTTTTTAATGCAATTTTATTAATGAGGAATAAATGAAATTTAATTCTACCCATTACTTTATTAAATTTTTAACTTCATTTTTCCTGTTAACAATCATCCAATCATCCGTATTATTTGCAGCACCGCTGCCCGATACTTTGTGGACGAAAACTTTCGGAGGAACCAACATTGATGTTGGTTATTCTGTCCAGCAGACTTCTGATGGAGGATTTGTAATTGGCGGATACACTCGCTCATACGGTACTATGAGTGGTCGGAATGTTTGGCTTATCAAAACCGATTTGTTTGGAAACCATCAATGGAATAAAACTTTTGGGGGTAATAACGATGAAGAATGTTACTCGGTTCAGCAAACATCAGATGGCGGTTATGTATTAGCTGGATACACAAAATCATTCGGAGCGGGACTGAATGATGCTTATATCATAAAAACAGATACTGCTGGGAATGAAATGTGGAGCAAAACTTTCGGCGGGGCTCAAGATGATGAAGGTTATTCCGTATGGCAAACCAATGATGGTGGGTTTGTAGTTGCTGGAGCAACTTCATCTTTTGGTGCTGGCAGCAGAGATATGTGGCTTATTAAAACTAATTCTGCTGGAAGTAAAGTGTGGGAAAAAACTTACGGAGGACTTAGCTCGGATGGTGCACGTTCCGTTTCTTTAACAAGCGATGGTGGATTTATAATTACTGGCTGGACATTTTCGTATGGGCCCGGAGCAGTAGGAAATCTCTGGTTAGTTAAAACCGATTCATTAGGTAATCAACAGTGGCATAAAGATTTTGGAGGAACTGATGCTGACCGCGGCTATTCTGTTGAGCAAACAAACGATGGCGGATACATCATAACTGGCTACACCGCATCTTTCGGAGCGGGTAATGATGATTTGTTTCTTGTAAAGACAGATTCTTTGGGAAATGAAATGTGGAAAAAAACTTTTGGAGGAACAGGAAGAGACTATGGTAACTCAGTCCAACAGACGAGAGACAATGGCTATATAATTGTTGGTTACACTTTATCTTTTGGTGCAGGGGGTGACGATGTTTGGCTTGTTAAAACAAATGCAAATGGCGTTGCAGAATGGAGTAAGACTTTGGGTGGAACTGCTTCTGATGTGGGCAATGCTGTAAGAGAAACCTCAGATGGTGGTTACATACTTACCGGTCACACACTCTCGTATGGTGCAGGAGTGCACGATGTATGGTTAGTTAGAATTGCTTCTATTATTCCTGTTGAATTGGTGAGTTTCAATGCGAGTGCTTTGGGTGGAAATGTCCTGTTAAAATGGATTACTGCAACTGAATTAAATAATAAGGGATTTGAAATAGAACGAAGTCAAAAGCCAAAAATCAAAGGTAAAACGGAATGGAACAAAATTGGATTTATCCAAGGAAATGGAACTACAGGTGAACAGAGACATTATTTGTTTGAAGATAAAAATCTTCCTTCGGGAAAGTATTTCTATCGCCTCAAGCAAATAGACTTTAATGGTTCGTTTGAATATTCCAATGAAATTGGGATTGAAGTATCTACCCCTACAAGTTTCTCACTTGAGCAGAATTATCCAAATCCATTTAATCCTTCTACAAGAATTAAATACACAATACCAGCCCTCACCTCATTCCTCTCCCAGAGGGAGAGGATGCCCGAAGGGCAGGTGAGGGTGATGCTAAAGGTTTATGATGTACTTGGAAATGAAGTTGCAACATTGGTTGATGAATACAAATCAGCAGGAAGCTATGAAGCTGGATTCAACGCATCGAAACTTTCAAGTGGAATTTATTATTACCGGTTAAGGGCTGGTGATTATATTGAGACTAAGAAAATGATTTTGTTGAAATGATGAATTGAATTTTGTGTCTTAATTTAATTCGTTTGAAGTGAAAATTTTTATAATTTTTCATTAGGGTGTCTTTATGAAAAAGATAGTACTGCTCTTAGTCATTCTATTTAGCGTTACAGGTTATTCACAAAATAACCCTCAGTGGATAATCTATGATACTACAAATTCCAATGTGCCTTCTAATACCATAAGTGATATTGTTGTTGATCAGTTAAATCGCAAATGGATTTCATTTTCTGGAAATGGAATACTTAAAATAGATAGTACTTCCTGGACATTATATAATACAAGCAATTCAAATATTCCCACTAATTATTTTAACACAATAAATGTAGATAATGAATTTAATTTTTGGGGCGGGTATGGAAATCAATTGACAACGTTTGATGGTACTAATTGGTTTGTATATGGCATCCCGGATTCAACACCTCCAGGGCATAGTATTTCTTCAATCGTTTTTGATAGTTTAAATAATGTGTGGTTTCTAAAAAATATTAATCAGTCAATTGGATCGACTCATTATTTAATAGAATTTAGAGATTATAGCGTTTGGTTAACACATCTTTCGTTACAATTGGCAAACGGTTATCGCCAGTTATTATTAAATAATCAATCAATTTGGATTGGCGATGGAGAGGGATTATACTTGTTTGAAAATGATTCGTTACAATATTTTCAACCGCAAAATGGACCAATTGGTCTTTATTGTACTGATGTTAAAATCGACACTTTAAATAATATTTGGTTAGCAACAGGAATGGCAGGGTGGGGTAGTCTTGTTAAATTTGATGGGACAAATTATTCAAGTTTTAATTTTATTGCTACAGCAATTGAATTTGATAATGATGGAAATCTATGGGTTGGAACTGAATCGTTTACAAATAATGCAGAACTAATAAAATTTGATGGCACAAATTGGAGTGTATTTAATCCTTCAAACTCTCAGCTACCCCCAACGTATATTATTAGAGATCTTGCATTTGATAAATTTGGAAATCTTTGGATTGCAACTGAAAGCGCAGGTTTAGTTGTTTTTAATGAGAATGGAATAGTTCCTGTCGAACTCGCTTCTTTTACATCTTCAGTTACAAATAACTATGTAACACTTACTTGGACAACTGCAACAGAAACAAATAATCAAGGATTTCAAATTGAAAGACGAAAAACGCAAGACGAAAGAAGTGAGGAATGGGAGAATATTGGATTTGTTAGTGGAAATGGTACAACAACAGAACCACAAGTATATTCATTTGTTGATAAGAATTTAGAAGCAGGGAAATATCTTTACAGATTAAAGCAAATAGATTTTGATGGAACATTTGAGTACTCAAATACAATTGAGGTTGAAATAAATTCACCCACAAAGTTTTCCTTGGAACAGAATTACCCAAACCCATTCAATCCAAGTACCAATATTCAGTATGCAATAAGCAGTAGACAATTTGTAACATTAAAAGTTTATGATGTTCTTGGAAATGAAGCAGCAACATTGGTTGATGAATACAAACCAGCTGGAAGTTATGAGGTTGGGTTAGATGCAATGCAATTAGCAAGTGGAATTTACATTTATACCTTACGTTCAGGTAATTATTTTTCATCGCGCAAAATGATCGTACTAAAATAGGGAGAGTAAAGTAATTAAATAATTTAACTGCATATTAGCTGGGGAAGTTTTAACTTATGGCTCATAAACAGTGAAACATTTTACAAAGTGAATCTGTGAAACTTCTAAAAATTTTAATACTCACATTAGTTTTTACCTTTGCTTGCAATATTTTCCCTCAAAAAAATGAAGTTGTTATTTCCGGTTTTGTTACAGATGCAATTACTGGTGAAGTTCTTGTAGGAACGAACATTCTCTTATATAAAGACAGCTTAATTACAAACCAACCTCATTTCAGGGGAACATCATCGAATAATTTTGGTTTTTATGCAATTCCCTCTCTGACCATGGGCAGATATATTTTAGTTGCCAGAAATATTGGATATAAAACATTTGTTAGTGAAATTTTGGTATCAGTACCCAAAGGTACGGTAAGATTTAATATTCAGCTTAACACTGAAAATATAAAACTTGGAGAAGTTGTTGTTACCGGAGAAAGAGAGGATAAAGGAAAGGTCAGCACTATAGACATTGCTCCTGAGCTTCTTTCCAAATTGCCATCTATGAGCGGGGAAGTAGATATCTTCAAATCCTTAGAGCTGTTGCCGGGGATTAAAGTTGCAAGCGAGTTGTCAAGCGGATTATATATTCGAGGAGGATCACCTGATCAAACTTTAGCATTGGTAGATGGAATCATAGTTTACAATCCTTCTCATCTTGGAAATTTCACAAGCACTTTCAATACAAGTGCCTTGCAAAATATACGTCTTATTAAAGGTGCGTTTCCTGCTGAGTATGGGGGAAGGTTATCGAGTGTGCTTGATATTAAATTACGTTCCGGCACCAAAGAAAGAAATAAAGGTACATTGAGTTTGGGTACTATAAATTCCAATTTGTTCCTAGAAGGTCCTCTGTCGAAAGTTGCGACTTACATGATCTCCGGAAGGAAAATGTATTACGATGTTTTCCAAAACACATTCGATAAGAACAGTTCTACACCCCGCTATAATTATTATGATTTGAATTCAAAGATCACTTTAAATTTATCCGAATCAAACATTGTCTCAATTAGCGGGATGATGAGCAATGATAGGCTATATAATCCCTCCAATAATTCTTTCGGTGATTATGATATTGAGTGGAAGAATAATACAATTGGATTAAACTGGCTTCATGTTAATTCAAATTCTCTGCTTTTGAGCAGTTCAATAAACTATATTGATTATCAATTTAAATCTATTCTCAATCAAAATGCCAAGTCAGTTAATTCAACAGGATATTATTCTCTCTCGAAATTGCGGGATGTTTATGTAAAATTTAATGCTGAAGTAAATTGGCATCCGGACCATGCTTTGAAAGTTGGAACTGAACTTGCACTTCATAATTACGATTTAATATATAATGATTACTATGATGAACTCCTCGAAAAAAATCTTTATTCTCAGCCAGACTTACTTTCAACTGAAGCTGCACTATTTCTTCAAAACGAGTGGCAAATTTTTCCTTATCTCAAAGCAAATATTGGCGGAAGAATTTATTACTTCAAAAGCAAAAAATATCTTAAAGTTGAGCCGAGATTTTCAGTTGCATATAATCTAACTGATAATATAGTTGTGAAAGCCGCTTATGCTTCAGCACATCAATTTTTGCATTTGGTTATACGAAATGATATTTCTCTGCCAACAGATTTATGGTATCCATCTTCGAATATCATAGAGCCAAATAAATCCACTCAATATGTTTTCGGTGTTGATTCGTACATAGCCGAGCAGAAGTATTTATTTTCTGTCGAAGGATATTACAAGGACATCAAAAATCTTTATGAGTTTAAAAATGCTGCTCAAGCTAAAAAAGATGAACAGGTTGAAAACCTGTTTACAAAAGGTGAAGGCGAAGCATACGGCATCGAAATTTTTCTGAATAAACGCGAGGGGGATTTTACAGGGTGGATTGGTTATACCCTATCATGGACGAGAAGGTTGTTTGACGAGTTGAATAATGGAATAATTTTTTATCCTCGGTATGATAGAAGACATGATGTCTCTTTTGTTTTGACTTATAATGCCTCGGAAAATTTAAGTTTTGGATTGACTTGGGCTTATTCAACAGGCCAGGGATTCTCGCTTCCTTCGGGGCAGTATGAATTTCAGGGCATCGGTTTTGAAAACACAAGAAATTTACAATTCAATTATGCGCAGAGAAATGATTTTCGTTTACCGGCTTATCATAAACTTGATTTGAGCTGTAACTACAAATTTGTTTGGCTGTCCCTGCCTTGCGAAGCTTATGTCAGTTTGTTTAATGTGTACAATAGGAAAAATGCTTTTGCTTACTATGCAGTTACAGATGATGGCTCAGGTTATACGGCATCTGGGTACAAGAAGACTCAAATAAAAAGAATAACTTTATTTCCATTTATTCCTACGGTTGGTTTTAATGTTAAGTTCTGAAAAAGTGAATAGTAAATTTTATTTGCTGATTTTTATGCTTGCATATTTGATTCTCGGCTGCGAAGATTCGGAGATTGTTGATGTAAATATTGGTTATAAAGAATATGTAGTTGTAAGAAGCGAATTATTTGCGGATTCAATATTTACTGGTGTTTCATTTACAAAAACACTTCCTTTGGAAGAAGCATATGATATTAAAAAAGCTGAATTAAAAGATGTATTCGCTTATTTAAGAGTGAATGGGGTACAGATTATTCCTCTGCACTACACAAGCAATGGAATTTATAAATCTTTGTATGATATAAGAATTATTTCGGGCAGCAGTTATGAATTATTTGCAAAAGTGAATGGTAAATCAATCTATTCAACGACTTATATTCCTAAAGTTCCGAGGATTAATAATGCAGTTTTTCATAGCGACGAATATGTTGATGTTTATGTTGCATCAAGACCAAATGAATGCTACGGATCAGTTTTTTATGTTGCTTTCTCACAAAATAATTATTCGGCCAAGTCCTCAGATTTTCATTCAATAATTGAAGCACCAAATTCAAATTTTAATGATATAGTGTTATCGCGTACACAAGTCATACCTGAACAATTCAGGACACAGCTTTATCGAAGTGTCACTTACATTCAAGTTTATTCATTTGATTTAGCTTATTCCGATTACTTTAAAACCAGAGGAAACAATCAGCCAATTACAAACTCATATATTCAGGGCGGAGATCCGATTGCATGGAATGTAAAAGGGGAAAATACAATTGGTCTATTTGTTGGATTGAATAAAAGCCAATTAGTACTGGTGGACCAATGAAAAAAAATAATCTCAAATTATTTGTTTTGCTGCTCTTTTCATTTTTCGGATGTCTAGAAAATAGAATTGCACCAGAGTTAAATCTACAAACTGAGAGCGCAATAGAATTGCTGGTATATCTCGAATCGAATGGGGATTATATTAATTCTGAAAACATAAATGAATTTGTCTCCGCTTCTGAAGTTTATGAAAATCGGAATTCATATTTGATTATTGATGTAAGAACTCAAACTAAATTTATATCCGGTCATATAGAAAATGCTGTGGACGTTGAGCCTAAAAATTTATTTAACTACGTAAAAAATATTCATGGTAATGCTTATCCTAAAATTGTAATCGTTAGTGAAAGCGGACAATCTGCCGCATACTACACTGCCTTGTTAAGGTTTGCAGGGTTTTCAAAAGTTACATCTATGGAATATGGTATGGCTTCATGGCATCAGGACTTTGCATCTATTTGGTTATCGGCGATCAGAGATTTTAGGGCTGCTCCTGGCGATCATAATTATTTTACTAACGAGGAATATCCTAAACCAGGTTTTGGCAGTTTACCTCAACTAAGATTCGCGAACTCCAGCTTAGGTATAAAAGAAAAACTTGAAGAACGAATTAATGTTTTGTTAACAGCCGGATTTAATGAAGAACCAAATGATACATCTGGTTTTCCCCAAAAGAATTTTGGTAACTTGGATGATGGACAGGCTTCGACAAGAGTAGAAACAGTTTATAGGCATTATGATTATTTAACTAACGCATTCGCAAATTATTTTATAATCTGTTTTGGCAATAATTTTTTATACAAAGCTCATAGTCTCGAAGGACCTTTTGCAGGCCAAGGGCATTTGCCTTCGGCTGTGAAATATATTCCAATGCTTGATTTAAGAGCGACAGATTTCCTCCAAACAATTCCGACTACCGTGACCGTTGCAGTTTATGACGTAAACGGACAAATAAGCGCAAAGGTTGTTGCATACTTACGTTTGCTTGGTTATAATGCAAAATCAATTTTATTTGGAGCAAACAATCTTTTCTACAGCCGAGTACTTTGGGTGAGCAGTCTGGAACCATTTGCATTTAAGCAAACGATGATTATGAATTTCCCTTACATAGCAGGTCATTAGGACAATAATAGTTTCTTAACGACAATTTTAATTTGCCAATTCCCTTGCCATAACTTTTCCATATCAATATATTTGCCCCCAAGTTAAATGAACGGAAAAACAATTGAATCTTATTAACAAAACAATTCTTCCTAGCGGTATAAAAATTCTTACTGAAACTCTTCCAGAAAGCAAATCTTTTTCGCTTGGTTTTTGGTTTGAAGTCGGTTCGCGAGATGAGGAATTAAACAACAACGGAATAACTCATTTCATTGAACATATGTTCTTTAAAGGAACGAAGAAACGATCTGCAAAGAAAATTGTGACTGAGATAGAATCTTGTGGTGGTTACTTGAATGCCTTTACATCGAAAGAGCATACTTGTTATTATGGAAGAGGACTAATTGAACATTTTGGTACAACCTTCGATATTATTTCAGATATGATTCAAAATTCTGTTTTCAAGCAAAGTGAAATTAAAAGAGAAGCAGGTGTTATAGTAGATGAACTGCGTGATGTTGAAGATAATCCTGAGGAACTGATCTTTGACAAGTTTGAAGAGATTTTATTTTCTGGCAACAGCTTAAGCTATCCAATTCTTGGTACCGAAAAAAATATTAGGAAATTTAATCACAGTAATTTTGTTAGTTATATAAACCATAAGTATGCGTACGATAGAATGCTGATTGTAACTTCCGGAGGAGTTGAGCACGGTGCAGTCGTACGTCTGGCGGAAAAATATATTGGCAATGGTTTTAAAAGCTCCCGAATAAATAGAAAACTTTTCACCGTTCAAAAGGCGAAGCCATTCATTTCAAACATTGATAAAGAAATTAAACAGGTGCATGCCATAATTGGAACATCTACTCATGGTTACCAGAGCAATAAAAGGATTTATGTTTCATTGTTAAGTCAAATACTTGGTGAAGGAAGCAGCTCAAGATTATTCCAATCGTTACGCGAACGAAACGGAATTACTTATCAAATTCATTCCTTTTTAAATTCATTTCTCGACACATCAGTTTTCGGAATTTATTTTTCTACGAATGAAAAAATGGTCAGCAAAGCTTTGACCTTGGTTGAGAAGGAATTGAACAAGCTTAAGTCTTCAACAGTCTCGGAGAAAGAACTCAGTAAGGCAAAAGAAGCTTTGAAAGGCAGCATAATTTTGAGCATGGAAAATACGTCTAATCGGATGATACGTATGGCTCAAACGGAATTGTATTATAACAAATTCAAAACTATTGAAGAAACAATTAATGAAATTGATTCTGTAACTGTCCGAAATATTTCGGAAGCTGTTAATGAGGTTTTGAATTCGAACTCATTATTTAAGTTGTTTGTAAAGCCGACAAAGCTCGTTATTAACTAAAAATATCTTGGTGAAATTGATAATAGTTTACAAAAGCGGTATTTTTTGAGGAGTTAATCCTCTTTTTTGTTTGGAGAAAATCATGAAAAATGAAAAAATTATTCCAGCTGTAAGAACAAACAATATAACTTATGCCGTACGGGACATAGTTGTTTTGGCGGATAAAGTTGCAAAAACTGGTAAAGAAATGTTGTTTCTTAATATTGGAGATCCAAACTTATTTGATTTCGCACCGCCGCGACATATGGTAGAAGCAACATATAACGCGATGTTAAAAAATTATAATGGTTATTCGCCTTCATCTGGAATTAAAGCTGCCCGAGAATCAATTGCGAAAGAAGCTGAAAGAAAAAAAATAACTAATATCCACGATATTTTTGTTACAACTGGTGCGAGCGAAGCAATTGATATTTGTTTAACAGCTCTCGTAAATAATGGTGAAAATGTTTTAACTCCAACTCCAGGATATCCTCTCTATACTGCAATTTCAAGTAAACTTCAGAATATTGAAAATCCTTATTATCTGGATGAAAATAACGGTTGGCAGCCTGATATTGAAGACATAAAAAGTAAAATAAATGATAAGACACGAGCAATTATTTTAATCAATCCGAACAATCCTACAGGTACAAATTGGAGTGAATCTACTCTGAGACAAATAATTGATTTAGTATTAGAGAACAATCTTGTAATATTTGCTGATGAAATTTATGACAAGCTCTTATTCGGAGGACAGAAGCATGTTTCTGTTGCTTCTCTTAATAAGGATGTTCCGGTAATTACTTTTGGCGGATTATCTAAAAATTATATTGTTCCAGGATTTAGAATTGGGTGGGGTGTTGTCAGCGGTAATGAAAATCTTCTTTCAGACTACATTGAAGCAATTAACAAATTATTACGTGCAAGGTTATCGGCTAATCACCCTGAGCAATATGCTATACCTGCTGCCTTAGATGGAGATCAATCTCATCTCATTGAAGCGAATAAAAAATTAACTAAACGCCGTGATATTACAGTGGAAATGCTTAATGCTATTCCTGGGATTTCATGCGTTAAGCCGGAGGGTGCATTTTATGCTTTCCCTCGTCTTCATATGAATCAATCAGATAATCATTTTGTTGCTGAGCTAATTAATGAAACTGGAGTTGTTGTTGTTCCAGGAACTGGTTTCGGACAAAAACCAAACACCCAGCATTTTCGTGTAGTTTTTTTGCCACCCGAAAGTATTCTTGAAAAAGCTTACAAGAAGATTAAAGATTTTACTGAAAAGTATTTTGAAAAATATGAGATCGTTCACGAGATTAAATAGAGAACTAATTCCTTTTCGTAGTTTGGAATTATTCGCAAATCAAAATCGTTTGTAAATTACCATTAAGTTATCATCACTTCTAAAAGGAACAAATGCCAAAATTTATTTTAGATGGAAAAGAAATTGAGTTTACTCAAGGTCAAACCATAATCGAAGCAGCAAAAGATCACGGAATAGATATTCCGCATTTTTGCTGGCATCCAAGTTTGTCCGTTTCTGGTAATTGCAGAATGTGTCTCGTAGAGGTTGAAAGGTTTCCGAAGCTTGTGATTGCATGTTCGACAGTTGCTGCAGAAGGAATGGTTGTTTACAGCCAATCGGAAAAAGCAATTGAGGCAAGAAATGCGGTTATGGAGTTTTTTTTAATTAATCATCCTCTTGATTGCCCAATTTGTGATGAGGCAGGTGAATGTAAACTTCAGGATTATGCCTATCAGCATGGAAAAGGAGAAAGCAGATTTGTAGATGAAAAAAATCATAAAGATAAACGTGTTCCCCTTGGTCCATATGTAATGTTTGATGCTGAGCGGTGTATTTCGTGCTCACGGTGCATTCGTTTCTGCGATGAAATTGCTAAAGATCCCGAACTAACATTTATAAAAAGAGGTGATAGAGTAACAATTGTAACATATCCTGGTGAGGAAATGGACAATCCTTATTCACTGAACACAACTGACATTTGTCCTGTTGGTGCGTTAACGAATAGAGACTTTCGATTTCAGGCGAGAGTTTGGGATATGTCATCAACGAGTTCGATATGTGTTGGCTGTTCGAGAGGTTGCAATTCGGAAATTTGGGTTAGAAATAATGAAGTCTTAAGAATCACCCCACGATTTAATGAAAATGTTAACAGTTATTGGATGTGTGATTACGGGCGTGTAAATACATATAAGTACATAAATTCCAATACAAGAATAAACGGACCTTTCATTCGTAAAGAAGGGAATCTGGTTAATGCAACATGGGAGGAAACTTTTAATCACGCAGCTTCCAAACTCAAATCATTCAACAGAGACGAAATTGCTTTTATTGCCTCACCTTTTTCTACATGCGAGGATAATTTTGCTTTCAAAAAATTTGCACAATCAGTTGTCGGATCAAAACATCTTGATTTTATGCGCCATATCAATCCTAACTTTGGCGATGATATTTTGAGAAAAGATGATGTTACTCCCAACACATTGGGCTGTGAGCTTTTAGAAATATTTCCTCAAAAATCAGGATTTAATCTAGAAGAGATGTTGAATGGAATTAAGCAAAAGAAAATTAAAGCAGTTTACCTAATAGAAGATGACATCATTTCTGCGAATCCAGAATTAGAAAATATTTTTGCAGAGCTTGATTTATTTATTGTTCATTCAACGAATTTTAATCTTACAACATCGTTAGCAGATATTGTTTTTTCAGCTGCAACTTATGCAGAGAAGAATGGTACATTTGTCAACTTCCAAGGAAGAGTTCAAAGGATTAAGGCGGCAGTGGCAACCATGGATATTGATAGAGCAGTTGATGGACTTTCCATGAGTCGGTTAGATAAATTCGGAACTAAGTTTGATAAGTGGGCAGAAAAAAATAAACATGATGCACTGCCAACCTGGAAAATTTTAACTTCAATTTCTACCTACTTCAACAATAGACTAAAATACAATCTTGCAGAAGATATTTTTGATGATATATCTAAATCAATAAAAGCTTTTAGTAAATTGGATTATGATATAATAGGTGAGTCAGGAATACTATTAGAAAATTTTACAAAAAAGACACAAATTAAAGTTTAAATAAGAAACAAATGTCAGTTTTAGAAATAACAATATTTACTCTTATTAAAATTGTTTTCATCCTGATTATGATGCTTCTTACAGTATCATACTTAGTCTATTTTGAAAGAAGAGTCAGCGCCTGGGTTCAAAATCGTTTGGGACCAAATCGTGTAGGTTGGGAAGGAGTATTACAACCATTTGCGGATGTTTTTAAATTATTGTTAAAAGAAGATATTGTTCCCATGAAAGCAAATCAAACCATACATGCGCTTGCTCCCACGATAGCACTTTTTGTAGCATTTGCAACGTATGCTGTAATTCCAATTGCATCGCCGATAAAGATTTTTGATTATGAAATTCCTCTTGTTGTTGCAGACATTAATATTGGTGTTCTTTATGTGCTTGCACTAACCTCAGTAGGTGTATATGCAATTACACTTGCTGGATGGTCTTCGGGAAGCAAATATTCGCTGTTCGGAGGAATCAGGTCTTCAGCTCAAATGATTTCTTATGAAATATCAATGGGTTTCTCAGTTGCAGGTGTTTTGCTTTTTGCTGAGTCATTAAGACCATCTGCAATTGTTCAAGCTCAAGGGAGCTGGATGTGGAATGCATGGATGCAGCCGATTGGATTTATCACATTTGTAGTCTCGGCATTTGCAGAAACAAATAGACTTCCTTTTGATTTACCTGAAGCAGAACCGGAGCTTGTTGGCGGTTATCATACTGAATATAGTAGTATGAAATTCGCTGCATTCTTTTTGGCTGAATATGCTAATATGATAATTGCATCTGCAATGATCGTAACTCTTTATCTTGGTGGGTTCAATGTTCCATTTTTTAAAGTTGAGGCTTTAGGAATGGCGAATTGGGTAACAGTATTAATTCAGGTTGGTGTTTTCTTTATTAAAATGGGTGTGCTATTATTTTTCTTTTTGTGGATTAGATGGAGTTTACCGCGTTTTCGTTATGATCAGTTGATGGGTATTGGCTGGAAAGTTATGTTTCCATTATCGCTCATCAATTTAATTTGGGTTGCAGTGTTAGTAATGATTTTTAAATTTTAGTCAGATAGAATCTATAGAAGAATTAGGAATTTCAATGGGTGTTAGAAAACGTAAAAATGATCTTAATATTTTAGAAAAAATTTATGTTCCTGAGATCATTAAAGGTCTTTCGCTCACATTGAAGAATATGTTTCGGCCAAAGTTCACGATGGAATATCCGGAAGAAAAATTCACCCCGTCGGCATCGTATCGTGGAAGACCTGTTCTTGTTATGGAAGAAAATGGCGAAGAGAGATGTGTTGCATGTGGCTTGTGTTCACGTGTTTGCCCTGCTATTGCAATCGAGGTTCAAGCATCAGAAACTGAAAGAGAAAAGGAAAGATATCCCGAAAAATTTGAGATAAATATGCTTCGTTGCATCTTTTGCGGTTTTTGTGAAGAGGTTTGTCCGGAAGAAGCGATCGTAATGAGCAAAGATTATGAGTTAGCATTCACCAATCGTGAAGATGCTCTTTATGGTAAAGATAAATTATTAGTTCAGGTTAGCCAATTACATGATCGAATTGAATTTTTGCGACAGTATAAATAAAACTTAGAAACTAAAAAAATTCAGTTGGTATTTAAATAAAAAACTAAAATCTTCTCATCTACTCACGCAAAAAGAATAAATGCTTTCAAAATTATATTCTAGTTCGACTTATGGAATTGATGCTTATCTGGTGGAAGTTGAAACACATGTAGAAAAGCAGATTCCATCTTTTACAATAGTTGGCTTACCGGATAATGCAGTAAAAGAAAGCCGCGAACGAGTTACCGCAGCAATAAAAAATTCTGGATTCGAATTCCCTCGCAATAAGATAACCGTAAACCTTGCACCGGCCGATATAAAAAAAGAAGGTACTTCATTCGATCTGCCAATAGCAATTGGAATTCTTACTGCTACTGAGGTAATTACTAATAGCTCAGTTAATGATTTTGTTTTTCTAGGTGAACTTTCGCTTGACGGTAAGCTTAGGCCAATAAAAGGGGCATTACCAATATCTGTCGAGGTTAAGAAGCGTAGGATAAAAAAATTAATTGTTCCCAAGGAATCTGCTGAAGAGGCAGCGATTGTTGACGGGGTTGAGGTTTATGGTGTTGAAAGTCTGGATGAAGTTGTTCAATTCATAAATGATGATAAAAGACTTGAAAGAGTGATCGTAAGTAAAGATGATTTGTTTTCTCAAGTAAATATTTATCATTTAGACTTCTCTGACGTAAAGGGTCAGGAAAATGTAAAAAGGGCCTTAGAGGTTGCTGCTGCTGGTGCACACAATATTATAATGATAGGTCCTCCTGGTTCAGGCAAAACAATGCTTGCTAAAAGAATTCCAACAATTCTTCCCCCAATGTCATTTGAAGAAGCGTTAGAGACCACAAAAATACACTCAATTGCTGGAATTATACCAAAAGAAAAAGCTTTAGTAACTGAGCGGCCATTTCGCAATCCTCATCACACTATTTCAGATGCGGCTTTAGTTGGTGGTGGATCATTTCCGAGACCTGGTGAAGTGTCATTTGCGCATCATGGCGTTCTATTTCTTGATGAGCTTCCTGAGTTCAAAAAAAATGTTTTAGAAGTGCTAAGACAACCATTGGAAGATTCAAAAGTTACTGTTAGCAGATCCAAATTATCATTAGAATTTCCTGCGAATTTTATGCTTGCTTCTGCAATGAACCCATGCCCATGTGGTTATTTTACAGATACTAATAAGGAATGTACATGTTCACCGCCACAAATTCAAAAATACATGGCAAAAATCTCAGGACCATTGCTTGACCGAATTGATATACATATCGAAGTACCAGCAGTTAAATACAAAGAATTGTCGTCTGAATCAAAAAGTGAAACGTCAAAGAATGTGAGGGAGAGAGTTATTAAAGCTAGAAAAATTCAACTTAATAGATTTGCAGGGATGAAACATATCTTTAACAATGGAGACATGGGTTCAAAAGAGATAAGGCAATTTTGTATGCTAGATGAGGCCTGTTCAGAATTAATAAAAATGGCAATGACAAAACTTGGTTTATCAGCACGTGCGTATGATAGAATTCTCAAAGTTAGCAGAACAATAGCTGATCTGGATGAATCGCAAGTAATTAAACCGCAACATATCAGTGAAGCAATTCAGTACAGAAGTCTTGACAGGGAACTCTGGAACCATTAGAATGCCGCAAAACATTAAAAACCTCTAAATGCATCCTCAAAGTTCTGTCTCAATATATTTGCATATTTTGATAATAAAGAATATATTTATTGCTCGATTTTTATATTTTAAGGGCGGACGCCGGAGTTGGAGAGCCGGGGCGGACTGTAAATCCGTTGGCTG
>CAYMKU010000032.1:0-41722 GCA_964391015.1 uncultured Ignavibacteriaceae bacterium
ATTCAATAACACTAAACCCGGTGTACTTTTGGAGCGCTTTAGGAACAATTATTTTTCCTTCGGGAGTTTGATAATTTTCAAGCAGCGAGACCATTAAGCGACTTGTAGCTAAACCTGATCCATTAAGTGTATGAACAAATTCTGGTTTCTTAGTTAATTCGTTTCTGAATCTGATGCTTGCTCGTCTTGCCTGAAAATCTCCGAATGTGCTGCATGATGATGCTTCCAACCAACGTTTTTCTGCTGGTGACCACGTTTCAATATCATAGCACTTTGCTGCAGAAAAGCTTAAATCACCAGAACACAACATTAGTATTCTGTAGGGAATTTGAAGAGCTTTAAGAATGTCTTCGGCATCGTTGACTAAGTTTTCCAATTCATCAAGTGAAGTTTCTGGTTTGACAAATTTTACCATCTCAACTTTATTAAACTGATGAACCCGTAAAAATCCTTTTGATTCTTTTCCATATGAACCCGCTTCTCTTCTAAAACATGCGGAGTACCCCACAAACTTAATAGGGAGATCGTTTTCATTTAGAATTTCATTTCTGTGTAGATTAGTAATTGGAACTTCAGCTGTTGGAATAGGAAACAATCCATCCTTATCAATAAAGTACATATCTTCTTCCATCTTTGGAAGTTGACCTGTTCCCTTCATAGAATCACGGTTAACTAAGAAAGGAGGAAATATTTCTGTATAACCATGATTTTGTAAATGATAATCAAGCATAAAGTTTATAAGTGATCTTTCAAGTGTTGCACCCCTACCAATGTAAACTGGGAACCCGGAACCGGAAATTTTTGCTCCACGTTCAAAATCTAAAATTCGTAATTTCTTTCCTAACTCTATGTGATCTGAGACTCTGTTATCCTGCTCGGTGCTGAATCCATCTGGCAACCATCTTCTTATTTCTACGTTATCTTCAGAAGTTTTACCAATTGGAACTGAACTGTGCGGAAGGTTGGGAATGTACATCAGAAGGTTGTTTAGTTCTTCTTCAACTGAAGTTAGTTTATCATCGTACTCTTTTATTTTATCGGAGACATTTTTCATCTCCGCAACAATAGCCGAAGCATCTTGCCCGGCTTTTTTAAGTTTGCCAACTTCTTGCGAAACTTGATTTCGTTTTGCTTTTAGTTCTTCACTTAAAACAAGAATTTCACGTCGCTGCTTGTCGAGTTGAAGTACTTTGTCAACTCTGCTTCTTTCGTTTTTTGATTCAATTCCTTTTTTAACGAATTCGGGGTTTTCTCGGATGAATTTTATGTCTAACATTTTATCATACTAATTGATTTTACTTAACTACAATATTATAAATTTTATTTGGTACATAAATCTCTTTAACAATTTCTTTCCCATCGAGATGTTTCTTTATTTTTTCATCATTTATCAAAAGATTTTTAACGTCAGCTTGATTACTATTTATTGCGGTCTGGATTGTTCCTCGTAATTTCCCGTTAACTTGAACTGCAATACTTACCATATCTTCAATGAGTGCCGTAGGATCGACTTTAAACCAAATTGGATTTTCAAAAATTGATTTTTCCGAACCGAGGATACTGAAACATTCCTCAGCAAGATGAGGTGCAATCGGCGCAAGCAATGTGATAAATCTCTGGAGCGAGTACAACTGGATTCCTTTACTGCAAGAATCAATCTGCTTCATCTCATTTATCATTTCCATCAGAGCGGCAATAGCTGTGTTAAACCGAAAGTGATTCAATTCCTCATCGTACTTTTTAATTGTCTGATTGATCTTTTTATAAATATGTTTTTCGTTATCGTTTAACTTGTCAATGTCAAAAACATTTTGAGCATCTGCCTGATTAAACAATTCTGAAAATTTATTAACTATTTCATAAGTTCTTTGCACGAAGCGGTCTGTCCCAGCAATGCCTTTATCACTCCAATCACCACCAAGCTCGTATGGACCCATAAACATCAAGTACATTCTAAAAACGTCTGAACCGTACTTGTCAATAAAGTTATCTGGGTTAACAACATTGCCTTTTGACTTTGACATCTTAGCACCTTGATTGGTAATTGTTCCCTGGTGAATAAGATGTGAAAACGGCTCATCTGAATTTGTGTAGCCAATATCTCTTATGAATTTATGAATGAATCTTGCATAAAGCAGATGCATAGTAGCATGTTCAGCACCGCCAACGTACATATCAATTGGAGTCCATTTATCTGCAATTTTCTTGTCGAATGGTTCGTTTTCAACATTTGGATTTAAATAACGGAAGTAATACCAAGAAGAATCAACAAACGTGTCCATTGTATCGGGGTCTCTTTTAGCGTCAGCACCACACTTTGGACATTTTACATTCATAAACTTTTTGTTGCTGATTAAAGGCGACTCACCCCCAGGTTTGAAATGAACGTCATAAGGAAGTTCGACCGGCAAGTCTTTTTCAGCAACAGGAACTTCACCACATTTTTCACAATGAGTGATTGGGATTGGAGTTCCCCAGTAACGCTGACGAGAAATTAACCAGTCACGCAAACGGTAATTTATTTTTTTCTTACCGAAAATTTTCTCTTCCAGGTAAGCAATTATTTTTTCAATGCCTTCTTCAGAATTTACTCCTGTAAAAATGCCGGAATTAATCATGATGCCAGGCTCAACGTAAGCTTGTTTTAATTCTTCACTCTCATTTGTTCCTGGTTGTAAGATGACTTTTCGGATAGGTAAATTGAATTTTTTAGCAAACTCAAAATCTCTTTCATCATGACCAGGAACTGCCATTACACATCCTGTTCCATAAGTGGCAAGTGCATAATCTGCAATCCAGATGGGAATTTTTTCCTTATTTACAGGATTGATTGCAAAAGTTCCAATTGGCACACCGGTTTTTTCTTTAACCGCTGATGTTCGTTCAATTTCGGTTAATGATTTTATAGAATTGCGATATTCTTGAACCTGATTCTTAAATTCACCTGTTGTCAGTTTATCAACCAAATTGAGTTCGGGGGCTAAAACAACATATGTAACACCAAACAATGTGTCTGGTCGAGTCGTAAATACTGAAATAATTTCATCTGAATTTTCAACTCTGAAATGAACCTCAGCCCCAACACTTTTTCCAATCCAGTTTCTTTGCATTAACTTCGTTTTTTCGGGCCAATTTATTTTGTCAAGCCCTTGAAGAAGTTCTTCAGCGTATTCCGTTATCTTAAAAAACCATTGAGTTAGATTTTTCTGGATGACTGTTGTACCGCATCTCTCACATGTTCCATCAGAAAGTACTTGTTCATTTGCAAGTACAGTTTGATCTTTTGGACACCAGTTAACAGGAGCGTTCTTCCTGTAAGCTAACCCCTTTTTATAAAGCTGGAGAAATAGCCATTGATTCCATTTGTAGTACTTTGGCTCGCAAGTCATTAGCTCGGCATCCCAATCGTACATGCAGCCCATTCTTTTTAATTGAACACGAATTTCATTAATATTTGTTATTGTGCTATCATGCGGATGAATGCCGGTTTTAATTGCATAGTTCTCGGCCGGAAGTCCGAATGCATCATATCCCATTGGTTCAAAAACATTTTTGCCTTTGAGTTTTTGGTAGCGTGCCCACGAGTCGGTTGGGCCGTAATTATACCAATGCCCAATGTGAAGTTTTGCTCCTGATGGATAAATAAACATCACTAAGCAATAAATCTTTTTATCATCATTAGTGAAATCAGTTTTACAAATTTTATTTTTTTCCCAGTAAACTTGCCACTTGGTTTCTATTTCTGAAAATGGGTATCGAGTTGTCATTATTTTCTAAAAAATTTTGACAAATTTAGCCAAAATGGGAGGTAATTCAAACGGATTATAATTAAATGGAAGATGCTTGAATGACTATGAAATTTTTATCAGAAAGATAATTTATTTCTTGTTCACGATTTAGAATGAAACCCAATTTTTCTTTATCTTCGAACTGACAAATTCCCAAATAATTTCGGTTAACCATGCATCTATTCAATTCGACATCATTTATCTATAGAAACCATGAACTTTACTGTGAAGACATCCCGATAAGAAAAATTATTTCCGAAGTTGGAACACCAGCTTATATTTACAGCAAAAAGTTTTTTGTTGATCAATACAGGGAATTTTCCGAGGCATTTAAAGATATTCCACACACAATTTATTTTGCTGCCAAAAGCAATTTTAACCTTAATGTGATCAAAACTTTTGTTGATCTTGGTAGCGGGGTTGATGTTAACTCCGAAGGTGAATTAAAAAGAGCATTACTGGCTGGAGCTAAACCCATTAAACTTATTTTAACAGGCGTCGGGAAGACTATCAATGAAATCCGTTTGGGGCTTCAAAAGGATTTGTTGATGATTAAAGCTGAATCTGAAGAAGAATTAGAATTGATAAATGCAATTGCAGGAGAAATGAACAAAGTTGCACGCGTTGCAATTAGGGTTAATCCTGATGTTGATGCACAAACTCATCCGTATATCTCAACTGGATTATCGGAAAACAAATTTGGTATTGATTCAAAATCAGCACTTAGTTTATTTAAAGATAGAAACCGATTTAAGAATATCGCCTTTACTGGAATAGATATGCACATTGGTTCGCAGATAACAAATATTCAACCATTTGCAGAAGCTGTTGAAAAGCTTGCTCAAATTTATTTTGAGTTGAAGGGGAGCGGAATAAAACTTGAACATTTTGATGTTGGTGGCGGAATTGGTGTTAAATATGGAAATGAAGATTCTTTTTCGGTTAACGATTATGCAAAAACAATTTTGCCCATTCTAAAAAAATTAGATTGTTGTATTTTCTTCGAACCAGGCAGATACTTAACCGCAAATGGCGGGATTTTAGTCGCTCAAGTTTTATATACCAAAAAGAATGGCGAGAAAAACTTCTTCATAACGGATGCAGCAATGACTGATTTGCTTCGCCCCAGCATTTATGGAGCGCACCATCATATTCAGCCGGTCGAGATCCTTTCGGATCGAAATGAAATTACGGCTGATGTGGTTGGGCCAGTGTGTGAGTCAGGAGATTTTCTTGGACGTAAGCGAAAAATTCAAAGGTCGAGAAGAGGTGAATATCTCGCCGTTATGTCAGTTGGTGCTTATGGAATGGTGATGGCATCAAATTATAATGCAAGAAGAAAGGCGCCGGAAATTCTCGTTGATGCAGATAAGTATTATGTTATTCGCAGCCGAGAAACGTACGAACATCTATTATTTGATGAGAAAATTATTCAATCTTAATTCCTATGAAAAGAAGTGCATTTGTTAAAGCTATATCAACTGCTGCGGTTTTAGCTTCGGTTCCGAATATTTATCCAGTGGTATTATCACAAAACAAAATTAAACCTCTGCGACTAAAATCCGGAGATACACTCGGTCTGATTGCCCCAGGCAGTTATATTTCTGAAGATGAGTTAAAAGACTCGAAGGAAAATTTGGAAAAACTTGGATACAAAGTTTTTTATAATGAAAGAATTCTCGCAAAAACTGGTTACTTAGCTGGTAACGATAAATCACGTGCCGAGGAATTAAATTCAATGTTTGCTGACCCAAAGATAAATGGAATTATCTGCGCGCGCGGTGGTTATGGTTGTACAAGGATTTTACCTATGCTTGATTATGATATAATTAGAAACAATCCAAAAGTATTAATTGGTTACAGCGATATAACAGCATTACTGAATGGGATTTATGCTGAAACAGGGTTGGTTACTTTTCATGGCCCGGTTGGAATTTCTTCTTTCAATGATTTTAGTGTGACATATTTTAATGAAGTGCTTGTACATCCTGAAAATAATTTAGTTTTGATTAGTACTAAAGGTGAAGATCAAAGAGAAGAAGATAAAATCACAACGATAGTCAGCGGAAAGTCAGTTGGTGAATTAATGGGTGGTAATTTATCCGTCTTGAATTCACTTATTGGAACCAAATATGATTTTAGTGGTGAAGGTAAAATTGTTTTTCTTGAAGAAGTTGGCGAAGAGCCTTACAGAATTGATAGAATGCTAACACAATTAATTCAATCCGGTAAATTTGATAAAGCCGCTGGCATTGCTTTAGGTGTTTTCAAAGATTGTGAACCGAAGGAAAAAGATCCATCTTTCAGTACTTCTTTTTCATTACTGGAAGTTTTATTTGATAGACTATTGAACTTAAACATTCCTGTTATTTATGGATTGTCTTTCGGGCATATCAAAAATAAATTTACACTGCCAATTGGAATTAAAGCAGAGCTCGATACAATTAATCAAACAATGACACTTTTAGAAACTGCAGTTATTTAAGGATAAAATGAAAACAATATTTTACTCTCCTATCTTAATCATAATCTTTATCTTAATCTTCTCTCCTGGCTGTCTTATTTTCAACAAAATATCATACGAAATTGTTATTAACGAGGACAAAAGCGGGACAGCACATCTTTATGTTACTGATATTACCTCCGATGCAATGGATGATGAAGCATTCAAACAAGACACTGCTGCTTTATTTAATTTCATGCTTATGAGTGATGAATTTATTGAAGACATGAAATCCGAAGACCGTTTCATTACAAGTAGAAGCTTAATTTTAAATGGAAATAATCTTGATGCTGATGTCAAATATAATTTTAAAAACATTGCCGGTGTTGAGAACATTGCATATGAAGACGGATTTTATTTTTTAACAATGAATGTTGCGGATAGTATAATTTCAACCAATGGCGAAATAATAAAATCAAAAGATTACAAAAGAATATTATGGGACGATCAGCAAAAAATATTGAAGTTTTCAATGTTTTCCGCCGAAACAGATGCTTATAGAAAATTAAGTCCTTATTATAAAAAACAAGAATAATGTTTGCACAAGTTGCATTTCCCTTACCTTTTAGAAATACATTCACATATTCAACTCCAGATGAGCTTTCGTCAATGCTGCAAATTGGAGTTCGTGTTGTCGCACCATTTGGAAAACGAACTCTTACAGGTTTTGTAGTCGGGACTTCTGAAAAATCAGAGGCAAATGAAAAAACAAAGCCACTCTCCGATATTCTTGACAAAACACCAATCTTCAATAAAAACGATTTAAACTTTTACAAATGGCTTGCTGATTACTATCTCTGTTCTCTTGGAGAAGCGCTAAAACTTGTCGTTCCATATGGATTAGAGATTGAAAGCAAGCGGAAAATTATTGCTGATAATGCAATATGTTCTGTGCTTTATTCAAAAGAGAAGAATAAATCTTCACTCAGGGGGAAAATATTAAAAGTACTTTTAGAGAAAAATGAAATCGCGGTCAACACACTGCAGAAATTCATAAAAAAGAAAAATATTTATTCAGCTTTACAAAGCTTGGAAAAAGATGGAGCGTTAAATATTCTAACATTGCTTTCCGAAGCTGAAGTAAAAATTAAGACTGCAAATTATGTGCGGATTGCAAAACCGCTTTCGGATGTTTATGACCATATCCCTGAAATTGAAAATCGCTCTCCAAAGCAAGTTGCCATTCTGCTTGAGCTGATCTCAAAGAAGAATAAAATTGAATCATTGGCTCAACTTCTTAAAAAAACAGAAACTGCAAAATCGTCTGTCGAATCTTTAGCAAAAAAGGGAATTGTAGAAATTTTTGAAAAAGAAATTGAAAGAAAATATAAAGAGGAATATCAAGAGCAGCTTCAGAAATTTGAATTAACTGAAAAGCAAAAATCAATTATCAATGAAGTTTCCGTTTCAATTGAAAGCCAAGAATTTAAAACTTACTTGCTTCACGGAGTTACTGGCAGCGGAAAAACGCAAGTTTATATTGAGCTAGTTAAGCTTGTGCTTTCGCTAAATAAAACTGCATTAATACTAGTGCCGGAGATTTCATTAACGCCCCAAATTACATCCCGTCTCTACAATAATTTAGGTGATACGATAACGGTTCTTCACAGCCGAATGTCAGCAGGGGAGAGGTATGATTCATGGCGGAAAATTCTGAATAAAGAATCTAAAGTTGTAGTTGGAGCCAGATCGGCACTTTTTGCCCCGTTGAGTAAAATTGGATTGATAGTTGTTGATGAAGAACATGATGCAAGCTACAAACAAGCAGATATGACTCCCAAGTATAATGCGAGAGATTCAGCGATTGTTCTTGGAAAAATAAAAAATTGCCCGGTACTGCTTGGTTCTGCCACACCTTCAATTGAAAGCATGCACAATGCTGTCAACGGTAAGTATCGTCTTCTTTCCTTGCCAGAGAGAGTTGACAACGCAAAGCTGCCGAAGATAGAGCTGGTCAACATTATTGTTGAGCGTAAAAAGAAAAAAATGGAAAATGTTTTTTCGAAAATACTTCTCGATAAAATTGAAGATCGTCTGAGGAAAAAAGAAGGTATTATAATTCTTCAGAATCGAAGAGGATTTTCAACTCAAATTTATTGTAATGACTGTGGTGAAATAGAAATTTGTACAAATTGTTCTGTTTCCATGGTTTATCATATAAATCAGAATTTTCTTCAGTGTCATTATTGCGGATTTACAAAAGATGTTCCCAAAGTGTGTTCAAACTGCGGTTCACATTCTGTAAAATATTTTGGCACTGGTACTGAGCGTGTTGAAGATGAGCTATCATTTTATTTTCCCAATGCTAAAATCAAGCGAGTGGATTCAGATACAATTTCTCGCAAATCATCATTAGGAAAAATGCTTTTAGAATTCAGCCGTAGCGAGATTGATATTCTTGTTGGGACGCAAATGGTTTCTAAAGGATTAGATTTTTCGAGAGTGACTTTGGTTGGGGTTATTTCTGCTGAAACAAGTCTTTGGATTCCCGATTTTCGTGCTGATGAGCGTACATTTCAAATGCTTACACAAGTTGCTGGAAGAGCTGGAAGGAGTCAAATTGAAGGTGAAGTGATAATCCAAACACAAAATGAAAAGCGGTTTGCTCTCCAAAAAGTTTTACTGAATGATTACGACGGTTTTTATCAAAAAGAAATTATTGACAGAGAAAAAATGGGTTACCCTCCATTTACAAGAATTTGTTTAGTTGAGACAAAAGATGAAGATGAACAAAAAGCAAAAGGTGCAATTGTAGATTTTTACAAAGAGATGCTTCTTTACAAAAAATATTTGAAGATAACCCCACCATCACCAGCCATTATTTCAAAGCTTAAACGCAGCTATCGGTATCATCTTTTAATAAAGAGCAGCAAAGATTCCGATCCGGGTGGAAAGGTTTTACAGAATGCTTTATTCTCAGCATTTGCAGAGTTTAATCGCAGGTCACGTTATAGAAATATCAAGTTGTTTTATGATGTTGATCCGCAAAGTATAGTGTAAATCAATGAGGTTCACTTTTGAAGCGAACCTCGCTAATATTATTTACATATTTAAAAAGCCAAGAAAAGGTACGGCATTTGCAATAAACCAAAGTAAAAGTCCGCCTATAATCCAAAGCCCAAATACCATTATAAAATATTTTCCCATTGATTGCGACTTAAACATTTTTGCTAAGCCAATGCTTAAAACTGCATAAGCCCAAATTGACAGAGGATCAATCTTAGCCAATAGCCACCCAGTGAATGAGGACTTATCCATGTCCATCAAAGAAGCTAAACTCACATCACGCATTAATCTTCCGAATGCAAATGCTAAAATTGCAGCAAGTATTACATGGATGAGTCCGATGTAAGAAACCAATCCATCTACTACTAAAGCAGAGGCATAAACACCATCTCCCTTAAGTGCAAATTTTGATAATAAAAAGTATATTCCGCAAAGAATGAAAAAGAAAATAAAAACAGCAATAAAAATTCCAGCAGTGGATACAACATATTGAATTGCTCCTCCTCCCGCCATTCTTTCTTCAATTCTGCTTAGCTGTTCATCAGCCTGTTGTTGGGTCATTCTGCCTTTTGCAACAGCTTCATCAAAACTTTTTTGAATTGCTTCCATCTGTTTTTGCTTTGCCTGGAAAGCAATTTCGGGGTTGGTCATTAATAAAATTTGAGTTAAAGCAATAACAGCGCAGAGAATCAAAACTGGAAGAAACCAATCCATAGTTTTGGGTGGATACTTAGCAATCTTTTCGAAAGTTTCAATTGGAGCAGTAATAATTCCGATTGCTTTATCCGTATGGCTGAGTTCTTGTTCTGAACTTGCCTGTTCAAAGTTCGAAGTATCGTCTGTTTGCATAGCAGCTCCTTTTATGTAATAACTGAAATTTAGTTTTAAGAAAATTATTGATTGTTGAATGTATAGTCAACAAAAAAATATTTTTTATTCGCAATCCCTTAAGAAAAGAGTTACTCGGTTTATTATGTTTGTAGGAAAGAATTCTCAAAAATTTATTCTGAAATAAAAAATGATTACGGAGACCATATGAAGACAATTATCGAACCTTTCAAAATAAAATCTGTTGAACCAATACGTTTTACCACCAAAGAAGAAAGAATTGAGCTAATAAAAAAAGCCGGCTATAATCCTTTTCTTCTTCATGCAGATGATGTGCTGATTGATTTGTTAACTGACAGCGGAACATCTGCAATGAGTTCTAAGCAATGGGCGGGGATCATGGATGGAGATGAATCTTACGCTGGTTCAAAGAGTTTCTACAGGTTTGAAGATGTTGTCAAAAAAATTACCGGAATGAAATTTATTATTCCGACACATCAGGGCAGAGCGTCAGAAAAAATCCTCTTTTCAATCATCGGTGGGAAAGGAAAATATTTTCCAAACAATACTCACTTCGATACGACAAGAGCGAACATTGAATTTTCTGGAGCAGAAGCAGACGATTTTATTGTTGAAGTTGGTAAGCATTCAGAAATACGAGCTGATTTTAAAGGGAATATGGATACTAAACTTCTTGAAAAATTTATAAATGAAAAGGGGAAAGAGAATATTCCTTTATGCATGATCACTGTGACGAATAATTCCGGTGGTGGTCAACCAGTTTCCATGCAGAATATAAAAGATGTGAAAGCGATTTGTGTGAAGTATGGAATTCCACTTTTCATTGATGCTTGTCGATTTGCTGAAAACGCTTATTTCATTAAACTGAGAGAAAAAGGTTATGCAAACAAATCGGTTTTAGAAATTGCACAAGAAATGTTTTCCTATGCTGATGGTGCAACGATGAGCGCTAAGAAAGATGCACTTGTAAATATTGGCGGTTTTCTTGCATTGAACGATGAGAACTTAGCAATGCAATCTAGGAATCTTTTGATTGTTACTGAAGGATTCCCGACTTATGGTGGTTTAGCAGGTAGAGATTTGGAAGCTGTTGCGCAAGGATTGGAGGAAATCTTAGATGAGCATTATCTTCAATACCGAATTAGAAGCGTTGAATATCTTGGCGAAAAGCTTGTTGCTGCTGGGGTTCCTATAATTGAACCGCCTGGAGGTCATGCAATTTATATTGATGCGAAACGTTTTCTGCCAAATATTTCCTCCGAGCAATTCCCAGGTCAGTCAATTGTCTGTGAGCTATACATTGAAGGCGGAATTCGTGCTGTTGAAATAGGCAGTGTGATGTTTGGAAAGTACGACGAGAAGGGAAAGCTTATTCCGCCGCCAATGGAGTTAGTTCGTCTTGCAATTCCGAGACGAGTCTATACTCAAAGTCATATTGATTATGTGATAGAAATTATTCTCGAAGTATTCAAGAATAGAAGTAAACTAAAAGGTTACAGAATAGTTTATGAGGCACCCATGCTGCGGCATTTTACAGCAAGATTTGAAAAAATGAAGTAGTTAGATGGCTTTACTAAAAAAACTTTATTCATTCACAAACAAAAGAAATATTTGGCGACTTGTTCCTTCCTCATCAGGTTACATGGTGATTGAGGAAAGAGATATGGAGAGTAAACAAGTTTATTTTAATTGTTTGAGGACTAATGATGGAAAAGTTTATTTCAAAAATTTTCAATTGGATGAAAAATATTGGGTTGGAATAGAAGCCATACATAATGATATAATCTTCTTTCACAAATTCCGTAAACCCGATATGCCTGCGCACAAAGGAATTTATGCCTTTGAAATCTCAAGCGAAAAAGTGATCTGGCAAAATGATGATTTTATATTTCAGCTTGCGAAAGATGATATGGTGTATGCTTTCCAAATGGGATTTGAGGGACGAAATTACTATTCATTAAACATGAGAACAGGAGAAGTAATTAAAGAATTTGGTGGTGATGTCAATGAAGTAAACAATCTTCGGGAAGCGCTAATGAATGATGATTTTGCAAAAAGTTTTTCATATCCAGAACAATTAAGAGATGTGAAAAGTGATACGGTTTTAGAACCATTATTTAAAGGCGTACTTGAAAACAAGTTGATTGTTGGTGATATAAGTTGGCTTAGGTTTAGAGATTTTATATTATTTAACTATCACTTGAAAAATTCTGATGGAACGATCAGTAATTACTTTAAGTTATTTGATGCTGCTAAACAAAAGTTTGTAATTGAAGAAACTTTGAATTCAGATGTGAAGAAATTGATTCCAGAATCTTTTTTTATGATTAACGACATGCTTTTCTTATTGAAGGAAAAGACAAAACTTGTTGTTTACCGAATTATACAATAAGTTTAAACAAAGAATCGTTATAAGCGATGGAACTTTCTACAAAAGAAAAAGATATACTGCTCTTAGCCGCAAGAAAATCAATAAAATCCCTATTCGGAAAAACAAACATACCGCTGGTTGACTATGAACAATTTCCCAATTTAAAATTAAAAGCAGGTGCTTTTGTTACCCTTAAAATTAAGGGAGAGCTTCGTGGTTGTATTGGATACATAATATCTGAACAACCATTGTTTGAAACAATCTGTGAAGTTGCAGAACATTCCGCTGTCCAGGACCCACGATTTCCACCACTTACGCAAAAAGAATTTAATCTTGTAAATATTGAAATTTCTGTGCTTTCGCCAATGGAAAAAATCTCGGAGTATAGTGAAATTAAAATTGGGGAACATGGATTATTAGTTGAGGAAGGTTATCACAGAGGATTGCTCCTTCCGCAAGTTGCAACTGAAAATAATTACTCAGTACCGCAGTTCTTATCTTCGGTTTGTATGAAGGCGGGTTTATCGCCTGATTTATGGCAAAGAAAGAAACTTAACTTGAAAGTATTTTCAGCACTTGTCTTTCATGAAGAAAAGAATGAAATTTATGAATAATGTCAGACAACCTGCTGTCGCAGGATTATTCTATACCGCAGATACTTCTAAGCTTTGCTCTGAGATTCAATCTATGCTCTCTTCAGTGAAAACTCTATCACCCGCTAAAGATATTTTTGGAATAGTTTCTCCTCATGCCGGTTATATCTATTCCGGACAAACCGCTGCTTACGGATTTAGTTTACTGAAAGACAAACATTTTGACAAAGTAATCATCATCTCCCCAAGCCACCATGATTATTTTCCCGGAATATCAATATTTAATGGAGATGCTTACAAAACTCCGTTGGGAACAGTGGAAGTTGACAAAGAATTAATTCAAAAAATAATTGGAGGCAGTAAAACAATTTTCCTAGGAACTGAAGGGCATAGACAAGAGCATGCCGTTGAAGTTCAAATTCCGTTTCTACAAATGGTATTGAAAGATTTCAAAATCGTTCCGATAGTTATGGGAGATCAGGGAAAAATATTTGTTGATGATCTTGCAAGTCAAATTGCTAAAGCTGCTGGTGAAAAAACCTTAGTAATTGCGAGCTCTGATCTTTCACATTTTTACTCCAAGGGAAAAGCTTATGAACTTGATTCAATTGTTGCAAAACATATTTCTGAATTTAATTATGAAAAGCTTCAATTTGATTTAGACTCTCGAAAATGTGAAGCTTGTGGAGGAGGACCGATAGTAGTTCTGATGAAAGCGGCTGCATTACTGAAAAAAAATAAATCTTTGATCTTGAATCGTAGCGATTCGGGAGATATTAGTGGCGATAATTCAGAAGTTGTTGGTTATTTGTCGGCTGTAATTTATGGTGAATAGTTTTCGTTCTCGTTAAAATTAATGAAAAGAGTAATTCAAAGGATTCAATTATTTACTTCTATTTGCCTGTGAAGTAAGTTACGATCAAGTATGTAACCATTGCAAAGAGTGCTGATAACGGAATTGTTGAGATCCACGCCCACAATATATTTTTTGCTACGCCCCATCGTACTGCTGAAAATCTATGAACTGAACCAACACCAATAATTGCACCGGTTATTGTATGCGTTGTGCTCACCGGAATACCTAATACTGTCGCCATGATTACTGTTAAACCAGCAGAAGTTTCAGCACTAAAACCACCAAATGGAGTTAGCTTTGTAACCCTCATTCCTAACGTTTTGATTACCTTCCAACCACCAACCAATGTTCCCATTGCTATTACAAAATGACTAATGAGAATTACCCAATAAGGGACATAAAAAGTACTACCAATTAAGTTGTTTGTGAATAATACAATCGTAATTATACCAATTGTTTTTTGTGCATCGTTTGAACCGTGACTTAAACTGAAAACAGCCGATGAAATTAATTGCAGCTTTCTAAAATACTTATCGACTTTTGATGGAGCGCTGTTTCTTACAAACCATAAGGTAATGATTGAAAAAACTAACGCCATTACCATACCAAGCATTGGTGCCAGAAAAATAAATAGCAGTACCTTCATGTAACCGGAATAAATCAAAGCGCTAAAGCCTGTTTTCACTATAGCCGCACCGCCATAACCTCCAATAATGGCATGTGAAACACTTATCGGTAAACCAAAATGTGTTGCTGATGAAGTGAAAATAATTGCACCTACAACTCCTGAGAAAATTACATAGTTGTCCACAATGGAAACATCGACAATTCCTTTTCCAATTGTTGTTGCAACGCTGACACCAAAAACAAATGCAGCGAAGAAATTAAAAAAAGCTGCCCATGCAACTGCTTGACCGGGTGTCAAAACTCTTGTTGAAACGATTGTTGCAATGGAATTAGCAGCATCGTTCATTCCATTGTAAAAATCAAAAACTAGAGCGAGAAAAATGATCAGGTAAGCAAATTCCATTAGCTAATTATTCTTAATAAAAATTGCTAAAACAACATTCGCTACAGATTGGCATCTGTCGGAAGTTTCCTCTAATAATTCTAAAATCTCTTTTCGTTTGATGAGAGTTATCGCATCTTTTTCTGTCTCGAACAACTCTTTAATAGCTTGCTGATAAATTCTATCCGCTTCCATTTCAAGAGATTTGACCGCTTTGCATTCGTTAATGCTTTTCACTTTAAGATCTTGAATTGCGATTCCCAGTTCGCTAATTTGTTCGAAGACGATTTCTGCGAGTCTATCTGTAAACTTTAGTTTTTTAGTGATATTGTAAGTATCCAACCGTGCCGTAATCCCTAATAGAATATCACTTATGTCATCAAGCTTTTTTATCAATGTGAAAATGTCCTCACGGTCAAAAGGAGTAACATAAGTTTTATTCAATCTCTTAACCACTCTGGAGGTTATTTCATCGCAGCGAACTTCTAATGGTTTAATTTTCAGCAGGAGATTTCTATCAATTTCTTCATGTGAAAAAATCTCATTGGTATATTTAGCCATCTCACCAATGTGAGATATCATTTCCTTAAAGTCTTCAAAATACTTTTCTTCTTTTGGCAGGAGTTTTTTAAACATATCAATATTCCCAAAAATTGTTACATTAAATATAAAATGTTATTGCCCAATTAAACAAAAATATCGTTAAAATCTGGTTAATAATTACATGCGTTTTGTTATATTTTCGCACAATAAATTAAGATTATGGAGGAAACTACAATCGAAAATAAAAAGAACACGCAAAATGAAATTGAAAAAATAGTATCGCTTGCAAAAAGGCGCGGTTTTGTTTTTCAGTCGAGTGAAATATATGGAGGGTTAAACGGTTGTTGGGATTATGGCCCATTGGGTGTTGAACTTCTTAAAAATATAAAAGAAGAATGGTGGAAATTTATGACATATCGGGAGGATGTAGAAGGATTAGATGCAGCGATTCTTATGCATCCACGCGTATGGGAAGCATCAGGCCATGTAGAAAATTTTACTGATCCGATGATTGATTGCAAGCAGTGTAAGGCACGTTTCCGTTTAGATGTGCTGGGTGATTCGATAAATGAGAAGAAAAAGGATAAAGCTGTGGTTGAGCTTAAAAATGACTTCAAAGAAAACGCTTCAATTTTAGAAAGAATAGAAACCAAAATTAAAAACCATGGTGATGATGATCCATTCAACTTGCTTTTGGAAGATAACGAAGTTGGGAAAATGCTGTTATCAAAATTAAATTGTCCTCAATGTGGCAATACCAATACATTTACAGATGCACGTAAGTTTAATCTTATGTTTAAAACGTTTATTGGACCTGTTGAAGATTCAAGTGCTGTAGTGTATTTAAGACCAGAGACAGCACAAGGAATTTTTGTAAACTTTCTTAATGTTCAGGGATCTTCACGTCAGAAAATTCCCTTTGGGATTGCTCAAGTTGGAAAAGCTTTTAGAAATGAAATAAACACAAAAAATTTTTTATTCCGAACTCGTGAATTTGAGCAAATGGAAATGCAATTTTTTGTAAAACCAGCTGATGATAAAAAGTGGTATGATTACTGGAAACAAGAAAGATTAAATTGGTTTATCGTCTTAGGAATGAAAAAAGAAAAATTAAGATACCATGATCATCATCCAACTAAACTGGCTCATTATGCAAAGGAAGCAACTGATATTGAATACAAATTTCCTTTTGGCTGGGGAGAGATTGAAGGTATTCACAACAGAACAAATTTTGACTTAAGCAGGCATGAAGAGTTCTCCGGAAAATCTCTTAAATATTTTGATGAGGAAACAAAAGAAAAATTTGTTCCATATATAGTAGAAACATCTGCCGGTGCAAGCAGATCATTTATGGCATTTTTAGTTGATTCACTTTATGAAGAAGAAGTCAAAGGTGAACAAAGAACCGTACTAAGATTGCATCCGAAGCTTGCTCCAATCAAAGTGGGAATTTTTCCGCTTGTTAACAAGGATGGAATGCCCGAAGTTGCTCGTAGTATTGAGAGTGATTTGAGAAAACATCTAAAAGTTTTTTATGATGATAAAGGTGCAGTTGGAAGAAGATACCGCAGACAAGATGAAGCTGGAACTCCGTATTGCATTACAGTTGATACCGAAACTCTGCAAAATCAAACGGTAACTGTGAGAGATCGAGATTCGATGGAACAAGTTCGAGTTTCAAACGATAAGCTGAAAGAGTATCTCATAAATAAGGTTTTGGTTTCATAAATATCTCAAGCGTTGCAAGATGTAAATCAACATGGGAATAGCATTTTGTCATGCTGAACTTGTTTCAGCATCTTATCTAAAATTTAAATTTGAGATTCCGAAGCGAGTTCAGAATGACAATTTGCGAGTGATTTTCGTACTCTTACGTACTTAACATGAGAAGATTATTTCTGTTTATATCATTGCTCTTATTGTTCGGGAAGAATATTTCTTCTCAGACTCCGGAATTTGACTCGCTGGTTACTATCGGTATCAAACAAATCTACAGTATCAACTTCGGTGATGCAGAAGATACCTTTCGCAAGTTAATGGCTGATTATCCCGAACATCCTTCCGGCAGGTTCTTTTTAGCTATGATTGATTGGTGGAGAATTCTTCTTGATCTCGATGTGGAAACTTATGATGAGTTGTTCTTCCAAAAAATTGAAGATGTGATTTATAACTGCGAGCAAGTTCTTGAAAAAGATCCCAATAATGTTGATGCTCTTTTCTTCAAAGGAGGAGCAATTGGATTTAGAGGCAGATTAAGAGCATATAGAGAAAGCTGGCTAAAAGCTGCTGATGATGGGCGTGAAGCACTTCCAATTGTTGAGCAAGCTTCACAATTAGATCCGAATAATGTTGACGTTCAACTTGGCTTTGGAATTTATAATTATTACGCAGATGTAATTCCCAATCAATATCCACTGCTGAAACCTTTAATGATTTTCTTTCCGGAAGGAAACCGCGAAAAGGGAATCGAACAGCTTACAAACACCGCGCTGAAAGGAAAATATGCCAAGTACGAAGCCCGGTATTTTCTTATGACACTTTACTACACTTATGAAAGCGACCCGTACAAAGCGGATGAGTTTGCAAATATGCTTATAACCGATTTTCCTAATAATCCAATCTTTGAAAAGTGGAAAGGGAGAATTCAAATTAAACGCGGGGATTATTATTCCGGATCGAAGATTTTTTCAAGTGTAATGACTAAAGCAGAAAAGAACCTTCCTGGTTACAAGACTCAAAAGACAAAGCGGGAAGCAAGCTATTACATTGGCTTGCAGTACCGGAATGTTGGTCAATTGGATTCAGCAAAATACTGTTTCCAAATGTGTGCAGACTTATCAAAAGAAATTGATACAAAGGAAGAATCAGGTTTTTGGGTGAATGCGTATCTGTATTTAGGAATGATTAACGATCAATTGGGAAACCGGGATGAAGCTGTTAGTTATTATGAAAAGCTTCTTGATATGCACGAATACCTAAACTCACGCGAGCTTGCAGAAAAATATTTGAAAGAGCCGTTTAGGAATTAGGGAACATTGGACACACTGAGTTCATCGAAGTGTGTCGTTCTTGAAGATTGCCATGTTTCAACATCTTTAACATGACAACATGAGTGTATTATAAAGTAGTTGTAACTGTAACTCTGTGCAGTGCACCAATTAGACCCATTGAAGAAAATCCATAATCAAAAGTGTAATTAGAAATTAAAGCACCAAGACCAGCATTAAATCCGGCAATGCCTGCAGAGGAGCCAATCTTCAAGTCACTTCGTTTTTCATTATCGTAGCCGAAACGCAATCGTAGTACTTTGCTTAGAGTAAATTCTGCACCAACGCTGAATGCTTTAAATCTTTGAACAAAATCATCTCGCTCTGCATTCAGTTTATGAAAGTCGAGAGAAAGTCTTAATGGCAAGTGTTGTAGCTTTTTTGAGGCACCAATTGAAATATCAAGTGGTAATTCTTCTTTGGTTTCATAATAGGAGGAGAGTTGAGTCCCAATATTCAATGCAGCAAAACCAACAGATAAATCTTCTTCGGGGACTAAGTAATTTAATCCAACATCAAAAGCGAGAGCTGTTGAGCTTCTATCATCAATTTTTGAAAAAATGTATTTTAGATTTGTACCGTAACTAAAATTTTCATCTAACGTGTTGGCGTAGCCGACGATTAATGCAAGTTCACCGACACCAAATTCACCCTCTCTATTTCCGAATTCATCACTTCGTTGAAATGTACCATAATTGATGTACTTAATTGCTCCGCCAAATCTTCCAATACCTTCAAATTCTTTTGAGTAGCTTAAGCTTGCAAGATTGATGTCGAGCAAATGTTTTACAAACGAAAATGAGATTGGCTCCTCGGTCAATAAATTTATTCCAGCTGGATTATAAAAAATAACGTTTGGATCATCATGATTTGAAACAAATGTGCCGCCTAAAGCAGCAGCTCTCGCACTCATGTCAATTCTTAGAAATTCATAAGTGTTTTGGCTGAAAGAATCGGTTGAGAGAAAAAAAATGATAAGTAATATGATGAATGATGCTGATTTCATAAACTTCCTTAAAAATTCATACGTTATTTAAGAATATTAAAAAATAAAGACAAGGCGAAAGTCGTTACAGATGAAATTATAGTTTTAACATCAACGTTATTTGATCAACCCTTCCGGAATACCATTAGGAAAAGTTTTCTCAATTGCTTGTTGGATTTTTTGAATTCTATTTTCGGGATTCGGGTGTGTTGAGAAAAACTCCGGCTGTCTTTGCCCTCCTGATGATTCATCAAGTATTTCCATAACTCGTATCATTCCTCTTGGATCATACCCCGCTTCGGACATAAACTTCACACCAAGTTCATCAGATTCAAGTTCATCTTCTCTTCCATAACTCATATTTATCATTTGTCCGATTACTGCAGCGGTTTGAGCTGTCGAATAATTTTCGGAACCAATTAAAACAGCATTTATCAACCCTTCGGTTAAATTTTGTTTTGCCATTCTTTGTGCAGAGTGGCGAGCAATCACGTGGCCAACTTCATGCCCAAGAACTCCTGCTAACTGAGCATTAGATTCTAACCTGGAGAGTAAAGCATAAGTTATAAATACTTGTCCACCTGGTAGAGCAAAGGCATTAATAGTATTTGGATCTGCAAGTAAATGAAATTCAAATTGCCAATCGTTGGATTTAGCCGCACTTTTATTAACAACATCATTCCCTATTTTGTCCACCAAATCTTGTAATGATTGATCAGGGAAAAGCCCGCCAAATTGTTGAACCATTTCTGGAACGGCTTGAAGCCCTAAGGCAATTTCTTGTTCTTTTGAAATGCTGATATGCTGCTTTTCACCGGTTACAGGGTTGTATTCGTTTGAACTGAAATATGAAATTAAAGAAATAATTCCAATTACAACAGCAATTAATAGTCGCGCTTTTCCACTGCTTCTTTGCCCGATTGGTGAGTTGCTAGGTATTCTTGATGATAACATTTCATTCCCCCTCTCTAACCTCTATTAGGACAAATTTTTCTACTTCGAGTGCCTCGTAAACACCGCCCGCAACTGCGCCAAAAATTATATGAGAAAGCATCATTGGCCAGCCCTTAATTAAATAAAACCATGGGAAGAAATAACTGAGTGAAAAGAAGTTTATTCCATATAAACAAAAACCAAACGCTGCCCCGCCAATAATTCCAACCAACAATCCCCAACGGTGAATAATAAATGCGAGAAGAATTGCTGATGCTAAGGAGATTACAGAATGGGTTATTATTGCAACAATTAACGCAGTCAAATTAAAACTAGCGGGCGGTGGAAGAATATGTTGTCCTAAAACGATAGAAGAAATATAGCGAACAATTATCCAAGCGTTCCAACCTTTTATAGCCGGGACAATTAATGCTACAAGTATAAGCAGAACAATTCCGGAAACCATGCCAGAGATAATTGCTGTCCTCCAATCCATTACTTGTTTTAGTATTTGACATGATTTGCTCTAGACATTTAAGTTAGTAATATTAATTTGTAGGAAATATAGCAATTGGAAATTCAATTATAAATAAATCCATCAATTTTTTTGAGGAACTCGATGGAAGTTTTAATTATTGTGTAAAAAGTTTCAAAGAATTGAATTGTCTAGAAAAGATTAGATAATTAGATTTGTACAGTATTTTAAGGAGCAAAAATGAATTCTCTTAAAACAGTGTTTTTGATGACATTAATGATGGTTCTCTTTCTTTTTGTAGGTAACCTGCTTGGGGGAAAGGGCGGAATGACGATAGCATTAATTTTTTCACTGGCAATGAATTTTGGCTCATATTGGTTTTCAGATAAAATTGTTTTGGGCATGTATCGTGCAAAACCTGTAACACGAGAACAAGAGCCAAGATTATATTCGGTAGTTGACCAATTATCACGAAATGCAGGTCTTCCAATACCGAAGATTTATGTAATTGATGATCCAACTCCAAATGCATTTGCTACGGGGAGAAATCCTCAGCATGCAGCAGTTGCCGCTACCAGCGGAATACTTCGAATACTTAATGATCAAGAGTTATCTGGTGTAATGGCTCATGAATTGGCACACGTGAAGCATAGAGATATTTTGATTGGCACAATTGCAGCTACTGTTGTTGGAACTATTACTTACATAGCTCAAATGGCAGGCTGGGCAGCAATGTTTGGCAGAAGTGACGATGAAGATAGAGGAGGATTGTCTTCTTTATTTCTCATGATTCTTGCCCCGATTGCTGCAACACTTTTACAAATGGCGGTTTCAAGATCAAGAGAGTTTATGGCAGATGCTGGTGGTGCACAAATTTCTCACAATCCTCTTGCATTAGCTTCAGCTTTGGGTAAATTATCTCAGGCAAATCAAATAAAACCAGTTAATAATTCGGGACCAGCAACTGCCCATATGTTCATTGTCAATCCTCTTCATGGTGGCGGAGTAATGAAATTGTTTTCAACACATCCTCTAGTTGAAGAGAGAATTGCAAGATTGAGAGATATAGCTGCTGGAAGAAATCAATGATATTGATTTCAAGTCCACGATTTAAATTGTGGGTAGCATTTGGGGTGGTTGTACTTAGTTTTTCAATTCAGGCTCAAACTAAAACCAATCTTGAAATCTTCAAAGTGCTTGTTGATTCTTCTATATCCGAGATATTTGATAAAATCTCTAATCCGCAAAAGGATATCTATCTTAATCTGAAATTAGGTGCATCATATAATATTTTTGAAGATCAGATTATCAAATCGTTTCAGATACGGGGACAAAAAACATCCACAGTTAATAATTCTTTGGAAAATTTGGCGCTTAGTTACACGATAGAAAATACTAGTGTTAATTATGGAGAAATCTTTAGGGATGGATTCTTTGGTGATAATCTTGTCCAAAGAAAAATTTCAATTACAGGCACTTATTGGCTACAGGTAAGAGAGTCTATGGTCAAGAATTTTTACTATGAAAATAGTGACACGATTAATGTCGGTGATATTCAAGAACTTGATAACTCTTCATATCCACTTACCAAAGGGAAAATTCCTTCCGAACCTTTTCTATCTAACTTGTTTGAACCTGTAATTGCTATTGCTACAGCCGCAGTTGTAATTACCCTGTTTTTCACAGTTAGAAGCAAGTAATATTCTTTTACCTTTGATGCCTGAAGGGATTTAGTTATTATTGAGCAAGTTATTTTAATATTTATCTTCAAATGAAAAAAATATTTGCATTTTTCTTTTTAATATTAACCTTTTTTGGATGTTCATCTTCAATTGACACCACTAATCTTGGTTCGCAGGAGCGATTAGGTTATGCAATTAAGCTTTATAATGATGAAGATTATGAATTAGCGGTTACAGAGTTACAAGCGATAATATTACAATTTCCGGGTAATACTGTGGTAGATGATGCACAATATTACCTTGCGATGTCCCGTTTCCAAAGAGGAGAATTGATCCTTGCAGCTTTTGAGTTTAGTAAGTTGATAAAGAATATGACTGCAAGTGAGTTTGTTCCTCAAGCGCAGTTTATGTTGGCAGAAACTTATTATGAACTTTCACCAGATTTTTCATTAGATCAAAAATACACTAAGAAAGCAATTGAGGAATATCAGGCTTTTCTTGATTTCTTCCCGACAAATCCTAATGTTCCTGAAGCTGAAAAAAAAATTCATGAGTTAAATGAAAAATTAGCACAGAAAGAATATAATAACGCCCTGATTTATGAGAAGCTTGAGTATTTTACTGCTGCAATGAGATATTATGATAGCGTTGTTGAAACTTATCATGATACTAAATATGCACCTATGGCTTTGTACAACAAGATAAATCTTTTAAGAGAGCGTGATAGAAGCCGTGATGCGTTGGATGAAATTTCAAAATTCCTGCTTCGTTATCCTAATGACCTGCGAGCAAAAGAATTAGAAGGATTAAAAATTTCTCTTGAAAGTCAGTTCTCTGCTTCCAAATGATTGTAAACGCAAAGAAAGTTAGTGAATCTATAATCACTATGACCGAATTGGTTCTGCCCAACCATACGAATCAATTAGGAAACCTACTTGGTGGGCAGCTGATGCACTGGATTGATATATGTGCTGCATTGAGTGGAGCAAAACATAATCAAAGAGTTTGTGTTACAGCTTCGGTTGATAGAATTGATTTTCATCATCCAATAAAGTTAGGTGATGCTGTATCTTTAGTGTCGTCGGTAAATAGGGTTTTCAGAACTTCAATGGAAATAGGTGTTAAAGTTTTTGCCGAATCATTTAAAGAAGGAAAAAGAATCCACACCAATACTGCGTACTTAACTTTTGTTGCTGTTGATAATGAAGGAAAACCTACTTTAGCTGTAGAAGCAATTCCTGTATCCGAAGATGAAAAAAGAAGACATGAAGAAGCGCTTATTAGGAGAGAAAACAGGCTTAAAAATAGAACTAAACAGAATTAATTTTTTTCTGCTTTTCTTTTTTCTATCATCTGAAATCTTACCACAAATTCCGATAAATGGTTTTTGTAAATTAAACGACTTCCAATTCTCACCCGGCTATTCAAAAATTTTCTCATTCAATTATAATAACGATTCTTATTCAGATCTGCTTTTTTATAATTCATCTTCAAAAAAGATATCGGTTGTAGCAGGCGAGAAAAATGGAACATTTCGGAAAGAAATTATATATGATTTCCCGTTTTTTCTGTCAAGTTTAGCTCCAATGAGAGAAAGAAATAACCAAATTAAAAACTATGCGTTTACATCACGAAAGAATTTGTCAGCGGGTATTTGTGAATTTAAAGCTAATGGGAAACCACACGTAACACATCAGATGGTTTTTCAATTTTATCCAGAAAAACTTAGTATTGCGGATATTGATGGTGATTATCATCCAGAGGTTCTTTTATCAGGTGCTGCTTTTGATGGAATGTGCATATTATCGGTTGAAGGAAAGAGTTTAAGAAAGAATACAATCGTGTCAAATGCCAGTTACTCCGATGCAGTATTTATTGACCTTTCAGGAGATCATTTCCCTGATATTGCAGCAATTAATCTTCTTAATAGTACGCTCGAATTTTTTTATAATGATGGGCGTGGCAAGTTCAAATTAGTGCGTTCAATCAGCTTGAATGCGAAAGCGAGTCACCTTCATGCATTCGACATGAATTTAGATTCATACCAGGACCTAGTTTTTCTTGAAGAAGACAAAATAAAAATTATGTACGGTGATTTTTCTTCTTCGTACGCAAAGCAAATTGAAATACGAACCAATTTTTCGCCTAATGATTTTACAATTGGTGATTTCAATAAGGATGGGATGATTGATTTAGCTTATTTGAATACAGATATATCAATTGTCTCAGCAATTTTTGCTAAAGATGATTTTAATTTTTTTTCTGAGGTTCCCATCATTCACAAAGAAGGGATGCATAGTATAATTCCATTTTATAGCAAGTTTATTGATGGTTTGGCTGTTATATGTGAGGATGGCACTTTGTTGACTAATACAAGATTATCTTCATTTTCATCTGATCTTGATCTTTCACTCTCATTGAATCCAGAATATATTTTTCACTTCGATGCGTATAATAACTCAATCAACGATCTTTGCTTTATTGATAATTTTGATAACAGCTTAAAGATGATCATTCGTAATATCGACGGTATTCCGGCAGATTATTTTTCAGTTCCTCTCCGAGGCAATCACAATAAAATTGAGGTTGGTAGCTTTTCAAAACAAGCCACAACGTTCTTTTGTTATTCCACAGGGAAAAGATTAATTGAAGTAGTCGAGGTTAATCTTGAAACTTGGAAAATAGTGAGGAGCGAATTTTATTCTGCACGTGACGTTACCGAACTGAAAATCTTTCCAGGTAGTCAAGGTAAGTTATTTGTTACATCGCTTAGCAATAACAGATTAACGCTGGAAATTTTTGAAAAAGAGAATGGCTGGAAACTTTTTACAGATTATAATATTTCTGAAAAGGTAATTAGTGTAGCAGTATCTTCTACAAAAGGGTTTCACGTTTTCTTTTGGAATCAAGAAGGGGATTCAATTAAACTTTTCAAAAAAACATTTTTTCCGGAAGAAGCAAAAGCAGAGCTAATATCAAAGCTCGAGATGAATAAGATTACTGATTTTTTAACTATTGCTGATGATTTTCTTGATTTGACAGTATCAACCATAAATTTTGTTGAGTCAGATAAAAAGCGTTATATTTTAATAACTAATGATCGGTTTATTTACAGTTTTGATGCGGGTGAAATAAAGAAAAATTTACAAATAAAAGGTTCTGAACAAGTATTTTCCAGCGAAGTAAAAACAAATGGTATGAACAAATTAATAATAAATGATCCTCAAAATCAGTCAATTTACAAATTGAATATCTTGGGAAAAGGTGAAAAGATAAATATTTCAAGATTACGAGATAAAATTAATGCAACTAAATTTTTTGTGAAAAATATGACTATGAACAACTTTCATATTGTTTATTTGGATCTTGAGAAGGGATGCATTTCAATCAGGCAAATATGATTCCAAGACTTCTTCTAATTACGGTGATATTATTGTTAATCAGTTATCGTTCTTTCCCTCAATCGGATTATAGTCGTGAATTTCTAGACTCGATCTTCGTCGAGTATGTGAATTTAAAGGAAGCTATAAATAATAAGAATAATAAAAACCATGTACAGATTCACACAGAGAAATCTAAATGCGGATTTTCTTTAGTGAATTTTGTAAAACAAAATATTAATTTGTTTACTGAGAGACAGCAGGAAATCCTAAAATCTCTCTCAGGCAGACCAGATACAACACGAAGTATAATCTCGCCGTCTGGAAAATTTAGGATTCATTACTACTTGAATAATGATCTAAAGCCCAAATATATTTCCACAATAAGCGTTGAGGAAAATCTTTCCTTGATTGCTGCAGTTGTTGATTCCGTCTATAATTTTGAAGTAAGCTATTTGGGCTATTCAATGCCGCCTATTGACAATGGTGCTGGTGGTGATAATTTGTACGATGTTTATGTGAGCAACCTTGGTGATGTTTATGGTTATACGGAATGGGAAAATGTCCTTGCCAATCAAAAATATACTTCATTTATGGTGATTGATAACGATTATAATGGTTTTTATTCATCTGGAATTGAGGGGCTAAAAGTAACAGTTGCTCATGAATTTCATCATGCTATACAGATGGGCAATTATATTCTTCGCCTAGAGGATCAGTTCTTTTATGAAATTACCTCTACTTCTATGGAAGATTTCGTTTATGATGATGTCAATGATTATTATGCATATTTGCCCCATTATTTTAATAATCCTGGGAAACCATTTTCACAATTTAATCCTTCCTCGGTAGATGGTTATGATTTAGCAATTTGGAATATTTATTTAAAAGAGAAATTCGGTTTTAATATAATAAAACGCCAATGGGAACTAATGGTTTCGCAAAGAGCCATGAATGCTATTAACACAAGTATTACAGAAGCGGGCTCAAGTTTTAAACATGAGCTGAATGAATTTGGACTCTGGACATATCATACGAAACATCGTGCGATTTCAAATAAATATTTCGATGAAGCATCGTTTTATCCACTGGTTAAACCACTATCTTCAATAAGATTTACTTCACCTGATGATGTTGTCACCATTCAATCTAAGCCGACTGCAAATAATTTTATTCAGTTCTCTAATTCTTTCAATAATGATACTTTGTTTATTCTAATCACTAATGGTGACGTCCAAGCCGCTATAAATAATATCAGTCATACAGATAGCTTTGCTTATTACTTATATAATTACCCCGCAAGCGGGGCAAGCCAAATTGATTCAATTTTTTATTCAAAGTTCACAACATCAACTCCATCGCTGTGGACTATTACAGAAATTTTAGATACAATGGTTAGTGTTCATGAACTGCAACTGAAAACTAATTATCCATATCCAATGCCGTTTTCGTATAAAATTCATTTAGCTGGTAAAATAAATATCCCGGTTTCTGCAGAAAATGTTAATACAGTTGGTCTATATATTTTCAGCACAGGAATGGAATTAATATATTCGAATGATGCTGAAGAAATAAACACACAGAATAAAAATGTCATCTTGTGGTCAGTGAAAGATAATCATGGAGAGAAGTTGGCTTCAGGCGTTTATTTATATGTGATTAAATCAGGTAATAATATTGAAAAAGGTAAACTGGTAATTCTGCATGATTAATTTTTCACTTCAAGTTAATTCACTTCAAAAATCTTTTGGGAGAAGATTAGTTTTTAGTGGAATTGATTTCAGTTTAGATAAACCGAGTGTGTTTGGTATTTCTGGTCCTAATGGTTCAGGTAAGTCAACACTCATTAAAATTTTAGGCGGAATAAATTCGGCAACAAGAGGCCATATCATTCACCGATATGAAGGAAAAGAAATTCCGTCAGAGAAACTGCACAATCACATTGGTTTTGTTTCACCATATTTAGTTCTTTACGATGAATTTAGTGCTTGGGAAAATCTGAATTACTTCTCAGCTATTAGAAATGTATTGTTCGATAAGGGAAAAGTTGAAAATCTTTTGAATCAATTTTTACTTTTAAATCGTAAGGATGATTTGGTGAAAACATATTCATCAGGAATGAAGCAGCGGTTGAAGTTTATTTTTGCTCTCATGCATTCTCCACAATTCATTTTTCTTGATGAACCAACTTCAAATCTTGATGATGAAGGTAAACAAACTGTTTACGATTTGATTAAATCCGAAAGTGAAAAAGCAATTGTGGTTATAGCTTCAAATGAGAAGAATGACCTTGTGTATTGTAATGAAGTGCTGGATCTAAACAATTATTAAGATATAAACAATATAAAATTTTAGAAACCGAGTTTCTTAATTTTGAATTGAACAAATGAAATCATACGCATTATTTCAAAAAGATTTCCACTCTGAGTTGAGAACTCGTTATGCAATTAACTCGCTTGCAATGTTCATCATTGTAGCGATAAGTGTAATCCTTTTTTCCATAGGTAATGAAAATATTTCTGCTGGTTTAACCGGAGGATTATTTTGGGTTGTTATTTTTTTCTCGGCAATGTCTGGACTGTCACGCGCATTTGTTAGTGAAGAGGAGAGAGGAACAACATTGACCTTGCAGCTGATAGCTTCATCTTCAACGGTTTTTACAGGGAAGTTGTTATTCAATATGATTCTTGTTTTCTTAATGAATATTGTGATTACCATTTTATACTCTATGTTATTCAAGGAATTTGTTATTAGGAACTATCTTTTGTTTCTTTTAACCTTTATCATTGGCAACATTGGAATCGCAATTTCTTCAACATTAATTGCAGCAATAATTGCAAAAGCTGGATCAAAAGGTACATTGTATCCCGTTCTTTCTTTTCCCATATTACTTCCACTGATATTAACATCGGTTCAGCTTACAACCTTTGCTATTGATGGAGTACCGATATCTGAAGCAATTTTTGAGTTGGCTATTATTTTGTGTTACGATGTGATAATGGTTTCAGCATCATACATGCTGTTCGATTTTATCTGGAAAGATTAGTAACTTCACACCCAATAATTTGAGATTCAAATATGATCTGGAAAATTTTTCTCTTTTTACTTTTATGTTTTGTTTCGATTGCAGGAATTGCATTTCCGATAGTTCAATCACCCTCAAAATGGTATGAATTTCCCTTCATCATGGGACTTGAACAGAATGCAAAAATTATTTTCTTCCATGTACCAACGGCATGGCTTACTGTTATTGCATTTTTAATGTCAACAATCTTCAGCGTTCAATATCTTAGGAAGAAAAATCTTGATGATGATGCAAAATCCTATACTGCTGCTCAACTTGGAATGATTTTCTGCATACTTGCAACAGTTACAGGAGCAGTATGGGCTAAATTTGCTTGGGGATCTTTTTGGAGCTGGGACCCTAGACAAACAAGCATCTTTGCATTATTGCTTATTTATGGAGCTTGGTTTGCACTTCGCTCTGCAATTGAATCTGAGGATAAAAGAGCCACACTATCGGCAGTTTATTCTGTTATTGCATTTCTAACAGTTCCGTTCTTCATTTTTATAATGCCAAGAATTATGACCGGTCTTCACCCCGGTTCTGCTGATGATACAAATGCAGGTCCTATCGTTGATTTTAAGATGAATTCAGGCATGCGATTAATATTCTTTTTGTCATTGGCAGGATTTACAATCCTATATTTTTGGATGTGGAAACTTGGTTACAAATCAATAATTTTAAAAGAAAAAATTAACAAGCAACTAATTAGAGGTTAAACTTGACAGGATTTTTTGACTTTCTTCAGAACAATGCAATTTATATAGTAATGATTATTGTTCTAATTGTTTGGACAGGAATATTTTTATACTTATTTAATTTGGACAAGAGATTGAAAAACATAGAAAAAGAAACAAACGGAGATAAAAAATGAAGAACAAATATATTTTCGGTGGGATTATAGTTGCGGTTTTTTTATTAATAATGATTATACTTTTAACTCAGAGCAATATCCAATATGAAAACGACTTTACAAAGGTTATGGCAAGGGATAAAAAAGTTAAAGCAACGGGAAGCTGGGTTAGAGAAAAAAGTTATGAACTTGATAAAAAAAATAATACCTTCTCCTTCTACATAACTGATCAATCCGGTACGCAAATGAAAGTTGTTTACGAAGGAACAATCCCAAATAATTTTGAATCTGCCGTAAGTGTAGTCGTAACTGGCAAATATCAAAATGGATATTTCCATGCAAAAGAAATTCTCACCAAGTGTCCTAGCAAATACGAGCAGCAAAACGTTAAATCGTCAAGCATGTAATTAAGCAAATTCGATTCAATTTAAAATATTTTAGTTGTCGAGGTTAAAATGATTGGAAGTATTGTATTATCACTTGCCTTAGCGAGCAGTTTGATTGCAATGGTAATGTATTTTCTAACTTATAGAGGTTATCAAAATACAATTAATATAGGGAGAATAGCATATCACACAATGGCAATGCTCGTAATTGCAGCATCAGCTATTTTGCTTTATTTAATTCTTACCCATGATTACAGCTACAAGTACATTTACAACTACTCCAGTAACGATCTTTCTAAAGGAATTTTAGCAGCTACCTTTTGGGCAGGACAGGAAGGAAGTTTCATGTTGTGGGTTCTGCTTACATCAATTGTTGGAATAGTTCTTCAAAATTATTCTTCCAAGCGCGGCGATTTGGAGCCACGGGTTATGACTGTATTTACGCTATCCACTTCCTTTTTATTAGTAATGGTTTCCCCTTTGTTTAAAAATCCTTTCGCATACATTTGGTCTGAACCCGTTTTTATTGGAATGAAGGATATTAACGCAGCGTTCTTAAACCAGCCGTGGATTCAAAATTTTTTATTCAGTGATAATTCAAGCGGTCAAAACTTTGTTAAGATGGACTTGCAGCTTTATTCTGCGTTATCTTCTGCAGGAATAGCTGTTAAAGATTTTATAATTAATGGCAAAGGGCTGAATCCTCAATTATTGAATTTTTGGATGCAAATTCACCCACCGATTTTATTTACAGGATTTTCAATGTCAACCGTCCCATTTGCATTTGCAATGGCAGCAATGATGAAAAATGACTACAATCATTGGGTTAAGCAAGCTTTACCTTGGGTATTAGCAGGAGCCGGAATTCTTGGATTAGGGATAATGATGGGCGGTTATTGGGCTTATGAAATGCTTGGCTGGGGTGGTTATTGGGCTTGGGACCCTGTTGAAAACTCCAGTTTGATTCCTTGGCTTGTTGGCGTTGCATCAATTCATACTTTGCTTGTACAGAGAAAAACTCAAGCTAAAGGTGGAATTGGAAAATATGCTAAGACAAATCTTATTCTCAGTATAATGACTTATATTCTAGTTTTATACAGTACTTTTCTTACACGCAGTGGAGTGTTAGGAGATGCATCGGTACATTCATTTGTTGATCCTGGAATGCTCGTGTATTTGTTTCTGGTGATTTTCATTGGAACTTTTATTGTTATAGGATTTGGAATGTTAATTTATCGCTGGAAATTTCTCAGTGAAAAAGTTGAAACTGACGAAGCGTTGCTTTCGCGAGATCTTGCCTTATTTACTGCTGCAATCGTTCTATGTGCTTCTGCTTTGATTGTGCTGGTTGGAACTTCAGCCCCTTTGTTTGGAAGTTCAGTTGATACATTTTTCTACAATGAAATGCATATACCTCTGGCCATAATTATTGGTTTACTTAATGGTTTGAGCTTACTGTTAAAGTGGAAACAATCAAATGGACAAGATTTGATCAAGAAATCATTGTTGGCAATTGCACTATCAGTGGCAATTGCTGCATTTATTATCATTTTTGGTGGCGTTACAGACATTATGATGATTTTACTTTCGCTAACATCGTCTTTTGCTTTGTTCGTAAATATTGATATAGTAATAAAAATTATTCGGGGTAATCTGAAAATGCTTGGTGCTTACGTTTCGCACATTGGGATTGCATTATTTATTCTTGGAGTAATTGGTTCAGCAGCATACAGCAGACAAGTTAATATAGATTTGATTAAGAATGAACCAAAGGAAGCATTCGGTTATCAATTAACTTTTACTGGATATAATCCCATCGATAACAATACTAAATATGCTTTCAATATTAATTTGAAGAAAGGGAGTAAAGATTTTACTGTCTCTCCGGTTATGTATATCAGCGATTTTAATAACGGGCTTATGAGGGAGCCAGCAATTCTTAATTTATGGACGAAAGATTTTTATGTTTCTCCATTGGGTTATGATGAAGGAACAAATACTTCTCACAATCATGGTCAAGTTATTGATCTTGAAAAGGGAGGGGTGACCGAATACAATGGTGCGAAGATATCTTTTGATAGATTTGATATGCCTGCGGAAACAATACAAGCTATGCAGGAAGGAAAAGATTTTCAGATGGGAGCAGTATTGAGTCTTGAGTTTAAAGGAAAAAAAGAATCCTTCGAATTGTTCAGAAGAAGTGTTTCAGGACAAGTTCAATTTACTGATTACACCTCTCAAGATGCTGGGGTTAAAATTCAGTTGTCAAATCTTACCGCCGGAAAAATTCAACTTTCAGTTTCGAATCTTAGTGAATCTTCCAATGAGAATGTTCAACAGACTCCGAGAGAGGTGCTCTCAATTACAGCAAGTATAAAACCATTTATCAACTTGGTTTGGGCTGGTGTAGTTATTATGGTTGTGGGATTTTTTGTGTCGGTTTCAAGAAGATTGAGAGAATCGCTGACTAAATAGGTTTAGAGTGAATTTTTAACAAGCAATTTTCTTATTTACTTGACAAATTATAGGGTACTCATTAAGTTTAACCTCACTTTTTGAAAATATTCCGCGATAGCTCAATGGTGGAGCATCCGGCTGTTAACCGGAGGGTTGCAAGTTCGAGTCTTGCTCGCGGAGCAATGAAACCTCAGTAAACCTACTGAGGTTTTTTAATTTACGTGAAATGCTGTTACACAGATTAGTTTTTCCTTACCTTGCATAGAATTAATCAAACTAGATTTTGAAAACCTTTTTCAAACAGCTTAGACTAATAACTTTGCACCAAAATTGATTAAGGTTAGAGTTATGTAAAGGATGTTTTGATGTATAGTGAGCGCAAAAGTTTTGAACAGTAAGGTAAGCAACGTAGGTATGTTGATGTTTTTAAGAAATAAAATACTGCTGTTAGCAATATTTAATCACAAATTGAGGTACGATAGATGGATGAATTTATGAAAATTGCCATAGAAGAAGCAAAAAGGGGATTAGCTGAAGGCGGGATACCAATTGGATCAGTATTGGTTCGTGATGGAGAAATCATCGGTCGAGGTCACAACCAGCGTGTTCAAAAAGGAAGTGCTGTGTTACATGCTGAAATGAGTTGTTTGGAAAATGCCGGTCGCTTAAAAGCAACCGATTATAGAAAGTGCGTACTTTATACAACTTTGTCTCCATGTGATATGTGTAGTGGAACAATCCTTTTATATGGAATACCAAAAGTGATAATTGGCGAAAATGATACTTTCAAAGGCCCAGAAAATTATTTAAGCTCCCGAGGGGTCGAACTAATTCTGATTGATAGCCAAGAATGTAAAGATATCATGAAGAAATTCATTGAAGAAAAGCCTGAACTTTGGAATGAGGATATAGGAAATGAGTGACCGTGTTTTAGAGCTAAGAACTGCTTAACTTATTCCTTAATCCTATCGGTTAATGGATTCTGTGCAATCGGTGTCTTGTGTTTTCGTTAGTTGGTCCTGTCGAAAATGGTATTATGACTTGCAGATGATATTTTTAATCAGCAATATTTTTCTTCATTATTAATAAATACACAACAAAAGAAACAGCAAATCCAACAAACCATGCGTAATCATATAATAATTTAACATCAGGAATAATCAAACCAATAAGAGCCACAAACACGCCCGCCAATAACGCATAAATTGCTTTTAGATTAAAACCATTCTTGTATTCATATTCACCGTTTCGTTTGTATAAATCAATCACCGTCAATTTCATTTTCTTGATCAGGAAATAATCACAGATTAAAATTCCAGCTATCGGTCCTAAGAACCCGGAATAACCGACTAACCAGCCGAATATATAAGCACTGTAATTGGACAATAATTTCCAAGGCATAATAATAATTCCGAGGATAGCTGTCATTAATCCACCGCGGACAAAATTAATTTTTTACGGATAAAGATTTGCAAAATCATTTGCAGGTGAAACAACGTTTGCCGCAATATTTGTTGTTAACGTAGCAATCATTAACGCTAAAAGAGAAATAACTACAATTATTGGATTGCTAAATTTCGTAAGAAGTGTAACTGGATCCCAAATTGCTTCGCCAAATATTACTATAGTTGCGGAAGTTACAGCAACTCCAATAAAAGAATACAAAACCATTGTTGGCGGAAGACCAATCGCTTGTCCTAACATTTGTGCTTTTTGGTCTTTTGCAAAACGGGAAAAATCCGGAATGTTTAATGAAAGTGTAGCCCAGTATCCAACCATACCTGTAAGAGAAGGAATAAAAAATTTCCAGAATTCTCCGGTCGTTTGAAATTTACTCGGTTGACTTAAGATCGGTCCCCACCCTCCGCCTTGAACATAAGCCCAGATCAGAAGGGCAATTCCAACAACTAAGAGAAACGGTGCACCAAGAGCTTCAAGCCATTTAATAGATTCCATTCCGTTCACAATAAAATAAACATTCATTGCCCAGAATATTAAAAATCCTATTGCCGGACCCCAGCTAAACACTGCCCATTGAGGCAACAATAAAATTATTAGTGAATTAAATGCTTGTCCCCCAATCCATGTTTGAATACCAAACTATCCGCATGCAACCACGGCGCGAAGTAATGCAGGCACATTTGAACCAAGTGTTCCGAAAGCAGCTCTTGCAAGAACAGGAAATGGAATTCCGTATTTTGTTCCGGCATGCGCATTAAGAATCATTGGAATGAGAACAATAATATTACCTAATGCAATTGTAAGCAACGCCTGCCACCAATTCATTCCGCCGGCAATCAATCCGCTGGCAAGCATGTAAGTTGTAATACACACACTCATTCCAATCCACAGCGAAGCAATGTGGTATGTTCCCCAATTTCTTTGAGCTAATTTTGTAGGCGCTAAGTCTTTATTAAAAAGTTTTGTATCGTCAAGAGAGGAAAGATCAGTTTCAACCAGGCTATTGGAAAAAAGTTTTTCCATAGCAATCCTTTCTATAAAAGGTTATTGAAAAAACTAAATGAGAAAAATTATTTCCAGGCAGTGCCGTAAGTATCTCGTTTAACAAAATTTCCTCTGCCGGGTTTTCCTAAGAATTTTTCATTTTCAACAATCACTTCGCCTTGAGATATTACTGTTTCCGCATTTCCTTTAACTTTTTTCCCTTCATACATAGAATAATCCACCGCCATGTGATGTGTCTTCACCGAGATTGTTAATTCTTTATTTGGATTCCATATAACAATATCTGCATCGCTTCCCGGTGCTATGGTTCCTTTACGCGGATACATTCCAAACATTTTTGCCGGTGAAGTTGATGTAATTTCAATCCATCGGTTCAAAGAGATTCTTCCGGCATTTACTCCTCCGTCATAAATTAACTGCATACGGTGTTCAATTCCCGGTCCGCCGTTTGGAATTTTCGTGAAATCGCCTTTACCTAATTCTTTTTGTTCGTTAAAACAGAAAGGACAATGATCAGTTGAAACAATTTGGAGAGTATTCTTTTTTATTCCAGCCCATAGTTTTTCTTGATGCCATTTTTCTCGTAGCGGTGGAGTAAAGACTAATTTCGCATCTTCAAAACCGGGTTTGTTCATATCATCAAGAGATAAGAATAAATATTGCGGACAAGTTTCCGCAAAAGCAGGTAATCCTCTGTCTCGAGCTTCAGCAACTTTTTCTAATGCATCATTAGATGATAGATGAACGATATAGACTGGCGCTCCAGCCATTTGTGAAAGTGCAACAGCACGATTTACAGCTTCTCCTTCAGCAGTAGTTGGTCTTGTTAGTGCATGATAAATCGGTGCCGTTTTTCCTTCGGCTAATGCTTTCTGCACAATCAAATCTATAACGCCGCCGTTTTCTGCATGCATACAAACTAATGCGCCTGTATCTGCAGTATGTCTCATCGCACGGAAAATTGTTGCGTCATCAACTAACAGAACATTAGGATAAGCCATAAATAATTTAAAACTTGTTACACCTTCCTTAACCATATCACTCATATCTCCAAGATCCGCTTCGGGCAAATCTGTAATAATCATATGAAGTCCGTAATCAATTGTGGCTTTCCCTTCAGCTTTCTTCCACCAAGTATCGAGAGCTGTTCGCATCTTGGTTCCTTTTGCTTGAATAGCAAAATCAATCAGAGAAGTAGTTCCGCCAAATGCTGCTGCACGTGTTCCGGTTTCAAAATTATCTACTGACGTTGTTCCTCCAAACGGCATATCTAAATGAGTGTGAACATCAATTCCTCCCGGAATAACATATTTGCCTTTAGCATCAATCACTTTATCTGCTTGAATGTTCAGAGATAAACCAATTGTTTTAATCCTATCTTTCTCGATAAAAATATCGGCAATATAATCTTGTTCAGCAGTTATTATCCGGCCGTTTTTAATTAAGAGTGACATTTTAATTCCAATTATTGTTTATAAATTTTTAATGAATTTCTATTCCATGTTTATGCTGAAACTCAGCAAGATTTTCCCAGTTCATTTGCTTACCGCTTTTTTTGAATTCATCATTTAACTGGTTCCAAGTTTTTGATGCAGAGCCGTCATCAATTCTTACCATTGATATACAACTTTCTACTGGACAAACAAGAGAACACAATGCACAACCAACGCAATCTTTTTCTCTGACTTCAGTTTTGTTGTGCCCGTTAACCGGCGTTAGATCAATACATTGATGAGCGGCATCTTCACAAGCAATGTAACATAAATTACAATGAATACACTTTTGCTGATCAATTCTAGCAACTGTTCTATTAAGCAGATCAAAATTTCCAAAATCATTAATTCGAGGAAGTGATTTTCCAATTATTTCATTGAGTGTTTTAATTCCCTTTGAATCCATCCAGTTGCTCATTCCTTCGATCATATCTTGAACTATTCTAAAACCATAATGCATTACCGCTGTGCAGACTTGAACGCTTGTAGCACCGAGCAAAATAAATTCAAGTGCATCACGCCAATTACTTATTCCTCCAATTCCAGAAATCGGCAGTTTCACTTCAGGATCAATTGCAACTTGAGATAACAAATGAAGAGCAATTGGTTTTACTGCAGGACCGGCATAACCGCCATGTCCTCCTAGACCTCCGACATTTGGTTTCAACTCAAACGTATCCAGATTTACACCAATAATGCTGTTAATAGTATTGATAAGAGAAATTCCATGAGCACCGGCAGCTTTTGCAGCTCGCGCTGGAAATTGTATGTTGCTAACGTTTGGAGTTAATTTTACAAGAACCGGAATTGTAGAAACTTCTGTTACCCATTCTGTTATCATTTTGCAATATTCCGGTACTTGACCAACAGCGGCACCCATACCGCGTTCGCTCATTCCGTGCGGACAACCGTAATTTAATTCTATTCCGTCACAACCGGTGTCAATAGTTCGCTTAACTATATCATGCCAAATTTCTCTTTTAGATTCGACCATTAATGAAACTACAACTGCTCGATCAGGCCAAAGTTTTTTTGTCTCTGCAATTTCTTTTAGATTAACTTCGATTGGTCTATCGCTTATCAATTCTATATTATTCAATCCGAATATTTTTTGTCCGTTAAAATCCAATCCGCCGTAACGGTTAAATACATTCATTACAGGTTCGCCGATAGTTTTCCAAACGGTTCCTCCCCAGCCTTGCTCGAAAGCTTTACAATTTTGATAAGCCGAATTTGAAGGAGGCGCCGAAGCAAGCCAAAATGGATTTGGAGATTTTATACCAGCACAATTTATAGATAGATCAGCCATAAATTAATTACCTCCTTTCGGATGATTTAGATAAGCATCAATTCCTATAGCTGCGTGTTTTCCATCGTAAGCAGCATTAACTACTTCTTTACCTCCATTAATACAATCTCCGCCTGCAAATATTTTTGGATTAGAACTTTGAAATGATTTTCGATCAACAACTACACATCCTTCATCATCAAGAGCAAGATCTGGAATTGTGCTTAAGAAACTTGATTTTGTTTCTTGTCCGATTGCCTTTATTACCATATCAACGGGAATAATAAATTCTGAATCGGCAACTATTATTGGTTTTCTTCTGCCGTATTTATCAGGTTCGCCAAGTTTCATTCGTAAACATTCAACGCCTTCAACAAAATTTTCACCAACAATTCTTTTTGGTGATGTTAGAAAATGAAAAACAATCCCATCTTTCTTAGCAAGTTCATATTCAAATTCATAAGCCGACATTTCAACTTCGCTTCTTCTGTAAATAATATAAACTTGTTCAGCACCAAGCCGTTTTGCTTCAGTTGCGGCATCAATGGATGTATTGCCCGCACCAATTACAACAACTTTTTTACCGACATGAATATTTTTCCAATTCTCGGTTTTAACTTTTTCAATGAACTCAAGTGCACCAATAACACCGGACAAATTTTCTCCTGAGATCGAGAGTTGAGGGCTTTCTCCCAAACCAACACCTAGAAATAGTGCATCATGTTTTTTCAACAATTCTTCGAACATAATATCCTTGCCGATCATTGTTCGTGTTTTTATTTCAACTCCAAAATCTTTTACGAATTGAACTTCCTTAAGACTGTCTTCGCGTTTCATTTTATAAGGCGCAATTCCCCACGTATTCAATCCACCCGGAACATCACTTGCTTCATAAACAACTACATCGTAACCTAAAAGAGAAAGTTCCGCACTACATGCAAGTCCGGCAGGACCGGAACCAATTACTCCGACTGATTTCCCGTTCTTTTTCGAATGTTGAAATAATTTAGGCGCACCTTTCGAAAAATAATTTTCAATTACAAAGCGCTGTAGTCTTCCAATTTGAATCGGTTCTTCTCCCTTTTCATTATAAACACATGCGCCTTCACAAAGAACAGCAACCGGACAAGCTTTTGCACAAGTAAGTGGGACCCAATTAGATTCAAAAATTGTTTTGGCGGAACCAAACAAATTTCCGGTCGTAATTTTTTTTATGAATGTAGAAATATCAATGTGGGTTGGGCATGCTTTCATGCAAGGCGAATCATAACAGTATAGACATCTATTGGCTTCCGCTACTGCTGAGTTAGGAGTAAAAGGCGGATGAAGTTCCGTAAAATTTTTTTCGTACTCTTCCGGCTGAAGTTTAGGTGCAATGTTTTTCATAAAATTATTTTTGCCCCTTCGTTTATTAATTAAATTAATTTTTTAACGCTTCATCTGCGATATAAATTGCTTCGTCTAAATTTCTAACTGCAAAATCAATATCTTCCTTTGTGATTATTAACGGGGGCGCTATAATAAAATGGCTTACCCATGATTGCAGATATACTCCACGCTTCATCATCTCCGCTGAAATTTTATCAACTAGCAGCGGTCTACCATTCACCTTATCTTCCTTAGTATTAAATGGTTCTTTTGTTTTTTGATTCTTAACTAACTCAACAGCGTAGAAAAGTCCAATGCCGCGAATGTCACCGATGGATGGATGTTTAGATTTTATTGCTGTAAGTTTTTGATTAAGGTAATCTCCCATTTCATTTGCTCTATCAATCAACTTATTATTTCTAAGTTCATTAATAGCCGCGATAGCAGGAGCCAATGTAAGCGGGTGCGCTTCGTAAGTATGACCGTGAGAGAAATAATGATCGTTAAAATAATCGGCTATCTTCATCGTTGTAGCTGTTAATCCAAGAGGAACGTATGCAGAAGTAATTCCTTTTGCAGTAGTTAAAATATCAGGTTGAACATTCCAATGATCAACGGCAAACCATTTCCCTGTTCTTCCCCATCCGCTCATTACTTCATCTGCAATTAACAAAACATTATTGTCATCACAAATTTTTCGCAAGCGTGGGAAATATTCCTTCGGCGGAATTAATATTCCATTAGTTCCGACAACAGGTTCAACAATAATTGCAGCAACATTGCTTTCATTTTTAATCATGTGTTCAATATAATTTGCACAAGCTAATTCACAATCAGGATAAGAATGATTTAGTGGGCAGCGATAACAATTACATTCAGGTGCAAAAATAACTCCATCAATTTTTCCAGATGGCTCAACAGCCCAGCGTCTTGGATCCCCTGTTGCTGCTATTGATGCAGCAGTAGAACCATGATATGAATTATATCTCGAAATTATTTTGTATTTGCCAGTATACATTCTTGCAATCTTAATAGCGGCTTCATTAGCTTCGGTTCCGGATGTAGAGAAATAAAATTTCTCTAATCCCTTTGGTAAGACTTCCAATAATAATTTGCTTAGTTCAGCACGAACCTCAGTTGCAAAACCCGGTGCAGCATAAGCAAGTTTTTTTGCTTGCTCTTCTATAGCTTGTATTACTACTTTATTCTTGTGTCCAAGAGTAACACACATTAATTGGGAAGAAAGGTCCAAATATTTTTTACCGGTGGGGTCAGTGAAGTAACATCCTTCTGCATCAACAATTTGAAGCGGAGTCCAACCTTTTTGAAATCGCCAAGTTCCATAAGTATGTTTCGCTGTTATTGCTACAATTTCTTCGGGTGTCAATTTAATACCTCTTCATTTTAGTAATAAGAATTCTGGAATAAGTAATCAGAATTCAGAAATAAGAAATCAGAATTGTAATTTGTAAAAACTTATTTGGAATTTCTGATTTTATCCATATAAGAATTTAGAATTTTACTCACTTCTTCAAGCGATAGTATTAATGAAGAAGTGTCGGCATATTCTAAATCCATTGTTAATACAAGATAATATCTACATTCTTCCAATGATCCTTGAGCAATATTATAAAATCTAAGTTTATCCAATTTTCCGTTTTTCCTAAATCCTTCAGCAATGTTAGCTGCGATTGAAACAGCAGCTCTCCGAAACTGATTACTTAATCCATAAAGTTCTTCTTTAGGAAATAATTTTGTAACCTTATAAATACTCAATACAAATTGATGAGCTTTTTGCCATACAATTAAATCTTGAAAACTTTTTGATCTTAAATTCACTATTCCCTCCTTATAGTTATTCTTACTCCTTATTTCTGATTTCTCTTTTACTACACTTTAGTAATCATTTCATAAGTCTCCGGACGACGATCTCGATAGAACTGCCAAACATTTCTTATTTCGAGAATTTCATCAAGATTTAAATTGGCAACAACTAATTCATCTTTATCTCTACTTGCTTGAGCAATTATTTTACCTCTTGGAGTGCAGAAATAACTCTTGCCATAAAATTCTCCAATGTTCCATGGCGCTTCTGTTCCAACACGATTAATCGCTCCGACAAAATATCCATTTGCAACTGCATGTGCAGGTTGTTCTAATTCCCAAAGATATTCCGAAAGTCCTGCAACTGTAGCAGAAGGATTAAAAATAATTTCTGCACCGTTCAATCCTAGAATACGCGCTCCTTCAGGGAAATGACGATCATAACAAATATAAACACCGATATCTGCATAAGCAGTTTGAAATACAGGGAAGCCAAGATTGCC
>CAYMKU010000033.1:0-41117 GCA_964391015.1 uncultured Ignavibacteriaceae bacterium
GGGTTCATTGCTTCTCATATTGCAGATGCATATATCAATGAAGGTCATCAAGTTTTTGTTCTTGATAATTTACTAACCGGTTTTGAAAGAAATGTAAACCCAAAAGCCGTCTTTATTAAAAAGGATATTATTGATCCATCATTAAGAGAATTATTTGAGAAAGAAAAATTCGATTTGGTAAATCATCATGCTGCTCAAATGGATGTACGGAAATCCGTTGCCGATCCGTCATTTGATGCTACAACAAATATTCTTGGGACAATCAATCTGCTTCAGAATTGTGTTAAAACCGGAGTAAAAAAATTTATGTTTGCATCAACAGGCGGCGCAGTTTATGGTGAACAATCCTACTTCCCTGCTGATGAGAATCACCTCACACAACCACTATCACCTTATGGAATTTCAAAGCTGACAGTAGAAAAATATTTATACTTTTATCATGCTCAACATAAACTTAAATACACAATACTTCGTTACGCCAACATTTATGGTCCGAGACAAAATTCAATGGGGGAAGCCGGTGTAGTTGCAATTTTTACGACAAAACTTCTTAAAGGCGAGCAACCAATTATCAATGGAAGCGGCGAGCAAACCAGAGATTATGTTTTTGTGGGAGATGTTGTTAAAGCAAATGTGCTTACTTTGAAAGATGAAACTTCCGATATATACAATATCGGAACAGCCACCGAAACAAATGTTAATGAGCTTTACAAAACTTTGAACAATATCATCGGAAAAGGTCAACTTGAAAAGCATGGTCCTCCGGCACCAGGAGAACAAATGCGAAGTGTGATTACTTCCGACAAAATATTTAAAAAATTTAATTGGCGACCCTCAACTAGATTAAACACTGGATTAGCAGATACAGTTAACTTTTTTAGAACCCAATTGAAAGCTTCTTAATAAGTAATGAATTTGATGGTCACTAATAACCTAATTAAAGGATTGTTAACAAATGACCGCAGATCAATTTCAAGATGTATTACTTTGACTGAGAATGATGACTCGGAAGCCCCCAATATCCTCAAAAATATTTCAAGCAAAATCGGTAAAGCATATCGTATTGGGATTACGGGTCCGCCCGGTGCTGGTAAAAGTACAATAACAAATCAATTAACAAAATTACTTCGCTCTAAAAACTTAAAAGTTGGAATAATTGCAGTTGATCCTACAAGTCCATTCACTGGGGGTGCACTACTCGGCGACAGAATTAGAATGAGCGAGATAGGAAATGATGAATGTGTTTTTATTAGGAGTATGGCTACCCGCGGAAGTCTGGGTGGTTTAAGTAAAAAAGCTGTTGATGCTGCGGACATACTTGATGCATCGGGTTTTGATTATATAATTATGGAAACTGTTGGAGTTGGTCAATCCGAACTTGATATTGCACAAAATTCAGATACCACCATTGTGGTGTTGGTTCCTGAATCTGGTGATTCAGTTCAAGCAATGAAAGCGGGGCTAATGGAAATTGCGGATTTTTTCGTTCTAAATAAAAGTGATCGCCCAGGGGCAGAACAGGCAATTACAGCATTAAAAACAATCTTAATGATGAGAGAGCACACAGAAACTTCTTGGCTTCCAAACATTGTAAAAGCTGTTGCGTTAGATGGAAAAGGAATAAAAGATATCTTTGAAGAAATAAATCGTCATCATGATTTTATGATTAAGTCAGAATCATTTTATAATAAAAGACAAAAACAGGCAAAAGTAAGAATTAAAGAAATAGTTGAAGATAAATTGAAAAAAAAATTGTGGAACTCTTCAATTGAAAAATCATTAGATTCATCCCTAGAAAATGTTGTCTTAGGAAATCTATCCCCATATCATATTGCTGACAGCATTTTAGAAAAATTTAAAAAACATATTTAATAAATTCTTTTTAGGATCGTTTGATGGAATCAAATTCTAATTCATTCTTGATGGAATTAACCGAAAACCAGACTATCATCCAAAACACAATCAGAGAGTTTGCTGAAAAAAATATCAGACCAGAAATAATGAAGTATGATGAATCGCAAGAATTTCCAATAAATATAATGCATCAGCTTGGTGAACTGGGATTTCTTGGAATCCTAGTTGCCGAACAATTTGGCGGTGCAGGTTTGGGTTATGTTGAATATGCTCTCATCATTGAGGAATTAGCTAAAGTCGATCCATCAATTTCTCTTTCGGTCGCTGCACATAATGGACTTTGTACTAACCACATTTACCAATTTGGCAATCCTGAACAAAAGAAAAAATATTTGCCGGATTTAACATCAGGCAAAAAAATTGGTGCATGGGGTTTAACGGAATCCTCCTCTGGCAGTGATGCAGCGGGGTTAAAAACCACAGCAGAAAAATCTGGTAATAAATTCATTTTAAATGGAAACAAAACTTTTATTACTCACGGTACAGTTGGCGAAACAGCTGTTGTAATGGCTATAACCAATAAAACAAAAAGTAAAAAAGGAATATCAGCTTTTATTTTAGAAAAAGGAATGAAAGGATTTGTCGCTGGCAAGAAAGAGAATAAACTTGGCATGAGAGCAAGCGATACAACACAACTTACGTTCGATAATTGTGAAGTTCCGGCAGAAAATCTTTTAGGCACCGAAGGAGAAGGATTTATTCAAGCAATGAAGATTTTAGAAGGCGGAAGAATTTCTATTGCTGCATTGAGTGTTGGTTTAGCTCAGGGTTGTCTCGATGCATGTATAAAATATTCAAAAGAACGAAAGCAATTCGGAAAAAGTTTAAGTGAGTTTCAAGCAACACAATTCAAACTTTCACAAATGGCTACAAATATAGAAGCAGCGAGATTGCTAACGTATAAAGCAGCAGTAATGAAAGACCAAGATAAACCAAATACTAAAGAAGCTGCTATGGCAAAACTATTCGCAAGTGAAATTGCCGAAAAATGTGCAAATGAAGCAGTCCAAATCTTTGGTGGTTACGGGTTTACAAAAGACTATCCCGTTGAGAAATTTTACCGAGATGTCAAGTTGTTAACAATAGGTGAGGGTACTTCTGAAATTCAAAGAATTGTCATTGCAAGAGATTATTTAAAATAAACCCTAACAGATTTTTATTTTTATCAGTATAAATGATTTTGAAATGAAAAAAATTGGTAATCCAATTCGAGAGAATGAAACCTTTCTAAAACGTGATGACTTTCAAAAAGAACTTCTTAGAAAACTAAAGGTTCTAAATGAAAAGATTAAGCTTGGCGGCGGGCAAAAAGCGATTGAAAAACACAAAGCTAAGGGAAAACTTACTGCTCGAGAAAGAATTAAACGACTTGTAGATACCGAAAAAAATTTTTATGAACTCGGATTATTTACTGCACATGGTATGTATGAAGAGTATGGAGGAGCACCTTCATCTGGAACTATTTTTGGAATCGGTAAAATAAACGGAAAAAATCATGTAATTGTTGCAAATGATGCAACAGTTAAAGCTGGTGCATGGTTTCCAATCACTGCAAAGAAAAATCTGCGCGCTCAAGAAATTGCAATTGAAAATAGACTCCCTATTATTTACTTAGTTGATAGTGCTGGAGTTTTTTTGCCCCTTCAAGATGAAATATTTCCTGACAAAGAACATTTCGGAAGAATTTTTAGAAACAATGCAATTATGTCTTCAATGGGAATTCCACAGATTGCTGCCATTATGGGTCCGTGTGTTGCTGGCGGGGCATATCTTCCCATTATGTCTGATGAAGCATTGATTGTCGAAGGAGAAGGATCTGTTTTTCTTGCCGGTTCACATTTAGTTAAAGCAGCAATTGGTGAAGTGATTGACAATGAAAATCTTGGCGGAGCACGAGTTCAATCTAATATTTCCGGCGTAACAGATTACATAATGAAGAATGATGAACAATGCTTGGATCAAATTAGAAATCTTACTGCAAAATTTGGTGAAAAAGGAAACGCTGGATTTAATCGTGAAAAAAGTAAATCTCCTCTGTACTCTTGTAAAGAAATTTATGGGTTACTTCCTGAAGATCCAATTAAACCATACGACATGTATGAAATAATTGCAAGAATTGCAGATGAATCCTCCATCGACGAATATAAAGCTGGTTACGGTAAAACTATCATAACTTGTTATGCACGAATTGATGGCTGGGCAGTAGGAATAATAGCCAATCAAAGATCTGTTGTAAAAACTGAAACAAATGAAATGCAGGTTGGCGGAGTAATCTATTCTGATAGTGCAGACAAAGCTACACGCTTCATTATGAATTGCAATCAGAGAAAAATTCCATTAGTATTTCTTCAGGATGTGACTGGCTTTATGGTTGGCTCACGCGCTGAACATGGAGGAATTATTAAAGATGGTGCTAAGATGGTGAATGCGGTTGCAAATTCCGTAGTACCAAAAATTACAATTATAGTTGGGAATAGTTTTGGCGCAGGTAACTATGCTATGTGCGGTAAAGCTTACGACCCACGATTTATATTCGCTTACCCAAATGCAAAAATTGCAGTAATGGGTTCCTCACAAGCCAGCAGCGTTTTATTAGATATTAAACTTAAACAGGTAGAAAAGGATGGAAAACACTTTAGCGAGAATGATAAGAAAAAACTTTTAGATGAGATCGCTAAAGCTTATGAAGAAAAGAACAATCCGCTCTATGCAGCAGCAAGGTTATGGATAGATGAGATAATTGATCCGGCGATGACGAGAGAATGGATTTCAATGTGCATAGAAGTTGCGAATAATAATCCCGACATGCCAAAGTTCAATGCTGGAGTTATACAAACGTAACAAATTATACTTGAATCTTTGAAGCGTAACATTTCCAAATTATTTTTCATAGCAGTACTTTTCTCAACTATACTTTTATACCCACAGCAAAGCAAACTTTCAAAATCTGTTAATCACATTTCAGAGTACATTGCATCTAGTGAATTTACTATGCTCAAAAAGGATTTAAGTGCTATAGATTCAATTTATGTACAAGCGGTTTTGCAAACTGATTTTGATTACTCGGAAGCGCTTTTGGCATTAACCTTCGCAACCGTTCCATATCAAGAGGTTCCCATTCAAATTCCACTGCTAAAAATAATTTTAGATTATCCTTTAATTTCCGCTTCAGATTCTATTTTCAATCTTAAAAATGAAAATCTGCCTCGTTATATTTTTTTCGATAGTCCCAGTGATAATTACGGTGACATGGATAAATTGGCCCACTTTTTTGGCAGTGCATATATTTCATATTCTTCAAACATTTTTGATTTAGGAAATCCAATTGGTTATTTTATAGAAGTTTTTGAAGAATCTTTTAAAGTTCAATCATCAGTTGACGAAAGAGATCTCATAACAAACAAATTGGGAAATATTTTCGGAGCCCTACTGAGGAAAAACAAAAACATATTACCATCACAAATAATAATTTTTAGAACTTTATCCAATTTCTATTATAACTTATGAATACAGTATTAATAATTGATGACGAAAAGGAAATCTGCGAAAGTGTAAAGATGACCCTTGATTACGAAGGGTACCAAGCAGATTATTCACTTCTTCCCTCAGAAGGATTAAATAAACTTGCATCTCAAAATTACTCCGCACTGTTGCTCGATATTCAAATGCCGGAAATGAACGGCTTTGAAGTTCTTAAGAAAGTGCATGAAAAGTATAATCACCTCCCCGTAATCATAATCACTGCACATGGCAGTCTTGAAAATGCAATTAAAGCTACAAAATTAGGAGCATTCGATTTTGTTGAAAAACCAATTGACCGAGATAAGTTGTTGCTAAGCGTTAGGAATGCTGTTGACCAGAATAAGCTTTTGCTTGATAATGAGGAAATGAAACGCACCATCTTTGGTGAAGGTAAAATCTTAGGCAAGAGTAAAGGTATTCAAGATATTTTAATGCTAATTGATAAGGTCGCCCCCCTTGATACAAGAATTTTAATCACCGGAGAAAATGGAACCGGTAAGGAGCTTGTTGCAAGAGCAATTCACAATAAAAGTTTAAGGAAAGATAAGCCCTTCATCGAAGTGAATTGTGCTGCTATTCCGAATGAATTAATTGAATCAGAATTATTTGGCCATGAAAAAGGATCATTTACCGGTGCAATGCAGCAACGAATAGGGAAATTTGAACTTGCAAATAAGGGAACTATTTTCCTTGATGAGGTAGGCGATATGAGCCCTCAAGCTCAAGCTAAAGTCTTGAGAGTTATTGAAGATGGAAAACTTGAACGAGTCGGTGGAACAAAAAAAATTGAGGTTGATGTGAGAATTATTTCTGCAACTAATAAAAATCTGGTTGAAGAAATCAGCAAAGAGAAGTTTAGGGAGGACTTATTTCATCGATTAAATGTTATTCCGCTTCAAATTCCTCCTCTTCGTGAACGTGCAGAAGATATTCCAATTCTTATAAACCATTTTTCGAATGAAATTACCTCAAAACATAAAAAGTCACCCGTTAGTTTTGATGAAGAGTCTTTAAGATATTTACAAAGTATGTCCTGGACTGGAAATGTTAGAGAACTTCGCAATGCCGTTGAAAGGATCATTATCATAACTGATAAACGTCAAATCATGAAGAGAGATGTAGAAGCTTTATTCGTAATTGGTAAAGCTAACCTCAATGATCTAATTGACCAAAGTAATTCGTTTCAAGAATTCAAAGATAAAGCTGAAAGAGCTTTTATTCTTAAACAGCTAAAAGCAAATGATTGGAACATAAGTAAGACCGCGGAAATATTGGATATCCAACGCAGTCATCTTTATAACAAAATGAAAAAGTATGAAATAGAAAAGGAAGGTTAAAAATGGGAAATACAATCTTTTCTAAAATAATTAATAGAGAAATTCCCGCTAATATAATTTATGAGACAGATACTATTCTTGCTTTCCAAGATATTAAACCTCAGGCACCTGTTCATGTTCTGATTATACCAAAGATTGAAATCCCTAAAGTAAGTGATATAAAAGGAAGGGATCATGCATATCTTTTAGGTGAGATGTTTGATGCAGCAAATCATATTGCAAATGATTTTGGAATTTCTTCTGATGGATTTAGATTGGTTTTAAATTGCGGTTCAAATGGTGGACAGGAGGTCTATCATCTTCACATGCACTTGTTGGGCGGCAGACAAATGACATGGCCTCCAGGCTAATAATTTTTTATTTTTCTCTCGGGGGAAGGTCAGGATGAGGACTGCAAAATTCAATTGCATGATACCCAAACTTATCTCGTATTTTTGTAACTGCTCTAAGCATTTTTTTTCTTTTTATCTCTTCATCTTCAAACAAAGATTCCTGTTCGGAATATTTTGAAAAGTTTGTCAATCCTACACCAATTAATCTAATCGCTGTCTCGCTTGTATAAGCTTTGTTCAATAGTTGCCAAGCTGTATCAAAAACAATTTTATCATCATCCGTAGGCTTGATTGTTCGTGAACGAGTGAAAGTTTGAAAATCTGAATAACGCAATTTTATGTTTACCGTTGCTGCAATCCATCCGTGATTTCTCATTGTCTGACAAACTTTTCCAGTAAGCTCAAACAATGATTTGCTAATAAACTCATCATCAATAACATCTTTATCAAAAGTTGTCTCTTTTGAAATACTTTTTCGCTCTCTTTGCACAGTAAGATATTCAGCTCCCTCACCATTTGCTTTTCGCCATAAATCAATTCCATATTTACCATAAATATTAGTAAAGTACTCTTGGGATCGTTTGGTTATATCACCAATTTTATAAATTGTGTTGCTGTGCAAATATCTTAATGTTACTACTCCAACTCCAGGAATTACCTCAACTGGCATTGGACTTAAAAATTCCTTCTCCATTCCCAGTAAAACATAAGTTATTCCCGCTGGTTTCATGCAATCAGAGGCAATCTTTGCAATTGTTTTGTTACTGCCAATTCCAATTGAACATGGAAGCGATAGCTTTGTCCATATTTCATTTTGAATAAATGAAGCAAAAGAAAACATTGAACCATAAATCTTCTGGCACCCAGTCATGTCTAAGTAAAATTCATCAATTGACGCTTGCTCAACGGTGGGGGCATACTTTAACAGTAGCTCCTCAACTGCATTTGAATAGCGAACATACTCACCAAAGTTACCGTGCAAATAAATTCCACGTGGGCACAAATAATAAGCCACTTTTATTGGCATTGCAGAATGTAATCCGTATTCACGGGCTTCGTATGAACAGGCTGCGACTACTCCCCTTCCATACTTTGGATCACCGCCAACAATTACGGGTTTTCCATTTAGCTTAGGATTTAATATTCGCTCAACTGAAACGAAGAATGCATCAAGATCGAGGTGAAAGATTAAACGCATATGTCAATGACACACTGATGACACAGATTAGATTGATTAACGCGGATTCGAAAAAATTGTCTGCTATACTTTTGGGGAATGATTATTCATGATAATTCAAATTTCTTCCACTTTTTGCTATTAATTTATAAATATACTAAGTTAACAGAAATGTTAATTATCTATATTTATTAAAATGCGAGTTATTGACTTAAATAATTCTGAAAAAACGATATTAAGCATTGAAGATATATCAAGGCTACTTTCAATAAGTAAAGAGTCTGCAAAAGTTACTGCAAATCGTTATGTTCAAGGCAAGCAGTTAATACGATTGAAAAGAAATTTTTACATAACTCTGACTAAATTCGAAAGATTAAGAGAAGAAGATTGTTTTAAAATCGCTAACATGCTGCAAGTACCTTCTTACATTTCGTTAACAACTGCTCTAAGTTACTATAACATATCTACACAGCAAACACAAGGCATTATTGAATCGGTTGCGTTAAAAAGAACAATAAATATAGCAGTTGAGAAATTAGAGTTTAAGTTTTTACTTGTTAAAAAAGATTTATACTCAGATTTTATTTCTGAAAAACAATTTTTTATTGCTATCCCCGAGAAAGCTTTAGTTGACATAATTTATTTGACTTCTTTAGGAAGATACAACTGTGACTTTGGAGCAATTAACTTTAAAAAGTTCAACAAGCAAAAAATGAATTTTATAATTAAACGTACAAACAACAAAGCAAAATTATTTTGGAAAAACCTATGCAAGCGTTACAATATCTAGAAATTTTTGAAATTGAAGTGCTCGAATTACTAAATAGCATAAAAGTGCTCGATAAACTATACTTTGGCGGCGGAACTATGCTCCGGCTTTGCCACAATCTAAACCGCTATTCAACTGATTTAGATTTTTGGCTTAACAAAGAAGATGATTCAAAAATTGTTTATCTCACTATCAAAAAAACTTTTTCAGATAATTATAAATTGATTGATTCAGCTAATAAAAAATTTACTTTGTTGTTTGAAATAAAAACTCCATCCGTAAATCGCAGCCTGAAAATAGAAATAAGAAAAGAGCAAGTTGACTTTGAATGGGAACGAAAAATTGCTTTCTCAAAACATGTGCATAAGCAAGTGATGGTTAAGGGACTAACTCTTCAACAAATGATGAAGAATAAAATTGAGGCACTTCTTTCACGAAAGTTAATTCGCGATGCATTTGATATTGAGTTTTTATTGATGCGAGGCATTGAAATTCACTCCGATAAAAATAAGCTTGAAACAGTCTTTCAAATCATTGATAACTTCAAAGATCAGGAATACAAAGTCACTTTGGGCTCGATCCTTGATGAGAAAGACAGAAAATATTACTTCGAAAATAAATTTAAGCTTTTGAAAGAAGAACTGACTAAAGGTATATACTATCTAAAATAAAATCCTGCGTAAATTTTTATCCTACAGCATATCCGACTTTGTTAATCTGTAATCTACATTCTAAAGCCACTTTCCTCCTCCTAGGGTTCTTTGGAATAGGCATACTATCCCAAGTTTTACCAAGTAAAATTCTTCCATGTTTATGTTTTCTGATTCCTCCCCATTGCTTAAAAAAGAAAGGCACTTTATATTTTTCACAAATACCTTTTATTTGTATTACCCAATCTTGTTCTAATTTGCGAGCCTTCGGACCCGATTCACCTCCCACTATCACCCAATCAATATTTTTTAGGTTCATCTCATTTATTCTACTTATCAATGGTTCTATTGAAAGAAATCTTACTGCTGATGGTACTGTTTTTAAATGATCAATTCTGTTCACGTATCTTTGAGATTCTACACTTACTCCCATCCAAACATTATCAGGCCATTCTATCATCGGTGCCAGCACTTGGAGTCTTTCAGATCTTTTAGTAAGAATTTGGAAAGTATGCCAATTTGCCCTCTTCATAACATCAAATGTTCTTTGAATAAAATTCAACGGCACATTTTCATGAAACAGATCACTCATAGAATTTACAAAAATTACTTTGGGTGTTTTCCATGAAAGTGGCAATTCCAATACGTCAGGGTGCAATGTTAGCTCAAAAGCATTCTTATATCTTTCAACTCCAATTCGTTGCAACCTTTTAGCCATTCTTTCAGCATAACAATTCTTACAGCCGGGGCTTATTTTACTACACCCAGTAACAGGATTCCAAGTTGATTCAGTCCACTCAATACTTGATTTATTTGCCATTGCTAATCCTAAAAATTTAAAGATGTTTGTTTTGGCCCACCTAGTCTAGCTTTGTTCCAGAAATCATAGCCTTTTTTACTTTTAGAAAAAAAAGCAAGATGATATAAAAACAATTTTTTATCAGTAGATCTTACAGGAAACAATGTTTTCAATGCAGTATCAGGATAACCTAAATTCATCATTCTTTGCACAAATTCTTCAGCCAAAAATTTACAAAAGTCATATTTTCTTTTTTTCAAAGCCCCCCATTTTATTCGCCACTTATTATCACCTAAAAAATTATCAACTCGTTTATTATCATAATCAATATATCTAAATTCATTTCTGCTCGCATCCATCCATGATAAGAGTACAAGAAAGTCCATTCGATAACTACTCAATGTTTTCATTGTTTCAAAGTTAATTCCAAGATTATACGGATCTACAACACAAAAAGTAAGTACGGTATTTAAATTTGAAGGTTTAGGCAATAATGATAATATTTCATTTACTTTTTCATTACAATTACCTTTGATATAATTAGCCTTTGTGCCAGGAAAATATTTTTCAACTCTTCGCGATAATGCTGAGATACATTTTTCATCAATATCACAATAAATATACTGGTCATATGGATCAGGAAGATTCAGTGCGATAAGTGATGAGGTTAAAACAAATCGATTAGAATCTCTGATTTTGGCAATTCCCCCAGAAGAAAATAAATCAATATAAACTCTATTCTGGAAACGGTTTTTCATCCCAGTGGCAAACATATGATTATAGTACCGTAATATTTCATATTTATTCTCAGCCCAGGCTCCTACTTCAGGAATAAATAATCTATCATCAAATGCTTCAATACTGTTTTTATTAAAAGTCATTTAAACCTCTAATTTTAATTTCTCTAACTAAAATACAATAAAATATCTTATCCTGCCTTCTTCCCCATGCTTCTATAAACACCAACTACAATCCCAACCAGCTTAAATGAATGATATTTTTTATCAATCACAATTGGTTTGAACTCCGGATTTTCAGAAACAAGCTCAATCTCATTTTTCTTCTTGTAAAACCTCTTCACTACTGCAGCATCACCCAAAATAGCAGCCACTATTTGTCCGTTTTTCGGTTCAAGATTGGGGTTAACAATTACAATATCTCCGCTGAAGATATATGCATCTTTCAAGCTGTCACCTTTAACCCGCAGCAAAAAAGAATCCTTAGGCATTTTCGCAATTGTAGGGAGTTCAATTGTATCAATTGCGTCTGGATAAATAGTTAACGGATTACCGGCTGCAACTTCTCCAAGAACAGGACGAGGTATAAAAAATTTGTCTTCTAAGATAAGTTCAATAGCCCGCGAAAGCTTAGGGCTTTTTTTAATGAATCCTTTTTTCTCTAAAGCTTGCAAATGCTGCTGAACCGTCGAACGATTTTTATAACCAAATTGGGCAGCAATCTCAGCCAATGTTGGTTGAATGCCTCGCGATACTTTTTGATCGATCAGATGATCAAGCAATTTTCTCTGAACTTTTGTTAATTCTTTAGCCATGATATACCTTCGGTTTATGAGTTACAAAAACAAGAGTACGAATAAAATTAAGAGTAAGATGGAAAACTGCTTTTCTTACTCTTACTCTAAAGTACCATACATTTGTATGGTAAAATAAAAAATTAATATGAATATGTCAATAGAAGAATTGTATCTGGAATAAAAAATGGAGATTAAAAATTTAGGAATTTTTAGGTTCTTTGAATACTTCAGCCAAAGTATCTATTACCTGATCGCGGAAAACTGGTTTTGAAATGAAACCATTAAATCCAGCAAGCACAAATTTTTGCTGATCGCCCGGTAAAACATAAGCTGTAACGGCAAATACTGGAGTATTTTCATAACGCGGCATAGAACGAATAATTCGAAGCAAATCTAAACCATTATATGAACCTTGAAGATTTATATCAATGACGATGAAATCAAAATTACCAGAGTCAAGTAGTGGCAAGCTTTCTTCAAAACTGATAGAAAAGTTCAGACTTTTTAATCCTTTCATTTGAATGCTGAATAGGACCTGAGAATCAATTTGATCTTCAATGTAAAGGCAACTAAGATTTGATATATCGACTTTCTCATCACTATGTTTTACTTGCTTTGACTGAGGAGTTTTCTTCCTTGGTGCAGAAGTTTCTATGATCTCAAGCTCTTCTTCAGTTATTTGATCTTCCAGACTTTCCTGCAAGTCCACATCAATATATTCAACCGTATCTTCAATCAGTTTATCTTCACTTGAATCTTCAGCAGTATTATCGCCTTCTTTTTCTGTTTTTTTAGTCTTCTTCTGTGCTTCTTTATTACGAATTTTTTGACGAAGCGCTTCAATCTTTAATTCATTCTGAAGCAGTGCAGCTAACTCCTCATGCCTATTTAGCTTTGCTTTTAGTTTTTCATCTACTTGAGATTGAGAAACTTTGATTCCCGAATCAGCTTTCATTTCCATGCCGCTGCCATCTTCAGGTTTTTCAGCAGCTGCCGGTCGTTCTTCTTCAGAAAGCAAATCACCGTATTTGATTGGAAATATTATGCCATAATCATTTTTGTCCTTTTCATCACTGATAATTACAAACCTACCTTTTAGAATCTTAAGTAGCTTTTGGGTTAACAGCATAGTGATCTTTAATACTTCAAATTCTTTACCAGCAACGACTTCTCTGCTATTAAAAAGGTTCTGAAGTTGATTTACCAGCAACCTTGAACAATGTGTTTGTAAATCTTTAAAAGTAATTAGGAAGTGTTCCCTATCCTGGGCATAGGCAGAAAAGTAAATCTTTTTTTGTCCTGAAAGCTTTGCAGTTATTTCGAAAAGAAGTAGAAGAAAATATTTAAATCTTTGACGATCTGTTTCAAACTTTAATGAAGATGAAATTTTACCGTATGCAAATTCAACATCTAAAGTACTTTTTAATTCATCAGTATCTTTCAACAATTGATCAATTATATCAGTAATTTTCGTTTCAGCAGGCAGAATATTCAATTCTCTATCAGAAAGAGTTGCAAATTCTATTGCGGCATTCATCGTCTGAAGTAAATTAGATCTATTTTGCTTGATTATTATAGTCGCATCTCTTTGTTCGGCTGTTGGCTTAACTACACTATCTGTTATTTCTTGTGCAAAACCTAATATTACATTTATATGTGTAAGAATTTCGTGAAAGAGGCCAGCTAACAATTTTGAATCTAATTTTTGATTAGAATTTATATGAGAATCTCCCATATCATGTTTGCCACCTATTTCATCGCTTGAAACCATAGGTAATTGCTTTACTTTACCTATGAGTGTAAACGATTCTACTTCCTTGTTAAAACCAAGCACTGGTGAAACTAAAACATCGGCTATTAAGAATCTGCCACTAAGGGTTTTGAGATTTAGAGTTAGCGATGAAATCTCCACTCTACTACTATGAAAAAAGGATTGGTTAATTCGGCTTCTATCTTCATCAGAAACAAGTGAAGCAAATGCTGAATTGATTAATTCATCTTTTGTAAAACCAAGGATTTTTATTACTTGCTGATTTACGAATCGAATAAATCCAGATGAGTCAGTAATAAAAATTAAATCATCCGTATTATCAAAAACATACTTAAAAGATTGATTCTTCTTTTCGCTTTCCAGCTTTTCAGTAACATTTCTTATTATATTAAAATGAGCTTCATGTTCTTGAAACTTTACCGGAAACCTGCTTATCTCAACAAAGAGAATCGAGCCATCTTTTTTCTTGTGTTTATATGGTCCGTGAAATGCTCCTCCTCGAATATTAGCACTTGATGATTCTAAAAGAAGTTGGATATCTTCCGTCAAATAAAGATCGGTGAGATCCATTTGCAGGAATTCATCCATTCTATATCCGTAAAGATTTACCGCAGCATCATTAACTTCAAGAAATTTTAAATTCTCTCTATCACAAATAAGAACAGCATCTGGATTATTTCTAATTATATTTTCTAGCATACTGAAATAGAAATACTTTGTGAGACAAGTATTTCATTAAATTATTTTCAATCACATTTACTTTATTAATGTAACATTTTAATATCAAATATCTTGCCTAAATACATTACTGTTGTTTTTAATGGCAATTATTAAACTACTGAGAATTCACGTGCAATTTTTCGGCTTTTGCGCTATCAAGTTTAAGTTTTTTCTTACAAATTAGTAGAGAAAACTTTGTTTATCAATGAATTTTGAAGTTAGAATGTCGAATTACAATAGGCGATGAAATTACTCAGGTTTCTTAAAATAATTCATTCGTGGATTACTCTCTTGAAACATCAGTTTATACAAACCGAAAATCTGCAATTAAGTGACGAATTTCCTTCTACTTTATTCTTTTTTGCCACCATGGTTTATTCTACGATTCATTTGGAAATTACAGCTCCAGTTTATAAGTGTAGAAAATGTTATATCAAATTTTAAAGCATTCAACTCAGAAGTTTATGTTCAACTTTTTAATTTCTTGTGGATAAATTCTTGGGATATTAACCTTTATTTTCTGCATAGCAAAGTCAGTCACATAATCAAGATTTTTACCATCAAGAATAAATTTCACTTCATTCAACTCATTAAAATTTTTTTTACTAAAGCTTAACGTTACTTCATCAATAAATTCCTCGCCACTATTTTCAATTTCTACTAAATATTTTCTCTCGCCAACAATCATTGAATTTAGTTTAAGCTTATTTTTTTTCATCCACCATTCGTAAACACGATCATGTGTAGTAATCCAAACATCCCTTGATTTCATCTCTTGGATAGGTTTTACTAAAGCATTAATAAATTCTTTACGACATTGCATTTGTGTATGAAAATTTAGACTATACAAACCTCCTTCTTCGTAAGTTCTCTTGAAATCTAAAATATATTTTTGAGATTGCGCATTAACATTTTCGATTTTCATTCTTTGAAAAATATCATAATCATCAAAACCTGTTTTAGGAATTACAAGCAAGTTTGGATGAGTTTCTAAAAACTGTGGAACAGCACGATCTTCAATAAAATCTGCAGACAAAACATTTACATTCGAAGCATTCATTGCATCTAAGGTAACATTATCATAAAAAGTTTCTGGTGGCCGGAATGAGATCGGTCTCTTATCAATTAATTTTTTCAACACATCTATTCCGTCGGAAAGCCTGTGCAATTGTGTAATGTAATCTTGCCATTTGAATAAAGTGTGACCGTCACCATGAAAACCAACACTACCAAGTTTACTTAACCGTTCAAAACTTGGCAGATCAATTGACTCGGTGAGAATATAAAACTGGGCTGGAAGACTTTCTTGTTCAAGTAAATCCAAGGCATTATTAACGAAATTGAATTTAAATTCGACATCGCAAGAAAGTACAGCTGCGCCCTGTTTTCCGTTTGGCCAAGTCTCTAATTGAACTATGAAGTCATTCTTCAACCAATGAATGGCATTTCTTAGGAGCTGATTAGCAACTTCCTGATGCTCCTTTGCACCAACAACAGCAGAGAATTCAAAACCAAACCAAACAAAATTTCCCCTGCCATAGTTACCATAAACTATAGAAGTTGCCCTTTCATTTTCTTCCTTTCCTTCAAATGGATTTTCACTATCTAGCCAATAACCTAATGGATGAGCGTTTTCAGTAATAACTCTGGCTTCAATAGGTTTATCATAAGTCGTTATTTGTAAACGGAAACCCGGAGGAATACCTGGCGAAATTGGCGTACCACCAAACAATGAATGAATTTTGCTCGTTTCTTTCTGTGAAATCTCCGAAACAAAAATTACTCCGAATAATTGTTCAAAATTATCCCACCCCCTCCAAACACCATCGGTGTTTAGCACCCCTATACTTGAAGTGGCTAATACTGAATTCCCCTCATTCATAAATTCTTTAATCGAACTAATCTCATTTTTGCTTAAACATTTTATTGATGGCAATATCAATAAAGAAAATTCGTCTGATAACTCCTCTTCAAGATCAGCATCCTGTATAATTTCATAAGAATATTTGTTTTGAATTAAAAATAATTCCCAGCGATAAAAGTTATCATTCAACCAAGTTGCATTTTCGGTAGGTAATAACACCATGCGTTGAGAATAAAGCAGCGCAATTTTCTTATCTTCAGCATGTGAATGTCTGAAACCAATTACAGTTAAAAACAAAATGAGGGTTATCTGTGCCTTAAATTTTGTCATTTATAGTATTCAAATATTTTCGCTATTATCATAATCAATGTAATAAATCCTTGATTCATTCGGTTTTAGTCTTTCTATCGTCAAACGAATTAAACTTCCCCCATTTAATTTTTTGAATGTAGGAAGTTTAGTCCCTATGATTTCTGCTGACAATGAAACGTTTTGTACTTTATCAGATAAATCAGCATCAACTTCAATTTTATCGGCTGTGCTAATTCCGGAATTGAAAACTGTCAGTCGCACTCTCCTACTACCCATCCTCTTAATACCAACTTCAATTTGGTTTTTTGTTTTGCACCATTCGCTAATTTCTGATGCAGTTGCTACCCAAAAATTCTTCTCCTTCAAATCATCAATAACATTATTTATCACATCAATATTTTGAGGATGGAGTTGATATGCAGAATGTGACCTGAGAACAAATAGTCCACCCTCGAACAAATTTCTATCAATATCCTCTTGGTAAGTATAAAATTGGAGAATCGAGTCTGTTAATCCAAAATTTTGTATCACGTCATAATCATCGCGCGATGTTTTGTAAATCCCTGTTACTCTATGATTATCTTGCCCCAAAATCAGTGGCAAGGAATTACCATTGGAGGAATCTGAAATTAAATAACTAAATTCAGCAGTCGTTAGTGCAGTCAAATTATTTTTATCAGAAAGACCGGACATCATTAGAATACCATCAACCTTCTTGCCTAACACTTCTTCCAAACGGAACTTGGATTGTCTGATTGTTTCTAAATGCGATTGATAGTCAAACAGTTTTTTTGTTGTATCATAAATGACGTTGGGAAATCTAATATCAACTGCAGGAATTACTTCACCATATCGAGATAGCAATTCTAATCGTTCTCTATTCTCTTTTTTTATTCCATCTTGATCAATTATAAAAGTTGGAGTTATCCGTTTGCTCTGTAAAATATCTATCAAAGTGCTAGCATTAGAGAAATCCTGTCCAATGCAAGGAAGAAAAATAGCACCAGCATCAAAATCATTTGGCCAATCTCTAACATATGCAATCGGGTTTCTGCAAAGCCAATTCAATGAATTTCTAAGTAAACGTTCGAGATAAACATGATTATCAAATGAGCCGACGATTGAATTAATTTCAAATCCCATCCAGATGAACCTACCTTCCCCATATTCGCCATAAACTATCCCAGCGCTTTTTCTAATCTCTTCTCTCACCAAACCCTGTTCATATTTATAATCATCCCAATAGCTAAGTTGAATTGACCGTGGATCTAAAACTTCAGCTGCAATTGGAAGATCCCAAGTAGCAACTTGCAATTTATAGCCCGCTGGAATGCCTGCTGTTACAGGAAGTCCTCCTCGCAGGGTATGAATTCTTGTAAATTCATTATTTTTAATTTCTTTAGAAAATTTAATCCCATAAACTTCAGAGAAAAAATTCCAACCTCTCCATTTTCCATCACTAGAATATGAAGCAGTTCCACTAGTAGCTAGAACATTACCACCCTGTTCTAAATATTTTTTTATTCTTATTATTTCTTTATCACTTAGTGATCTTGAGCCTGGGAGAATCAATAAATCATACTCAGAAAATCCGTTTGTTTCAATAAAATTATCAGAGACTATTTCATATTCATAGTTAAAATTTTGAACAAATCTTTTCCATGATTCCAAATTGTCATCAAGCCATGTGCTGCCTTCCGGTAAAAGATTTTTAGTATAAGCAGAATTTAAAATCGCGACCCTTTGCCTATGAGCTGTAAATAAATTTTTTAGATTATTGAAGCTGGGAAGCAACTCGTCAGATGTAAAACTCCCGTAAACTCCACGCAGGATGAAGAAGAAGTTTCCAACCGCTAATATGACAACTATAAAACCAATGAAAAGAGGTACAACATTGCTGATAAAACCTCTTTTCTTTTCAGTCACTTCCACTGTAAGTCCCCAGATAAGTAATCCTTTTTAGAAGATGAAGGATTTTCTTTAGGATATTTTGTGTACTTTGGAGCAATTATTCTCTCGCCTCCGGATTGACCCCTTGTTCGGTCAACCCTTCCATCAACCTTGTCGACTCCTCTTTCAGTATTATCTCCATGAACTCTCGAGAGATTTGTTCTACCAGCTTGCCGATGCACCTCCTCGAAGTCTTCCACTTCAGGTACCGTAACAAGTTCAGCTCTGGTCGAACCGATAGCTTGAAACTGTGGCCTCTGCTCTCTTCGACTTCTTATTTTGTATAGAATATAAGCACCAATAGAAAGAATAAAAGTACTTATAGTAGCTATCAAAATAATTGTTGATAAAATTGTTATGAGTTCCATAATTCACCTGTTAAATGTTAAAATTATACACCAGTTCTTTCCAATTTCCCCCATGTCATTTTGATTCCTAAGAATTCTTCGATGGTTGACATGGCTTTACAAATATCGATGACCAGAATGAAAAACATTCTATAAATTATTGTGTATGGGAGCAACCTTGCCTCTTCCTTTTCAACAGCTATGCAGTAAAGTGCTGAAATAAAATCAAGCAAGGCAAGTCCTATCCACCAAAATATTATTAACGATGAAAACCCAAACACGAGGGCAGCAATAATAAAAAATAAATGAGCTGCAATATTCATCGGGGGCCAGATCAGTGCTTCATAGAACATTGACCAAAGAATTATTGTGTTACGGAAATTAATAGTCGGATTGACTAACAGCTTTTTGTGCTTTTTTATTGATTGAATTATCCCTCTTGTCCAGCGATATCTTTGTTTAAGTAATTGCTGAAAAGTTGATGGTGCCTCTGTAAAAGAAATTGCCCTTGGTTCGTAATAAATTTTCCAATCCTTGGCCAGAATTTTCAAAGTCAAATCAGCATCTTCCGCAAAAGTATCGCTGGAATAAAAACCTGCTTGAACTATAGCACTTTTTCTGAAAAGACCGATAGGTCCAGGAATAATATTGACTGCATGTAAAAAGCTTTGAGCACTTCTTGCCATATTCAATCCTTCGATGTATTCAAGTGCTTGTAGGTCTGTTAGGATTTTTTTTCTGTTGAGTACTTTTACATTACCAGCAACTGCACCGATTTTTTCATTTTTAAAATGTCTGACCGCCCGCCGCAAAGAATCTAAAGACAGCTGAGAATCGCCATCCATACACAACACAAATTCTGCAGTCGAATATTTAATCCCAGCATTCAAAGCTGTCGCTTTCCCACCATTTACTTTGTTAATCAAGGTAACTTTTATTGAATTTAATCTCCCTTTTTGATAACCTACAAACCCTTCAGCTATTTCACTAGTATCATCGGTTGAACCGTCATTCACTATAATAATTTCATAATTCTTGTAATTAAGATTCAAGAGTGACTGAATTGATTGCTTGAGAATTTTACCTTCATTGTAAACCGGAACAATTATAGATACAAACGGCGAAAAACCATTTTCCTCAAGAAATGTATATTCATTTACATATAAATATGCCATGAATAGAATTATAAAATATCTTACAAGAAGAATAATCAGAAAAAGAACTAGGCTTATAATAATCGAATACTCCACTAATGATGTTACAGATAAAATTGTCAGCGGCAGAGTATATTTAATTATTAAGATCAGAATAACAGATAGTAATCCACTTATTAAAATTCTTCTTAAATACAGCTTACTAGTTTTTGTAACAAAACCATTAGCATGTGCTGCATTAAGCATAAATGGAATTCTTCTTATGTTATTTTGATTTTCCATAAAATTAAAATAATAGCTATAAAATATTAAAACACCCAGAATGCCATTGCAGAAATAGATGTTGAACGATAATTGATTTCCTCTCGAGCATTTTCACTAAAAACTAATTGTCCTTGCAAAGTAAAAGATTCAAACAGCTTTAATGATAATTTTGAATTAAATTCTTTTATTATCAAATCATTATTTGGAATTAGACCAACTTTACCACCAATCGAAAAATCCATTACCTCATCTTTAACGATGTTAAAGTCTGCCCACATACTATGTGATTCAAACTTAGCCGGTGAATAATAAAGCAATGCTTCAAAATCATAACTTAAATTATAATACTCATAGCCAGCTACAAAATCGCTGCTGAATTTTCTGCCAAGTCTTAAAATTAGCTCACGACTTTTGTTTTCATCAGAAATTTTCTTGAAAGAGTATTCTCCTGATAAAACCATTTGAGTGGGAGTAAAATATAAACCTTCGAATGAATAATCGATTACATTTAAACTTGTATCGACAAGGAAAGGAGAAAATAAAGTTTGCGCTGCATCGCTTAACCTATATCGAGCAATCAAAGAATATTTGTCCTTAGTTTCAGACTTGAATGAAACATCGGCGACATTTTGTTTTCGATCATTCAAATATTTTGTTTGCGCAAAAGAGAATGACGCAGTAAAGAGCTTAGTTGGAATAATAATTAAGTCCCCAAGTATCGTATAAAAGTATTTCCTCGATGAATCTGATGAAACATCGCCCCTGTATATAGAACCAGCAAGTGATATATATTTTGTTATTCCAAGCTCTGTCCGCAGTCCCTGAAGATTATACTTGAAATTCAGATTATCTTTAAAGTAATAAGCTTCAGGTGTAAGTAAAGAATAATTTGGAAAGTTAGAGATGAAAGAAGAAAATGACCCATCGGGTTCATAATCTTGAGGAAGCCAGCCTAATCTCGTTTTAATAAGCATGGATGAAGGTGCTTCTGTCAAGAGATCTGAATATATTCTTTTTGCATTTGAGTAATCCTTCATTTTAAAGTATGCATCGCCCAAAAATAAATTCACCTCCGCATCATTTTTATTCTGTACATGCAATGATTTAAACTCTCTCAAGGCATTTAAAGAATCACCGCTCCAGAAATACCACTTTGCGCGTTGTTTAACTAAATCATAATCGTACTTCTTGTCAATAAATGAGCTGTAAATCCTGATTGCACCTGCATAATCATTTGCACAAACGTAAGCGTTTGCTAATTCAAGAGTAACCTTTTCATCGTCAGGAACAATTTTCAGATATTCGTTAAATAAGGAGATAGACTCGCCGCATTTTTTTTCACTAAGATAATTTCTTGCATTCTGCAGCAAATTGAATAATTGAATTTCTTCAAGTTGTTTCTTTTGAACGAACAAATTGTATTTCAATTCCTTCACATCAGCGTTTGTTGGATCAATCTTTTCGAGATGCGCAATATAATCCTCCGATGTGGAATATTTTTGCAATTGGTAGTTTAACAACGCCAAGCTAACAAGAGCCTGTATATTTTTTGGATCTTTCTTGATCACACTATTTAACAGCGTATTTGCAAGCTCCAAGTCAGTATTTGTCCAAACTGAAATTTGTGCTCGCAATAATTGGTATTCAAGTTTTTTCCCATCTTTCTTCAACAAAATATCAACTTGTTTTTTTGCTTTTTCAAATTCTTTGAACCATGACAATTTATTAGCAAGTTCGAATCTAACTTGATAATCATCTGGTTTAACATTGAGATAAGCTAAATAAATATTTTCTGCCGAATCAATACTCCCCTTCATAACAAAATAATTTGCTAATTCAAGAACTGCCTTTCGATCATTCAGATTCGAATTAATTTTATGCTGAAGCACTTCGATCTTATTACTTATATATAGACTTAGCTTTTCATTGAGCTCTTTTTCCAAATTTGAAGATGTGAAATCAACAGCCCTATTTTTATTTAACAAGATTAATTGCTGTTTTGCTTCCTCTAAACGGTTCACACTAAGTAATTCCCTAATTAGAATAATTCTAATTGAATCATTCGATGTATTTTGTTTTAAAATTCTAAAATGTTTGTCTATCGGATACTCGTAAACCTTCCGCTTCTGAAAAGTTCCAGTAAATTTATCATAGCGGTATGAAGTATCATTCACAGTGTAAACCGAACCTTTCCCCTTCGCTAAATAAAGTCCATCAATTGCCTCTTTAAAGAATGGGCGATATTTCAATGCCTCACTAAACGCGTCAATAGATATTTTCTTCTTACCTAACCATAATGTGAAGTAACCATACCTTGACAATAAGCGATGGTCTTCTGGATATTTTTCCACAAATTTTTTAAGAATGACTTCGCCTTTTTTTATATGGTTATTCTTCGCAAGAATTTCAGAATAACGGAGTACTTCATCTGCAGATGGTTCTTCCAGTGAAAGATATTTATCATACCATGCTTCCGCTTCACTCCAGTTCCCCAAATTTTTGTAACTCTTTCCTATTTCCAAATAATTTACTGGCTTATCTGGATAGATTGCAATCTCTCTCTTATGTCCTTCAATTTTATTATAGAGCTGAGTGTACCAAACATCAGTTACTCTTGAAAGGGTTTTACTTACCTTTGAGTCGTTCCTATTTAGTTTTAATGCGGAGCGAAGGTCATAAACAGAATACTCATATTGTCCACGAACTTCATAACATATTCCTCGCAAATAATAACCTTCGGAGACTTGTGGATTCGCAGAGATATATTTATTAAGAAGTTCTATGGCTTCACCATAACGACCTTCATCCATCTTTATTTCTGCGTCGCGTTTAAATTTATCTGTGGGAGACTGAGCATGGAGGGAATGAACTGACTCTGAAAATAAAATAATTACGCAAAGTAATATTATTTTCATTGTTACAAAGGAATCATGATAAACTAATCTTATTTTTATTTTTTATTTCATCGGATCTTAATTCTTGCAATAAATTTTCAGATGTGTTTACGGATTCATCAACTCGCAAAGCGTATACTGAAATGTAAGTTAACATTTTTGCCATTGCAGAATTGGTATCTGCAATAAGGTTGCTTTTAACCCTTGCTATTAAAGCACTAATATCTTTTTGGTCTTCTTTTGGTATTAAAACAATTATTTTATTTGAAATAATACAAATCTTATCTTTTTTCTCAATTGATAATCTAATAGCGTTTTTTAATTGACTCAAAGATAACATACCATTCCGTTCTGCACTTTCATCTAATCTAAATGACACTAGAGTGAACGGCTGCCCCGTACTTTTAAAAAATGCAATTTGATTGTTAACAATTAAACTGAAGTCTTCATAACTATACAAATTTGATGTTAAATGTTCTTCCTTTGGTGTAGTAATTTCAGAAAGTGATTTGTATTTAGATCCCACCATTGCAGATTGTCCATTTGCATAATATCTTGAGGAAGTAAAACTTTGTAAACCAAAGCTAAATCCTTTCCCTGGGATTATATTATATTCTGATTTAAACTTACCTTCTGAGTGGCCAATATTTGGAGTAATCGCCATTGTACCAGATGTAAGATCATTTTCACCGTTGATTTTTTTCTGGAGATAAACAATACCTGTAGAATGAACAGCCAAAACATCTACAAGCTTTTTAGCTGCATATGTAATCGGGTCCCCAAGAATAATTAAGCTAGTAGCACCAAAATCTTCAATTGATTCAGTTGTTTCAGTAAATGTCTGATCTAATAACTCAAGATTTTTAAATCCTAAGAACGGGGTAAGTTCATCAAATACAACTTTTGCTGGTTGGTATTGCTCAACAAGTCCAACAATATCCTTAATATACTCAGCTAAAATTATATCCGAATCACGTTCTTCATTCAGTCCAATCGAAGAATCTACCCTAACAACCACAACACTATTTTGAGCAATATAGTTTTGTAAATCAAAATTAAGTGATGCAGCGTGCAAAATTAAATCCTTTGGACGACGTATCGTGAAGTAAAGACAAACTTCTTTCTGTTCAACACATTCTCTAACAAACTCAAGTGCAAGTGTAGTTCTACCAGACTTGTGTGCACCAACAAGTAAATAAGTTGCTCCTTGATATAAACCACCCCACCCCCTATCTATCAAGGAAATTCCTGAAGGTAAAATTTGAATCTTCTGTTTCATACTGAATAATATGATTTTACATCATTTATTGTCACCAATATTATGCCTTTTTTAAGTTTCAATTACAGCATTTATAATAACTTACTTGAATTATTTGGAGACAGTTTAAAATACTTGTCCGAAAATGCAACATACTTTTTGTTCAGCAGATAGGCATATTTTTGATGTGCGCGACCCCTCAAAAAATAAAAACGCGACACAAATAACTAGATTAACTTAATTCAAAGAGAAACTTTATAACAAGAAAATCTATTTTTCTTGGTGAGCTACATCCTTATGATTTTTATTTACAATAAAATTAGTCCCAATTATTATATCCCACAATGGACTACTAACTCCAAATCCTTTGTCAGGATCTTGATAATGATGTTTCATATGGTGATTCTTAATAGCTAACCAAAATTTGCTGTGCATATTGAAATGATGAATTGCATAATGAGTTAAGTCATAAAATAAATAACCCATCAAGAACCCAATAAAAAATGGAGCAACGAAAGTCATACCTAAAATCATTCTGAACAAAAAATAAAACAACGCTGCAAGAGGGATACTAACTGATGGCGGCATTACCAATCGCTTAGAATCATGAGGATAATCATGATGAACCCCATGAAAGATAAAGTGAATTTTTTGTCCAAGCCGAGATTTAAGTTGGAGATGAAAAATAAAACGATGCAAAGTATATTCAGTCAATGTCCAAACAAACAAACCAATTATAATTAAGGAAAGTATACTTAAAAATTTAAGTTCATATAGCCAAATTGATCTATAAAGGAAATAAAAAATCACTGGCAAAAAGATATAAAGCGGAACTGTAAAATGAACCTTTGATAACGCTTCAAAAAAATCACTCTTAAACATTCTTACTGTCTCATCTTTATTAGAAACATAATTCTTAGACATATTTACCTCACGTTTTTTATGATAAAATAAATTAAATTTTAAGAAATAAAAACATAAGTAAGAATCATATTTTAATAACACCAATTCCGGGACGTTCCATCAGGGTAACTTTTCCGTCAATAACTCTTGTCCCATCGTATACATCATTTTTAATTAGCAGAGCGCCGTCCAAATCTGCCCAATCTACCATTGGCGATAGATGCGAGGCAGCTGAAATTGCACATGAGGTTTCAGTCATACAACCAAGCATTACTTTCATTCCTAATGCACGAGCTAACAAAATCATTTTATGTGCTTCTCGCATACCAGTACATTTCATCAGCTTAATATTGATTCCAGAAAACACTCCATGAGCTTTAATTACATCATCTAATCTTTGAACTGATTCGTCTCCAATAGTTGGAAGAGGGCTTCTTTCAGTTAACCACGCCATATCATCAGTCTGTGTTTTAGGCATTGGCTGCTCAACAAATAAAACATTTCGCTCTTTCAGCCAATTAATCATTTCCAAAGCAAAATTTTTATCCTTCCAACCTTGATTGACATCTACAGTTATCGGTTTATCAGATACTGATCGGATCGTTTCTATCATTTCTTTGTCAGTGTCTCGTCCTAATTTTACTTTTAAGATTTTATATTCTTCAGCTTCACGAACTTTGGTTCTTACAACATCAGGCGTATCAATTCCAATAGTAAAAGATGTGAAGGGGGTCTTGTCTTTATCGAATCCCCAGATATTATACCATGGTTGATTTAGAAGTTTACCAATAAGATCGTGCAAAGCAATATCAACAGATGCTTTTGCCGCAGTATTGCCTGGAGCAATTTTATCTACGTCATCAATAATATTTTGTAAATCAAAAATATTTTCGTATTTAGTCAAATCGACTTTAGAAAGGAAATCAGATACTGTTTGATGAGATTCGCCTAGATAAGGCGGCAATGATGCTTCACCGTAACCAACAATACCATCATATTCTATTTCGGTTAAAACCACAGGTGTAGTGGTTCTGGAATTAGTTGCAATCGTAAAAACGTGTTTTAATTCAAGTGTGTAAGGTTTGAAAGACAATTTGAGTTTTCCGTTCATTTTAAATCCAATTGGTTGATGGGAAATTGATGGCCTGGGATATGATGATGTAAGTGCGGTTCCAACTAACAACCCTGTAGTCTTTAAGAAGTCTCTCCGTTTCTGTTTCATTCTTTTTACTTATTACTTTCTTGCTAATTGAGTTGCTTTATGCCTTTAGTTCCAAGAAAACCTAATATCCTTTTGGCTATAACAAAAGTCTTCAACCTTCCCGCAGCAAAATTCTTCATTGATTTATCAAAACTGTTTATGCGCACTCTTCCAGAAGAATGGATAAACTCTAAATTTCCTATATAAATTGCAACATGAGTAATTCTTTCTTTACTGGTAATTTGATCTTTAATCCCAAAGAAGAGTAGGTCTCCTGGAATGAGTTTATCAAATCCATTCTTTGTATCAATTAATTCACCAACAAAAACCTGCTGAGAAGCATCGCGCGGCAATCGAATCCCATTGAGTTGAAACACAAGTTTTGTAAACCCACTGCAATCCACGCCTTTAATTGAGGTTCCTCCCCAGACATATGGAACCCCCAACATACTATGTGCGGTACGATTTATAGAATTAAAGGTTAATTCACGCGAGTTGAACCACTGCTGGTAATTTTCAATCTGATCATTAGAGATAAACCCCAAGCGGCCATCTGGGAATTCAACTCTTACATATCCGTCTTCGGTTGAAATATATTTTAACAAGTCACCAATAACCACATCAGATACTGGTACGGAACTCGTATTTGGTTCTGAATAAGCAAAAGTGAATGCCGAGGTAACAATTACTTTTTCCGCTTGGATCCATTCATCAAAATATTGTTGATCCATCATAGCAACTCCATCATCATCAACCCATCCAAGATAATCATCTTCACATTGAACGTAATACCATTCTTTTGATGACTTTAATATTTTTAATTTTGATCCAAGCAAAACTTGAGTTGAAAGTTCAGCAGTGTGGTCCGGTTTTGATCTAATATTTGCAACTGAGAGGTTAACAATTCCAAAAATTTTTGTCCCTAACTCTTTCAATGGAAGTATATCTATTTTATCTTCTATTTCTTTTTTTTCAAAGAGAGAAAATAACTCATGCTTTGCTTCTGGTAGGTTTGTCTCTCCTGAAAAGACAATCTTGCCGCCTTCAGCAATAAAAATAATATCAAAAACAGCTGTTCGTTTATCAGGAGCGAACTTAGTTCTGATTTCTTCAATTGCTTTACTAATATCCTCTCGATTTATTTGAGCTGGAAGTTTTAAACTCATACTCATAATTAAAGATATTAAAACCAGGTATTTCATAAAACTGTAATAAAAGTAACTTCAAAAAAATATTAATCCAAATAATTGTGTGATAAAATCAACAAGAAAAATTAAATGAATTATCACATTAATCTTAAAATGTAATCCCATTAGGGTCGCCATTCAGATCTATTTCAGTCCTAATTTGCGGTTTATAAGCTTCATTACTTTCTGTAGCTGCTAATTTTATTTTACCGCTCACTAAATTTTTGTAGAGAAGATCATTTTCAATTAGGTAATAAAATTGTTTTTTAAACTCTTCTAATGAAATTCCACAGGTGGCTGCATATTTTGCCAACTCATGGGGGTCTTCAAAATCAGCTTGGTTCAATCGCAACATATATCTCCGTGCGATGTAGAAAGTTTCAGATGACGGATCAACCATTCTTACTTTTGTTTTTTTAGTTTGAGGGTCAATTATATCAGTAAAAAACAGTGGTACAAAATATCCATTTTGAATTGAAACCATCGCTGCATTCCCACCCGTAAGAATAAATTGAGCAGCAGCAAAACCTAAATCACGTGTGTACTCCATATCAAATGGAATTGGATCAGCACATCGAAGTTCGTAACCAATATTTTTAGCAACAATTGTGGACTTAATACCAAATGCTTGTAACCTTTCTTGAACTTTATATTTAAGAATTTCACCGAAATTAACTTCTGCTAATCTAATATTATCATGTGCATCCCTTTCAACATTAACCAAAAACTCAAGATCTTTCGGATTTAAATGCTCAACTAACCCTTCTGCTAGAATTGCCACACCATCGTTTCTGCCGTAGCTCAATCTTTTGACAATTGCTCCGACAAGTATATCTACAATGTGTGATATGCTAATACTCTTTGAAGGAAACTCTTCAGGAATAAGTGACAACGTTGCACCGGTAGCTTTACCAATTCCCAATGCAAGATGCCCCGCTTTTCTTCCCATTGTTACAACAAAATACCACCTGGAGGTAGTCTGTGCATCTACCATCAAATTTTTAACAAGTTCAACTCCTATGTGGCGTGCTGTTTGAAAACCGAAAGTGGGAATACCATGCGGAAGGTCAAGATCATTATCAATGGTTTTAGGAACATGAACTACATGAATTCGACCACCAGCCATTTCTTCAACCTTAAGTGCACTAAATGCAGTATCATCGCCACCAATTGTAATTAATTTATCAACATTTAATCTTAGTAATGATGTAACTGTATTTTCAAGATACTTTTTATCTTTTGTGGGATTGTTTCTTGCAATACCGATATATGAACCACCTCTAAAGTGAATCCGACTTACGTTTTGTATGGTAAGATCTCTAACATGTGATATATCCCCTTCCATAATCCACTTAAATCCATCGCGAATTCCAATTACTTCAACACCTTCAAGAGCCGCTCTAATAGTTGCTGCACCAATTACACTATTAACTCCGGGTGCAGGACCTCCGCCAACTAATATCGCTAATTTCTTTGGAGCAATTGACATCTTTATTTCTCCGATTCTTTTTATAAATATAGAGTCTATTTTTAACTAAAAACTAATTTCTATCGTACTGGAGCTTTTAAATTGTTTGTTACTATGTTAATTAAATTATTTAAACAGATCATAATACTTTTAGCTTAGCAAATCTCAACATGAGTTGCTTTAAATTATTTCCTTCAAAGATGACTGTCGCTTTAGTCATATCACCTGCACCAGTAACTTGGGTTACTTTCCCAAGACCAAATTTCTCGTGCATGACTCTGCTACCTGGTTTTAACCCTTTATAGTCCTGATCAAAATCCTCATAATCCACAGTTTCAAAATATTCATAATACATTTCTTTCTTAGATTTTCGATTTAAGTTCTTTCGTCCAATTCCTCCATTAACTTCAAAGATTGTTTCAGGATCAACTTCATCAATAAAACGTGATCGGCTTTGATAAGCGACCTCTCCAAATCTGTAACGCGATCTTGCATGTGAAAGATATATCTTATTCATTGCTCTTGTGATTGCCACATAAAAAAGTCTTCTTTCTTCTTCAAGTCGAGTATCAGCACTAAACCGATTTGACAGTGGGAAAATATCCTCTTCGCACCCCGATATAAATACTATTGGGAATTCCAATCCTTTTGCACTATGTACAGTTAACAAAGTAACAGCATTCTTTTTATCATTATAAGTATCTACATCAGCAATGAGTGAAACTTCTTCGAGGTAAGTTTCGAGTTTAGCATCTTTATTTTCGTTTGAGAATTCACTTAACGAAGACAACAATTCATTAATATTATCCCACCTCGCCATTGATTCGAGAGTATTTTCTTCCTTGAACATTCTTAGTATTCCAAGTTCATCTACCAGAGCACGTGAAAGCTCACCAACTGATAATTTATCTTTTAGTCCTATGTATTTATCCAAAAGTACCCGGAATTGCTTCACATTTTTCTGAATTCGTTCTTTTATGTCTATAACCTCAAATACTCTTGACATTGTTTCAAAAAGATTAAGATCATGCTTCCTGGCAAAAGCGATCATCCTCTTTAAGGTAGTGCTTCCAATTCCCCTTTGCGGAAAATTCATTATTCTCAATAAACTTTCTTCATCGTTTTGGTTAGATATTACCCTTAAATAAGCGATTGCATCTTTTACCTCTTTACGCTTGTGAAATTCAATCCCACCTAAAATGGTATAGGGAATTTTTTCTTTTCTGAATACATCTTCAAGTGCACGGGATTGAGCATTAGTTCTATATAAAACTGCAAAATCGTTTAACGAAAGCTTTTTCTTAGAAATTTCTTTTTTGATATACTTTGCAATTTGAAATGCTTCATCCTTTTCATCAGCGCAACGCACTAAAGTTAATAATTCACCATCGTTGTTTTCCGTCCACAAAGTCTTAATAATTTGTTCTTTATTATGTTTGATAACCGAACCGGCTGCTTGCAAAATAACCTTTGTCGAACGGTAATTCTGCTCAAGCTTAAATATTTTGTGCTTCGGAAAATCTTTCTCAAAATCCAAAATGTTCTTAAAATTTGCTCCACGCCAACTGTAAATACTTTGCGCATCATCGCCAACAACACATATATTACCACTTCTTGAAACCAACATTTTGATTAATTCGTATTGTGCTTTATTGGTATCCTGAAATTCATCAACCAAGATATAATCAAATGTTTTTTTGTATTTCAAGTGGACTCGTTCATTTCTGTTAAACAGTTCTATTGGTTTGAGCAATAAGTCTTCAAAATCCATTGAGTTATTGGCAAATAAACGCTTTTGGTACTCATCATAAATGTCAGCAATTTTTTCATCAATAAAAGAGGTTAAATGTTTCTTCCGAAATTCCTTCGGCATAATCATATGATTCTTCATATAGCTAATACGATGCCTAACAGAATTTGCTGATAGAGATTCAATCTCAATATTAAAGTTTGACATAATGTTTTGAACTAATGATTGAGAATCATCAGTATCGTAGATTGAAAAATTAGGGCGGTAATCTAGGTGTTTTGCTTCTACCCTCAGTATTCGGGAAAAAATCGAGTGGAAAGTACCCATCCAAAGTGCTTCGGATTTTGGACCAATTAGCTCTTTGATTCTTTCTTTCATCTCATTGGCAGCTTTATTCGTAAAAGTCAGAGCTAATATTTTCTCTGGTGCATATCCTTTATCAATTAAATAAGCAATTTTATATGTAAGCACTCTGGTTTTGCCAGAACCAGCACCGGCTACAACCATTACTGGCCCATCGTCATACTCTACTGCTTTTCTTTGTTCTGGGTTCAATGCTTTAAGGTTCACAGTCTTACCTTCAAAGTGAGAAATGAATATTTTTTTGAGTGCAAATATATCTAAATATAGACCGAATTGAAAGGTAAGTAATTAGTGTATTGGATGTTTTGTCTTCAGTAATGAGATACTTCAGTTACTTTCGAATTTACTGATAGGAGAATTTTAATTTAGATTGTGATAAACAACATTATAAATTAGTTTTTTTGAAAAGAATCTTGCGGTCGTTTTTATTATTGTTTAGATTCGAGCAATAAATATTCACAATTAATTGAGGTTAAAAATGGTAAAAGATAAAATTTTAAAAATTCTCAACAAACAGATAAATGAAGAATTATTTTCATCTTACTTGTATTTGTCGATGTCTAATTATTTCAGTTCGATAAATTTGGATGGTTTTGCAAAATGGATGCGAATACAGTCCCAGGAAGAACATGCACATGCCATGAAAATATACGATTATATTCTTCAGAGGGAAGGTAAAGTAGTTCTTACAAAAATTGAGACACCAAAAGCTAACTGGAAGACTTCATCTGAAATTTTCCAAGAAACACAAAAACACGAGCAACACATTTCCTTATGTATTCATAACATAATGAATCTTGCAATTCAGGAAAAGGATCATGCGACCACTCAATTTTTCCAATGGTTTGTTGGTGAACAAGTCGAAGAAGAAGCAACGGCGAACAACATTCTTGAAAAGTTAAAAATGATTGGTGATACAAAGAGCGGCTTGTTTATGTTGGATCATGAATTAGGACAGAGGCAATAACAAAATTTATTTTTTAAACATCCTCTCTATTAGGAGAGGATGTTTTACCCGTTGCCAATTTATTTATTCATGTACAAAATTTGCTTTATTAATTTTTAATCGCCGAAAGTGGGAATACTGTTTTTCTCATCGAGTGAACTTTGTTCGCAACAGGCAATGTAATTTCTTGTTTCACTCTTTCTTCAAAGTAATCCCTAAACCTTTCCACCATAAATTTAACTGGCCAAGCAGCCGCATCACCTAAAGCACAGACAGTATTCCCCTCAATATTATTTGCTACAGAAATCAAAAGATCAAGATCATTGGTGGAACCATCACCTTTCAAAATTCTATTCAGTATTTTTAGCATCCATCCAGTTCCCTCACGGCAAGGTGTGCATTGTCCGCAACTTTCATGATAGTAGAATTTTGTAATTCTTGTGAGAACTTTTACAAGATCCGTATCTTCATCCATAACCATAATGCCGCCTGTACCAATCGCAGAACCAGCAGCCTTCAATGATTCAGCATCCATTTTAATCCCCTCAAGCTGATCACCTCGCAATGGAGGCATGGAACTTCCTCCTGGGATTACACACAAAATCTTTTTATTTCCAGGTATGCCGCCTGCATAATTATAAATCAAATCAGTGAGAAGCGTTCCCGACGGTAATTCATAAACTCCCGGTTTATTCACATGACCACTAATCCCAAATAGAATTGTTCCTGGATGTTTTGGTTCACCTATTTTAGAAAACCAATCCCACCCTTTGGAAATAATTGGAGGGATATTCGTGATTGTCTCTACATTGTTTATGGTAGTAGGACAACCCCATAAACCATTCTGAGCAGGGAAAGGGGGTTTAACACGAGGATATGGTCTCTTACCTTCAATTGAATTCATTAAAGAAGATTCTTCGCCGCAAATATATGCGCCTGCACCTTTGTGTACATGAATATCACAATAAAAATCCACATCGAACTTTTCTTTCATCTTTTCACCAACAAATCCATGTTGATATGCGTCTGAAAGGGCTTTTTCAAATAGCTTAATAAATTTATGATATTCTCCGCGGACGTAAACATAACATGTCTTTGCTCCAATGGCATAACACGTAATTAAGATCCCCTCGATCAATTGGTGAGGATTAAATTCTAAAATTTGTCTATCTTTAAATGAACCCGGTTCGCTTTCATCACCGTTAACACAAAGATATTTTGGTTTAGTTGTTGTCTTCGGCATGAAGCTCCATTTCAATCCAGCAGAAAAAGCAGCACCTCCTCTTCCACGCAAACCGGACTTTTTTACTTGATCTATAATATCATCAGCAGATTGGCCGAACGCTTTTTTAGCCGATGTGTATCCACCACTGGCTAAATAAACATCAATTAAATGGAGGTCTTTTATCTCGGGAAGAACAATTTTTTCCATTATGCTGATTTCTTTAAATCTTCAATTATCTTATTAATTTTTTCTACAGATAAATTTTCAAAATAATCTTCATTGATTGCAATCATCGGAGCATCACCGCAGGCACCCATACATTCAACTTCCTCCAAAGAAAATTTTTGATCGGATGTTACATCCATGTTTTCTATTCCTAAATTCTTCTTAACATTTTCATAAATATCATATGCACCTCGCAACATGCATGATACATTAGTACAAACCTGAAAATGATATTTTCCCATCGGCTTCTTAAAATACATTGTGTAAAATGTAACAACACCCAGCACATCCTCAGAATTTATTCCTAACACCTTTGCAACCTCTTGCATAACCTCATTAGAAATCCAACCGTTCTGCTCTTGTGCAATCCAAAGAGTTGGCATCAAAGCAGCTTGTTTGGTCGGATACTTTTTTACTGATTCGTTTATTCTATCCAGGTTTTCTTGTGTAAACTTAAATTCCATTTGGGCAATTTTTCTTTATGACTACTATTTATCAGCCTCTCCCATAACCGGGTCAATGCTTCCTATAATTGCGACAACATCAGAAACCATGTAACCTTTAACCAGCTGAGGAACCGATTGCAAATTATTAAACGATGGAGATCTGATTTTACATTTCCAGGGATGTCCTTCGCCTTTGCTGACGAAATAAAATCCTAATTCGCCCTTGGGATTTTCAACAGCATGATATACCTCTCCGGCAGGCGGATTTATTCCGAAATTCACTATCATAAAATCATGAATCAGTTCTTCCATCTTTGAATAAACTTCATACTTCTGAGGTAAAACTTTTTTAGGCTGGTTTGTTCGAATTTCACCTTGTGGTATTTTATCTAATATTTGTCGAACAATCTTCGCACTCTCTCTCATTTCATCTATTCTAACAAAATAACGAGCTAAACAGTCACCTTCAGTATAAGTAGGAATTTTAAAATCCATTTCATTATAAAAAAGATAAGGCTGATATCTTCTAATATCATAATCAACACCGCTGCCTCGTAAGCTTGGACCTGTTAAACCCAAATCCAATGCATCTTCACCAGAAATAACTCCCACACCATCTAACCTATCAATAAAGATTCTGTTTGTATTCAAAAGCTTCTCACACTCTTCAAGATTTTCATCGAACTGATTTATAAACCATTCTACCTTTGCTTTTGCTTCAGGCTGCATATCATTTGCTACACCACCAATTCGAGTATAACTATTTGTGAATCGCGCACCGCAAACGATATCCCATATATCAAGAATTTTTTCACGTTCTCTGAGTGTCCAAAGCAGAACAGTTAAGGCACCGACATCCATTGCCATTGAACCAACAGCTACAAGATGTGATGCAATTCGCGAAAGTTCCGAAACTAACATCCGGATATACTGCGCTCTCGGAGGAGCTTCGATACCTGCTAACTTTTCAACGGCTAATACCCAACCAACATTATTACAAAGAGGAGCTAAATAATCTAACCGATCGGTGTGGGGAATAAATTCATAGTAAGACATATTTTCCGCCATCTTTTCATACCCGCGATGAAGGTAACCGAGCTCAGGAACACATGCCACAACAGTTTCACCATCGAGCCGAAGCACCAAACGTAAAACACCGTGTGTTGCCGGATGCTGCGGACCCATGTTAAGAATCATTTCATTCTCTAAAGCATCATCAAGCTTGGTACCGCCTTCAGCTTTAAGCAGTGCTTCAATTATTTTAGGATGAACTTCGTCTTTATCTAAAAATTCCATTTAAGCTATTTCTTTGGTAATGGTAATGACCCATCAATTCCAATCACAGGAAAATCCTTTCTCAGCGGATGATATTCAAATTCCTCCGGCATATACATTCTTCTCAAGTCAGGATGATTGTTAAATTTGATTCCATACATATCGTAAACTTCTCTCTCATGCCAATTTGCAACTCTCCACACAGATGAAACCGAATAAATACTGCAATCTGATTCATCCACATCAGATTTTATAACAAGTCGAAATTTATTTTTCATTGAAAATATATGATAAACAACCGTGAATCTGTTTTCTTTTCTTGCCCAGTCAATTGCGGTTACATCTTCACAAACAATAAATTTAAGTTGCTCATCGTGCTTAAGCAATTTGCAGACTTCAACAACATCTTTCTTTTGAATTTGAATTGTTAATTCATCCCTAAATTCAGAAGTTTCTATTTGAACATTCGGAAGATATGTTTCGATTTGCTTTAGAATTATTTCTTTCACTACGATAAGATTAATTGTTTTGAATTACATTAAGTTCAGGCAGGGGTTTGTTTTGGAAATCTCGCCCTTTAGTTCTTCCGATTTTTTCTTGAATCTTAATTAAAGCATTTAGGAGGTTATCAGGGCGAGGCGGACAACCTGCAAGATAAATATCAACCGGAAGAAACTGATCAATCCCCTGCACTACGGAGTAAGAGCGATACATTCCACCTGAAGATGTACATGCACCCATTGCAATAACCCACTTAGGATCGGGCATTTGATCGTAAATCTTCTTAACTACATGAGACATTTTGTACGTAACTGTTCCAGCCACAATCATCAAATCACATTGACGAGGAGTAAACCTCATGACTTCAGAACCAAAGCGTGCGATATCATATCGCGGATCACCAGCAGCCATCATCTCAATTGCACAGCACGAGATTCCCATTGGCATTGGCCAAACAGAATTTTTGCGAGACCATGCAAGAAGTGCATCTAACTTTGTTGTAAAAAATCCATCTTGTTTTAATTTTGCCTCTAATCCCATTTGAATCCACCTTTTTTATAAACGTATAAATATCCTATTTCAAATATCACTAAGAATATAAACATTGTAACAAAGACAGAAATTCCAAATTCTCTAAATAATTTTTTGAACTGTACAGCCCACGGATAAACAAAAATCACTTCCAAATCGAAAATTATGAACAACATCGCCACCAAATAATATTTAATCGAGACACGTTCATTGGTTGTACCAACGGGTTTCATTCCGCTTTCATAAGTGGAAAGCTTTTCATTTGTTGGTCTTTGTGGTCCAAATATTTTTGAAGACAAAACAGTGGCAATTGCAAAAATTGCTGCTACTAATAGGACTATTAAAACCGGTAAATACTGCTCTAACATTTAGCTGAATGTAGTTTTTTGATTGCAAAACTTATCCAAAAATCGCTTGATTGTCAATTTAAAACACTTTCATTTTCTGTAATTTACTGCTGATTTTTGTAATGATAATCAATATCATTGCAGTAGCCAGAATAATTTGGAAAATTATTAACTGTGAGATTCACATTTGACAAAATGAATTTGATTAAGCGAATTACTGCCCTCGTTATAGCGTTTTTAATTATAACCATATCGCAAACTGGATGCGAACGTCCAACAGATGCAAATCAGAACGATGACGGTATTCCTCCAGCCGTTCCAGTTGGAGTTGAAATATCTTATGCTTCCGATGGTGAAATTTTAGTTGAATGGATTCCAAATGTCGAAGCAGATTTAAAAGGTTATAACATCTATCGCAAAACAAATAAGACTGATTATGTTTTTTTAACCTTCACCACAAAAAGCTATTGGTTTGATGATTCGCTTGGCTATGATGAAAAATATTATTATCAAATTACTGCAATTGATATCTGGGGCGAAGAAAGCCATAGGTCCGCAGAAGTTTCTGCAATACCATCGAATCAATATCCTCCGGCAAAACCAAGATATATAAACATTAACGCAAGGAATTGGGAAGGAAATATTTCAATCTTTCTTAATTGGGAACCGAATGATGAGAGTGACATTGTTGGTTACAATATTTATCGCGATTCAATCTCTTCTTTTACAGCGGATTCCAGTAAATTAATTGGATTTTCAAATTCCCTTCAGTTCAACGATACAAACAATATTCAATTGTACAAAAATTATCATTATAAAATTCGTGCTGTTGACAGAGGTGGTTTGACGAGCAGCGAAAGCGACGAAATTATCGATCAAGTTTATGATATGGCATTACAAATCTTCCCGATGAACGATTCGTTGGTAAATTACTTTAATCACTTTATTATTAAAACTATAAAAGTATCGGCAAGCTATAAATTACTTGTTCAAACAAGTGAGTATTTCGGCGAGTTCTGGTCAAAAGATTTTTCTTCAAGCATAATTGATGATACTGTTCAAGTTAATTTCGATCCGCTTTATCTTTACCCGTATGTAAATTATTATTGGCGTGTGATAACATTTTCTAACAATTCAAGTGAGCCCAACAGTGTTTCTCCCCTTCACAAATTCAAAGTTAAACCTTGAAACACTATTCAATCAAAATATTGGATAGTCTTGTCTCACGAATAATAAATAATATTTTTTTCATTCTCTTTTTCACAGCACAATTCTCTTATTCGCAGACGACTGACAGTCTTGATTTAATTAAAAGCACCGCATTTGGAAACATTCTTACAACCAGATTCTTTAAGCAGCTTAGTACTCATAATCTCAATACACAGTTCGATTTATCAAAAACTTTCGGTGATTTTGAATTCCGAATAAACGAAAATTTTAATTCTACATTTGTCAGATCAACCGAAAAAAGCATTAGAGATGAACAACTTCTTGCATTACAGACAAAGTATCGAATCTTCCCCGAAATTACCTTAGGATTAGGACTGAAAAGCAATATTTTTTCTGATAACAGAAGGATAGAAATAAATCAAGCTTCGAATAATCAAATGTTATTGTTTACAAGAATAGAGCCGTATGATAATACATACTTAGCTCCTTTTCTCGGATATTTAAATAACAGGCAGGTGTTAAATGATGATAACGGTTTAGTGTATGGTTCAGAAGCAATGTTAGACAGCCTCAAAGTCTCCGATTTAATTATTTCTTCAGATTTCAAATTTAGAAATGAAGACATATCACCAAGAAAAAATACAATTAGATTTTATGATCTGCTGCTGAATAACCAATTTGCTGATGGAGTTTCGAATGTGGTTAATGCAAGCTACTTTCAGAATAGAAAAGATTTTTATTTTGATGCCGATTCAATCACTTCAAATGAATTTAATATTACCAACAACATCCAGAGCAGAATAGAAACTAATTACCTTATTCAAGACCGCCTACAGTATAATAATCTGCTTGATCTATTCTCATTGGATATTGCCGGAATTATTAATTGGAAACAAGTGGAGAGAGATACGCGATATAAATCTTTACAAAATGCCACTTCATCAATTTTTGATTCCGAGATAAATGAACTGAAATTAAATTTTGAATCAACAGTTGGCTATGAATCAAATTTCTTTAGCGGAATTTTTCGAATACTTTATTCAGAGCGTGATGAAAAAAATCAAGCAAAAAGATTATCAATGGTTTCAGAAAACCTTTATCAGGACAGATCGCAATTAGAAGCGAGGAAAAACAATAATTCAATCAGAGCATCGCTGTCATTCCTCGGAAATTTAAGATTATCCCGTTCGGATAATATTTATTTCAGCATTTTCCACAACAAGTTGAGGTATGATACTCCAAGCCAAGAAAATTTTGATGACCGTGATGAGCTTCTTTCAATTGTAAGACTGCGTTACACCAAACAGTTCACGCCTTTTTTTGAGGGATTTGTAAACACCGAAGGCACATTCAATCAGACTGTTTATATTTTTTCACAGAAAAGCTCCAACAACAATATCAACCGCATATTACGGCTTGCGGCAGGCGGAAATTATAGAGGAGCTAAGTTTGCTTCGATGAACAGCTTCGAAGTTTCTGCCAATTACACTGTTTATGATTTCCAAGATTTGAATCCAAATATCAAAAGCTACTCATTCAGGCAATTTACAGCGTTAGATTCATCTAATTATTCATTTAATAAAAGATTCAAGATTTCACTTTTTGGCTATGTAAAGCTTTCCGAGCAAGGCGATTTGAATTGGAATGAGTTTGCTTCTCGTCCCACCAGATTTCTCCAAGAAATTTATTGTGAACCACGCTTAACGACTGTTTACAGCATAATTCAATTTTCACTTGGTGCAAGATTTTTTTCTCTCTCAACATTTAATTACAAGCTGAACAATAAAATCTTAGATTCAGAATTCTTGAGTGTTGGACCAATTGCAGAAATATTAGCAGTCGGCAGTGCAGCTCTTTTTCTTAAGATTTACGGCTGGTACGAGTTCATAACTGTTAACAGCAAATCGAAAAGAGAGCAAACAAATTTAAATGTTGAGATGACATGGAGTTTTTAGGTTCACAAAATTTTATTATTTTTTCGTACAAAAAATAGGACGCTGATTGTCAGAAGAAAACTTTGCCCTCGAAATTGAAAGCAACCCCAATAATCTCATCACTGTAGAAGAGTTTGTAAATTATTTTGCTAAGGAAATTGGAATACCTGAAGCAAGAATGAACGGACTAATGCTTTCAGTTACCGAAGCAACTACAAATGCCATCAAGCACGCCAATAAAAACGATGAGAACAAGCTTGTAAAGATTAATGTTAAAGTTGAGGATAATAAAGTTTATATATCCGTAAAGGATGAAGGCGTTGGTTTTGATCCTAATAAAATTCCTGATCCTACTAAGCCCGAAAATTTGTTAAAAGATTCCGGACGCGGCGTTTACTTGATGCGATTTTACATGGATGATCTTAAATATAACGTTACTCCAACCGGAACAGAGACAATTCTAACTCTTAATCTAGACACACAATAGTTACCTTTTTATATCTGTAAATTTATCTTTATAAATTATTCATTCTAAATGCGGCTGAAGCCATAAGTTCTTTTCCACTTCATTAACCCCAGACTTAAGTCTGGGGTTAGAAACATGCACAAACGATCCCCTTTAACTTTAATCTATTAAGTTTACTTTGAATTAGATTCATTCATATTTATTTTAGAGTAAGATTTATTCAACTAACCAAAATAAATATTAGGGAGAAATATCATGTCTAGGAAAAAAATTGCTATCATCGGCGGGGGACAAATCGGTGGAGTACTTGTACAACTGATTGCTCAAAAACATTTAGGCGATGTTGTTCTGTTTGATATAGTTCAAGATATGCCGCAGGGTAAAACTCTTGATATTGCAGAAGCAGCACGTGTAGATCTATTCGATGCTAATATTAAAGGAACAAACGATTATAAAGATATAAGCGGTGCCGATATTGTTATCATTACTGCCGGCTTACCGCGAAAACCCGGAATGAGCCGAGACGATTTGCTCGTTACCAATGCTCAGATAATGAAAACAGTTGCAGAGAATGTTAAGCAGTATGCTCCAAACTCCATTGCAATTATTAT
>CAYMKU010000034.1:0-41007 GCA_964391015.1 uncultured Ignavibacteriaceae bacterium
TGTCAACCTTCCCTCTAAGGTGGAGAAAATTTTTTTTCCTCAATTGAAGCTAAATAACTTAAAAGTTGGAATCAAGAAAAATTTCGTATTTATAAAAAGAATTATTGATTGAAGTATCAAATAGGGATTTATTGTTCTCCCAATACCAGTTAAAAAGGGAGCCGAAGCTCCCTTAAATAGCAAAATAAACAAAGCAGTTTTGTTATTTATCCAGAGGATTGACTTTATTTATATTTCCTGTCGAATTAATTTTCTTAGAAGGGCATATTGCTCCGATTCCTAGCTTGTTATTATTATAAGCGATGCTTACGTCACTCCCATCTACAAATTCATCTCCATTTAAATCTGCTGCTGAATAACCCAATATTCCTAATGCCGATGCGTTAAAACTTTCTGCTACATCTGATCCATCTATGAACTCATCTTGATTCACATCGCCGCTGAATATGCACCACTTAGAATCTTTTTGCTTCAGATTATTTCCATATGCCTTGTTCTGTGCATTTGTAAAATCATAGCTGAAAGGATTAGAACTAAATGTCTGTGGAACTGCACTCCATGTTTCAATGCTGTTTCGATGTTTAATCACCAAATAGTATGAACTTGTTTTTGCAGGAGCTGTGAATGTTCCGCTTCCAGTTCCAGTTGAATTCAAAACAATTTTCTTTGCTTCAACCAGATTATAAGGAGCTGAAGAGTTTCGCAATTCAACACTTATTGTGTCGGAAATCATTGTTGCTCCATTGTAAAAACCTTCAATCAATGCCGAGATGTTAAGCAGCACTGACTGCTGAATAGTCATTTTTATAGGAACAGTCAAAGTCGGTGATACAAGATCATTACTTGTTACAATCATATCCATTGAATAATCACCAAGAGGATAGTCTTCAGATTGAAAAGTTAAAACTACTTTTACTGAATTACCATTGTAAAGAGTTCCGCTAATACTATTCCCGACCAGCCATTCAGGTTCAGCGGCAAACTGTAAGGCAAGATTGTTTTTAACATACACTGAATTATAAGCAACCTGTAATCCATCAGTTCCAGTCCCATTTTCTATTCCAACAGTTGCCGATGTTAATGTTGCAGCCATGTTGTTATAATAAATCATGATTTTTCCGTTTGAGTACAAAACAATTTGAAAAGTTAACAAACCTGTAGCAGAATATTTCTGCCAATTCGTAAACTGAATGATGAACTTATTTCCATCTTGTTTGTAATGAACAGTACCTTGACTTGTTCCATCGAGGTCATCCCAAAATGGAGCGATGTACTCATTAGGAACCGCATTGCCTGGTATTGACGCATTTGTAAATATGTTTTGTGCAACTGTTCCAAATAAAATCATCCCATTTGAACTTACATAAACTTGAGTTTTTGTATTTCCATAAAACTTGAAATTAAATCCTAAAGAAAATGGTCCGGCAATTCCTTCATCCTTTGCATTGTAAGTACCGGTTGGTGTCCAAGCTGAAACCAAAGTACCGGTTGTTGATATATCATTCCAAACATACACCGGTCCGTTTGATTCATCGCTGTCTATCCATTCATATCCAAACGTATCAGGACCACCATGACCTTTAATACTTCCACCTTTCAATTCGGAAGGATTGTCTTTTTTGATTTCTTCATTATCACTAAATCCTTCCTTGCTTATACTTACAATCCGCGCACTTATTTTACCTGGGAAAGTATTGTTAGCTAATTCTACAGAATAATCAAGTGTTGAACTGTGTGAGCTGACATTATGAATTACTATAGTGTCTGTCAATGTTACTGTAGGAGGAAGATATTTGTGCAATGAATCAGGTGTAACCAAAATTTGAGGAGCACCAAAAGTTGCACCAGAAGCAGGATTTGATTTTACTGATTTATTCCCCCATAAATCATAAGCTTTAATTGCAAAGTGAAATGTAGTACCATAATTTAATCCGGATATCGTATAAGTTTTTGCTGTTCCTGCCGTATCGTTCTGTCTGTCAAAAATAATTTGAGCAGCTGCATTAAAATCATTGTCATTATTAATCGGATTAAGAGAGTAACGAATATCATAACCATAAATTCCTCCGAAGGTTGAATCATACGGTGCTGTCCAATTCAGAGTAATTTTGTTTGAAGTAGGATTAGCTGCCGACAAATCGGTAATAGCAGTTGGTGCGGTACTATCTGGAACAAGCTGCTTTGCTGTTGCTAGTGAAGGATCACCCATTAAATTATACATTTCAAGATAACGTAAGAGTGTTGTTCCGCTTGAAACCGGTGTACCGTAATGATTGACTAAATAAATTTTTGCTTTGTTGAACATCGGTGTAATTTTTGTTAAATCATCCTCGAACATTGCTTTAAATAATCTTCGCTCAAGAATGTCATCTTCATCCCAGTAAGAATTCACTGAAGAACCATAAAACCCTGAACCTCCGTGTGCAGTCCTTATCCATGTCTCGCCAAAGCATTCTGATATCTGATATGAACCCGTTATGCATGCGAAAGAATATACATAAGGATAAACAGTGTTTGTCAAAGATCGAACATCAGATTGACCAAGCACTGGTCCATCAGCCCATGATGTTTGACTCCCATGACCTGAATAAACTGCAAACAACTTATTGGCGTTTAAAGCGGTTATTAGTTGAGCAGTGGTCGCTCCGTAAGTATAAGTGTACAACTTTAAATTATTATATCCAGCCGGGTTAAAATACTGGTCAATCACATAGTTATGTGTTCCTTCAGTAATGGAATAATTATCAGTAGATGACATAAATACATTATTTTTTGCAAGTGTACCTATGTAGCTTTCCATATAAATTGTTTTATTAATTACATTCGCGAGTTCAGATGTACTACTAATAGAAAAGCGACCAATAAAAACATCCGCATAGTAATCCGTTCCATCTAATAAAGCATAATTCAAGTCGGTATTTGGAGTGCCTTCACCTGAACCGGTAAAGGTTGGTATTTTATCAATATCTCCAACTAAAAGTACAAATTCAGGTCGCGTAGAAATGTTGTTGTAGAGGGTTTGAATATAACTTTTAATTGATGTGGTTGTAGTTCCAGTTGTAGTTGTAGTAACAACTGAGACATTATATCCGCTTGTAGTTTTATGATTTACAAAAGAAGTTAGACTCGATTGATATTCAGGAGCCGTAATGATTAAATAATTCATCACTGCCTTACTTCCAGCAGAATTATAATTTACAAAAACATCATTTAGAAAATTGTTCATCACAGCGGATTTGCCTGAATGATTTTCTTCAGTGCCCTTGGTAATTATTTTAAACGAACCATTTTTAATATACGTTAGCTTATTCAACAATGGATTATAATTGAATGGATAAATTGTAACCATAACACCTTTAACCCCACTAATTACAAATGGCTCCGATATATTTGCAAAGGGATATTGCTTTCCACTTGTTTGGTAGAAGTTTTTATTAATTGTGAATGGTCGTTTATCTATAGGTTGATTCTTTGGCCAGGGCGCTTGAAATGGGAACACTTTGCTCTTAAGTATTTCCTCTTCATAAACTCTGTTAGTAATTTGAAAGCCGGGTGAACCCTCAGAATAAGGAATTACTAAATTAAATGATACAAGTGGAAGTGCTGGAAGTCCGGTATCTGATGCAACTCCGTATGATGGAATAATGATCTGAGTAAAATCATTATTATCTACTGTAATCAATTTCTTTTCAAACGCAGGCAGTATGAAGTTCACAATATATTCATTACCAATTTTTTGAATTGTAACCCCTTCAGGCTCATTAGCAGATAACCCAGTGGTGACCGAGAATAATATGATCATGATGAACGAGGGTAGAAAATATTTTTTCATCTAAATCCTCCGATGATTTATTTTATACAATTGATTGATAGTTTTTATGTGTTCAAAGATATCTAAATAACCTCTTACGCAAAGTAAAATTGTAAATTCAAATTGGATAAATTAATTAAAGTAATTATGTCATTATCTTAATGAAGAGTTTTCGAAAATCTAATTTTAGAATAGCAATTTGTAGGGTTGTATTGCAATGAGTTTTTATTTTGGTCATAGGCATCTCTTTTTAAAAGATGAAATATTTATAATACTAAAATAGAGAAGTGCATGGTTTTAAAAAACTAATTATCAGAATTAATTTGTTAAAAAGCTAACTGCATCTCAGAATGAAACCAAAAAGAATTGAAAATTTACCATCTCATGCTGAAATGGGCGGAATAAAATCAGCAATGTCAATTGCTCAATAATTAAAAAGGGAGCCGAAGCTCCCTTGAATTAAGACGATAACAAAGCGACCCTGTTTATTTATCCAGCTGATCGACCTTATTTACATTTCCAGTTGAAATGACTTTCTTTGAAGGATATGCAGCCCCGACTCCTAAATTGCTGTTATTATAAGCAATGGTTACATCACTTCCATCAACAAAATCATCCCCAGTTAGATCTGTCACTACATAACCTGATACACCTAATGCAGAAGCATTATAACATTCTGAAACATCTGAACCATCTATGAATTCATCTCTAATCACATCTCCGCTGTAAATGCACCACTTGGTTCCTTTGAGTTTCATGTTATCACCATATGCTTTGGTAGCATCAGTTGTAAAGTCGTAACTTAACGCTGCACCGCTGAATGACTGTCCGATTTTACTCCAAGTTTCGATAGAGTTACGATGTTTAACAACTATAAAATAATTTGCTGCATTTTGAGCAAATAAATAACTTAATGTTCCTGCTCCTGAAGCACTCAGAACAGTTTTCGCTTTGTCAACCAATCCCCAAGGAGAAGATGTGTTTCTAAGTTCGACTGTTACTGTATCTGGGATCATTGTCTCGACTGATGGGGTATAGAATCCTTCAATCAACGCAGTTAGATTTAAAGAATAAATTGTAAATGCCGTACTTTCATCAGCACCTTTATATGGGTAGGTACCGTTTCTTGAATCTCCATCAATATCGGTTGTAATGCCTGGGATTGTTGTTCCGATAAGATAAGGATCGCCAATGGATGCACCCGAAACATGAACATCAGTTGATGAAACAAAGTTAACAGCAACATTAGTTGAGTTGGCATCTTTACCAATAGTAGTTTTCCAACCGGCAAAGTCAGCTACATCAGCGCCAAAAAATCCAAAAACACTTCCAGTTGACCAATAATCATTGTAATCCAACTGTGAAAATGTTGTTGTATTCAAAGAATGCACGGTATAGTTTTTGGGATTATTACCAGTTCTGGTATTCGAGAAAATATTATCTCTCACATTCATATTAGTGGAAGCTGTTGAAACATATAAACATGACGATACTACACCAGCAGATGCATTCCCAAAAGCTCCGGTGAGACTCACCGTATTGTAATAAACCTTATAGTTGGCCCCGCCAGCTATTCTTATTCCAACTAAATACATGGATGTACTGCCATACGTTCTCAAGTCATAAACCATATTATTGTCAATTTGGTTATCCGCACAACCGGTGCCAGTGGTAAAATAAATTCCTACCGAATTAAAACCACCTGTCGAAGTTTGATCAAAGGAGTGAATTTTGTTCTTACTGACAACTGCATTTGATACATTTGCAACGAAATAAATACCCCATTTACTTACTTCATAAATCATATTAAACACTTCATTGCCAACAATCTGTGGTGCATCAGCATATCCCAAATACATCCCATATTCAGTAACATAATCACTGGCGGTATTAGAGCCGATAATATTCCTTGATACAACGAAATTTAGCATTTGGTCTGAACTGGTACCTCTCGCAAAAATACCCACACGACATTTGGAAATATTATTTTCAAGGATTGAGATATTATCATAATCCACTCCACCGGCGTTTCCAGTAGTTATTGAACCGGCTGAACTACCAATAAATATTCCAAATATGTTAGACAGAGTATTTGTACCAGCTTTAATGTTACAGTTCCTTATCGTAATATCTGTACAGCCTTGACCTGTGCCAATGCTTAACAATTGGAATGTAGTTGAGTTTGCTGCGGCATTCGTATTTTCAAATGTAAGGTAATTGCCTGTTCCATTAAAACGTCCGTCAATGTTTACGCCATCTACACCATTTAAACGAACTAATCCTCCTAAATATGAGCCAGATAAAATTCTTACAATTGAAGTGTCAGGCTGAATTGTTAAAGAATAATTTGCTTCAACTAATTCCGCCCACTGGTCTAATGTATTATCACCTGTTTCAGTTGTATTGGTAATAACTTTTGCGATAACATTACCGCTTACGAAATTCTCCTTAATGCTAACAAATAATCCTTTGGGTCCAGTCAAAGATGGGAAATTGCCTCCGGTTCCAACCGTAACTGTTCCATTAATTAAATATTGAATTCTATACTGATTAATAGTACCAGATAACGGAAATGCTGCTGATGTTAAATTGACAGAAGAAGGGGCTGCAGCGAATGTTCCCGAATTTATTCCAACGTTTGCAGGGCTTGCATTATCCTGAGCGACAACGAAATATTGAATTGTATCTCCGGCTTGTACACCGGTTCCTCCAAATAACAATGAATAATTTATTGTAAAATCAAAAGGAGAACTTCCGGTACTGCTTTCGACATATTTCCATCCGTCAGTTGAAGATGTATTATCCACATAAGTATTTGCATGTGAATATTTCTTAAAATATATTCTTGGTGCGGTCCCAGAGGTTGTATTTATTCCGCTTCCGTCAGTTATTGCAACGCCATTTAAATTACGATTCGAGGTTGAAAGTGTATGCCCCAACTGAGTGTAAAGAATTGAAGGAGGTGTGAAATCTGCAGGTATTCCTTCGAACTCATCAGCACCAACATCAGGGTTCGTTCCCGCGCCACCGTAACCGGACTCGCCCCATCTCAACTGATTATCAAAATCATTTGTAACGGAAATGGGACTTGTAATTCTTTGTCCACCGCTTTCTGTTTGTGTGGAAATAGCAGTATTAACATGAAGATTATATGGAGCTGTAGTTGAGTTAATAAAAGGAACATTTTCGGTGAATGAGGCCGTCTCTCTCGGTATAACGCGTGATTTGAATGCCGGAATCGTTAAATCTTCATTAGTTCCATCATAATATATAAGTCTTCCTGCACCAACACCAGAATAAAATGAATTGTTATTTGAAACAGTTGAATAATTATTAAGATTAGTTGAGGCACTTCGTCGAAATGCTGATGTTCGACCAATACCATTTGGTGTAGAATTATTGACTACAATATTATTACGCATATCAAGAGCTGCTGAAGTAGCTGTTGAACTATAAGTGTGATATATCCCTGATGTTCCAAATTTCGCACTGCTTGAAGAAGCATTCAGGTAAATAGTATTATAATACAATCCAATATTTGAGCTTGCAGTAGTACTCGTGATATTTATTCCTCTTACTGCATTTCGGGAAGGTGAACTTGGTGCCTTTAGGTCTGATATAAAGTTATTGTAAATATAGGTGTTAATTGGGCCTGAAGCTACAGTTATACCAGCCACATACGATGATGAGTCTGTCCCTGATGCCGTTGAACTTAAATTTCTGATTGTATTTTGATAGATATAATTATTTATTCCTAAATCAAGATAAATACCATGAATTAATCCACCTGAAAAATTAGAATCAATTTGATTATTATATATGTATGCATTTGTTGTTGCAGCAGTAGGGCTTAAATAAATGCAATGTAATGTACCCGTACCTGCGCTTTTTGTATTACCCTTGATTATATTTCCATAAATGTTAAGGTTATAGCAACTCGCTAAATTATATAATAACCTTTCATCATTACCAGTTGAATAAGCATGGTAGCAGTTTTGTATTGTATTGTTATAAATGTTCACAGTGTTAGTTGTACCGGAACCTCCTGTTGAATTAGAAATGCCATAGAAACCAGTAGAACTATTTTGAATTACAGTAACGGTGTTATTATAAATATCAACATTTACATTAATGGCGGAACCCGTTCTTATACCATAAATTAGACCGGTTTGAGAAAGCCCACCACCATTAACAGTATTATTTGCCACCTTAAAATTACCCTGATAATCTACATATATACCGGCCGATTGACCTGTACCCCCACCATAATTTGTTATACTGTTTCCGCCATCCACTCCAATTTCATTATATAGGTCATAATACAATGCGTTGTTTGAACCATTGAACCGGAATCCATAAAAAACATTTGAGATTGTGTTATTGTAAAACTTACACCAACGCATGGCGTCAAGCGTGTCCGTTAATGTAAAGGTTCCTCCAGTTGTATCTGCTGTGTGGTTATTTGCATAAATTCCAGTTGACAAACTATCGGCTTTATTTAAAGTTATATTACAATTTTTAATAGTTACAAACCTGCAACCATTAAAAGGAGCTACCTTAGATGCTTTAACTAAAGAGAAGCCCCATTCCATTTGATTCTGTTTATTCGTGTTACCACTGTTCTCTTGAATGTCAATACCATCGAATGTTATGTAATCACCACCTGCAATAATAATTATTCCGTCTCTTAAGAAAGATATGCCACTAAGTGCAGCGGTTATTAAAGGATTTGCTCCTCCTCCAGATTTTTGAAATACAATTGGGTTTGCTGACGTACCAGTAGCAGTAATCAATCCAGCAGAAATTTTAGTGAAAGTTTCCGTATGCCCTGCTGCAACATTAAATGTTACACCGCCGGATCCTACGCCAACTTGATTCAGTGAATCAATTGCTTTTTCAATCGTCGCAAAACTATCAGGAATAGCATATACCCCGGATAATTGTGCATAAGTATTCGAACCTAACAAAAATAACAGGAGCGAAAGAATTAGTACTAGTTTCCTTTTCATAAAATTACTCCTAAAAAAAATTTATTGAAATGATTTGTTTTTACTTTTGTATCTTTAAAGAAAAGATTGTGTGATTGGACATTGAAGAAGATTTAACATAAAATAATAAATCTGATCATCGAATCTTCTCTCAAATACATAAGAATTTATTATTCCGGTTCCACTGAAATTCTATTTAAGAATCTCAAAGTGTAAATGATAAATAGTTTTACCCAGCCCTCCTCTAATGAAAGTTAGAGAAATAGAATATTATGGGCTGAATTCTAAAAAAAAAAATTGTATTAATCAACAGTTGCGACAAATAAATCCTCGAAATTGTCTAATATCCACAGGCAGTTCCCATAATTTCTTAAATGGAGACGAAACTCTGAACCATCAGTTCTATTTGAAGATACATACTTGTGGAAATCGTTCATCAAGGGTCAAATCTCTACTAATAACATCTTGATTTAGATTTTTTAAATTTACCCTCGCAATCGAACCCAAACCGTTTTCATTTATTTTGGTGAAATAAATAAATTCATCATTATTATCAAAACACATTTGAGGAAATGCTTTATCAGTAAATGCCGCTTCAGTAGAAAGCGTAGTAGAGTTTTTGCTTTCGATATCATATAAAACTAGACGACATGGGTATAAATCTGTTTGAGGAAGATTCTCTATGTTATCATTAAATGATAGATATGCAACTTTATTTCCAAAGTTTGACCATATTGGTACAACTACATTTTCATCTTTTTTGTTGATTATTGTTTGCAAACCAGTCAAAACATTTTTTAACACAACATCAAATTTCCCATCCGATAAAGTTTGGTTATAAAGTACATAATCATTATTAAGGTTCCATAACGGATGAAAAATTGAGTCACCAAACACCTCTAAGCTGTCGTTTGTAAGATTAAACAAATAACAAATCCCCTTTTCGGGATCGAAATAGGAAACTCTATCATCATTCTTTGACCACGTGATTGCAGCATCCTTAAAAGCATTTACCATGATTTGCTTTACAATTCGGTTACTCAAATCAGCAATTCCTATTCCATCTTTATCATAAAACGCAAACATTTTTTTGTTATTCGAAACAGATACTTTGTATCCCGGAAATAATTTGCTCAAATTTTCACCTGATGTATCGCATTGCCAGATGAAAGTATCACTGTTCAATAAGATTTTATCATTAAACCAAACAGGTAAATAAGTTTTGCTGAATCCAAGCTCATTACGATTGTTTCCATCATCTTCACAAATTACAGCCCGCACTTCTTCATTTGAATAATCAATTGAAGTAAAAACAATTTTAGTCTGCGTATAAGATTGGATCGAAAAGAAAAAGAGATATGAGAAAGTTAAAGTTTTGTTAATCACTCAACACCTTCAAACTACTTCCCCAACTATAGTCGGTTTCTCCCCAGCTTTTTTTGAAATTGCAATTATTTTATCTTTATCCTTATTGGAGACAATTGCAATCAACCCAATTCCCAAATTGAAAACAGATCGCATTTCTTTATCCTCTATATGCCCGAAATCTTGGATTAAATTGAAAATCTTCGGTCTCTTCCAATTCTCCCAAAATATATTTAATGATAATCCTTTAGGAATTATCCGTATCGTGTTACCTACAATACCGCCACCAGTTATATGAGAAAATCCCTTTACCGTAATATTTCTTTGAAGTTGAGTTATTAATTTCAAATATGATTTATGAATCTTTAACAGCTCTGAACCAAGAGAAACAGAAAATCCTTTTGGAATAGAGTTCAGAGAAAACTTATTTAATAAAATTTTTCTGGCGAGTGAATAACCATTTGTATGTAGTCCGTTTGATGGAAACCCAACAAGAATATCACCTCTTCTAACTTTCTCTCCGTTGATAAGATCCTTTCGTTCAACAATTCCAACAATAGTACCCGAAATATCATAATCATTCTTAGCATATAACCCTGGCATCTCTGCAGTTTCCCCGCCAATTAATGCACACCCATTTTGTTTACAAGCAACCGAAAATCCTTTTATTATTTGTTCAGCTTTTTTAGGATTCAATTTTCCGAAGGCAATGTAATCAAGAAAAAATAACGGTTTTGCTCCACAGACAGCAATGTCATTCACACAATGATTGACTAAGTCCTGTCCGATTGTATCGTGCTTGTTCACAGCAATAGCAATTTTGAGCTTGGTCCCAACACCATCAACTGAAGACACTAGTACAGGGTTCTTATACTTTTCAATATCAATCTTGAAAAAAGCACCGAATAGTCCAATATCCGAAAGAACATTTTGATTAAATGTAGATTTGGCAAGTTTTTTAATTCGTCTGACAGTATTTTCTCCGGCATGAATATCTACACCTGCTAATTTATAAGTTGCACCCAAAACTAACTCCCGTGATTTTTATGATTACTTTGTTCGATTTGGAAAAAAATTCTAAGGCAAAATACTATAAAAAATTTTTATTAACGATTACGGAAACTTGACTAATTGATAAAATCCGATTATGATTGCCAGTGCTAAATATTTAATTTTTAGCAATTCTAATCATTGAGGTTCTTTCTCGGACTTGAAAATCATAATTGTATTTCTCTTAATAATTAGAAAAATAATTTACAGAGGGTTAAAATTTAATTAAAAAAACAATTTTTTCTTGAACACCAAAAGGCATAATTATTGCCAATTACTAATGGTTAACTTATAATCCCTATTTTTAAATAACTAATAAAAAGGGCGTTCTATGAAAAAAATCCTACTTGTTCTATTCGCTCTCGTCCTAATCTCAAGTCTTGCTTTTTCACAAAGAGCAAGAATAAATGTTGAGCATGTAACTCCACATAGTTTAACATCATTGGGATTGACGACAAACTCAGTTTCAAGTGGACTGAGAGTAATCCCTAACCAAACTTACGCTTACTTTTCAGCACAAAATATGGCAAGCTTAACCGATCCCATTACAAGTGCCACATTTCAATTGATGTCTGTACCATCCGGTTCAACAGCTACATTACAAACGTTGACAAGCCCAAATTGGACATTATTAAAGCCTGATGTAAAAGGTGAGTATCAGATAAAACTGACTATCACAACAGCATTAGGAACTGATGATACCACTGCATCATTTTATGCAGCAGATTGGATTGGTGTTGGAAATTTTGATGGTGTTGCAGGTACATTCCCCAAATGTATGACATGTCATGGTTCAACCCCAGCTTTTACTGCTATTTTTGACAGATGGAAAGTGTCGGGTCACGCAAATATTTTCAAAACTGAAATTACAACTGGTGCCGCCTATTATGGCACAAGCTGTTTCCCTTGTCACACTACTGGTTACAATCATAACCTCGCCGCTTCTAATGGCGGATTTGATGATGTAGCTACTACTCTCGGTTGGGTTTGGCAAGGTCCACCTAACACAGGGAAATGGGATACACTAAAAACTCAATTCCCAGGACTTGTTAACTTAGCAACTGCTGGTTGTGAGATGTGTCATGGAGCTGGCAGCGAACACGCAAATACTGGAGGAAATAAAGCAAGAATTCAAATTTCTTTAGAGGTTGGTGCCTGCGCTCAGTGTCATGATGAACCATGGAGACACAATATTTATTCAATGTATGAAAACTCTATGCACTCTGAAGCAATTTGGGAAACTGGTTTTGCTACACGTACAATGACGGTTCCGGCTAACTTAAGTTCTTGTATGAGATGTCACGCTGGAGCAGGTTTTGTAGCTTTCGTCAATAATGAGAGTATAACTACACCTGTATCCCCTACTTGGGCAGAACACACCGTCATCACTTGTGCAACTTGTCATGATCCTCATGGAAATACAAATACTGCTTCGCTAAGAAAAGAACCAGCAAGTTCCGATACATTAGGAACTGGTTATAATTATTCAGCAGTTGGCGGTACGGGACAAATCTGTATGAATTGTCATAAAGGTAGAAGAAGTGGTGAAACATATGTATTAACTACAAATGTTAGCTCGACCTTTGGCCCACATCATTCACCACAAACAGATGTTTTCTTAGGAAAGAATGCTGTACAATTTGGCTCTGCTTACGTTTCTGGGACTCATAGTTTAGCAATAACAAACTCATGCGTTGATTGCCACATGGTTGCAACAACAGATACCGGAACAGTTAATAGAGATAAAGTCGGTGGTCACTCATGGAATTTACACAATCCAGCAACTGGTTATGATCATACCACAGCATGTACATCATGCCATGGTCCTAAGACATCATTTGAGGATTTCATAGCATTCATGGATTATGATGCTGATGGAGTTATCGAACCAGTAAGTGGAGAAATTAGTGGTCTCCTTACTTTAGTTGCTAAGAAAATACCGCCATATGATATTGATTCTATCAATTGGCAAGGTATTCGTGGTAATCCCGATAGTGTTAAATTGAAAAAAGCTTGGTGGAACTATCAGCTTATAGCTTATGGTGGTGCCGAAGGTATGCATAATGCTAAATTTTCAATTGATGTACTTACGAAAACTTATGCTGCTCTTGGTGGTGTAGTTCCTGTTGAACTCCTCAGCTTTACAGCAGAAATGGGTAACAACGGTATAACTCTTAATTGGCAAACTGCTACTGAAACAAACAATAGAGGATTTGAAATTCAAAGAAGAACAGGAAATCAGAATTGGCAGACAGTTAGTTTTGTTAATGGTAATGGGACAACTACTCAACTAAATAATTATTCTTACGTTGACAATCCAAACGTTACCAATTATTCAAAACTTACCTATAGACTAAAACAATTAGACTACGATGGTCAAGCAAATTATTCCAAAGAAATTAACGTTGAAATCTCAGGTGCTCCGAAAACTTTTACACTCGAACAGAATTATCCTAACCCATTCAATCCTGCTACAATTATTCGCTACGCAATCCCAACCGAAAGTAAAGTTCGGGTTGTTGTTTACAATTTAGCAGGCGAGGTTGTGAAAGAATTGGTTAATGAAGTACAATCGGCTGGTTACCATGAAAGCACGTTCAGTGCGAATTCAGGTATCAGCTTATCATCCGGAATTTATTTCTATTCAATTGATGCTACTCCTCTGAATGGAAATAATGCCTTCCGACAAACAAAGAAGATGATTCTCTTGAAGTAATTACTGGTTCTAACATCTTCTTAGAAAAACCCAGCTTTGCCCCAGCTGGGTTTTTTATTTTTAAGGCCTATCTTATGTCATTTTAATTTTTCACTTAAAAAACCTGGAAAATTTGATATATTTGTAGCCCAATAATTACTGCTATTTTATATTAAGAATGTCTTTAACAGAATTAAATGAACGAGAAAAAAGTATACTGCGTTATATTATCCAGCAGTTTATCTTAACAGCTTCACCCGTTGGCTCTCGAAATATTACAAAGAGATATGATCTCGGAATTTCTCCTGCAACTGTCAGAAATATTATGGCGGATTTGGAAGAATCTGGATTCATTGATCATCCACATACATCTGCAGGACGAATTCCAACTGACAAAGGTTATAGGTTTTATGTTGATTCTTTGATGAATATTCAGATAATTGATCAAAACGAAAAAAGTTTTATTGATAAGGAGTTTGAGAACAAATCCGATGATAAAGATGATTTATTTAAAGTTACTTCAAATCTTCTAAGTAAGATTACAAGACAGTTAGCGTGTGTTACATATCCGAAGTTGGAGACAGGTACGCTTGAAAAACTCCAAATTATTATTTTGTCCTCAACGCGAATACTAATTGTCATAAGTATCAAAGGTGGTTTAGTAAAAACAATTACTATTGAATTTGCAACTGAAATTGAGGAATCGCAAATCAGCACTGTTCAAAGCTTATTGAACGAAAGATTATCTGGATTACCCTTTAAAGAAATTCGTTCTACTTTTGCCGAAAGATTTCAGGATGTACCTGATGATCATAAAGCTATAATCCGACTTTTTCTTAATTCAGCAGAAAAAGTATTTAAAGAAGCAAGAAGCTCTGACGGGGTTTTTATTACCGGAGCAAAAAACGTTATTCAACAACCAGAATTTGATGGTCCTGAAAGATTTCAAAGTGTAATAGAGTTAATAGAAGACAAAGACATCATTGTTCATATACTTGATAAGACAGAAGACATGAACCTTGAGGATATTTACGTATCCATCGGAAAAGAGAATGAGAACCAGAAACTTATTGATTATAGTCTCATCACTAAAGAATATAAGATTGGTGATGTATCCGGTCACCTCGGAATTATCGGCCCTAAAAGAATGGAATATTCAAGAGTTATTGCAATAGTAGATTACGTTGCTAAAATGCTAACAGAAACATTAAAAAAAGAAATAATGAAATAGAGGAATGAAATGATAAATTTCAAAAAAGAAAAAGATAAAAACATTAATAAAGAAAAAATGGGGGAACCAAATCTGGAACCTAAAGATTCAACTAAAAACGAAGCTATCGAGGAAAATAAAACTGGTGATAACGCACAAACAGTGCTAGAAGAAAAATTAAAAACGATCGAATATGAACTTGAAAGTTACAAAGATAGATTTTTGAGGAAAGCAGCCGAGTTCGAAAATTATAAAAGACGTATCGAGAATGATCAGCTAAATTTACTCAAATATGCCGCTGAATCTTTAATAATCAAGCTTCTCCCTGTCATTGACGATTTTGAAAGATCATTAGTTCATATGAAAGATGCAAAAGATGTTGACAGCATTAGAAACGGTATTAGCCTGGTTTATGATAAACTGATGAAGATACTTGAAGATCAAGGCGTCAAAGCTATCGAAGCAGTTGGAAAACCTTTTGATGTACATTATCATGAAGCAATTATGCAAAGAAAGGTTGACGACATTGCCCCCCATACCGTGATTGACGAATTTGAAAAAGGTTATTTGTATAAGGATCGGGTTATCAGACATACAAAAGTTTCCGTTAGTGAAGATAGCCATGAAGAAATCAACAACTCCTCTGAAAAAAGTAATGAGGAAAAATCTAATAATTCTGAAAGCAAAACCGAATGACCAAACGCGATTATTATGAAATACTTGGAGTAGAGCGTAATGCAAGCAAGGATGATCTGAAAAAAGCATACCGAAAACTTGCAATGCAGTATCATCCCGATAGAAATCCGAACAACAAGGAAGCTGAAGAAAAATTCAAAGAAGCCGCCGAAGCTTATGAAGTTCTGAGTGACGACGAAAAAAAAGCACGTTATGATAGATTTGGTCACGAAGGAATGAGATCAGGTGGATATAGCTCGCCAGGATTTAATGACATCAATGATATATTTTCACACTTCTCGGATATTTTCAGCGGTGGTTCTATTTTCGATGATTTTTTCGGTGGAAATACAAGAGGAAGAGGACAACGGAGACGTTCTGCTGGTGTGCCTGGATCTGATTTAAGAGTTACATTAAAATTAACTCTTGAAGAAGTTGCAAAAGGTGCAATCAAAAAGATAAAAATTAAAAAACATGTCAAATGTGAACAATGTAATGGAAGCGGCGCCGAATCGGGAACATCAACTAAAACATGCCCTGTTTGTCAGGGCTCTGGAGAAGTTAAAACAGTATCTCGTTCAGTCTTTGGCCAGTTTGTAAATATAACTACATGCAGCAACTGCAATGGTGAAGGATCTGTTGTTGATAAGCCATGCAGAAAATGTGCCGGTGATGGCAGAATTAATGAAGAAGTTACAGTTAAAATAAATGTCCCTGCAGGTGTTCATGAAGGCAGCTATATGACCATGCGCGGAGAAGGCAATACAGGTAAACGCGGAGGTCCTTCGGGTGATATAATTGTAATTTTCCAAGAAATCTCACACGAGTTTTTCAAACGTGAGGAAGATGATATAATTTACGATTTGTTTATCAGCTATCCTGAAGCAGTTTTAGGAGCTGATGTGGATGTTCCGACGCTTAATGGAAAAGCAAGGTTGAAAATTGATGCCGGAACTCCTTCAGGTAAACTTTTGCGAATGAGAGACAAAGGAATTAAGCATCTTAATTCATCGGGATATGGCGACCAGATAGTAAGAGTAAATATTGATATACCAAGAAAAGTGAATTCAAAGGAAAAGGAAATGTTGAAAGAATTGTCTGAGATGCCAAACATAAAGGGAAATCCTAATGCAGACGAGAAAAGTTTTTTTAAGAGATTTGGGTTGTAAATAAAATAACTTCTAAGATGAAATTTCTTCAGAATATATCAGAAAAACTTGGATTAACTCAAACTGAGCTTAAGGTAATTTTTTTTCTTCTTGGAGTATTCTTGATTGGCATTATTATCAAATCATTTGGTTGGAAAAATGATGATCCAGATAAAGCTAAATTTGATTATTCTGCTGTTGACAGCATTTTTTATTCTGCTAAAGTTACTCATGCTGAATTGCAAACAAATATAGGATCTGTTACTGATCCAGTGAGTTCAAACATTAGTAAAAGTAATTTAACGATTAAAAAACAGCAGCTTGCAGAAAAAAGTATCAACATAAACAAAGCAAGCATAGAACAATTATCAATGCTTCCCGGAATAGGATCCAAAACAGCAGAACGAATTTTAGCTTACCGAAGAGCAAATGGAGGGTTTAGCAATATTAATCAACTTTTAGAAATCAAGGGTATAGGTGATTCAAAATTTGAAAAGATTAAGAAATACATTTTCATTCGATGATTATCTAGAAATATTTTGCAATAACGTAAATCAAAAACAAGCAGTCACAATTTTATGTTAGGCATTTCAATTTCAAACATAAAAATTCAACTTACGGAAATAATTAAAAAGCAAAATCAAATTTTTCTTTCAAATCTTGATGAAGTCTATTTAAACGAGGAGATAAATTTCGAATCGGATAAAGAAACTAAAATTACCTCACTTTTACATGCAGCATTTGAAGAATTAAGCATTAAAAACCAAATTACTTCGAACAATGTTTCATTTTCACTGCCACAGGAGCTATTTATTTCCGCTCGTTTACCTATAGAGCATTCTTTACTTCATTCAGACCTAACAGAAGAATTCAGATGGCAGCTATCAATAATGTATCCTTATTTGAATTGGCATGATTATGTGATTCAATATTCTGAAACTGAAGAAAGAGGCGTAAAAACGCAGGAGCACGCACTTGTGTTTGCTCTAAACAGAAAGTTCATTAAACTTCTCAGCAGTTTTTGTGAAAAGAGTAATCTAAAGCTAAAATTTGTTGACCATTGTCATCTTGCAGCTAGCAATATGCTGATTTTAAATGCAGTGGGAGTAACTAAAGAAAAATTAAGCTTTTACGTTTCGCAAAAAATTTTTTCGTTGCTAATTTCATCCCATGATAAACCAATATATTATGAAGATATACCTGTAAAAAGTGTTAACGAAATTCCAAGCATGATCAGGGAAAAACTTACTGAACTGAATAAAATTCGATTCAACTTTAATGAAGTATTTTTATTCGGCGATTCTGCTTCGCACACAATTGCAAAAGTCTTAGCTGAAACTGTTGGTATAGATTTTATCTTAGTTAATCCTTTTGCAAACATCATTGTAAATACAAACTTGATGACTAATAAATATTATTCTGAAACAAATCATTTCTTTTGTTCTTCAACCGGTGTTTCGGTTCGCGTTTAACTTAATTAAATATGTCAATTACTTATGTTAATTTTGTTTAAGAAACAAACCAAACATGCGAATTATAGCAGGAAAATATAAAGGAAGAATAATAAGTTCTCCGAATTCAAAATATATTCGCCCGATGACAGATCGAGTACGCGTAACACTTTTTGATAAACTATCGAACATGATTGATTTCGAAGGAATCAAAGTGCTGGATTTATATTCAGGTACTGGCTCGATCGGATTAGAGGCATTGAGTAGAGGTGCGAGTGAAGTTCACTTTGTTGAGCAAGATTTTTCTATTTATAAAAACTTAGTAAAGAATATTGAATCTCTTGAAGTGGAATCTCAAACTAAAATATTCAAGATGGAAGCATCGAAACACAGCCGGCTAACCGAACACTTTAAATACAATCTTATCTTAGCTGACCCTCCTTTTTTTAAGGATGATATTTACGAAGTTGTTAAGAATCTTTTAGTCAATAATTTCTTAGAAGAAGATGGAAAGATAATAGTTCAGCGTTCAATTCGAACTCAAAAAAAAGATAAACTCCATTTTGAAGTTGAACCATTTAAGGTCGTTGGAGATTCTTGCCTTTATCAATTTTAAGTTTAAAATTATTTTAAGCTGTTAAAAATGCATATCTATCTGTAATACTGGCAGAATAAATAAATCACGAGAAGCATTATCAAGATCAAAATTATACATAAACCTTGCACCCATAATTATCCTGGTCCACTCGGTCATGTCAATAAATATTCCCGGAGTTGCAGTTAAAAGTGAAATAGTTGCTTCACCTCGTGCATCTTCGGTGTGAGTTGGTGTAAATAAAAAAGTTGAATACAAAATATCTGAAGGCCATGTTGGTTCAAAATCCAAAATGGTTTGTGAGAAATATCCCAAATTCATAAAGAAATTTAACGGAAATTCTTTCATTGTACTGTTGTAGCTCAATATTAAAAATAAATCATAGCTGAAATCTTTATCCTGATCGAAAAAATATCCTATTGACGTTGTTGGATTGCCCCAAATCGGATCAACTGTTTGTTCAACTATTGTTTTAGCTGCATAGTAAAATTCTTGAAGCCGCAGACCAGCATCAAAACGAACTGCATTGTTATTCTTTTCATGATAGAACCCGATAGCAAAAGAACCACCCCACAATTTTCTTTGGTTAATTATTGAATAATTCATACCGCCTGAAAAAGCTATGTGATCTGTTACTGCAACATCCAAATCAAAACCAAAGGACATTTTAGGCATCTTCCAAAATAGATTTTTGTCCTTTGACCTAAACACAGAATCTTGTTTTGAACTTACAAATTTCCTTGTTCCAGCTTGGCCAGAGATTTCAGGATAATTACTGAGCAAAATTCTTGGTGAAAGAGTAACAGACCCGGCAAACATATCTTTTGTTATCCTTACCGGCGGCGGACTTAACGGAGTATGCACCTCTACTTCTTGTAAGTAAACTACGTTTTGAACTGTAGCGCAAGAAGTTAACAATACTACCGATGGAAGGAACAGTAGAAAAAGTTTTAAATTCATGTTGGTTGTCCTTCAAAATAATTTAAGCTTATCTTACTTTCATTTGTAGCGCCATCCTTTATTTAAATAAACAAGCAAAATGTAGTAATTGATCTGCTTAACAATTATTTATTCATTTCGATTGTCCTTGGTTTTAATAAATATTTATTTATTTCTTTTGGTAACCCTTGAGGAAATCTCGAAAAATTTTTAACGGATTGCCAATAACCTTCATCTGGTGTATCGGCAACATATCTATCTCGATTAGTCTCGCCAGCACTAATTGGAATACCTATCAATATCCATAAAGGTGCAGTTACAACTAGCAAAATCCCATGCGATATTGTAGATACTGTTCCAAGACATGTGTGTACACCATATTCATAATGCTTTCTATCCAATTCAACAATTGATTTCTCAATATTCTTTTTTAATACCTGATCTAATAAAATATCATTTAAAATAAATACGGAAGTATCATCAACTGCTATTAATTCACCCATGATAATATTTTGATCTGAATTACTAAGTGCTGGAGACACTTTGACTGTTAATGTACCCCAGGCACCGTATGCATCCACTGGTATATCTTCCGCCCGAGGCAACTGCCCTTCAGGAGCATATGTTGTCACACAAGATGATAACAATAGTAAAGTAGATAATGAAAATATAATTTTAAGGAAGCGCATATTTACTCCTCCAAAAGGATTCCTCCATTTCAGCTTCTATCTTTTTGAATTGTGGAGCTAAATCCTTTAAATATTTATTTGGATTAAAAAGCAACTCAAACACTTTGTCGTAGTTTTCTTCAGCAACCCAAGTTTCTCGCATCCACTCCAGATAGTAACCCTGTGTATCTAAAAATAAATCATAGCTTGCATAATCGTCTGGCAATTCGTACTGAAGTGAAATTTGATCTCCCGGGAAAGTAACAAGCGTTTTCTCCTGGTTATTCAACAAAGAAATGACATTTTGATTGGCAAGTTCTGAAGGTGTAGAAGATTGGGGCTGTATTCTGATTGGTTTGACTTCATCATCAATATCAACTAAGGAAATAAAATCTAATCTCCACATTCCTTTTGCCATCTTTAGTCGAACATTCAAATCACTTTCAGATCCTATACTTTTTAATGGAATAACCTGGATGTTTGTTGCAATAGGACCTGTTTCCGTCACTTCACCAGTTTTAATCCAGTTTGTATTTACATCTTGTTGAAATACCTCAATTCCTCCCAGCATCTGTCCAGGTGACCTGAGTTTTTCACTAAATGGATCCCTATTCCTCTCAAACTCTGCGAAATAAGACCCGACAGAATTTCCCATATATGCAAGACTTTGATAAAACAAAAAGGTAGTTAGTAATGTTTGTCTAAAACCAATTACTATTCCTTTTTTATTATTGTTAGTATTCTTAAAGTTTAGTTCAATAATTTCTTTCTCAGCTAAATCGTTTGAATCAGCCACACTAAATCTTTCGTTGCCATCAAAAGAACAAATCTTTTCCGAAATGTCTCCCTCACTTGCAATTGCTTTTAGTGGTTCGGTGAAATTATTTACCTCCCAAAATCTATTATCCGGTGTTGATAGAGTTCTTCCTTGATATGGCTTCTTAACTGCCAACAAATCTACACGTCTTACCACGTGAGTTTCTAATGCCTCATTCTTCATTTGAATTTCAAAAAATTGGCTCTGTGGTTTAATGTTGTAAAGTACATCAATATCTACTGACTCTAATGAAGGCATTACGCTGGAAGAAAAACCTTCAGCTTGCAAAGCTATTTTCTCTCCATCAAATGCATAAAAAGTGGGACACGAACCAAAACATGATTTGGGATTTGCTATGCAATAGATTGTTGCCACTAATGATATGCCTGTCATTATCCAAAGCGCGGACTGACCTTGACTCTCAGAGATTACGTTTGATTCAGCTATGACAAAATCATTAAATGGTATTTCGAAACTGCCTTTTGAAATTGTATCCCGTGCTGCATTTAATAAAAATCCACTACCTTTAATTTTGTTAGTATCTGCAGCCCATTCTTTGAATATGTAAACTCCTCCGTCTTTAAGGTGCAGCTTTACAAAGGGTTTTTCTTTAAGATTGGATATTTTACGAATCTGATCGGATTTATATAATTCGCGATGGATTCTATCACTACATCCCGAATTGAATAAAAAATTAATAAGTGATAGACTCAGAAAAAGAATTAACAATTTTTTTGAATTCATTTTTATTTTCCTTTTTTTAACTGGCGAGTCGAAACTCGCCCCTTCAAAATTCTAAATTCTATCTTCCATCACCTACTTCATCAAAACCATCTTCTTCGTTTCAACGTAGCTGCCTGCTTGAATACGGTACAAATAAATTCCGCTTGCCAACTGATAATTTGTCGTGTTGAATTCTACACGATAGATACCAGGTCCTTTTTCTTCGTTTACCAATGTTGCAATTTCATTACCGAGTATGTCATAGATTTTAAGTGTTACCAGCCCCGGACTTGCTAATGAATACTGAATACTTGTGCTTGGATTGAAAGGATTAGGATAGTTTTGATCCATAGAAAAAGTAGTGGGGGAATAATGTCCCAATGGTTGAATATTTGTTAACGTTCCATCTCCCCTAATCCTCTGAACATAAACCTTATACTGTTGATTGCGGTCATCACTCCAAGTCAGTATCGCCCCATTTTTTTTGTCACTTATAATTTTTGTGTTATTAATGATCTGATTTGAAGGAGCCGTTGAAATGGCTACACCATTTATATCCCATTGGATATATCCGTTAGAATTTATTCTTTGCGAGTACAAATCACTATTTATTCCGGTACGATAATCTCCCCAGCAAAAAATAGCACCATTTAAATTATCTGATATAATAATAGGATTACTTTTAAAATAATCATTTTGAGGAGACAATAAGTTGCCATTTAAATTCCAAAGCATTGAACCAAAAGAATTTACCTTCTGACCATAAAAATCAGATTTGGGATTACCTCTCCTATTATCTAACCATACGAAAATTGTGCTCGAACTATCTGATTTAACCGAAATCCCATATTGATTACCTATAGCAGTACAAATCGGAACCCCATTCTGAATCCAAAGAATGTGACCTGAGGTATCAATTTTCTGGGTATAAATATCTGTATTTTGAAATGTAGATACGTCAGTTCGCCATGTTATTATAAATTCATTTGTACTTGTATTAATAATGTCTAAAGGTCGTTTGTCTGTGTTTGATTTATTAATAGCCAATCCTTCTAATGGCCAAATTATTACTCCATTACCATTCACCCGCTGAGCGTAGATGTGAGCACTAAGTGTTCTAGTATCTTGCCAAACAATGATTGCTCCTTCATTTCCATCACTAATCATTTGAGGAAAAACTTGAACTGGATCGAACCAAGGCGAAGTACAAAGAGTTACTCCATTAGACGACCATAATAATTGACCATTTGAATTAATACGTTGAGCATAAAGACCTGTAATTCCAGCACCACTTGCTCTTTCCTCCCATAAAACAATTGCACCACCAATTCCATCACTGACTATTTGCGGATCATCTAGTGGCATTTGTTTATCGCATATCAGAATCCCATTATTTCCCCACAAAATTTGACCCAAAGAATCAATATGCTGTGCGTTGACACTAGAATCATTTTGATTTATCCAAACTACCATGGCTCCCCCTTTCATATCAGATGTTAATCTCATGTTAAAATCTGGAGTTCCGTTACCATTGTTAATCGAAATACCGCTTGTATCCCAAATAATAAGACCGGTTGAATCTATTCTCTGTGCGAACAATTCTATAGTAGCAGAATTTCGATTTTCAATCCAACAAATGATTGCTCCACCTTTATTATCAGTAACGATCTGCGGTTCCCATTGGTTACCTCCCCATAAATATATCGGAGTATTTTGAGTCGGATCCCCGGACCACTGTGAAAAGATTTTCTGAGAAACCAATAGAAAGAAAAGTAAAATGCGTACAAACTTTTTCATATATGTCTCCATTTATTTTTTATTTCGAGGCTAGCAATAACTCGCCCTTACAAAATTCAAACTTCTATCTCCTTACTTCATCAGCACCATCTTCTTCGTTTCAACATAGCTGCCTGCTTGCAATCTGTACAAATATATTCCGCTGGCAAGCTGATAATCTTGCGTGTTGAACTCCGCTCGATAAATTCCCGGTTCTTTCTCCTCGTTTACCAATGTTGCAATTTCCCTTCCAAGCACATCATAAACTTTAAGTGTAACATGCGTGCCGCCTTCACTTAATGAAGGTAAACTGGATACTTGATACTGGATACTGGTTGATGGATTGAAGGGGTTCGGCCAATTATTTGAAAGTGAAAACTGCGTTAGAATTTCATCTAACTGATGCTCTTCAATATAAGTTACCCCACTGTTTGTTGTATGTAAGATTGTTCCACCCGAACCAACCGCAGTACCGTTATTTGCATCGCTGAAAGAAATACCATACAAAGTGTTTGTTGTTCCACTTGTTTGTATAGTCCAGTTTATTCCTCCATTTGTTGTCCTAAGTATTGTTCCATAATCTCCTACAACCGTTCCCGTATTTGCGTCTGTAAATGAAACACTACGTAAATCTCTTCCCGTTCCACTTGTCTGTAAAGTCCACGTAATGCCTCCATTTGTTGTTCTAAGGATTGTGCCATAACCACCTACTGCCGTACCAGTAATTGCATCGATAAAGTTGATACCAATCAAGTAGTATGATGTTCCGCTCATTTGTTCAGTCCAGTTTGTTCCTCCGTTTGTTGTTCTGAGGATTGTGCCCCAGTAACCAACAGCTGTCCCCATATTTGTATCAGTAAAGGAGACACCATACAGCGTATTTGTTGTTCCACTTATTTGTTCGGTCCAGTTTGTTCCTCCATTTGTTGTTCTGAGGATTGTGCCATTATTACCGACTGCCCAACCGTTATTCATATCTGTAAATGAAACAGCTGACAAAGGTTCAGTTATTCCGCTCGTTTGTTCAGTCCAGTTTGTTCCTCCATTCATGGTTCTTAGAATAGTTCCACTATCGCCAACAGCTGTCCCGATATTTGTATCAGTAAAGGAGACACCATACAGCATATTTGTTGTTCCACTTGATTGTTCAGTCCAGTCCAATCCTCCGTTCGTTGTTCTGATGATTGTTCCCCAGCGACCAACAGCTGTCCCGATATTTACATCAGCAAAAGAAACCCCATTCAAGTCTTGTCTTGTGACTATGCTTGATTGTAAATTCCAGTTAACCCCTCCATTTGTTGTCCTAAGTATTGTTCCATAACCACCAACAACTGTCCCGGTATTTGCGTCGGTAAATGAGACACCACTCCCGCCTGTTGTGCCGGTTGCTTGTAGCATCCACTCAGTTCCTCCGTTTGTTGTACGTAAAATTCCACCACCAACAATCCAACCGATATTTACATCTACAAAAAAGACACTATAATATCCAAATGTAGGAGTTGCAAATTGTGGGTTCCATTCTGTACCTCCGTTTGTAGTTCTTAGTATTGTTCCGTCTCCACCAACTATCGTCCCATTATTTACGTCGCTAAAAAAAACACTATACAATATTTCAGATGTTCCGCTTGTTTGAAGAACCCAGTTTGTACCACCATCTGTAGTTCTGAGGATTGTTCCGTTCCAACCAACAGTTACCCCAAAATTTTCATTCTTGAAGTCGACACTTTCTAAAGGTTGTGTCGTAAAGCTTGACTGTGGTATCCAGTCTGTACCCCCGTTTGTAGTTTTTAGTATTGTACCACTACTGCCAACAGCCCAACCGTTATTTATATTGGTAGTGGAGATGCTATACAATCCTTTAAATGTTCCGCTTGTTTGCGGTGTCCAGTTCGTACCGCCGTTTGTTGTTCTGAGGATTGTGCCATTGTAACCGACTGCCCAACCATTATTCATATCTGTAAATGAAACAGCTAACAAAGGTTCAGTTGTACCGCTTGATTGTTTAATCCAACTTGTACCGCTGTCAGTAGTTTTAAGAATAGTACCAGCCCAACCAACAGTCCAACCAACTGATGGGGAAATAAAATCTACATCACACAAATAATTTCCCTGGGGTAACGGGTTTTGCCAAAACCATTGTGCTTTTGCACTAAAGCTCATTAGCAAAAGAAGAGCTAATATTTTTATTACTGCTTTCATATTTGACTCCTTAATTTTTTTAATTTCGGGCGAGTTAGTAACTCGCCCCTACTTTCTTCTAAATTCTATCTCCTTACTTCATGAGAACCATCTTCCTCGTTTCAACAAAATTGCCTGCCTGCAATCTGTACAGATATATTCCGCTTGCAAGCTGATAGTTTTGTGTGTTGAACTCAGCTCGATAGACTCCTGGTTCTTTCTCCTCGTTTACCATTGTTGCAACTTCATTACCGAGAATATCATAGATTTTAAGTGTTACCTTTTCTGTACTCGCAATTGAATACCGAATATTCGTGCTCGGATTGAATGGATTAGGATAGTTTTGTGATAGTGTATATTCATTCGGAAGCACAGCAAGTTCTTCAGCAGATTCTTTTCCAAATGTGGACTGCCTGATGACTATGTTTCCAAGGTTTATCTGCTGCTCAAGGAAGTTATCGTACACAAGTTCATTAGTTGCTTCCTTCCAAATCACAATTCTGATCTTATCGCCTTGAGGATTTATTCCCCGTCTGCCATCGCTAACGAATGCTAAGAATGCATAACCATTCTGTCCATTAAGCTTTCCTTTGCCTTTGAATTGAGATGTACTCTCATCAACAAACATCCAATCAAGACTCGTCCCTGCAAACTTGAAATTACCGCCTATTTTTTGGAGAGCAAATACTCCAAGAGACACCGGTACATTCTTCAGCTTTCGAACTAAGAACTCGAAACTCACTTTTCCAGCTTGAGTTGGATTGGAGATGAAACTCCCTGGCAGTGAATTGTAAATACCAATCCCTGTTGTTGTAGCAGCATAACTCCGCGAATCAACATTTGTAATTCTCCCCAAGGTTTTCGGATAAATCAAACCACCTTGCGCAACAACATATTCCACAAGTGTTTGAAATTCAGTTTGACCGGTAATGACTTGCAGGTTTGTGAAAGGAATTCCAAGCATTGTAAGAAATAAAGGAACGAATTCATTTGCGCTGACGGTGTATGTCGCTGTTGGATCAATAATATTGTTTCCAACTTTAGCGAAAATTAATCTTTCTTCGGGAGGAAGATTGCTGTCATAAATGTATTCCATTCCCGAAACATTGATCACGTATTCATCAGTCGCTTCAATATTTGAAACTCCAAATGCAAGCCCAGCAAGCAATCCTGCACCAGTTATATTGAACGTAACTAACTGAAACCCGAGTCCATTTATTGTATTAAAACCATATCCTGTAACTCTGAAAAGGTCAGCGGGGACAATTGGGCCTTGATACAATGCCATTGCAGTTGATCCTCCGGCTTCAATCGCGATTTGAGTTCCGGTTTTCCATCTGAATGCATCAGCAACCAAATTACCAATCGGAGTATCATGAACACCTTGCTTGGTCAGATTCAATCCTTCCTCTTCAAAGAATCTTGCGGCATAACCACACTGTTGCGAATAAACGGAACCATAAGTAGTTTCAATTTGTGTGATCAAATTATTCACAACACCAAGTACAGTTGGTTCTTCTGGAATTGATTGATTGAGCGGAACCATTTGGTAGTCCACAAAACTGACTACTCCTAAAGGATCTACACTCAAGTGCATTTTGCCAGCATACAAGTAATTTGACTTTGCCTGAACTATTAATGTTGATCCGCCGGCATTAGGAATAACTTGCGGTTCATCGAATAGATAATGATCGTGACCACCAACAATTACATTAATTCCTGGAATATTTGCTGCAACAATCTGATCCAGATTATAACCAAGATGTGATAAAAGAATAATTACTTGACAGCCCTGCGCTTGTAATGTTGCAACCATTGTTCCTGCAATAGTCATAATATCCTCGCTAATAACTGCTGGGAACGGTTGAGATATTACATTTGTCTCGGGAGTAGTTAAACCAAAGATGCCTACTTTAACCGTTCCAAACTGTTTAACTGTATAATCCGAAACATAACTATTCAAAACAGCTAATGATGGATCCGTTAAGATTGCGTTCGCTGATAAGATAGGAAACGCGACAGCTGGAGTTGGAAATGCAGTTTGCAATGCTTGAGTCAATGCAACCGGAGTCAAATCAAATTCATGATTTCCGAGTGTCATTGCGTCAATGCCGATTGATTTTAGTAACAGAAGCTCCGCGACTCCAAATGTTGTATTATAAAACATATCACCAATAGAAAAATCACCAGCATGTAGTGCAAGTACATTTGGCTCAGCAAGTTTTGTAAACCCAATTAATGTTGCTGCACGAGCGATGCCACCTTGAGTCCCCTCAAGGGTGTTAGTCCTTGGACCAACAGCAGATAAAGTGGAATGGGTATCATTAAGATGAAGAATTGTTAGTGTGGTTTGTGCTGTTCCTGCCACTGTTAAAATTATTATGGACAACACAAAAAACGAAGAAAAAAATCGGTTCATATAATCCTCCAATATTTTTATTATTGAATTAGTTAATTACGACCGCAAACTAAAATATTATGTAAGTGTCTTTGTCATAAAGATGTCATAGTTATGTCAATCTCTTTAAAAGATTTTTCAACAAGATTTATGTTAGAATTAATTACCGAAGCTGCGTTTAAATATTTTTGACTCAATAAAATTATTCAGCACAAAAACATCTTCACGCCTTGGAGGAAGTGATTTCGGAATATCTTGGGGCTCCCATTCAAGGTGGAGGAAGATTTTTATCTTCTTAAATAATTTACACATTCAACTAATAACAGACAATAAGAATTTTCTTTTTATCATACCCCAACTTGATTCAGTTCAAATTCAGGAGAGTTCACATGGCTTTCATTGAAAATTTTTACTTCAGCATGATGTTTCTGGAAAATTGAAAGCTTGAAATAAATAAAAGTAATCATGAAAATTTTAAGTAATAACCTGATTGCATTTCCTTCTTTTGTTTGCTTTGAAATGATGTTTATCCAGCGTCTGAAAATATTTTCCCAAGAAAAAAAGTGTTCGTTTACTTTTTTATAATAATAATAGATTTGTCCTTCAGTTAAGTATTTGTGTTTAAATACAACATGATCACCTTCATAGTGCGAAATATCAAAATCAGTTATTCTTCCCTCAGCTAATACTTGATAATACCACGGTGTACCGTATAACGGAATTGAAATTGACGGAAGTATAACTGCATTGCCAACTTCATCAAGTTTTTGAGGCAGCGCTTCGTAATACTCTACAGTATCTTCTTCTAATGCAAACATCAATCCGGTAAAGGTTAATATTCCTTTCCGGTGAAGCTTATCAAATGCCTCCTTGTATTCATAAACTTTATTTTGCTTCTTTTCAACCGAACCAAGACTCGCACTATTTAACGACTCCATACCAATAAAAGCCATACGGCAGTTTGCTTTTGCTAAAAGCTCAATAAATTCATTATCTCTTAAACATTCTATGCTAAACTGAGCACCAATTCCCCAGAATTTTAATTTGGCAACTTCACGGAGTAATTCCTTAGAATATTTCAAATCTCCACCGAGATTATTATCAAGAATCATCGCCATCTTTCGCTTGAACCAAGGTAATTGATTTGTATTTTTCAAATCATTAATTACATCTTCAACTGGTCGCATTCTGAAGGGCTGTCGTTTTATGTTTAGCTGACAATAAGTGCACGGATGCGGACAACCGCGTGTTGCCTCAACTACAATCGGAGCTGTAAATTCTTTCTCAGCCAGATCGTATCTTGGAGGGGGAATGTTTTCTAGACACGGCATGGTATCAGCATAATATCTACTTTTTAAATTGCCTTCAACCATATCGTAAACCATCTGCGGCCAAATACCCTGCGCTTCTCCAACCAATATTGAATCGAAATGCTCCTGTACTTCGTCAGGGAAAGTTGAAGCAAATTTGCCACCACCAACTACAATTTTTCCCATGGCTCTAAATCTATCAGCAACTTCAAAAGCATGAGGAGATAAATAATCCATAAAACTGATTGCTATAAAATCAGCATTAGTTTGATAGTTAATTGGTCTAACCATCTCATGAAGGACCTCAACTTCAACAATTGGAGGTGTCATTCCGGCAAGCAATAATCCCGGCAAAGGCGGTGAAGGTGTTTTTGCATAGTATGGATTGTTTTCACCTAAGTTTTGGAATAATACTAAAATTAAAAGTTTCGATTTTTTCCGAGATGATTTACTCTTTTTCATTTCCGTTTCCCTTTCTCTTAAATGCTCAACAAGCTTTTAGAACCGCTGAATCATTCAAACCATGTTTGCAGATCTTCCATACTTCTTCAATCGCTTCTACTAAGCGATCTATATCATTCTTTGTGTGTGTAGCCATTAGACTTATTCTGAAACGCTGCTGTGAGAGCGGAACTGCCGGATACTCAATTGAGTTTATGAAAATTCCTTTTTTGTGAAATTCGTATGCAGCCTCTCGAATGTTCATATTTTGCGGAACACATAAAGGAATTATTGCCGAATTATTATTAGACTTAAAACCAATTGCATCTAAGGATTGATTTGCATAACCAATATTGTTTTTTAGATTTTCAAGTCTCTCAGGTTCTTCTCTAATAACTTCGAGTCCGGCTAATACAGCCGCAACAACCCCCGGTGAAACAGATGCAGAAAACATGTATGAGCGAGCAAAAAATCTTAAGTAGTTTATTATTTCTTTTGAAGCTGTTACAAATCCGCCGGTAACTGCAAATGTCTTGCTGAATGTTCCCATTGTGATATCAACATTTCCTTCAACGTTATAAGCTTCTGCAGTACCTCTGCCGGTTTCACCCATTACACCTGTACCATGAGCATCGTCAACAATTAGAGTTGCATCGTATTTTTTGCATAGAATTAAAAGTTCATCCAACGGAGCTGTATCACCATCCATTGAATAAACACCTTCAACTCCAATAAAAACATCACAGTTAGATTTTGATCGAATAATTTTCAACCGAGCTTCCAACGACTTTAAATCATTATGAGGGAAACGATATGATTGAGCTGACGACAATTTAATTCCATCACTGAATGATGCATGGCTGTAAGCATCATAGAGAACGATACTGTCTTGATTCATCAATCCCGAAACCAACCCAACATTTGCACCATAGCCACTTGAGAAGATCATTGCATCTTCAGCGTTCTTGAATTCAGCCAATTTTTCTTCCAGCTCTCGATGAAGTTCGGTGTAACCATTTAGTAGCGGTGGACCGCCGATTCCCACTCCAAATTCATTCACTGCCTCTGTAACTTTTTGAATGACGTAAGGATGATTTGCTAGTCCGAGATAATTGTTTGAACCGAACATCAACATATTCCGATATGATTTGGTTATTTCATCATAAACCAACACTTCCCTATCTGCAGCCGAGCCTATGCATCTCATACACAGCATTTGATTCTTGGAAGATAAATCCTTGATAAAATGCTTAAAGAATTCAGTCTTATCATTTAGATTCATTTCCTTCCCATACAATAAAATCGAATGCAGATCAAAATTTTCACCGCCAGCATATTTAATTTCATTTTCCATTTTTCTATCCTTTCAGTTAGTTATCATTGTCAACTTCCAGTGGAAAGCTAAAATAAATTTGAGGGTGATTTGTCAGGATAGAGTAAATCTGATGTCAAAAAAATGTCAAAAGAGTGCTGGTTAAATGAGGCTCGCTTTTCATCGAAAAATGCAGTCTCTCTTAAAATTACTTAGAGCCTTAACTCACTATCATACTCAAAAAGAGAGGAAATATAAGATTTAATATCTCTTGAATGCTGAAAAGCTAAATTTCTGATTAAAGAAGTATCAACTTTTTTTTCACTTCCATGCAAATTCATAATCAATTGAGGTTCATCTATTGCTCGTCCTATTTTTACTGGATCCCAGTTATTTTTTTTACCTATAGTGAGAAGCTTGTCCTCAGTATTAGAATCAACCGAAAATATTAACTCAAACTCTCCATGATAACCAGCAAGCAAAAACCAAACTGGTATATTTAATCTTCCGCAAATCTCTTTTGATTCTTCATCAACGAGATTTTCCCAATCATCATTTAATTTTATTCCGCAATTATTTAGCCGCATAATTTGATCTAATGTTGATATTGTTCCATCACTTGTATCCATACAGCAGTGGGCTATATCCAAAATAGATTTACCTTCCTTTAATCTCGCAACCGGTTTATAATTGATTTTTGAATCTTTTAACAGATTTATTTTTTGCAAAGCAAAACCATTTCCCTTGCCAAGTTTGCCTGTTGAGTAAATCAGATCACCAGGTTTACATCCAACTCGACTAAGAAATCTATCTTTTTCCAACATCCCGATTGCAAAACCAGTTAACGACAATTGATCAGCAAAACTAATATCTCCACCCAAAACAAATGTACTGCAAGTTTGGCATGCGGCTTCAATGCCTTCTTGAATTTTTGAGATAAATTCAGAATTCATTTCACTTGAGAAAGCTTCAGAAATCATAATTCCCAATGGAGTTGCACCAACAGCTGCAATATCACTCATATTTACCATTACCGTCATCCATCCGATTAAGAAGGGATCATCATATAAACTAAATTTTATTTCCTCGGAAATGGTATCGGTCGTTACCGCAAGATATTTTCCTAATCCATCAGGTTCAATTATTTCGGCATCAGTTTGATGAATTTTATTTCTCTGCCAAGGGGATCTATTAAATTTCCGAGTAATTTTGTTAATGAAATCAACTTCAAATGCTTTTTCCATTACCGCAAACCTTTATGAAATTTTTAAGTACCTTAAATTCAACTTTGTTTGTATGAACTATTTCTCCATCATATTCTACTACAAAATTCTTTTCTGATGTAATTGTAATTCCATTGTTTTGCCATGATTTAGTTTTTCTGAGTTTAGAAAAGCAATTTTTAGTTAAAGAATGCATCAGCTTTAACACTTCTAACATATTCATATCATATGCTAAGTGAATGTCAAATTTCCCATTTGCATAATCCGCTTCACAATCATAACTGAAATCACCGGAGAAGTGTGGATTCTTCGTCATACCTAAGTTTGTTATGTACGTTTTCAGTTTGTCACCGTTGAAGTTAATTTCAGCATCAAAATTCTTATAAAATAAAATTGCTTTGATAGCTGAAAAAAGAATTGCTGACTTAGTATTAATACGCTTCAATGCGCGCAAAAACCAATTTGGATTATTAAAAAGTGAATTTGCTTCAGCAGTAATTCCTATACTAGCATTAATTAAAAAGTACTTTTCAGCTATCCTTGCATCTGATGTATACTTAATTAACCCAACATCTCGTAAATACACATTTTGAAAATCAATACAGACAGGAATTTCTCCAATCTTCGTAGAAAATGGTTTGTGGAAATCGTTACTTGAACCAATTCCAATAGCACCCATTTCAATTTTTTTTAATTGTTCAGGAGTAGCTGTTTCAATTAAAATATTCAGCATGTAATTTACAGTTCCATCTCCCCCAGCTACAAGGAATTGAGTCTCGCCCTTTTCGAGAAATTTTTTAAGTTTACTATGATGATCATTCTCACTACTCTGAATTATGTCGGTTTCAGAATTTAAGATATAGTCTTTAACACGGTTCCACTTTTCCAAACCTTTCCCACCACAACAATTTTTGTTTAAAAGAATTACCATCATCATACCTAGATTTGAGTTTTTGCTGGCCTGAACTTCATAACAACAGCAAAAGCAAAGTAAAAAATTAAGAGAAATATCAGCCAGCCAGGTTTCTTTAAAAGTGCTAAACCAGAAAGTTGTAAAATGTAGCTGTGGACAACCAAAGCAATCGGACGATGCGCTTCTTCATCTGTTTTGACTGTATGTAAAATGAATTGTCCGATTATTGTAAAAACTATACTTGCTGTCAGAAAAACTATCGCAGAAATCATTGTAATGTTAAGACCAGTTTTATTGATTTCTTTAATTAAAACGATATATCCGAACAAAATCATTAATCCTGCAAATACATCACTCATATAAGTTGAAATTCTCCTTCCATATTTGACTGGTAAAGTGTCGTATCCAGTTGCTCTGTCAGCTTCAATGTCTTTGAAATAACCGCTTAATACAAAATTGGCGTATCCAAAAAACACTGAAAGTAGAACAAAGACAAAGCCTGAAGAAACAATAATTTTGCTCTCAGCTTCTCCGCACATGAATACCATAATGCATAACACCGCAACTATCCAAGCATTATAAAATGGACCGCTCCAAAATTTTCGTTTAAAGTAAGTGTAGGTAGCTAAACCTAATCCTGCTGCTATTCCTAAAATTAGATTTATTGGATTGTGAATTACAAAAACTGAAATACAAAATATTAATCCCAAAATACTTAATGCAAGAAAATGATTTCTTGAGACAACACCACGAGTCAGCGGGCGATATGGAGATGAAATCGAATCAGTATCTGTTTGAAAACAATCCGTTAATGCCTGACCAAATCCGTAAGAAAGAAACGATGCGAGAATAATAAATGCTGTAGCAGAAAAACTTAAAAAATTGGTAAAAGCTAAACCAACAATCCCAGTTACTCCGGAAACAAACATAAGATAAGGCCGCATTGTGATAATGTAAGCTTTAATGAAATTATAGCTTAAAGACTTATATGGTTCTACGTAAACTTCCTTTTGCATTGTAACACCTTTTCATCTTTCTTTCACCAGAAAGCTAAGATTGAATCAGTAGGTTTGTGTCAAAAAAAAGTCATAATGTTGTAAAAAGGGATAAGATTAATTGTTTGAGCTAAAGGATTGAAGAAGCCGAAACAAGTTCAGCTTAACATATCATTTTACAAATTTGTAACCAGCTTTTGGAACTGTAATCAAATGTTTTGGCTCTGATGGATTTTCTTCAATTTGTTTACGGATCGATAAAATATAATTGTCAACAGTTCGTGAGTTCGGAAAGACATCATAACCCCAAACTTTGTCAAGTAAATTATCTCGCGCTACTACTTCTTCCTCATGTTCGATAAAATATTTGAGGATTTTAAATTCAGTTGTACTCAGTTCTATTGGCTTATTCTTTTTAAGCGCGATTTGCTTTTTAAAATCAATCTGAACCAAGCCAAAAGAAAATTCTTCGACATCTTTAACTATCTCTTGTTTTCTTCGAAGAATGGCTTTTATTCTTGCCATCAACTCCCGGATGCTGAATGGTTTTGTGAGATAATCATCTGCACCAACTTCCAATCCAAGTACTTTATCCATCTCCTCTTTTTTACTTGTTAGCATTAATATTGGCGTATTAATTCCCTTTTTACGAAGATCGATACAAATCTCAATTCCATTTTTTGAAGGAAGCATTAAATCCAAAATTATTAATGCAATATTTTCATTTAGTGCAAACTTAAAACCTTTCTCTCCATCATTCTCGGTTACAACATCATAATGTTCTACTTTCAAGGCATCAGATAATCCAATTGAAATTGCTGGATCATCTTCTATTATTAAGATTCGTTTCATAAAATTCCCTTTAAATTTTTCAATTAAGTTTCAGCGGAAAGAATAAAGCAAATCGACTTCCCTTTCCCTGTTCGCTTTGCACTTCAATTTTTCCGTTGTGCGAGTCCATTATATGTTTCACAATTGAAAGCCCTAAACCTGCACCACCAGTTCTCTGAACCTCATCCGAATCAATTCTAAAAAATGGATTAAAAATATTTTCCAAATTTTCTTTGCTTATTCCAATTCCTTCGTCCTCAATTAATAATACAGCAAATTTTATATGAACGTATGTTGATAAGCGAATAATCTTTTTATCCTTGGAATATTTTAGTGAATTTGAGAGCAAGTTTATAATTGCCTCTTCAACTGCCTCTTTGTCCGCATAGATTGGTTTAACTTGTTCAGATAAATTTGGTTCAACAGCAAATTTCTGCAGCTTGAATTGATACTGCATTAACTTAATTGTATGACGAACTATTTCATTCAAATTTACTTCTTCAAATCGAAATTGCTTAACCCCCCTTTCTATTTTTGAAAAATCCAAAACGTTGTCAATTAGACGTGAAAGCCGGCTGCTTTCACCTTCAATTATTTCAAGATATTCTTTCGATTTTTCAGATTTAATTTCGCTAGATGTTTGAAGCAACTCCGCAAACATTTTTATTGAAGTGAGTGGTGTCTTCATATCGTGCGAAACACTTGAAATAAAATATGACTTCATTTTATTTAGTTCATCGAGCCGTTCAGATTCAATTCGTTCAACAATTAATTCCTCTTGCAGTTTTATTCTATCAATTGAGGCAGCAACTCTTCCTACAACAGCATTAAGTAAGTCAACATCTTCGATTGTAAATATTGACCCAGATTTTTTAGCACCTAAAACTAAGAATCCATGAATTTCATTCTCATTCGCCTTTATTGGAAAAACTAAATTCATACCCCATTTTTGGAACACTCTTAAGTCTGCAATTTCGATAGGAACGTTTGCCTCAACACTATCTGGAACAGCAATTGGCAAAGACAATTCTGTTTTCAGATTTTCCCGCTGAAATGTAACAGAACGATTAGCCAGCAGATCAAAATTTCTATGGGCAACTAATTTCAATTTGTTATTACTCTGGTTCAAGATAAACAAACCTAATTTTTCAACCGGAACTAGCTCATTAATTCTATTTACAATTTTTTCAGCTAGAGAATTAATATCATGTGATTCTTTTATCTCATCAAAGAAATTTTTAAGCGCTTCTCTAAAATTATATTGCACTCTAAAGAATTTCTTGTCAACAAATTTCTGAGCTTTATTTCTGACTGGTTGAAATAGAAACGCAATAACCAAGGCAGTAATAATTGATGAAATTCTCGGTTCAACTTTAACCGCAAAGTTTGTAAACATAGCAATGATCAGCAAATAAATTATGAGTAAAAAACCTATAACTAAAGCATAAACGACGCTTCGATTAATTAGCTGATCAACATCCATAACATGATATTTCACAATTGAAATTCCAAAAGTGATCGGTATAACAGAAACAAGTACTAGGACAATTTCTTCAGGCAGAAATGATTCATTCACAAGAATAATTGGTATTGTCCAAAGCAGAATAAAACCGAGAGGTCCTACTGCAAATCCGTAAAGGATCCATTTTAATTTTTTCTTATCTGATTCACTTGGCGATGTTCTGAATGAATGAATAAATATCACTACAGCAGCAATAACACAAACAATCAAAAAAATCCTTGAAATATTATAACTCATTATATAGGATTTGATGTTACTGACTGTTACATCCGAAATAAGGAAGAAAAAATAAAAATTGAGTAGGATAAAAATCACAAAAGAAAAAATGTATAAAGAATAGTTGCCATATTTATTACTCAATTCTTTTTCTCTTGGGAAGGTCAAAGTGAAATGAAGAAATAATGCCGGTACTACGCTGACTGCAAAATGTAGAATTATTCTTGAAACCATCGGAACTATCTTCGGGTGAAAATTATAAAACCCCCATGTTGTCATAATGATCAAGGCGGTAAACACACATACCCAGTGAAACAATCGCGCAGGTTTTTGCAATCGAGCCTTAATTAAAACTATGACTGCAATAGCAAAAAAAGAAGTCCCAATGATCAATGCTAAAAATTTGTAAAGTATAGAATAGTAGTTAACTAATTTTACTTCAGTTTGGGTTTGATCCGAAAAAGTTAGTTTGATTTTATCATCTCTTTTAAAACCATCAAGATAAACTTCAGTCTCTTCGGGAGACGATAAAACATATCCATCAATACTGATGATTTTTTTGCCGACTAATGATGAACCTGTGTAAGATATTGAATTCTTGACTGTGATTATAGAATTATGGTACTCAGTATCGAACGGAAGATCACCTTTAAGTGACATAAGATAAATTCCCAGCAAACCGCAAAGGTATAAGATGACATCTAAAATTAATATCGACTTGATAGAGCGAAGGATGATTGACATACTAAATGTTTATACTTCTTATATTTATCAAAAAGAAGAATAACTTAGTTAAAAAATAAACTAAAGCTTTTTGAACTTCAACAAGAAAATTAAAATTCCTCGCCTTTGCAAATTACTAGCTTAAAATATCCGTAGGTGTTTATAAAATTATTAGTAGTTTTAAACATCAATAAATTTGGGAATTATGAACATGCGCAAGGTAATCTACCCAGGTACATTCGATCCTGTTACTTACGGACATATTGATGTTATCAAACGGGCCCGCGATCTTTTTGACGCCGTAGTAGTAACGGTTGCAGTCAATCAATCCAAAACACCTCTTTTCACTGTTGAGGAACGTGTTCATTTTATTGTAGAAAGCGTTAAAGAATTCAGTAACATCCAGGTAGATTCGTTTGATGGATTAGTTGTCGATCATGCTAAATCAGTGGGAGCAAGTGGAATTATCAGAGGGTTACGCGCAATTAGCGATTTTGAATTCGAGTTTCAAATGGCATTAATGAATAGAAAATTAGCAAAAGATATTGCGACAATATTCCTTATGCCGCACGAAAAATATACTTATCTTAATTCTTCCATTGTCAGAAATCTTGCAACATTAAATGGAGATATATCCGACTTTGTGCCTCCAGTTGTCCAAGATGCTTTAAAAAGGAAATTCTCTGAACAAAAATAATTTTAGGAGGTGTTTATGTCTCCGTTCGAAATAAATTCAATCCGTCATCAGCTTGAAGATAGGAGAACCAAGCTTCAAGAGAGCGTTCAGACTATTACCAATCCTACAAAATTGTTGAACCTTCTTAATGAAGTTGATTCTGCACTGGAAAGAATGGATCATGAAACTTACGGACTTTGCGAAGTGTGTCATGATCCTATCGAAGATTATCGTTTAAAAGAAGATCCTTTAATGCGATTCTGCCTTGATCACTTAACAAGCACTCAGCAGCGTGCATTAGAACAAGACTTGCAGCTTGCCTCGAAAATCCAAAATGCTTTACTGCCTAAAAATAATTTAAGGATTGGCGGCTGGGAATATTCGTATCATTACGAGCCCGCTGAAATAGTCAGCGGCGATTATTGTGACGTAGTTAGTCTGGAAAATAATGTTAAGAAACAGATGTTCATAATTGGTGATGTTTCTGGTAAAGGTGTTGCTGCTTCTATGCTCATGTCACATCTTCATGCAATGTTTCATAGCCTTTCTTCCATTAGTTTGGATGTTCGAGACCTTGTTGAACGTGCAAACCGTTTATTTTGTGAAAGCACACTTTCTACTCACTACTCAACTTTGGCTGTAGTTTCAGCAAATGATTCCGGAGAACTGGAGATTTGTAATGCAGGGCACTGTGCTCCCATATTGATAAGCAAAAATAAAGTTACAAAGGTTAATGCTACCGGAGTTCCGATTGGAATGTTCTGCACCAGCGAATTCGAGATAGACAGGTACAAGCTTGAACCAGGTGATTCAATGTTATTATATACCGATGGACTTTCGGAAGCATCTAATAAGAAAGAAGAGTATGGAGAAGAAAGAATTTTAATGTTAGCCGAATCTTTTAAATTCATTAGTCCGCAAAAAATGATTTCTGCTTATCTTGAAGATTTAAAGCTTTTTCTATCAGCCAATTCAAAATTTGATGATCTAACATTAATGGCTATTAGAAGATTATAAAATCAGCATTCGCACGTAAAAATAATCTCATTTCTCCTTGCTTAAATCTTATACTAAAGATAATTTTGACTTGTAATTATTCCACATTTTCAGGGGTTAATAGAGGTAAAATTATGAGTCTAAGTTTAATAGCCAAATCAATCAAAGCTTCCCCAACACTAAAGTTGAATGAGAAGTTTGCCATTCTTAAAGAGAAAGGTGATCCAGTAATTCATCTTGGCGGAGGTGAACCAAAAACCAGAGTTCCGATGGATGCAATTCTCGCAACCGTTGCTCATGTAAATACTGGTGAAGTTAGATATGCACCAGCAGACGGAATTCCTGCACTCAAGCAGGCAATCATTCGTTACACAGAAGAATTTTATGAGAGAAAAGTAAATCCGGAAAACATCATTGCCTCCGGAGGTGCAAAGCAGGCAATCATGGTTGCACTTCAGGCAATACTTAATCCACAGGAGGAAGTTCTCTTCCCTGCTCCATATTGGGTAAGTTATCCAGATATGGCTCGACTAATCGGTGCTATTCCTGTTCCAGTTCTTCCTGAGGATGGGACATTTTATCCAAGAATAAAAGATATTACCGATAGAGTTGGTTCATACACAAAAGCGATTATCATTAACAGTCCGAATAATCCGACTGGTGCAATGTATTCGGAAGAATTTATTTCAGATGTTGTTGAGTTTTGCGAGAAGAAAGATTTGTGGCTGATAATGGATGATATTTATCATCGCTTAATCTTTGATGGAAGAAGACCCATCAACTGTTATAAGTTTGCTAAAAAGCTTGATGAAAATTCCAAGATCATTGTTATCAATGGAGTTTCAAAACAATATGCTATGACAGGTTTTAGAATCGGCTGGGCAGTTGGAAATAAAAAAGTAATCGAAGCAATGAGCAACATTCAAGGACATCAAACTTCTGGTCCATCAGTCCTGCTTCAAAAAGCCGCAGTTGCAGCCATCAATGGAATTCAATCGGGTGTTGAGAGTTTGCGGGCAACATTGGAAAACAACAGGAATGTTATGATTGATCTGCTCAATTCTTTTGAAGGAGTGAAGGTTACCAAACCAGATGGAACATTTTATTGCTTTGCAGATTTTTCTGCTTACAATAAAGATTCAAACAAGCTGTCCGAATTTCTAATTGATAAAGTTCAGGTTCTTACAGTCCCAGGTAAAGAATTTGGATTGGACGGCTACTTAAGATTAAGCTACTGCGGAACAATAAAGGATGTTCAAGACGGAATTGAGCGAATGAAATGGGCGCTTGATCCTAATTCACCTAACGAACTTTACATTGGCGACAGAAAATTAGTGAGGGATTGGTCATGAGTAAATATTT
>CAYMKU010000035.1:0-9540 GCA_964391015.1 uncultured Ignavibacteriaceae bacterium
TAGATTGTTTACATCGTTAATATGAAGGACATTCCAGTGGTATGCTTCAAATCTTTTATGAACATCATCCGAATATGTTAATGAAGTTTTTCCATCAATTGAAATTCCGTTGTTGTCATAAAAGAAAATCATTTTATTCAGCTTTAGATGCCCCGCAATCGAAGCTGCCTCATGCGAAACACCTTCCATCAAATCGCCATCGCTGCAAATTCCGTAAATATAGTGATCGAGTATTTTTGAATCACTTTCATTAAAATTTGCCGAAAGAAATGCTTGAGCGATTGCCATTCCAACTGCATTAGCAAATCCTTGTCCTAAAGGACCTGTAGTTGTTTCAACTCCTGCAGTTAGTCCAAATTCAGGGTGACCAGGGGTTTTACTTCCGAATTGTCTGAAATTTTTTAATTCTTCTAACGGCAAATCATATCCGCACAAATGCAATATGGAATAAAGCAGCATACTTCCATGTCCAGCAGATAAAATGAAACGATCGCGGTTCAGCCACTTTGGGTTGGAAGGATTGTGTTTTAAATATTTTGAATAAAGTACATAAACGATTGGTGCACAAGCCATCGGCATTCCAGGATGACCGGAATTAGCTTTTTGTACAGCGTCTGCTGATAAAAATCTAATTGTGTTAATTGCTAGCTTATCTATTTGTTCACTACGGATGTGCATTTTATGCTTTCATATTAATTTTGAAAATAATTTGATAAAAAAGGAATGAGAAAATATTTTAACGAGAGAAGACTCAATTTTAATTGCCAAAAGAATTAAAATATGCAACAACCCCAATATGAGCGGTTATCAAATCAGTTTTGGATTTTGTTACTTGATAAGTCACCTTTCCATTACCGACAATAACCGACCCCTCTTTTAGATATTCGGCTTCACTTCCAAATAAGTATCTTGCCTTAAGATCAAGCAGCAAATCCCCCATTTCCTCACCTTCCTCTCCCGAATGGAGAAGAATTAAAATTCCACCGCCGCCGCCATAGCTCCATGCAAAATCATCAAAATTTGTTGAGCTTGCTACTTCTTGAGTCCCACGACTTCGAATTGTTGTTTCTGTAAAGATATATGAACCGCCAAACAATCCTTCTAAATATGGTCGAACAGAACCGCTTCCAAATCCAAGCTGAAATAAAGCATGAAAGTTTACGAGATTATTTGATCTATCAACATCTACGGTGACATCAGGAATTGTTGAGCTGAATGATTCTCTTCGTGTTTCTTGTCCATAATTTAAATATCCAACATTTAGGCCAATTCCAAAAGGACGTTCTGCAGTTGGGGCAAGGAAGAGATAATGCCCGCTTAAACCATACCCAAGTCTGTCAACATTTTCCTTAAACTCTCCCGAAGGAAAGCCAAGCATAATATTTAGTCCGCCCGCTTGAGCAAATGATTTATTGACTATTAACAAACTGAAAAAGATAAATGAATAAAAAATTTCTTTTCTCATGTGCTTATCTCGATAACAATATAATTAATTTGATATGTAAAAATAGCCCCAAAAGTGAAATCATCAAAGGTGGGATTATAGATTTCCCTCCTTGTACTTTTTTCTATAATGAATTTTCTGAAGCTGTCTCTCAATAATCAAATCTGCAAGAACTGCTGGGATATCATCCCTGTTTTTGTTGCTAAATAATTCATTAAGCTTTTCTTCATTCACATCTATTCGATAAAGGGTATTAACAAGAAGAATAAAATTATTATCAAGCATATCTTTCAGTTTTTCAGTAAGATAAATTTTCAATTGACTTAGGTTATTAATATCGGTTGGACTTAGCGGTAGATCAATTCCATGGCGACTGAAAATACCGCATATATTTTCAGATACTTCCTGAACTTCATTTTTTCGGATGTCATCCATATCGAAAAAGATGATTATTGCTTTAACTTATAAAAACCAAAACATTTTGCAAACTTGAAACACACATAGGTGAAAAATGGTGCTGCAAAAACATCTATTACATAGTGAACATGTTGAATAATTATTGAAATACCAACAACCACCGCACTACCAAGAAAAACATATTTCATCCTTTTTGATTCCACAACCAGAAAGAGCATAAACAATGTTGCTGTATGACCCGAAAAGAATAAATCCTTTGTTAAGGACTCGCCCGAACCAAACGTTTCAACAAAAGGATCTTTAAGGACAATTATTTTCTCTGGTGCATCAAACGGCACTAAGTACATTGCAATAATACGAACAATTACTACAGCAATGTATGTTTGAAATGCTAGAAGCATTCTTTCGGGATGTTTGAACAGAACCAAAATTCCAATTACTAAACAAATATAAATTAGTATAAAGATTAACCAGGTTAAATTAAGCGGTCCAAATAATTTTAGGATAGGATCAGGGATTACAATTCCGCTTCTTCCTTCTGCAAAATCTAAAAATCTTCGGTACACGAATAATGAAAGAGCTAGAACAATTACGGAAGCAAAAAACCTAACTTTGAATTGAGCTGAATTTAAAAATGGCTCCCATATTGATTTTATGTTTTCCAAATCCTTCCGCCGTGTGAAATTTTATTTCAGAATTTAATTTTACTAAGATAGTAAGGCAGCATTTGCCTCCAAGTGGGCCAATCATGTACGATATCATAACCCCAAATATCCAGCCAATGATTTATTCCTTTTGAATTGAGGATATCCGATAATCGTTTTGATTCTTCTGGAGCTTCGTAATCACCTTGTCCGCTCGAAATTATTATTTTCTTATCTCGAAACTGCGAGAGAATTTTTTCATCGGCGAGGTTTGGAAGATAATCTACAGGAGAATTGTAATAACAATTATCATCATAGTATCCGTGACAGTAAGGTTTTAGATCATAAGAGCCGCTCATAGCAATTACGCCCGCAAACAAATCTGGTTTTCGAAAAAAAGTATTGGCAGAATGAAACGCACCAAGCGATGCTCCCGAAGTTATTATTGGAACTTGTCCCTTACAATGATTTTGTATAAAAGGAACTACTTCCTCACAAACATAATGGTTAAATTGTTGATGCCTTTTTGCTTTATCTGAGGGGTCCATATTTTCATTCAGCCAGCTTTCACTGTTGATGCTGTTTATGGAAAACACTTTGATTTCCCCTTTTGCCAAATATTCTCCGATTGAATCTATGAGATGAAATCTTTCATATTCAAGATAATCTGCCGCTGCAGTTGGAAATAATAAGAGCGCATATCCGGAATACCCGTACACAATTATTTCCATATCTTTATTAAGATTGGAACTACGCCATTTGTGGATTTCTCTCATAGAGTTTTCGTCTTTAGAATCGGGTGATTTTGTTTATCAAAATCTATTTAATTTTATTTTGTGAAAGAAATATTTAATACTTTATAATCTTAGTTGTTTTATGAGATTACCAGCAGTTTAAATTCGTGTGGAGAAAATTAAGTCAGAATCGAATAAAGAGATTCAATCAATTCAGTACGAGTGAAAGGTTTAACAATAAACTTTGCAGCCCCAGCATTATAAAACTCATTTATTTTACTACGGTCAGTTTCTCCAGACATCACAAATATTGGTCTCTTATACGGATCTTTCATTTTTATCCCTTGACATAACGCTAACCCATCCTGCCATTGATTTAGATTAATATCAAGAATTACTATCTGATATTCATCTCTCTTTGCAATAAAATTCATAAAGTTTTCAAATTTATGAATAGTAACATCGGCAAAATCTTTAAGAAATACCTTAATCAACTCTGCCGTTTCACCAAACTCATCCAATATTAAAATGTTTTTTATATCCGTTTTATAAAGTTTAGCTTCTTCTGATTCACTTTTCTTCAATTTTTTTGAAAGGGGCAAGGTCAAGGTGAATGTTGAGCCAACCCCTTTTATGCTATCAACTATGAGTGATCCGCCCAACTTTTCAATATATCTTTTCGAAATGGCTAACCCCAATCCATTCCCCTCATAATTGCGGCTTAGGTTCAAATCTTCCTGTGAGAAGGGGGAGTACAGGTGATCTAAATAATCTGCTGAAATACCAACTCCAGAATCTTTTATTTTACAAAAAGCAAGCTCATGATCCTTAAGAATTCCTGCCTCAATCTCAATAAAGCCATGTGATGTAAACTTAATTGCATTGTTAAGCAAGTTATTAATTGTGTTTTCGATACAGTGTAAATCAATATCCACAAGAATGCTATCTTCTTTGATGGTGGTTTTCAGATCTAATTTCTTTTCCAATGCAGGCCGCCTTATGTTTTGAATACTGTACTGAAGCATTGGAACAAAATCAACAGTTTCAATTGCGAGTTTAAAATTACCTGCATCTAATTGAGCAAACTCCAGCATTTGTGAAATGGTCTTGAATAATCTTTCGCTACCATTATAGAGATTATCAAGATAAACTCTTTCCTCGGTTGATACTTTTTCTTTCAAACTTTCTTTAATAATCGTGCTGTAGCCAAGAATTATATTCAGTGGTGTTCTCAATTCATGAGATAGAACATTTAGAAATGTATTTTTTAATCTATCAGCTTCTTTACTTGTCTCTCGTGCCTTCTTCACTTCGGCTTCTGCCAGAAACGCTTCTGTTTGATCTTCATGAATGAATACATAATAAAACTCCTCCTCAACCTTTATCGGGAATATCTTGGTTGCATATAAAGGAGTGGTTGATTTTTTGTTCCGAAGAAGGGAATCAGAATAATCTTCTATCTCTGTTGGTAAATTTTGCTCAATGGCTTTTTTAATAAGAGAGAGAAAATTTGATTTCTTTATTACGGTATCGTTAAAAAGATTATACTCTTTCAGATCTGCAAGACTATAACCCCAAGTGTTCGTGAACGATTTATTTACATATACTAAATTGCCAGATTTATCCAACACTTGAATTGGCTGCGACAATTCATCGTAAAAAGTTGCAAAGTATTTTATTGGGGGTTGTTTCATGTTCAATTTACTGGCAATGATAAAATTAACTTTGTGCCAATATCAGATTCTGAAATTTGTATTTCGCCATTATGTCTATCCATGATACTTTTGCACAAGAATAAGCCATATCCAGGTTTTTCAACAGATGGAGGACTAAAGATAGACCCCATAATTTCTGATGGAATTCCGGGACCATCATCACTATAAACGACTATAACTTTATCTTTTTCGCTATGGGTTTGAATATTGATTGTAGCTTCAGGCTTGACCTCGGCCGAGTTTGTAAACAAGTGAACTAGCAACTGTTGAATCTGCTCAGAGTCATACTTTATAATCGGCAGATTATTAAACTCTGTTTTAAATGTAATTTTGCTAAAGGTTTTTATCGGGGAAATATATTTTATAACCGATTGAATTGTTTTGTTAAGATCGCCACTGTCTTTATTTAAATTCATTATTGAAGTTTCGAGTAATGCTTGTGCATATTTTTGAATTCTTGTTATAGAATCTGAGGCAACTTTCAATTTTAAAAGAATTCTATCAAGGTTGCCATGTACTATTTCCGCGCTCTTTCCTTCAATAACTCTTTGAGAAGATTCAACCACTCGCATTGAACTTTGTGCTTCAAGAAGGGCAAGATGAACAAGCCCTTGTAGCTCTTGTCCAATTTCGCTATCGATGCTTGCTTTAAGTGCCTTCCTTTCAACTTGAATTAGCTGCTTGTTAGCTTCATCTAAAGCATTATAAGCACTAACCTGATTTGCATAAAGTTGAGCATTTTGAATAGCTGTTGCGGCTTGTCCAGCAAGAATTTCAAATGTATTAGTAATTTCACTTACTTTAACTTTATGAAGGTGTTTGCTGTCAACGTACACGACGCCTATTTTTTTACCCTCAGTAATTAAAGGCGAACAGAGAATTGTTTGTAGCTCTAGGCGTAGAATACTTCTGCTAGGGTCGAAATTTGTATCGCTGTGTGCGCCTTCAATAAATTTTGATTGGCCTGTAGAATAAACATCTTTAACAACAGATGTACTCACACTAAAAGATTCCTTGGGAAGTTTATTACCGCTTGAATCTAAACCTAATTTATATTCTAGATCACCATTGGGGTTAATAAGGACTATAAATCCTCGTTCAGAATTTGTAAGCTGAATGGCACTTTTCAGCACTAAAACTAATACGTCATCAAGAATTAATGTTTGATTAATTGTGTTGACAATGTCAAGAATTACTTCGAGGTTTTTTACTTTATCAACCGACTGATCTTTTACTAAGACCGATTCATCCTTGCTATCAACCAATTTTTTAAATTCTGAGAATTTCATTTCTTACTCTTGATCATAATTTGTTTTGAATAATATATAACATATTTATCTAAATCTAAAGTAATCGATTAATCAAACACTCGCCCTTTGCTCTCTTATTACCCGTTAGTTTTTAAGAAGCTTCAGAGATAAAAACCATTCCCAGTTGTTGCCATACTTATACCACGCTTTCGCAATTCCCGCAGAGAAGGTGGTTTCCAAGTTATCCCAATGTTTAAAAATAAAATTGATCTGACCGCCAAGGTCACCCCAATAATTACCTTGATCTGATTTAACAATTATTCCTTGTGAATAAATTGAAAAATCAATATGATTTAGATAGTGCCTGCCAATGGAAAAATTAGAGAAACGAATTGGCGGAAAATTATTCTCAACCATCAGTTTAACAAAATTCTCCGCACTTAAGCTGTAAATGGGAATTCCTGGGAAACGAAAAACTTTTCTATACTGCTTAACATCAACATTTTCAACTTCTCGGTTTCCAAATCCACCAAAATAAAATCTTGCTTGTCTTAATGCATCATTTGGTTTATGATACCCGCCTGCAACCCTCAAATAAAGAACATTGTGTGACGATAGCCAAGTGCAAAGATTCCCAAACTCTGTCCAAACCTGATACGCCATTTCGGGATGTTTTGGATCAGAACCGAAAATCATCAGTGTTGTAGTAAAATCATTTCCATACTCATAATCAGAACTGCCAATACTTCTTCGCTGATTTTTTAAATCAAAAATAGTTTGTGCAACTAAGAAGTCGGGTTGAGATACTCTCACCAAGTTATCATTTATGAACTCAACGTTTTTATATAGCGCTATTTGAGACTGCTGCTTAACTTTTAGAGGATTATCATAGATCCAATAGTTTGTTAAACCTAATGTAAATTTATTCCCGATCATTCCTCTTTTCCTTTTATTGAAAAGATCATAAAAATCAGTAGCGTTATGATCAATTCCTAACTCAAGTTGTTTTTTATACTCATACTTCATCTTGGCATGAAACTTAGGACCGACGGGATTTTCTCGAAATGGAGAATATCCGACTTCAAAAATTAAATCGTGATTTAAGACTGGGTCTGCAATGTGCCCATATAATCCTAAAACTTTTTGAGATTGAAAACCGCTTATCACCGGGATAAAAGTTTGTATTGATAAATTTTCCAAACCGTTATATAATTTTTCAGATGTGGGTTTTATTTGCCGATTTGATTCATTATCAGATTGTAAATTAAGATTCATTAAATCGGGATATTTATCCAAAATAACTTGCCCCATGTACGTTATCGCGGGAACATATTCTGCAGGTTTATTTGCAATCATAACTGGCAAAAAACCTTCGCTGGTGAATTCGAATGCGAAAATCGAATCTTGATTTACAGATAGCGGGCGGAATAATCCTTTCAAAGTGTGGCTTAGTACATCAACTTTAAGAGAAGGAATTTGTAGACGATAAATGTTTGATACTCCACTCGTGTACGCATTCCAAAAAATAAATTGTTCATCGGTACTCCACGAAATGTTTTCAGGCGATCCACTGTTATATAGCACTTCATACTTAACTTCCTTTCCCGATTTGATTAAATCAGTATCAAATAAAATAATTTTTTGTTCTCCATTGCTCTGATGAAGTGTCGCAGCTAAAAATTTCCCCGATGGACTTACTGATAATTGCTGAATCTCGTCACCTATTTCAAAGTGTAAGAGTACATCAAGTTTTTCATAAGGATAAATTGAATACACTAACGAAACAGTAGATGCAGAATGTTCAATTCCCCATAACTCATGTGTTGTTGGTGAAATGCTCAGACTTCCGACTCTGCTGTCTTTGAAAAGCAATTTCTTCTCTTCCTTTTCTGTATCTAAAACCCAAAGATCTCTGTAAAGCTGATTATTATTCGTTGTAAAGAAAAATAAGCCAAGATTTTTGTCATAAGCTGTTGAAGCAACCTGAAGCATGCTTGGAGTAGGCAAGCTCGCTATTTCTTCAGAGATTTTGTACTGAAGATTAAACTTTTGTATTACAGCAAGATGATGTGAATGGTGAAACGCGAAAAAAACATTCTTGCCTGATTTATCAAGATACGCTTGCGTAACCCATCCGAAATTTTCATCACTTAATCGTTTAATTTCAGTCGGTTGGTGGGACTTTAACTTTTGAATATTTGTTTTCTGAAAATCCTTTTCGAAGCTTACAAATTCGTTCCACGAGTCACTCATATCCGTTCCAAAAACATCATAAAACTTGCTTACAAAGTTCTGATAGAATTCATCTGGTTCAGTTTTAAACCACTCAACAAGTCTTTCTGGTCCATATTTCAAAGCTAAATAGGAAGCGAACCGTGAGCCGTAAATATAAAAAATGGTTTCAAGCAAAAAGGAATTATGCGAAGTTTTGGTATCTAATTTAATTTCGGATGGAAAATCTTCATTCTCTAAAACAAGAGAACGAAAATACATTTCATCAAAACTTCCAAGAGTTCGCCCGTATCCTCCATTCATCCAAGTTTCTAAAAACACTGCAACTGATTCTTGATGCCAGCGTGGCGTGTAGCGATTGTAATTTGTCAGTAAACTGTAAACGATGGTCAGCGGTTGAACCTGCTCAGGAATAACTTTCGAAAACAAAGATCTGACAAAACTTTCCACATCTGAAGAATGATCATTCACAACTATGTGAACCAATTCATGACTTATAATCCATTGGAATCTATCATTATATGGAACGCTTTCATAGCCCGGTTCCATTGGTTCGATTTCCAGCCTAATAAAATTTTGCGGAACTGATGTTGCGGCACCGTAACCATAATCGAAAGCATCGTATGTATTAATTATTATTTTCTCTGAGGGTACATATTTGAACAATTTGCTTAACACTGCAAGAGCATTCTCGGCATAGTTAAAAAGCTGCGGGACTAAATGGGCATGGCTTTGTCTATAAATAATCTTAAAATGTTCGCTCTCTTGTTCATACCACTCGCTTTGGGTGTATAGGGGTATTGAGATAAATAAAAATAAAATTACTATACGTGAAAAGATTTTGATAGCGCTTCTCAAATTAATTTCTATTTCAAGCTATTCCCAAAAAAATAAAAAAGCCCTTAATAAAAATATTAAGAGCTTTTAATATAAGAAAAGAATACAATCTTTATCTATCTTACAAAGCCATAGCGGCTCACTAATTCAACAAAATGAATTAGCGTACAAATCCGTAACGAGTTCCTAATTCATCCAATTGTGAATTGGATCGTACAAATCCGTAACGAGTTCCTAATTCATCCAATTGTGAATTGGATCGTACAA
>CAYMKU010000035.1:9640-34493 GCA_964391015.1 uncultured Ignavibacteriaceae bacterium
CGTACAAATCCGTAACGAGTTCCTAATTCATCCAATTGTGAATTGGATCGTACAAATCCGTAGCGGGTTCCTAGCTCTTGAAGTTGAGATGAAGATTTGTTTTCAAGAGCCAGCATATTCCATTGGGACTGCTCGGCAGATTGGATGTAGCTCTTCTCTACTGTAATTTTATCTTTGCTGATACGATTACGTTGAGCTTTTTCTACATTTTCCGGAACCTGAGCGGTACTAGAAATACCGAACACCGCTAACAGTAGGAAAAAGAGCATTGATTTAAACATAGCATGCCCTTCTAGAAATAGAAAAACTAACTCCGCCAAAGGCATGGCAGAATTACTTGGTTATTTTTTACACGGGGAATACTTGATGACACTTACCAAGCATAGCTGATTCGAATATACAACCCCACAAAAGCTTTGTCAATAAAAATCTTTGTAATTCTTATCACAATTACTTGGGAGAGCAAGAATATTTATTAAAAAATCAATTGGAGTTGATTATCTCGGTAAATTTTTCCTGCGCGTTTTTTCTTTCAGCACTATTAAGATACAAATCCATAACCACTTCATCTTTAAAACACTCTGCGAGATACTTAATTAACGATTGTCCATAAGAGGCAAATTCTTTTGCTTTGATTTTGTTTCCGCGGTTAAAATAATGCGTTGAAATCTCAAATAATATTTTCCACGTCAATTCTGTTACATTTAATTCGCTGACGAGATTAAGTGCTTTTTGTAAATAATGCAACGGGCTCTCGGGGGTTAACTCGGAATTTTTTGAGGCTGTTTTTCCTATTAAAAAATACCTTTCTGCTTTCAGGTAAACATTAGAATCACATACATCAATAAAATTTTTATCATCAAGAATCTCGTATACTTTCTCAAACTCATCTTTACTTAATAGGTAATTAATAATAAGTGTGAATGCATCAAAAAACTTTATCCGCTCCTCTTGTCCAAGATACTCGCTTGCAATTTGTTTTATACTATTAATGTCCACCTCACCATTGAGGGCAAATTGATGAAATAATTTCAATTGGTTAAGATTACACTCTATACCCGTTGATGTAATATTAGACTCTAATATTTTTTGAAGCGAGATAATTATTTCGGAAAGTTTTTTATAATGACCTATCTTGAAAAACAATTTTCCAAGTAAAAAAAGTGCTTCTGCTTCTTCAAGAAAATTTTGGATTTTGTGAAAAACTTCTCTGGCACTCTCCAAATATTCAACTGCATTTTGATACTGACACATAAAAAGATAAGCTTCACCAAGGTTTGTTTCAGAAAGGCCGCGATCGTATTGATCTCCAAGTGAATTGAAGATAATTTCAGCTTTTTTATAATTTTCAATAGCAGCATCAAAATTCAGTTTGTGAAAATAGAATCCCCCAAAATTAAGAGAGACTTTGCCTTGCTGATAAAGATTGCCTGTTGATTGTGTAATTTCAAGTGAGCGATTCCAGTGTTTTTCCACATTATCGTAATCAGCACGAATATTAAATATATTCCCTATATTAATTTCAATCGCGGCTATTCGATGAATAGACTCTGCGGCTTCATATTCACTCAAACAAAGCTGAAAATTTGTCAGCGCTGAATCCAAATCATTATTCTTATAAAATTCCTTTAAACCTAAAAGATTGTATGCGTCTCCCTTATTTTCATGCGAAGCTATTGGCATACCAATAATATCCAAACAGATTTGGGAAGCTGCATCATAATTATTAATATCAAGCTCTGCGCCTGCAATGTTAAGCATCAACTTTATTTTTTTTGCATCATCCGAAGTTATTGGCAAAAGAGATTTCAGAATTTCCATTCCCTCTTCAATTTCACCGATTCTTATCAAAGCATTTCCCTGAAGCATCAGCAAATCGTTTCTTAGTTCATTTGACAAATTTTCCTGCAGCAAAGCAGAGTTGATTTTATAAGTTTGCTGGAAATCATTTAAAACATCATAGAGAGAAGAGAGCCTAAGTTTTACATTAAATCTTTTTTCTGATTTTACTGGTAATGCCAATAATTTTTCAAATGTGGTACGGGCGTACTTCAATGCTGAAATTTTTTCCGCCTCTTCTGCTTCGCTTAGAAGCAGTGAATAACTGTCGTCAAATTTTTCACAAATTGCATAATGTCTTGCAAGTTCAACTTTACTGAATTGTGGAATCTTCTGCCGAATTGTTTTAGCTAATTTCTCATGATGAGTTTTTTTATCAGCAATTTGGGAGTAGATAAAATTCTTAAGTCCATCTGATGTAAAAACAAGTCCCGATTGAGTTTGTGAATGAAAAACATGCTTACGTTGTAATTCCTCTAAAGTCTTTATGAAGTTTTCTTCAGATAAATTAGTTAATCGCCTAAGATTTTTTCTCTCGGGAACGATATCAAACGACGATAACAGCTCTGCAATCCTAATTTCTTCATCTGCAAGGGATTTGTAGCGGATACGATAAATCTCTTGAAACAAGTTTCTAAGAATTTGATCTGACTTTTCATCAGATAGAACTTTTACTCCATCATACTCAAACCGTATAATCTTAAGAAGAACTATATGACACAGAAAATCAAAAATATTTCCCGGAAGAAAATCAGCATATTGCGCTACCATTTTCTTTACTCGATCAGTAGGAAAGAATTCAGCATACGTTTTTTCTATTAACTCATTTGTTTGAACGGTTGTAAATGACGTGAGGTTAAGCTCAATCAAGTTATTTATGAAATTAGTAACATAATCCTGATCGGATTTTTCGGTAAGTATAACATTACATCCGTTAACTTGAAGTACCGGAAATATTTCTTTGAAAACTTCCAACGAGAAACTATCATACAAATTAAAGTCATCCATCAACAAAACTAACTTGTCGAGCTTCGTAACTTTATTAACAACAAGTCTAAGGTCGTTTACTATGTTTAAAGATTGATCTGTAAATATCTTGTTTACCAATTCAATAGTATCGGCAGGAATCTTATCAAAGATGACCTCATTAAAAATCAACTTGTTCATGAAGGATTTAATTAATTGAACCCCACTTTTTGCTCTATCATTTTCGAACAAAACACTATTATCTAACCTTGAATATAGCTCACGAATAACCGCAGACTTGCCCGATTTTTCGAATCCCCGAATCGTTACAATCTCACCAGAGGATGGTGCTGTTACATATCTATTAACGATGTTCAGTATATCTACCCTATCTGAAAATATCTTGACAGGAATCCAATTTCGATAAAGCTCTTCCGTAATCGGGATATTCAAATCGTGCAATACTTGAACAGATGTAAAGTATCTTTCATCAGGGTTTTTGTTTAAAAGTTTTTTAACAGCATTGATTAGTTCTGTCGAATAGGTAACCTCAGGAAAATGAAATTCCTTCTCAATGTGTTCCTTATAAATCTCCAATTGGACTTGAGATTGAAAAGGAAATTTTCCGTATATCAATCGGAATAAAAGAATTCCGAGGGAATATAAATCAACCCTATGATCATGGGGCTCTTTTTTTAGAATTTCTGGAGCAAGATATTCAGCGGTTCCAATTACGTTACGATTTTCATCAGTGCGTGATTTTGCAAAACCAAAATCAATTAATTTTATGAATGGTTTTCCCTGAATTTCTTTTACAAGAATATTTTCCGGTTTTAAGTCGTAATAGATATAGTTTGATTGATGGAGATAGAACAAAGCAGAACAAATTTGTGTTATGATATTTTTAAGTATTAGCTCATCTTTAATTTCATATTTAAGTAATTCGCTTCCATCAAAATATTCCGTCGCTAAATATTTCGAATTAAGCAAAATCTGTTCCTCCGCCCGTTCCGTAATCTCAACAACAGTACCCCTCTCAAACGCTCTTATTATATTCGGATGATTAAGGTTTTGAATGATTTCAAATTCATCTTTGAAAATCTTCTGTTCCTCGGTGGAAGAGGAATGAGACAAAATCTTAAGAGCTATTTTTTTCCTTTCATGCTCTAAATCCTCGCATAAATAAACAGCACTTCTCCCTTGACCTATTTTCTTCTTAATTAAATATCTTCGATTTATCATTTCTTCAACTGTGGATTAAAGTAAACTTTGATTTTTTGCCCAAGATCATTTGCTGAGTATAAAGTAAAGATCAAAGCAACTCCAGGAAAGAAAATCATCCACCAAGCATTCTTCAAATAATTTTGTCCCGCATCAATCATGCTTCCCCATGATGGATAATTGCTGCCCGTCCCCAAACCTAAATAGCTTAATGCGGCTTCAGCAAGTATTACATTGCCAAATTGAAATACAAGATTTACAATTACTGGTGTCAATATAACTGGTAATACTTCCCTTATTAATAATTGTTTAGAGGAAAGCCCTATCATTTTTGCTGAGATAAAAAAATCTTTTTGCTTTAATGAAACAACCTCGCCTCTTACTATTTTGAATAAACTCATCCAGCCGGAAAACCCTAAAACAGTAATCACAGCAAACATTGAATTTCCAAATAATCCAAGAATAATTATTACTAGAAATATTGCGGGAAATGCTAGAAAGGTGTCCGTTAATCTATTCAAGATTAAGTCCACTATTCCACCAAAAGAACCGGCAGTACACCCTAAAAGCAATCCAATCAGAAATGATACAACCATCGAACAAATGCCAACAAAAATGGAAACTCTTGCACCATAAATTAATCTTGAGAAAATATCTCTGCCGAATTCATCAGTGCCAAGTAGAAAATATCTTGTTCCCGTTTTATATCTCGATTCATAAATTACTAAGCTGTCGTTCGATGTTTCAAACAGACGTCCATTTTGATAATAGGATATTTGAGGGGTGAATCGTACACTATCAACAAAAACCAAACTTTCATCAAAGGGTAATTTAAGGATATGATTTTTTTGATAGACAAATTTTTCAAAACGTGATAAATCACCTAATGAAGTAGCTTCAAATTTTAAATATTTCTTGCTGCTGAGAGGCGGCAACAATTTAGTCAGTCCAATATTTTTTTGAAAATCCGGATGCGAACTTGAAATTAGGGGGGCGAAGATAAAAATAAAGACCAGCACAGTTATTGTGCTTGAAGCAAAATCTAAATCCGCTTGAGATATTCTGTACTTTCGAAATCTAAAGAAAATTAACAGCGGTAATGCTATTACAAGGATATCTGAACTTAAATTATCTAAAAGCTCAACATTTGTTTGCCTGGCTGCATTTGAAAAATCAGTTAAAAGCAAAAATGTATATGAAAACAAAAGTGAAAGCAGATCAAAAATAAATGGAAAGCGGAATATCAGCAGAGTAATGCTAAGTGCGATGAAAAAATGCCATGTTTTGGGTTTTGTATTCATCTAGTTGAGAATATCTTTGATCAATCTTTTGTCAATTTTAGCTCGAATTATATCGGCAAAAAGATTACTTGCAATAACTAAAAGTCCCGAGATTATGGTACAGCCAACAACCAGAGGATAATCACGTTGGGAAATTGCGTTCACAGCCAGTCTGCCCATTCCAGGTAAACTAAAAATGACTTCCGTAATCAACGCTCCGCCCAATAATATCCCTAGCTCGACACCAGCAACAGCGATCAATGGACCTACCGCATTTGGAATTATATGTTTGAGCATTATAGTTTTTTCATCGAACCCGTTCGCTGTTAGATTTAGCACGAAGGGTTTTTTCTGTGTTTCTTCAAGACTATCTCTTAAGTAACGGAAAAAAACTGCGACCCCACCAAGCGAAAGCGTAATCACCGGTAAAATCAAATGTAAAATGTAATCCTTTGCTTTGCCAAAGAATGACAGTGAGTCAAAGTCAAAGGAACGAAGCCCTGAGGTGGGGAGTAAATTTAAAATATCAGAGAATAATAAAATTAGAGACACACCAATAACAAATGATGGAATCGCATACAAGAATAAATTGAACCTAGTGATAAAAACATCCTGACGTCTATTATTTTTCTTCACAGCCCAAAACGCCAGCAGCCCCCCCAAACTTATCTGAATTACGAAACTGATCAAAGAAAAAATTATTGTAAATGGTAAATACTGCATTATTACTTTAATGACAGGTTCGCGATAATTATAAGATATTCCCAGGTCACCTTTTAATAAGTTGATAAGAAAAGCCTTATATTGCTGAAGTATTGAATTATTGAGATTAAAAGATTCGCGAACTTTTTCAGCAATTTCTTTGCTCAATTCGGGTGAAATAAATTTTTGCGCGGGATCACCAGGGGAAATTCTAAGCAGAATAAAAATAAATGTCGTCATTAAGAAGAGAACTAACAGTGAGGAGAGCGTTCGTTTTAATATGAGTTTGAGAAAATTTTTATTCATACTTGAGGAATAAAACTGCTTTAGTCCGCCAGGAAAATTTGAATCAGAAATATTCTTAATAAATTTGTTGTTAAATTATTATTTTGTACAATAATTACAAAAGAACACCCATTTGCATGATTGCTGCCAGAATTGAAAATATTGTTATTGCTCGAGGCAATTCTCAATCTATTTTATTAAACGATGTGAAGTTTGAACTTGATAAAAATTTCATTTACTCTATTGTTGGCGAAAACGGAACAGGGAAAACCACATTAATTAAATCATTAACAGGGCTTTTAGATAAAAGATTTTATTCTGTCAACGGCGAAGTGATATTTGAAGACAGAGATTTATTATCTCTTAATAATAACGAATTAAAAACAATCCGCAAGCAAAAAATTAAATATGTTTTTCAAGATGCTAAAAATAGTTTTGATCAGCTAAAAAAATTTAAATATTACTTTAACACACTGGACATGCCTTTCTTGGAAATTGATGAAACTTTAACTTATTTTCTTTTACCTAAATCAGGGGGGCTATCTAATCTGCACCCTTACGAAGTGAGCGGGGGGATGACTCAAAGAATAAGTTTGATTCTTGCCCTTTTAGTCAAGCCCAAGTTAATTTTTTTTGATGAACCGACTTCGGGAGTGGATCCCGCTGCAGCAAATTTATTCTTACTAAAACTAAAGGAATTTGTAAAAAATAATTCGTCATCCATTTTGTTGGTAACTCAGGATTTAACTTTTGCCCAAAAGATAAGTGATTACATTGCTTTATTAACAAATGGACGGTTAACACCATTTTTGCCGCCAGATGAATTTTTTAAGTCACAGAAGAATTCTCGGTTAAATAATTTGATAAACTCCTATCTTCAGCTTACAATATGAATAATATTATAGAAGTAAAAAACCTTTTTTATTCTGTTGAGGTTAAGAACACAGCCGAGTCCCTAATAAAAAAAACTCTTCTAGACAATATTTCATTCACACTGCAAAGAGAAAAAATTCTTGGCATAGCCGGTGAATCTGGAAGCGGTAAAACAACACTTGCTAAAATCCTTGTGCAGATTCTTCAACCAACATCTGGAGAATATTATTTAAATGTATCCGATGATTGGAAAAACCGAAGAGCTAAACCAGTTCAAATTCTTTTTCAAAATACAGGAGAAATAGTAAACCCGCTAAGGGAGGTTGGTGATGTGATTGAAGAAGCGACTAAAATTCGTTTTGGAACTGAAGATTACATATCTCGTAAGATTAAGATCTTAAATTCTGTGGGCATACAACAAAAATTATGGGGCAGAAAAGGTTTTGAATTAAGTGGGGGCGAGCAGCAACGGGCAGCACTTGCAAGAATATTGGCTATTCAGCCTGAAAGTTTAATTTTAGACGAACCATTTTCGGCACAAGATTCCGTTTCTCAACTTAATTTTCTCAACCTCTTCAAATCCATAAATAATGAATACAAAATTTCCATGGTTTGTATTTCTCATAACCTAAAAATACTAAGAGCTCTATGCGATGATATTCTTGTCATGTATAAGGGAAAGATCGTTGAAAAAGGGAAGACACAAAATATTTTTGAAAACCCTCAGCATGCTTATACCAAATTTTTGCTTAGTGCTGAGGATTACAATTTAAAGTATGACGACATCCAAAACGAAATTGAAATGCTAAGGAAGGAATGAATAAAACAAATGTAATCCGACTGATTGAGACAAACAAAATCCCCCACGAAATTAAAACATACGAAGTTGATGAAAACGATCTTAGTGGAATTACAGTTGCACAAAAAATTGGTATTGATCAGGAAACTGTTTTTAAAACTTTAATTGCGGAAGGGGACAAAACTGGCTATCTTGTTTTTTGCATTCCTGTTAATGATGAACTTAATTTGAAGAAAGCCGCAAAAGTCAGCGGCAACAAAAATGTCGAGCTTATCCCAACCAAAGATTTATTAACCGTTACCGGCTATGTTCGCGGCGGTTGCTCTCCAATTGGAATGAAGAAAAAATTTCAGACATTTATTGATGAAACCGCTCAGCTATTTGATAAGATTTATTCTTCAGCCGGAATAAGAGGACTGCAGGTTGGAATTCATCCAAATGATTTGCAAATATTGACAAATTCAATTTTTGCAGATTTGACATAGTATTCCGCTAACACAGTTCTCTTGAGGCACCTTGTTTCTCAATTTATTAAACAAATACCTTTTTTAGACTACAGTATTTCACTATATTTCGCCAAAATTTTTGGAGAATAAATGGCAAAACAACAATCATTTGCTGATAAAGCAAAAGCAAAAAAGAAAGATGCTCACGTAAATGTCAAGGTTATCAAAGCTATAAAGACCGATAGGGGTGTTTATAAGTTCAGCGAGAAATTTGTAAAGCTGGATGATATTAGCAAAATTTCAATAATTAAGTAAAAAATTTTTGCTCAAAACAAAGATAGTAAAGCCCCGCATGAACGGGGCTTTTTAATTTTATCTTACTCACGAGACCCCCTTTAATGCCAAGTCTCACATAATACTACTCAAACAATTCCAGACTTAAACTGCCTTCAAGCTCAAGCAATTTTTCTTTAAGAGAAATTCCTCCAGAGTAACCGCCAAGTGTTCCATTTGATGCGACCACTCTGTGGCATGGAATAATGATAGGAATATGATTTGTACTGTTTGCTCTCCCAACTGCACGCATTGCATTTTTATTGCCAAGCTTCACAGCTATTTCTTTGTAAGTCTTTAGCTTGCCATATGGAATTTTTAGAAGCTCGCTCCAAACCTTATTTTGAAATTCGGTACCAAGAATGTCCAACGGAACCGTAAATCTTTTTCTTTCTCCAGCAAAATATTCTTTAAGTTCCGTAAAAACATTAAACATGTATGGATCATCAGGATGAAGCTTGGTTAATGATGCTGTTTTTATTTTAGCATCTTTATTGGTAAAAAAGATTTTTCGTATCCCTTTTTGAGAAGTAAAAATTTTGAATTGTATTCCTGATATTTTAAGTGAAGAATAATATAAGTTGTCTTGATTTTTCATAAATAGGACCAAATAACTGATTACAATTTATGAAAAAGAATAAAAAAGGAGAAGTATTTTAATTTCTCCCAGCTTTATATAAGTCTTTGGATTATCCATTTTAGGCAGCAATAACTTCAATTGCTGGATTAACATCCCGACGCAACAAACCTTCGATGGCTCGCAAAGTGCCGTTAATAGACGTAGGACAGCTTCCACATGCCCCTTGATATTTAATCATAACTCTGAATCCATCTATTCCTAAAACTTCTAAGCCGCCACCATCTCCGGCTAATGCAGGACGAACTCTATCATCCAAAATTTCATTTATTTGTTTTAACAATTCGCTCTCATTTTCGTTAAACGGCTTAGAACTCTTTTCTTTAGGGATAGAATTTTTATCAAAGGTTTTCAAAAAATCAATTAGTGGTTTTTGAATTTGTCCCCAATTTGCTTCTTTGGATTTTTCAATCGTAATGAATTTATCTGTATAAAAAACCGAAACAACTCCAGAAATTTCAAAAATACCAGAAGCTAGAGAATCATTAGCACTTTCATTTTTATTTCCGAAATGTCTTCTCTCATGGTTTAAGAGCTTTTCATTCAAAATAAATTTTAATGCTTGCGGGTTGGGTGTTAAATCTACATCTTCAACTTTTAACATTTTTTCTCCTAATAATTATATATCAAAAAATACAGTTTAATGATTATTGCTTCAAGTCCATTTTTTCTTAACGACCTAAAAAAGCATTTTTAAGTACAATAACATAAATTTGGTTCAGCAAATTCAAAAATGGTTGTAAAATGAAAAATATTCTTGTTGTTTTTACCGGCGGGACATTTTCAATGATGATTGACAAAAAAACTGGCGGTGCGGTTCCAAGATTCTCTGGCGAAGAATTGCTTCGGAAAATTCCGAAAGCAAAAAAACTCGCTAATATAACTTGCTATGATTTTGGAAAATTCCCTGGCCCGCATATGACTCCGGAATTAATGTTTAATCTTTCAAATACGATTAGAAAATTAATTTCAACGAACAAGTATGACGGAGTAATTGTAACTCACGGAACGGATACGCTTGAAGAAACCGCCTACTTGCTCGACTTAACAATAAAAACAGAAATGCCAATTGTGCTTATCGGTTCAATGAAAAACAGCTCGGAGCCAGATTGGGATGGACCACAGAATTTAATTGATGCTATTCATGTATGTTTAAATCCCAATTGTAAGAATATTGGCGTGCTTGTTTGTTTGAATGGCGAAATAAATGCAGCAAGCGAAGTAACAAAAATCTACACAGAGCAAATCGACAGTTTTCGCAGTTTAGATTTTGGTGCATTGGGGTTTGTAGAAAACGGAAAAGTTATTCTCAACCGTCTTCCAAGGAAATTAGAAACCATACAAACAAAAAAAATCCTCACCAATGTTGACTTGCTAACTGTTTATGCAGGAATGGACGAAAAATTCTTCCGTTACTCGGCTGACGGCAAAGTCAATGGGCTGGTAATCGAAGCATTGGGTGTTGGCAACGTTCCGCCTGCAGTGTTTGAAGGAATTGAGTATGTAATTAACAAAAGAATTCCTGTTGTTTTAGTATCTCGTTGTCCCGCAGGCGAAACTCTTGATATCTACAGTTACCCTGGTGCAGGTAAGTGGCTAAATAAAATTGGAGTAATTTTTGCTGATTACCTTAATGGACAAAAAGCAAGAATAAAACTGATGCTAGCGCTTGGAAAAACCAAGGATCAGAAAGAATTGAAGAAGATCTTTAACTGAACTTTATTAAAAAATTATCCTTTTAACCTGGTGTACTCTTCTATTGCAACTTTTTCCAGATCGCTTTTTAATTCTTTTGGAACAATAACCGTATCATAGAACTTTCCGTCTTTGCCTTTTTCATCTGGAGCAGCTAAAAACAATCCGTTAGATCCGCTCACAAGTCTGAATCCCTTAATTATTATTCCTTCTTCTGTTTGGACATCGAAAAAAGCAGCAGTTTTTGACTCGCCCCTTAGGGGATTCATTCGGGAAATTTTCATTGTATACCCTTCATTAGTAAGTAAGAAATTTTTGTGATAGTGTAATTTAATATTTGTAAGGAAATTATCAATTATCATTCTTTAATAAATTGAATTTTTAAACCACCTTTTTCTTCACAGAATGCAAAGTGTTTTGCCTTCAATAAAGCCCGCGAAATAATATAACAAAAATATTTTCAGGGTATTCAATCCACATGAATTAAACTCGTAAATTCTTCAATGTTTTCAAAAATAAAAATTCACCCCCAAACCCACACGTGTTGTTAATTCCGAACCCGAGTAACTTTCCGTTAGAGTCTGACCCTGGGTGCTCGACGTATATTTATAATTGTAATCTCCAGAGACTGATGAATATACTAATCGAAGATTGGCAGTGATCGAAAGCGACTCATTAAAAAAATATTCGGTGCCGGCACCGAGTGTAAAATACCATGGTGAATTAAGAGACTTCATAAAGTCGGCAGCATTATCTTGAACTGTAGAACTTGAGCTTAGAGGAAATAAATTTTCACTTTTATGCTCGGCAAAGGCGAATTGTTTCCCAATCCCAAGCAATAAAAAGGCAGTTGCTTTATTCATATCAAGGTCTAGGAAATAATATTTTAGCCCGAGATTTATATCAAGCAGCTTCAATCCCGTTTCTATTTTTGACCCCTCATAATAACCACTGTACCATAAATAGAGACTATCGTACCGTCTTTCGGTAATAAAAGTAGAATTATATCCGCAACCAAGAACAACTTTTAATGCACATGCAATTTCATAGGCAACATGAACTTCCATTGACGATTTATTATTTGCATAACTCGTTAAATGGGGATAATCAAAAAGGTAGTATAAACCATAATCATATGTAACATAATCAAGAGTATATGTCTTGCTTGAATAATTCGGTACATACAGCACGCCGAATGACCATCTTTTGGATTTCGACATTTTTCCTTTTTCTGTTTGAATGCGCTCTTCTAGTTCCAGAACACTATTCCTTGCACTTATAAATTCTTCTAATTCATCAATATCACTTGCGAATTCTATATCGGCGGAATAGATTTCGCCTTTCTGGTGGAGGTAGATTTTACTAATCGCAAAAAGAACAATTGATTCGCTGATATTTTTTGAATACTTGAATCCAATTTTAGCATCACCTATACTTGTAATTAAGCAGGGAACTACTCTCCCATCTTTCAAAAATAGTGTATCGGGCATAAAGGTCTGAGCAAACAAGGTTGTGGAAAAGAGGAGAAAAAAGAATGATTTCATGAAAGTCCCTTTCAATAATAATGGACGAATAATGAGTTGCGAAAGAATTTTTTTTGATTAATAGATTTATTACTTAAAATCGGGGATTTGAATTGATGGGAAAGCAAAAAATATTTGGTCCACTGGTTTTCCAACTTAATACCAGAATTATAGTTAGCTATTCAAGTTGAGTTGAAATTAAAATGTAAACCGCGCCACAATTACAAGGAATAAAATAACACAATTAATAATTAAAAAGGAATCGAAAAATTAAATGCTAGGGTGAGTGAGGGATCTATTAACAATTATTAGTCCATAATTTAGACGCAAGAAGACAAATCTTAAACTAGGATATAATTCCAATGATCGAAAAATAAACTATATTTTAGAGGATTAATTATCAAACTTCTTTTCAAAGAATTTAAAAATGAAACGCTTTACAATTTCCACTTCAATATTATTGCTGTTCTTTTCAATCAGCACAACACAATTTTTGTATGGACAGTCCCTAACCGAGAGATACAAGCAATATGGCGAAGTTATAATTTCAAGTTTATCTAGCGCACCATTCCCTCATCAAAAAAGAATGAGCGGACATACTTACAACAACAAAAGCTATTCATTCGAAGAACACTACAATGACAGCACAGTTTTAATATTCATTCCAAAGGGATATAAATCCGAAGCAAGCAATAATTTTGTAATTCACTTTCACGGATGGTATAACAACGTTGACAGCGTTTTAAGTCAATTTAAATTGATAGAACAATTCAGCGAAAGTAAAAAGAATGCTATACTTATTGTTCCTCAGGGACCAAAGGACGTTCCTGATTCATTTGGGGGAAAACTTGAAGAGAAAGATGGATTCAAAAACCTAATAAATGAAGTCACAGAATTCCTTTACCAAAAGAAAATAATTAATGCCAAATCAATTGGGCGTATTCTTCTCTCGGGTCATAGTGGCGGTTACCGAGTTATCTCTTTTATTCTTATGAGAAGCGGATTAACAGACAAAATTAAAGAGGTTTTCTTATTTGACGGATTGTACGGTCAAATAGAAAAGTACACTTATTGGTTAGATCATTACAACGGAAAGTTTATAAATATTTTTACAAAGGATGGCGGAACAAAAGAGCAATCAGAAAATTTGATGGACTGTTTGACTTCATGGGAAATATCTTTTATTTCTAGAAATGAAAATGAACTTTCTACTAATGATCTAAAGAATAATCGATTGATTTTTATTTATTCAGATCTTGAGCATAATGATGTTATCAATGTTCGTTCACAGTTCAAAAGATTTCTTGAAGCAAGTTGCTTGGATGATCTTTAAAATTTCAAATCATAAACAATAACCTCTAAATAATTTCCAATATCAAAATCTCAAATGGAATTTCTTCGGATTTGTTTGCCAAACCACAAATATTTTTTGTAATTTTCGGACGTTTTTAACAGGGAGTCTATGAAGAAAAACAGCATTGTAATGGTTAAGCAGGTTCCCGATACTGCAAATATATCGGGACAAGTAATGAAGGAAGACGGCACAGTAAACCGCGCTAAACTTCCAGCCATTTTTAATCACGAGGACAGAGTTGCGCTTGAATTTGCACTTCAAATAAAAGATAAATTTGGAGGAAAGGTAACTGCAATAACAATGGGTCCCCTGCGTGCATCGGATGTTCTTAGAGAATGCTTGTACATGGGTGCCGATGAAGCAATTCTTATTAGTGACCGAAAATTTGCAGGCGCAGATACTCTCGCAACTTCCTATGTCTTATCTGAAGCCATCAGGCAAATTGGCAGCTATGATTTTATCTTTGCAGGCAGACAAGCAATTGACGGCGATACTGCTCAAGTTGGTCCTCAGACTGCCGAAAAGCTTAACATTCCTCAAATAACTTATGCAGATGAAATTCTTGAAATTGGAGAAACTTTCATAAAAATTAAAAAGAAAATTGAAGGTGGTTATGAGATTCTTGAATCAACTCTTCCTGTTTTGATTACGGTAATTAAAGATGCCGCATTCCCACGACCATTTCAAGCAAAAAGAATTATGGCTTATAAAAATGCCAAAACTCTTTCCGAGCTAGAAAAACTCACAGAAGGTAATTCTCTTCTTTATATTGATCAACTTAAAGATGAGCATGAATCACGTGGCTTATACATTAAAACCATGACTATGGATGATCTTAAGCTTGATGAAAGCCGCTGCGGAATAAATGGCTCACCAACTAAAGTTTACAAAGTTGAATCTGTAGTTTTGGCTGGAAGTAATCACGAAACTATTCCTCCGACAAAAGAAGGAATTGGAAACTTAATCGATCACTTACTTGCGGATCATATACTAGGTTAATATATGGAAATAAAAAACAGAGATGTTTGGGTTTTTATTGAACAGCGAAACGGAAAGCCTGCCGATGTAAGCTTTGAGCTTCTTTCCAAAGGAAGGAAATTAGCCGACAGTTTAAAAAGTTCGCTTAAAGCAATTATACTTGGGCATAACATAAAGTTAATCGCCGAAGAAACATTTAAGTATGGAGTAGAAGAAGCACTCATTGTTGATAATGAACAGCTTGCACATTTTAGAACCATGCCTTACAGCAGAATCTTAAACGAACTGGTAGAAAAATACCAACCTAGAGTAATGCTTTACGGTGCAACTGTTATTGGTAGAGATTTAGCCCCGCGTGTTGCTTCTCATACCAAAAGCGGACTCACAGCAGATTGTACCGATCTTCAAGTCTCAACCGTAAAATATCTTAAAGAAGAATTTAAAGATTTGCTTTTGCAGATTCGCCCCGCATTTGGTGGAAATATCATTGCAACAATTATTTCTCCTGACGTCCACACTCAAATGGCGACTGTTCGTGAAGGCGTAATGAAAATGGAAACTGTGAGCAAGCCAATCAAAGGGAAAATAACCGAAATTCCTTATGTTCCTGAGAAGTTTGATGACATAGTAAAAATAATTGAACAGCATCGCAAAGAAAACAAGGTAAATCTTAAAGCTGCTCCGATAATTGTTTCCGGCGGTTATGGTTTAGGCTCTAAAGAAAATTTCGAACTTGTGAAAGAATTGGCGCATGTAATTGGTGGAGAAGTTGCCGGAACTCGCGCTGCTGTTGATGCCGGGTTTATTACTCCTGATAGGCAAGTCGGACAAACAGGAGTTACCGTTAGACCAAAGCTTTATATTGCGTGTGGAATTTCGGGTGCAATTCAGCATCGTGCCGGCATGCAAGAATCAAACAAAATTATAGCTATAAATAATGATCCTGATGCTCCAATTTTTGGAGTAGCTCATTATGGAATTATTGGAGATGCGCTTCAAATAATTCCCATGTTCATAAATGTTTTTAAACAAAAGTTGAGATAACCAATGGCAAATTTTTTCACAGATAATCAAGATCTTCTTTTTCAGTTTAAACGATTAGACTTAAAAGAGGTAGTTGATTTTTATGAAGAAAATTATAAACAGTCAGAAAAGTTTAATTACGCACCAACTAATTATGAGGATGCAAAAGAAAATTTCAGAAGAATCCTTGAAATAACGGGAGACATTGCTGCAAACTACATAGCGCCAAGATCACCAAGCATTGATGATGAAGGTGCCGTATTTAAAGATGGAAAGGTTTCTTACGCAAAGGGAACGAGAGAATCTCTTGATCTACTATCAAAAGCTGAATTAATGGGAATGATCCTACCGCGGGCATATGGTGGATTAAATTTTCCTACAACTATTTACATGTTTGCCGTTGAAATGATTTCCCGTGCTGATGCTTCGCTAATGAATATTTTTGGATTGCAAGATATTGGGAAAACCATTGCTGAATTTGGAAACCTTGAACAAAAGCAGGAACTCCTTCCCGGATTTGCATCAGGAAAATATACCGGTGCAATGGCATTAACTGAACCCGATGCTGGTTCTGATCTTCAAGCAGTAAAGCTCACAGCTTACCAAGATGAGAAGGGAAATTGGTTTCTGCGTGGTGTAAAAAGATTTATTACAAACGGGAATGGCGAAGTACTTCTCGTCCTTGCTCGAACCGAGCCAGGAACTAAAGACGCACGTGGTTTGAGCATGTTCGTTTGTTATGGTGATGAAACAATTAGAGTTAGAAGGATTGAACACAAACTTGGTATTCATGGTTCACCAACCTGTGAACTTCAGTTTAATGATACACCAGCACAACTAGTGGGGACAAGAAGATTTGGACTCCTGAAATATGTTATGTACCTGATGAATCGAGCAAGAGTTGGAATTGGAGCACAGTCACTTGGCATTGCGCAAGAGGCATACGAACAAGCTTTAAAATATGCAAAAGCGCGGGAACAGTTTGGCAAACCAATTTATAATCTTCCTGTTGTTGCAAACATGCTGATTGACATGCGTGTCTCAATTGAGGCATACAGATCATTATTTTACAATGCAAACGTTTGGCTTGATAAAAAAGAAATGCTTGAACAAATAGTCGAAAAACTTAAATTAGAAAAGAAACCGGTTGCGGAAATAAATGAACGGCTTAAGGAAGCAACAAAATATCTTAACATGCTTACTCCTCTTGCAAAATATTTTCTCTCTGAAGGTGCAAACAAAATTTGTTACGATTCAATGCAAATCCACGGTGGAACAGGTTACATGCACGAATTTGGAATTGAGCGTCTCAGCCGCGACGCAAGAATCACCAATATTTATGAAGGCACTTCACAGCTTCAAGTTGTAGCTGCATCAGGCGGGGTGATAAATGATGTATTTGCTGATCACTTTAACGAATGTGAGAAAAAAGAGTATAAAGGGAGTTTGATAAATCTGCTTTCTGTACTCAAGGAAATTCGAGAATTATTTAATGATTGCTTAAAATATATCAAGGAAAAAAAGGATCCAAATATTCAGGATGTGGCTGCAAAAGATTTGGTCGAGCTTTATGGATACATTTATATCGGTTTCATTCTTCTTGATGAAGCCAATGAAAATCAGAGAAAAGTATTTACCGCCCGCCGGTATATCCTTGATGCATTAACCAAAGCAAGGAAAAATGCCGAGGCAATTAAAAACGAACTTTATTCAGATATACTTCATGCAGATACAATTTTAATTTAACCAGGAGAGATTAAATGAAAAAGACAGTCAGAACCGTTTATAGATTATTCGATGACCACGAAGAAAAACATTATTTGATGAGCACCCTTACCCATAAACGATTAGAAAAACTCTTTGAACAATACAAGGGTAAAAAAGAAAAGGTTTACGCAAAAGAATTTATCACTTTTCTTCACAAACACGATCCAAAAGTCGAAGAAGTAGAAGTAAAAGATTTTTATTTTTAGTTAGTGTACGTTTTTTAAAGTCAATTTTACTACGCTTGATAGGTTAAACTTCTTTGAAGGCTACGCGATATTTCATTTAGTCAATATCATCTTCTTCGTTTCAACAAAATTCTCAACGATCAGTTTATAGTAATAAATTCCTGAAGACAATCCCTCTGCTGTAAAATTGATTGAGTGATTACCTGCTTCTTTCCACTCATTTACAAGTGTTGTAACTTCGTTTCCCAAAACATCATAAACTTTCAATGTTTGCCAACTGCCAACTGAAGATTGCCAGCTTATGATCGTGCCTGGATTAAATGGATTTGGATAGTTTTGTAACAATTCGAAAGAATTAATTAAAATTTGATCTTTTATTTCTGTTGGTTGAACCACATTAATAATTTTATTTTCAGCAAAATTCCATTGATCGCCTGTATTGGCTCCATCTAAATTCACGCTATTACCATTTGCAAATATTGTTTCTTGCCCTAGAGTTAAAGGTGCGGTATATGTAAACTCAAATGTTACTTTTCCAGCTACAGGAAATTTTGGTGCAACATGCGTCAATTCACCACTTTCTTTTCTCAGATCACCAGCAACGGGAAATAAACCTCCATTTGATGCAGCAATATTGGTTCCCCCAGCAGATAAAGGCCCACCGACAATTGAAACAACATATGTGGCTGTCTCTCCAGAGATCAATGTATCCGGACCTGAAATTATTACACTCACATTCGCAGATGAAAACTCGCTATGACAGGTACATCCATCTCCATTTTTCTTTGTTCTACCAACAATTCCGCCTTCTCTAGCATAAATAATTATGGATGAAGCAATGATTAAAATAATTACGACATTAATTATTTCTTTCCTATTAAAACCCTTAAACATTTTTTGCCTTTTTTATTGCTATAGTTATTTGAGTTATAAGATAGTGACAAATAAACCCCAACTTTAAGGAATGATTCTTAATAAAAATTGGTTTTATACACCTGCATTTAAAAATGTATTTTGAAAGATTAATGTTTAGATAGGAACTTTCCTTTTTCAGGAAAGCCAATTACAACTTTAATTCATCTTGGCTGGCTTGAAACGATTTGGGTTCCCAATCCCGACCGTCACATGGAAGGTTTTCCTGTGTTGGGTGTATGTCGTGCTTCAAACAAAGCACGGCAGTTTTATCAAAATGTACGCAGCTCGAACATAGAGTGGAGTCTATTATATCCTTGTTTTTTTCTTCAAATAATCTGTAATGAATCATGGCGGGATGAATTATTACCCCATAGATAGCAAACATGCTTATCATCCACCAAAGTTGGAAATCCAAATAACTTTGAAGCAGCCAAACAAGAGGAATTGTTATAGCAGTTCGCATAATAGCCCAAAATACAATTTCACCCATTTAAATTCTTCTTTTCGTTTCTAATAATATAATTCCTAATAGCTATATTAAAAAACTTTTGATTAAACAAAATGGGCAGATTATATGGTTGTCAAAATTATGATTTTTCCTAACTCGAAGCAGAAAACCAATTGCTGTGAATTAGTAATTTTATAGTTATATTTGTGAATAATTTGAGCGTGTTAGATTTATCTAACTAATGTTCTTTTAAATCTTGGTGAGTACTTTGATAAGGATAAAATTAGAAATTAAATGCGATTATTTTCAAAAAAGTGAGCGTGGGTGGGATCGAACCACCGACCCTTTGCTTAAAAGGCAAATGCTCTACCACTGAGCTACACGCCCTCAATTTTGGGAAAACAAATATAAAAATTTGAGTTTTTAATTCAAATAAATTCATTACTCAAGATTATAAAAACAAATAACTATGTCAAAAAATTCAAAAATTTTAGTTTGTGATGACGATGAAACTTTAAGCTATCTTCTAAAAGAACAGCTTCTAGAAGAAGGATTTACCGTAGATACTGTTTATGACGGTAAATATGCTATCGAAGCAATAAAAAGGAAAAACTATGATTTGCTATTGCTCGATTTAAATATGGTTGAAGTATCGGGTGAAGAAGTTTTAAAATTTTCAAGAGATTATAATCCCTCTTTAGTTGTCGTTATTCTTACTGCGCAGAATGAAATCCGAAAAGCAATTGATTGTATTAAATTAGGAGCGTATGATTATATTACCAAACCATATCAATTTGAAGAATTATTAGTTACAATCAATAATGCCTCTGATCACAAATCTCTTTTAAATAAAAATACCGCCCTGATAGATAGAGTTAATAAAAAGCTTCCTCACAACATAATCGGTGATAGCCCACAGCTTCAAAAAATTATTAATCTCGCTAATAAAGCCGCTCTCTCCGATTCAAATATTCTAATTGAAGGAGAAACCGGAACCGGGAAAGAACTTTTTGCCGAGTACATACACAAGCATTCTACACGCGCAGAAAAACCGTTCGTTGTTATCAATTGTGCATCTCTTCCAGATCAACTAATTGAAAGTGAACTTTTTGGACATGAGCGTGGTGCCTTTACGGATGCTAAGAACACGAAGCAGGGATTGGTGGAAATTGCTAACGGCGGCACTTTATTTCTGGATGAAATTGGGGAACTAAGCTTATCTCTTCAACCAAAACTTTTACGATTTCTCGAGAATGGTGAGTACAGAAGGATTGGCGGTGTTACTAATTTAAACTCTAATGTTCGTGTTATTGGAGCAACGAATAGAAATCTTCTTGAAGAAGCCGATAACAAAAATTTTAGGCGTGATTTATTATTCCGCTTGAATGTTATCACATTAACTATCCCTCCACTTAGAGACAGACGAGATGACGTACCGGTTCTTGCAAAGTTTTTCCTAGAATCTAAATCCTCTGTAAGAGCACCAAAGAAACTTTCCCCAAAAGCAGAACTCACACTTCTGAGCTATAATTTTCCTGGCAATGTACGAGAACTTGAACATACAATTGAGCGAGCAATAATTTTTTCTGAAGGCGAATTCATTGATCCTGACGATCTTAATTTACCCGTTAGCACAACAGCAAGAAATGCCCAACCATTAATGAATGAAGAAGACATTCGTATTGCCGAAATACTAAGTATGGATGAAATGGAAAAACATCATATTGCAAAAGTTTTAAAACTCAATCGGTGGGATAGAACACAAACAGCTAATCAACTGGGTATTAGTCCTAAAACGCTTTACACTAAAATCAAGAAGTACGAGATCAAACAAGATTAGTTAAATGCTGAATAAACTAATTTCTAACTATGCTCTATCAGAGCTTTTAGAAGTTGAGGGCAACTCTCTTGCTATTGCTAACAAGGACGGGCTTATCCTTTGGTTTAATAAAAGCTTTAAAGAAGACACCGGCTTTGTAAAAATCAAGGGCAGATCTTTATATGATCTCTTCAATATTACAGATGACGACGATCTTGTTGTCCTAGAAAAAAATAAACCACTTCATATCTCTCTTCCGTCTCATCATAAAAACTTAAGCATTGGTCCGTTGGTTAAGAAAAACAAGCTCGATGGATATTTTTTGAGAATTTATAACCCTCATATCAGAAGAGCGCTTACAGAAAAACATGAACAAGCCATCCAAAAGAACATTGAGTTTCAAAAAGAACTACATGATATCCTTAGTATTTTGGTGAAAGAAAACTCTCTATCTCTGTTATCTGACGAGATCCTCCTTAGATGCGAAAAATTAACTGAGAGTAAATCAAGTCTTATACTGTTCTACGAAGAGGGGATGAAATACGATATACGCTTTCATGACCCTTCTGAACAAATAAAAAACAAATATGAAGTTGAAAAAGAGCTAAAAACAAGTTTTTCATTCATTACAAAGTGGTTAACCGTAAACAAAAAATCTTTGATAATTACATCAGCACCAAATAGTATTGGATTTAATCTGGTTCACGCTTTACAGACTGATTATCTATTAATCTCCCCTTGTTTTATTCAAGAGAAATTATTAGCCGCCGTTATACTCGGTAAGAAAGAAAAAAAATATTCACACAGTGAACAAAATCAAATTGATCAACTTTCTTCCGTTCTTGCATTTACTATTAGCAGTATTAAAGCCAGAGAATTGAATACAGCATTAGAGCAAAAACTTCTACAAGCACAAAAGCTTGAAACAATCGGTAAATTGTCCAGCGGAATGGCGCATGATTTTAATAATTTGCTCTCAAGTATTTTTGGCAGTTTAAACTTATTAAAAAAGCGAGTTCCCCAAAGTGAAAATGTCACTCGACTTGTTGACAACATAGAAAATTGTGCTGTCCGAGCAAGAGATCTTACAAAAGGATTACTTTCATTTGGAAAACCCACCCCTAAACAAAGAGAATTAATAAAGCCTGATCTACTGATCACAGAACTTTCTAAAGTTGTTAATCAAACTTTTCCCAAAGAAATTACATTTGAATGCGGTGTTGAAGAAAAAATAAATGATATTGTTGGTAATCCGACGGAGATCTATCAAGTTTTACTTAATTTATGTGTGAATGCCAAAGAAGCAATTAAAGGTAACGGCAAAATCAGCTTATCATCAAGAAATGTTGTTATTGACGACAAAAATATTTCTAACTTCCCCTGGCTTAATAAAGGCAAATATGTTTGTTTCTCTGTAGCTGACACAGGTGAGGGTATATCCGAAGAAAATATTCGAAAAATATTTGATCCTTACTTTTCAACAAAGAAGAAAGATACTGGATCTGGTTTGGGATTATATGTTACATTTGGGATAGTTAAAGCCCACAATGGTCATATAGACGTTACGAGTAATATAAACGAAGGGACAACATTCGATGTGTACATACCAGTATTTGAACCTATCTCACATGCTGGGAGGACAAGCGAACCGTCTGAAAAAATAATATTACTGGCTGATGATGAAATTATGCTGCGGGATTTACTCGCTGAGCTTCTAGAATCAAGTGGATTTAATGTGATTAGAGTAACCTCAAGCGCCGAAGTATTAAAAGTACTGACTGAAGAGATGAAAGTAGATCTTTTAATTATTGATTATAATATGCCTGGGATGAACGGTTTGGATTGCGTAGAACAAATCCGAAAACTTAACTATAAAATGCCTGTTATATTATCTACTGGTAGCATGTCTATTGAAGAAAGTCCAGACACTAAAAAATTTGGGGTTACAAGCTTAGTTACTAAGCCATACGAGTTTGAAACTATGCTATCAACTATTCAAAGCCTTATCTAAAGCTCCTTCTTCGGTATCCTTTTCAACCTCAATCATTTTTACATTTTTTGTGTAATCCGATATAATGGGTTTCTTTATTGCATTAAGTTGATTAAGGATGTTTGTAATCTCGTTTATTGCTGTTTCTATATAATTCAACCGATTTAGGATTACATCTTTAGATATTGTTTCCTTGTTGAGTTCTCGCTTAATTGCGGCAGAAGAAAGATTCATCAGTGTTAATGGCTGTTTGATTTTATGATTTGTTGTAACAACTGTTGCGGCATATGTGGTTTGCTTTTCTGCTTCAACCATTTGCTTATGTGCCTCCGCTAATCTTAATGCCGCGCTGACTCTTGCTAACATCTCAATTTTTTCAAATGGTTTTTTTATATAATCAAATGCCCCCGCTTCTAACCCGTCTTTAGCATCATCTGCACTCGATTTAGCAGTTACCATAATTATTGGTATATCAGTAGTAGATGGATCTTGTTTCAATTTTTTACAAACTTCAATGCCTGACATTTCTGGCATCATAACATCAAGTAAAATGAGATCTGGCATGTCGCTAATGGCTCTAGCAATACCTGTCTTTCCATCATACGCAGTTACAACCTCATATCCTTCTTTCTCAAGACGATCCTGAAGCATAAACACATTTTCAGGTAAATCATCAATTACTAAAATCCGTTTCATGCTATATTGTTTTTATTTTCGAAAATAATTTTTCAATTTTGAATGAAATAACTCCTGTATTTACAGGTTTTGTTATATAATCATCAAATCCATTTTTAAGAATGATCTGTCTATCCTCTAGCATAGCTCGTGCCGTAACCGCAAAAACAGGAATATGTTTCCAATCAGCGTTTTCTCTTATTTTTTTGATGGTTTGAAAACCATCCATCTCAGGCATCATTATGTCAAGTAAGATAAGGTCAGGTAAATTTTCCTCTAAAACGCTAATACATTCTAAGCCGTTTCTTGCCTTTAGAGTTTTACAATTACAAGATTTTACTATCTCTGTGATAGTGAATAAAGTATCCGGGTCATCATCAACAATTAAAATTTCCCCGAAGGAATTATTTGGGTTTGGTTTTTCATCTGGCAGTAAAATTTTACTCTCACTAGCTTGAACTCCCAAATTATTGGGGTCTATAAAATCAATTTTTTCAGATTTTTTTCTTGCATGATTCTCTAATTTGTTGAAAATGGAATCAAGATCAGCTTGTGAAACGGGTTTTGTGAAATACTCAAATGCACCAAGCTCGTACCCCAAATCTTTATCATTAATTATTGAAACCAAGATGACTGGAATATCTTTTGTCGAGGGTTCTGCTTTTAATTCTTTCAAAATGGTCCATCCATCTTTTTTAGGCAAAAGCACATCTAACGTTATTGCAAACGGCTGGAGCTGTTTAGCAAGTTCCAAAGCATTTTCTCCGCTGTCGGAATAAACAACATTATAATCCCTATATATTAAATACTCTCCTATCGTCAATCTAATATCCGCATCATCATCTATAATAAGAATTGGATTTTTTCTGTTCCGTCTCAGAGCTTCAATATTTATAAAATGTTTTTTCTCTTTCTTTTCAGCAGAAATATTATACGGAATAGTAAACGTAAAAATTGAACCTCTGCTGGGCTGGCTTTCAACACTTAAAGAACCATTCAGCATTTCTGCAATTTTTTTGCAAATAGAAAGCCCCAAACCTGTTCCGCTATACTTTCTTGTGCTGGTACCATCTATTTGTCTAAATTCTTCAAAGATTATT